>CAVTZZ010000037.1:0-41810 GCA_963739325.1 uncultured delta proteobacterium | reverse complement strand
CAAGATGATCATGAAGGGAGCGGAGAGGGCGGCCAATTGCTATGATTGTCACGGAAAACATAATATCCTGCCCAGTAAGAATTCTAAATCCATGACTCATGTTTCCAACATCGAAAAGACATGTAGTGGCTGTCATTCTAATGTTGAATTTGTCAAGCAACATGCATTAGGTACAGCCATTCCTGAAGAGGAATTTAAGGAAAGTGTGCATGGAAAAACGGGGGAAGTGGCGTGTACCAGTTGTCATGGGAGTCATAACTTGAGGTCCCTGATCGATCCGAAATCAACGATCTTCCGCTCGAACATTCCTCATACTTGTGGTTCATGCCATCCTGAAATTACCCAACAATTTATAGAAAGTATTCATGGGGTGCTCGCTGCCAGGGGGAGGAGTGATTCTCCCACCTGCACAACCTGTCACGGTTTCCATGGGATTAAAACGAAGGTGGATCCCGACTCTCCAGTCAATGAGAGAAGAATAGCCTTAACCACTTGCCCACAGTGCCATGCCGCAGAGCGGATCTCAAAAGAATATGGAATTACCAAAGGATATGTGAAATCGTATCGTGATAGTTTCCACGGCCTTTCATATCGAGGGGGAGATACCTATTCAGCCAACTGTGCAAGTTGTCATGGAGTTCATGACATCCGACCTTCTTCCGATCCCAGATCCATGATTTATAAAGACAATTTACAGAAGACCTGTGGTAGCTGTCATCCAGGGGCTTCGCAAGACTTTGCGAAAGGAAAGATGCATTCTATTGCCTCCATTACCGGGGAGGACTTTGGAGAGAAGGTGGTCGGATGGGTGAGGATTGTCTATATCATCCTGATTGTAACAGTCATTGGAGGAATGATCTTATTCAACTTCACCGATTGGCTGAGAAAGACAATTGACCATAGGCCTTAGAAACAAGGAGCAATTTGCTATGACGAAGAAATATCTGAGGATGACATTGAATGAAAGGTTTCAGCATCTCAATCTGTTTATCAACTTTTCGATTTTGGTCATCACAGGTTTTGTCTTAAAATACCCGGAGGCCTTCTGGGCTTCTCCCATCACGGATATTCCCATGGGGATGACATTACGGGGCTTCCTCCATCGGCTCAGTGGTGTGGCCATAGTCACTTTGGGCGGTTATCACGTTCTGTATTGCGCCTTCACTGAGAGGGGGAGGGGAATCATAAAGGATATGATTCCAGGGTTGAAAGATGCCAAAGACCTTTGGGAGACATTGAAAAACAACTTCTTCATCAATCGGCCGGCCAAGGAGCTCAAGATGGGTCGCTTCAATTTCCGTGAAAAACTTGAATACCTTGGTCTGATTTGGGGAACGATCGTCATGACTGTTACGGGTTTCATTCTCTGGTTTAAGACGGAATGGTTGCTGTATTTCCCAATGTGGACCTATAATGTTGCGCTAGCGGTACATTATTACGAAGCGATTTTGGCTACACTCACCATTATTGTTTGGCACCTTTATTCTGTTGTGTGGAATCCCGAAGTCTATCCAATGAGTTGGGCTTGGATTACAGGGGATCTTACAGAGCATGAAATGGAGTTGGAGCACGGGTTGGAGTTGGAGAAGATGAAGGCTGAGGGAAAGGGAAAGTTGATTGATTTTGGTGAGGCGGCAGCCGCAGGTGGTGGTAGAGTTTATCCACTTCATCGGGAAGGAAGAGAAAAGGCTTTTTCTATCCGGCGACTCTATGGCAATATCAAAAATTTGAATGAGACGATAAAGAATTGGAAAGGAGAATGAAAGAAAATCACCTTAAGGGGGGTGATTGTAAGTTTAGAGCAAGAGCAATGAGCTAAAGTTTGTCTAAGTTATTGGGGCCCTATATATTCTCTAACTCCCACCATCCAAACCCCACCCAAAATGGAGAGGATATATAGGGCTTTTTTTTATTCTAAAGATCTTACAGATTCCCTATTTCGATGAAACACTCTAAATTCTTTTTATTGTAGATATGAAGGGAACGTGTTAATATGTGAGTCATTTGAGGTAACAGAATGGCGCTTCAGAAAAAAGATTCTTATTGGATCATCCTATTGCTCATCACTATCTTTCTCTTCGAGGGTTTCATTCAAGGCGCCTCGGCTTTGACGACAGAAGAGGAAAAGAAGTTAGGAAAGAGAGTCCTCCTTGAGATGGAGAAAAAAGTCGATTTCGTGAGAGATTTAACCCTTCAGACTTATTTAGAAAAGGTGGGCGATTCCTTGGTAGCCCAGGTTGGTTCAACTCCTTTTGAGTTCAAATTTTATCTGATCAATGCAATCGATCCCAATGCCTTTGCCATTCCGGGTGGTTATATTTTCGTCACCACGGGGCTACTTGTTTTGGCAGAAAATGAACAGGAAATCGCAGGAGTACTCAGCCATGAGATTTCCCATGTTACCGGGAGACATATTTCACAGATGATCGAGAGGTCGAAGCGGCTCAATATTGCCAGTATGGTGGCGATACTCGCATCCATGCTGGCAGGCGGTGGTGGGACAGCTTCTCAAGCGGGTGCGACCATGGCGATGGCCACGGCAGAAGCCTTCACCCTAAAATATTCCCGTGAGAATGAAACCGATGCGGATCAGAACGGCCTGTATCGTATGATTAAAGCAGGGTATGATCCAAGTGGAATGATTACCTTTTTAAACAAAATTTATAGGATGAGTTTGTCCACAGCACCCCAAATGCCTGGTTACCTCATGACCCATCCGGCCATTGAAGATCGAATCTCTCTTTTAGAGAACCTCCTCCAGTCCGGACAGAGGCCGATGGGACCTTTCAAAACGGTTGGAAATTTCAAAAGGATTCACACTAAGGCCTTTGTGGAGGAGAGGGAACCCAATGTAGCAGTAGCCCATTACCAGTCTTTAGTTGATGGCGACCCTCAGGATTTGGAGGGATACTATGGTTTAGGCCTCGCCTACCACAAAATGGGGAGGTTAGATAAGTCGATAGAGGCCTTTCAAAAGGCACAATCATTAGCACCCAAGGATATGGATGTATTAAGGGAGCTTGGAATTGTTTATTTTCTTTCAGGGAGGCTGGATCAGGCCATTGAAACTCTCGAGGCCATTCAGCCTATCTCCCGGACTGGAGCAGGCCGGAACGATGATCTATTAGGTCTTTATTACCTCGGAAGGGGATATCAGGAAAGAGGGGATTTTGCCAAGGCTCTGCCACTCTTTCTAAAGATCCAAAAAGAGACACCTGAATTCGTTGAGGTCTATCTGAATCTTGGATCAGTTTATGGAAGAATGGGACAGAAAGGGCTCTCCCATTTCTATTTCGGAAAACATTTCAAATTGAGAGGAGATGGGAAAAATGCCCTCCTTCATTTCAGAACGGCTTTTGAATGGTTGGAGAAGGGGAGTCCGGAAAGGGAGGAGACGCAGCGGGAGATTAAGGAACTCACCCAGGCTAAATAATATAAATGCATTCTATGGACAGGTCAGGAAACCAGTTCCTACCCGTAGGGGCGGCCCTCTGTGGCCGCCCGATCCAGGCCTGCAAGCATATCGGTTCAGGGTGGGAGCCCACGGTGGGGCTCCCCTAAGGAGTTCTTGCAAGAGGGTGAATGGGAAATGAAGTCATTGGAGATCTACTGCAAGAAGGCATTAGAACTGGGGATGAGTGGAGTCAAGGTGATTGAACCTCGATCCATTGTCACCGGTGAATGGGTGAGGATGAAATGCCAATTTGGATGCACTGGTTTTGGAATGAGTCTCACCTGTCCTCCTCATGCCCCACCTCCAGAAATTACTCGAAAGGTGGTTGATTCCTATGAGAAAGCCATCTTGCTCCATCAAAGATTAAAAAAGGGGGAGAGGTCAAAGGGTTTCAACGAGACCGTGGTCCGTCTCGAAGGTGAGGTCTTTCTTGATGGCTATTACAAGGCTTGGAGCATGGCCTCGGGTCCCTGCCGTCTCTGTAAAGAGTGCGATCCGAACGGTCTTTGCAAACATGGATATGAAGCGAGGCCTTCCATGGAGGCTTGTGGCATCGATGTCTTCAAGACCGCGAGGAACAATGGATTTCCGATTGAAGTGGTTCGAACACATGAGGAAGAGAGAAATATCTATGGAGTGATATTAGTGGAATAAACCCCGTTTGAAAGGAATTATGGACTCATTGACCCCGTTAGAAAGATCCCTTACGCAAGGGTTGACAGGAGAGATTGACAACTCAGTGTTTCAAAAGCGGGCTTTCTAACAGGGTTGACAACATCCTCACCATAAACCCCAGGGGATGTATATTATCGAACGGGGTAAATGGTGAGGCTTTCTAACGGGGTAAATCTTCTCGTGGGGGGATAGATGAAGCAATCGGTCAAGGAATTGGGAGAAGAAATTCAGAGGCTCAATAGGGAATTCTCCATTCTCAGCGAAATCAGCCAATCCGTTAATCAATCCGTTGATCTTCATGAGATTCTTAATAATAGTTTGAATAAAATGACAGAGTTGATAGGAGTTCGCTCTGCGGGGATTTACCTTCTGGATGAGAAAGGTGAAAGTTTGGTTTTCACTGCTCAACGAAACTTTTCCAAAAGATTTATTGAAGGAATGAAGAGATTGAAATTAGAGGATGGCCTCACAGGAAAAGTGACCCTTACGGGTGAGCCTATGTTCGTTGAGGACTATCGTACTCATCCAAAAGCCCTTTCCTTGGCCATTGAAGAAGGATTGAAATCTCTGGCGATCATCCCTTTAAAAGGGAGGGATAAGGTCTATGGAACCTTAAACATTGCAAGAAAAGATTTTTACCAATTCACCCCTTATGAAAAGAATCTTTTCAACGCCGTCGGTCAGATCATTGGCGGTGCTATGGAAAGAATTTCTCTCTATACAGAGAATGTCAAACGTCTGGAAGAGCAGAGAACCCTTTTTTCCATTAGCCAGGAGATTGCCTCTCGACTTGAATTGAAAGTGATTCTTCAAAAAATCATTGAGAGCTCCATTGAACTCTTAAGGGTAGAGTCAGGATCCATTTCCCTTTGGGATAATCGGAAACAAAATTACGCCATTGCTATCGTCCATGGATTGCCCGATATTTTAATCGGAAGAGAGTTCTCCCTTTCATCCAGTGGGGTTTTTGGGGAAGTGATAAAAAGAAAAACCCCTATCCTCTATCAAGACTATGACCAGCATCCCCACCGATTAAGGGAATTGGATGACTATCATATTAAAGAGGTCTTGGGTGTTCCCCTTATCGTCAGAGAGATGATCATTGGATCCATGGTGGTTGGTACTTCTGATCCTTACAAACACTTTCAACAGAACGAGATCGATCTCTTCTTCAATTTTGCCCACCAGGCTGCCATTGCCATTGGAAATGCCAAACTCTATGAAGATTCTATAGCCAAGATCAAACAATTGACGACCCTCTATGAGATTGGGAAAACCCTCTCCTCTACGCTCGATCTCGATGAATTGCTTAAAAAAGCCTTAGAAATCCTTAGAGAACAGTGGGGTTATGCACTCTGTGGCATCTTTTTCTTAGATCGGGAAAAGGATGAGCTCTATATCAAGCAGTTCTTAGGTATGAGATTAGAAGAGACTATGGATATGCGGTTTAAAGTGGGTGTTGATGGGATCGTGGGTTGGGTGGCCAAAACAGGCGAATCCCTTTATGTTCCTGATGTATCAAAAGATCCTCTATATATTCGTGGCTCCCCGGTGGCCAGATCGGAGGCAGCCTTCCCGCTGAAGGTGAGGAGTCAGTTGATCGGAGTTCTGGATATTGAGAGTAGTGAACTCATGGGGTTTGATGAGGAGGATCTAAAGGTTCTATCCTCCTTTGCCAGCCAGGTGAGCATCTCTATTGAGAATGCCCAACTTTTCTTCGATCTGAAACAAACTCTTGAAGAGTTGAAACAGGTTCAGGATCAGATTGTCCAAGCCGAGAAATTGAGGGCCATGGGGGAGATGGCGAGCGGTGTGGCTCACGATTTCAATAATCTCTTGGCTGTCATCCTCGGCAACATCCAACTTCTCCTTTATCAATTGGATCATCTCAGACCAGAAGAGGTTCGTGAACGGTTGAAGATCATTGAACAATCCTCAAAAGATGGAGCAGAGACCATTCGTCGAATACAGGAATTTACAGGGGTGAGAAGGGATAAGGAATTCATTCTTCTTCCAGTTAATGAGATTATCGAGGAAGTGATTAGTATTACCCAGCCCCGTTGGAAAGATCAGGCACAAAAAAAGGGCATACAGATTGAACTAACCAGAAACTTAAGGGAGGTGCCTTCGGTTTTAGGAAATCCATCGGAGTTGAGAGAGGTGTTGACCAACATGATTTTCAATGCTATCGATGCAATGCCCGAAGGAGGTCAACTCAACATCTCCACACAATCCCCATTGGATGGTTGGGTGGAAGCGAGGATTTCCGATACTGGGTTCGGGATGACGGAAGAGGTAAAGAAGAGGGTTTTTGATCCATTCTTCACCACAAAAGGTGTGACCAGCTCTGGTTTGGGCATGAGTGTTTCTTACGGAATTATCAAACGCCATGGAGGAGAGATCCTGATAGAGAGCGAACCCGGGAGGGGAACAACCTTCATCCTTCATCTTCCGGTGGGTTTCGGGGAGAAAGAACTTGAAGAGAAGGTACGAAAGCCTATTAAAGAGGTGCGCCCAGCACGGATTTTAGTCATTGACGATGAGGAGTCGGTCCGAGACATTCTCTCCCGAATGTTGGGAGTCAAAGGTCATCAAGTCGTGGTTGCCTCCGATGGTGAGGAGGGAATTGAACGATTCAAAAACGAACCATTTGATTTGGTTTTCACTGACCTTGGCATGCCAAAAGTTTCAGGATGGGAAGTAGGAATGGCCGTCAAGGAAATGAATCCAAAGGTTCCCGTTATCATGATCACTGGATGGGGAATGGAGTTGAATAGAGAGAAGCTGAGCGAAAGTGGAATCGATCTCATCGTCTCCAAACCCTTCCTGTTTGACCAGGTGATTGAGCTGGTTTCCGAAGCCATGGAATTGAAGGAAAAGATGTAAGCTATTGAGTCATTAGGCCAATAAGTCATTCGTCATTGGATGGCCGAGTTACCTAGTGACTTAATGACTTAAAAGAATTTGGGATTGGGTGATTGGAATTTAAATTACCACCATCGCCAAAGGGCGATAATAAAGGTAATTAAAAATACAAAAACTAAGTTCATATAGGCCATAAAATAGAAGACCCTTTCATGAGTCGGCTTTTCAACTTTTGTTTCGAGAAACACCAATTCTGCTACTTCGGGCATCTGCAATATTTTTTCTTCACCATGTGGAGCGGTTTTAAGAAAATCTGTTAGGTCATTACCTGCATGATGTTTTTTAAAATGGGTTCCACCTTTCCAAAACTTGCTTAAGCATACATCGTAAATCTTACCTTTATAAGCGAAATAGGATGGTTTATTGTCTCCGCCGTCAAAATGTCGGAGTTCTTCCAATGTCAGTCTGTTTTTAGGTTGAATTGAAATGGAAGCCCTTTGTTTTCTGATTTTCGGCCCAATAACGAAGGTGACGATGATGGCTGTGCTGACCATAATCAGGAAAAGAATGATTTTGATACTTAATAAAATTCCGAATCTTGTGGTATAAAAAGCCTTCCATGTTGGAATCCTGGCGATGGTTAGGAGGACTCCAGTGATAGAAAGGAGGATAATTCCAAGCCATCCGAGGATCAATTCTCCCTTAGGGAGACCTTTAGCTGCATAGGCTGGTTTTAAGAGGATGTGGACATATAAGATCGTTCCAAACCAGGCTATGGCCGTAAGCAGATGCAAATATCCGATGATCAAACGAACCACTTTTTGAACGGGATGGAGCGGTCGATATTGACCTTTGATTTTCAAATTCTCCTTGAAATCCTCACCCGCCTTTGCCAGCTTTCCTCCAGTGACCTCCACATGACATCGTTGACACTCAAATCCTGTCTGCTCCGCATATTCAGGAGTGGCATGGGAGAAAGAAGGTAAAGCGATTAAGAATAAAAAAATCTGGATCAAAAAAAGATATTGAGAATTGGGTCGCATAGGCTTAATAGTATATGAGGAAAGCGGTCCATAAGCAACACGAAATCCGTATTTATTTTCTCAATCCCCAAAACACGTTCCCAACGAGCGTGCAGCCTTTATCATTGGATGATTTAAAGGGACTGTTTTTGCCCCTTTGGCCACTTCTTTTAAAGGAACTCTAACCAGTGAATTTCCTTTCACTCCAACCATATAGCCAAATATTTTATCTTCTATCATATCCACTGCCTTGCTGCCCAGTCCGGTAGCTAATATCCTGTCAAAGGGGGTAGGAGATCCTCCTCTTAGAAGGTGCCCCATCACCACTGTGCGAGTTTCAAGACCTGTGATTTTTTCTATCTGTTCCCCAAGAACAAAACCTATTCCTCCGAGGCGAATTGGATCTGAGCTTTCTTTCACGATCCTTTGTATTACAATATCACCACCTTTGGGTGTCGCCCCTTCAGCAATGACCACAATACTAAATTTTTTTCCCTTCTTATTTCGCTCTTTTACCTTTTCGGTGATGATATTCATATCGTATGGAATTTCAGGAATGAGAATAATGTCTCCTCCTCCAGCTACTCCAGAATAAAGGGCAACCCATCCTGCCCGATGGCCCATCACCTCTACAATCATAATTCGATGGAGAGATTCGGCAGTAGTATGGATCCTGTCGATCCCTTCTGTAGCAATCGATACAGCAGAATCAAAACCAAAAGTGATATCTGTTCCTCTCAAATCGTTATCGATTGTCTTTGGCAATCCAACGATAGGGATCCCATCTTTAAAAAGCCGATAGGCAATTCCAAGTGTTCCATCTCCACCGATACACACCAGACAAGTGAGGTCAAGTTTCTTTATATTTTGAATCGCACCCTTTGATAGATCTTGGAATTCTAACCGATTCCCCTTTCTAACAGGATAACGATACGGGTTTGCAATTTTAGAAGTCCCCAGGATGGTTCCACCCAGGGTCAGTATTCCTGAGACATCATCGTATTTAAGAGGTCTGTATCGGTTGTTTATAATCCCATGGAAACCATCTTCTATGCCTATCACTTCCATGTCCCTTTCATTGATGGCCTTCTTTGCCACAGCCCTTATCACCGCATTGATACCTGGACAATCCCCTCCACCTGTAAGGATTGCAATTCGTTTTTTATTCTTCATAAGATCCCTGTTTTTTGATAAAGTGTTACACCTATTTCCCCAATTGTCGAGGATAGTGAGTCAGGACCTTAGGTCCATTTGGACCAACAACCACTGTATCCTCTACTCGAACACCCCATGGGCCTGTATAGAGCCCACAGTTTCCTACTGCGATAACCACATTGACTTCAAGGGGTAGTGGTTCCTTTTCACCGTGGAAGAAAGCATGACCCGGAGGCAAGGGCGACTCTTCAAACTCGATACCTACGCCATGGATTGGTGGTCCAAAAATATGGTTGCCGTGTCCTCCCTCTTTTATTACACTGTGAAGAGTTTGCTCTAATTCAACCATCCCAATTCCTTTTTTTACCTTTGCGATTGTGGCTTGTTGAGCTTTCAAATACAAGTCATAGGCTCCTTTCTGCTCAGGGGTTGGTTTGCCTACACATACGGTGCGACATATATCCGCACTGTAGCCGTTAACGATGGGATGGATGTCAATCATCACCAAGTCACCCGTTTTTAGCTTTCGTTTTGTAGGAAGGCCATGAGCAATGTTAGTGCGTGCGCCAGAGGAGACATAAGTGCGCCAGAACTCTTCGGCACCGGCCTTTCGTATTGCATACTCCGCTTCAGCCGCCACTTAGCTTTCTGTAACGCCGGGTTTAACTGACTTGATCGCTGCTGCCATTCCTACTTCAGCAACCTTTGCTGCAGCCCGAATACGCTTGATCTCATCGTCTTCCTTGATAATGCGCAATTCGGAAAGAATGTGGGTGCAATCTTTGGCCGTCAGCCCCGCTGGTTTGGCATGAGGGTGAGTGAGCATGCCCATCATGGATTGAGTAAGGTAAGTGTACTCAAGCCCCACCGCGCCCTGTTGGATGCCGAAATGTTCAAAGTTATGGGCGATGGAGTGAATCATTCCCACCTCATCTTCGAATCCAACGATGTGGTCAAAATGGGCAAGCTTTTTGACATCCTCCACATCGGTTTGAGGGACACCCAGAGCGACTTTTCCCTCCTGAGTAATCATGGCGTAGGCACATAGGCGGCCGTCACCTGTGAGGTAAAACATATTGGATGGTTTGGTAAGCAAGAGAATGTTAAGATCAGCTGCTTTCATCAACTGACTACACCTTTTCAGACGTTCCTGATAATGTTGGCTGGTCATTTATGAACCTCCTCTCTCTCCTTCACCCTAACCCTCCCCCTCATGCCTGCCTGCCGGTAGGCAGGGGGGAGTGGAATAGGGGATTGGTTTTCTCATTTCCCTGAAAATGGGCATCCAGAACCACCTACTTCTTTTTCGGTTTCTCACGCAAATCTTCTGCCATTTCTTTTATCTCTGTTAAATCCCTCTGCATCTCACTCCAACCATACCACAATGCATAATCTGGATTCATATGGAACGTCCCCTGGAATGCCCTCATTCGATGTTCGAGAAACATCACAAAGAGTTTCTGCTCGATCACGGTTGGAGCGTCATGAAAGGTGAGTAGGTCAGGAAATGGATAAGCATAGTTTTTCGGTTTAGGCAGAATGCCATCCTTATACAATGCAGCAATGGTTTGAATTGCCTCAGCCATCAGGCGATCTGTTTCTTTAATCATCTGATCACCTTTAGCTAATTCCCCCTTGGCAAAATTAACAGAATGGCATCGATTACAGGTCTTGACCATCTTGTCTCGCTCTTTTTGCCAATCTTCCTGGGTGAGCCGCGCCACATCTGCTGCTTTTACCACATCCAGTCGGCCGGTTGGTTTACCATCCGGATCAAGGACTCCAAGAGCCTGGAGAATAGCGACACGGTCAGCCGTCCATTGTTTGTCATCGGGCATTGGGAGTCGCACAGCAAGGAACCCCCATGCAGTTCGGACAGCATGATTTTTCTCTTGCATATGGCATGTTTGGCAGGTCGGTGCAGCAACAGTTGGGGGAAGCGTCTTGTTCTGCTTCAATAAATACCGGACCCCATGTTTGGAACCTGAATACATTTCCCACTGAGGATGATCGAATCCCATATGACAGGTTTGGCAGGCCTGAGGCTGCTTGGCTTCTTGAACGGAGAAGGTATGACGGGTATGGCATGCATCGCAGGAGGCCACACCGAAGCCTGCTCCGGTCCTCTTCAACTCCTTAATCTCTGTCTCGGTCTTGAGGCCTATCTTATGACACCCCCCACAGCCCTTCATCCCTTCCATTAAAGCCATTGGTTGCCAGTGTGCGGTTGGCATGGCTTTCATCGCTGCCCATGCAGCAGCATGCTTCCCACCCTTAAATTGCTTCACTCTTGCTTCGTGGCAATTTCCACAGGTATCGGGTGTCGGAATTTTGGCTTTTGCTACGTCTTGAGCCGATTTGTGTTCATCACCATGGCATTCTGAGCAACTAATTTTATTCTTACTATGTTTGCTCAACTGCCAATCGGTGACAATACCTGGAGTAACCTTTTTGTGGCACTCCACACAAACCTGCGCAAAAGATGCAGAGGTTAAGAAAAAACTAGATAATAATATAGGAAGGAATATTCTCAATACTTTTGTACACATATCAACCTCCTCTCGACAAAATTTTGGTGGATTCTATTTTTACTTAGAGTCTTTTCACCCCCATTCTACTTTTTTATCGAGAATATTCAGACGGAACAAACAATGGGTAGGGAAAGTGAACTGGGTAATATCCCAAGTGTAAATGGCTTTCATATCCCCCGCTATCGAAACCAATTTGCAGAAGAATTATATCAAAAAATGGTATGTAAGTAATTATTTTTTTAAAAAGGCAATCTTTTCAGAACATTCTTTCAGGAGATGGTAGGCTGAACCTCCTTGTTTAAGGATTTTGATCATTAGATCAGGGTTTGAGATTCGAACCCCAGCCATTGTGTTGACACCCTTCTTGAAGAAGGCATCAGGAATCATGCTGGCCGTTGGTCCGATGATGGCTGTACGCTTGCCATTAGCAATAAGAGAAAGAATATTATCAATGGTATGATTAACAATAGCGGTTCCCGTAACAATGACTACATCTGATTTTTTAAGGGTTGATGACTTTTCGGAATCGGGTTTGAAATATTTCATTTCATTCGGTCTTAAAGTCTGAGGAGTCTTTTCGACGATAGAGAAGGGATTCCCCATCATTTTGAGTCGTCGAATGTAAGGTCCGAAAGCACCGATTAATGAGACAGTCTCCTCCGGTTGGATTTCTAAAAGATCGAAACCGTCTGTGTCTTTGATAATGTGATATTCCACTCTATCCTTTGATTCGATGACCCACTGGGAGAGGGCATTCAGGGTGGCCACGCCAACGGCACTCTTCAGGACATTGGGGTCTAAGGAGTATTTAACAATTTCTGAAACGGGCCTTCCTTCTAAATTTCCAGCTTGCGGCATTCGGGCCGCTGTGGTGGGACAGCAAACCGCCTCTGGGATTTCTCCAATGGGCGTGAAAGCGCAACCGGCATGGCCAGTCGATAACTTCACTCCGGTAAAGAAGATGCCAATGACCAAATCATCGACCCAAACCTCCTGAAGTGAAGTAGGAGATTTCTCTTGGATAATATCGATGGTCTCTTTGATGACAGATATCATAAGCTCAAAGCTGAAAGTTCAAAGCCATAAGCTATCAGCCATAAGCTATTGGCCTTTCTTCGTTGCGAGGCTTAGGACATCGATGATGTAGATAATGACTCCAATGAAGAACCCCAGCCCTCCGAAAAATACTGCCATGAACCAGGGTCTCATAAAGCCTTGGACGGTGAGGAACTCTATCCCCAAACCTCTTTGCATGTATGATTGGATAACACCTGCCACTCCAAAGGCTAAGCCTATGATCACCATGCAGGTTGTTGTAATCCAAAAGACCCAAAATCCTTTTTTTTGATTGAATTGCTCTAAGCCTTTCAATTTAGGCAATGCATAATAGATCACGGTCAGAATCGTCATGGCATAGGCACCAAAGAATGCCATATGGCCATGAGAAGCTGTCACCTGGGTTCCATGGGTCCAACGATTAACTTGAGGCAGGGTATGAATCATTCCCCAAACTCCTGCCCCAATAAAGTGGAGGATTGCACAGCCCACTGCCCAATAGAGAGCCAATCGATTGGTTACCTCGAGCTTCCGGTGTCTAACATGATTGAGTGTATCAAAGACCATAAAAAGGATGGGAAGCGGTTCGAGAGCGCTGAAGATTCCACCCCACCAGAGCCAATACTTGGGTGTTCCAATCCAATAGTAATGGTGACCCGTCCCAATGATTCCGGTAATGAGAACCAATGCTACCTCAACGTAAAGCCACTTCTCAATGACCTGGCGATCAACACCCGTAATTTTCAACAAGACAAAGGCCATCAGGGAGGCAGCAATCAGTTCCCAAGCTCCTTCCACCCATAGATGAATCACCCACCACCAGTAATAGTAGTCGAGGGTAAGGTTTTTAAAGAATGGAATGCCGAAAAGCCACATGACAGCCAGCATCGCAATGCCTCCTAAAAGCATGCCCTGGATGGCTGTCCATTTCTTCGTCTTGATCATGGTAAAGAATACATTAAAAATGAAGATTAGGACGACCAGCACCACTGCCCATTTCAATGCCACCGGTAATTCCAACAATGGTCTTCCTGCCGTCCAGCCAAAGAGGAATCCGATGACTCCTGCCAGACCGCCTAGGAGAAGAAGCCAGAATTGGAGGTTGGCCAATTTCTTACTGAACAGTTCTGTTCCGGATTCTTCTGGCACGATATAGTAAGTTCCTCCCATAAACCCAAAGATCATCCATACCACCAGAAGATTGGTATGGATGGCACGGGCAATATTGAAGGGGATGATTCCAATGAGAGGATCGGGCCAGATGTATTTCAAAACGAGGAGTAACCCGACGATGACCTGTAGGCCAAAGAAGATTGCAGATATGACAAAATACTTTAAAGCTACTTTTTGCGATTCGTAGGCCATTTTGCCTTCCTCCTTTATTTAAATTCTTTAGTTCGGAGTGTCATTCCAGTTTTTTATTCCGAATTCAGGACTCATTTCATTTGAGTTCCAACAAAAAGGCCCCCAGGGCCTCAATTTCCTCATCCGAGAGTTGCGGATAGGCTGGCATCTGTGTGGTCGGGTTGTGCGATTTGGGATCTTTAATCTGCTTAGCCAGCCAGAGAGGGTCTCGTTTACCGCCTATATGGGTGAGATCTGGACCGATGATCCCTCCCTTTCCTCCAATCTGATGGCATAAATCGCACCGGTTCTGGTTATAAACATTTTTACCTATCAAAACTCGGGGGGTCTCTTTCAACGCCACTCCTGTTGGTTTGGCCATCGTGATGGGTTTTGGAGGCCACTCATTGGTATCGATGGCATCCACCCATTTGAAAAAAACGATGAGCTTTTTTATCTCAGCCTCAGAGAGATTTAGGTTTGGCATTTTCCTTCTTTGAGGGTCGGAACTTTCCGGATTTTTTAAGAATGCTTTTAACCACGACTCTCCTCGAGTGGAATAAGCTTTTGTTACATCTGGAGAATAGTAGCCTCCGATGCCGAGAATGGTGTGGCAATCGTTGCAATTATACTTATGCCATACCCGTTTTCCCAAAACGACTTCTTCCGTTAGTTTGTCAGTGTTTGTTCGCTTTGGAATGGTCGTATGGGTATCAATGGTGAGCCAGATAAAGATAACGGTGCAGATGACTGTTCCTAAGATAAAGAAATTTCTTGCAGCCTTCTTCCCCATAAAAACCTCCTTTTCCTTCCACAAGAGTCAAAATCTATAAAATTATAAAATAAATAATATTTTTTGGTAAAAGAAAAATCTTTGATTTAAGTCAAAATCCGGGAAATGATATTCCATCTTAAAGCAATCCTGTTCTGAGGGAAGAGAGCCTTATAGATGGCCCTACAAATAATCTATTTTTCTCATTTGGCAAATATCATCTTCAGTGAAATTAGAAGCAGTGCTAACTCAAACACCCTCATTGACGAAATATCAGACATCTGATAAACCTTATCATAGTCCAAATCTCTTGAACAAATAATATTTTGGAAAATCTATGCCGAGTGTGAATAGTGCCGAGAATAGCAGAACAATGAAGACATGGTGTAATGTGAGTGCCGGAACAAAGATACCATATATACCAAATAACCCAAAAATAACTATGGTCAACATACTGAAAATGAGTAATTCCCTGCCGGGACGTGATGACCAGAAGTGTCTCCTTTCTCTTACGATGAGTACTCTAAACTGGCTGTTAAATATAAGATTCAGCATGACGAGGGTGCGGAGCTTCCCCCATTCGAGATGAAAATGTTTCGTACCTATAAGTATGACGATCAGGCCTTCCACAACTAACAGCATACCTGGTACAAGTGAGGCCATGGTAATGTTCTTCACATTCCACTTGTTCGGATTGCTTGTATGCTTTACATTATCGGTCGCCAGTGACATTGTCACAAAATCATTTGCAAACACAAGCAGCGACATCCCGAGGAGAGAGAGCACAATTTCATGGAGCCAGAAGAAGCTCAGGGTCAATAGGCCGACGAATTCTATGACCTTCGTAACCTTATTTATGACCCATGTCAGCATCCGTTGATAGGTCTGCCTGCTTATGGTTACTGCATCAATGATCACGCTCATGCCTGGTTCGGTTAAGACCACGCTTGCTGACGCTTTCGCCGCGTCGGTTGAGTTGCTTACCGCTATTCCCATCTCCGCCTGCTTCAGCGCCGGCGCATCGTTGACCCCGTCTCCCGTCATCCCTACCATGTGACCCCTGGATTGCAGAAGTTTCACGACTTTGTACTTGTCCTCCGGATATATCTCGGCAAACCCGTCGCTTTCTTCGACAACCTTCACCTGTTCATTTTCGCTTAAGCCTTCAATATCAGCCAGTCGGATAATCTTACTGCCGATACCCACCTGATAGGCTATTTCTTTAGCGATAGCAATATTATCACCGGTAAGCATCAGCGGCTTTATTCCCTGCTTTCTTGCTTCCTTGATCATGCTTTTTGAGTCCGGCCTGGGCGGATCGGCCATCGGCAGCAATCCTACAAGTTTGAGATTATCCAGGTCATCTCCTTCCGATCGAGCAACTGCTATCGTTCTGTACCCTTTCTGAGAAAACTCTTCTATGGTTCTGTTTGCCTTCTCTATGGCCTCTTTATCGATTCCCCGGCACAGAGCTATGACTACCTGGGCTGCGCCCTTAACCGCTTTAAAACGCTTTCCATCGGCTTCAATGATCGCCTCTGTTCTCTTGACCGACGGATTGAAGGGTGTATACGACACTTGTTTGTATGCATTAAGATCAACTCGCGTATTTTTGGCGTATCCAATAACTGCAAGGTCTATGATGTCCATGCCTTCCTCTTGTGATGATAGGGCGGCTATGGCGATTACCTCCTCTTTCGAATATCCGGAGAACGGTATGCTGTCGGTAACCGATAATTTGTTCTGAGTCATCGTACCTGTCTTATCGAGACAGAGGACGTCTACTGAAGCGGCATCCTCGATCGAATCGAGCCTTGTGACCAGTGCTCCCTTTTTGGCCAGCTCCATTGCTCCGACGGACTGGACTATTGTGAGAACGGCCGGAAGGGCTACGGGGACCGCGCCCATCAGGAAGATTACCGCGAAGGTCAGTATCAGCAGGATACCTAAATTCATCACCAGCACATCCATTGAAACTAAAACCGATGCGGCTATACCCAGGTACATCATATATTTGACGACAGCCATCATTACTTCCTCTTGATGGGACTTCGGCTTGGCTGTTTTGACCAGTTCGGCTGTTTTACCGAAGTACGTATTTGCTCCCGTATTGACGACCGCGCACCTGGCCTCTCCACGCCTCACTACGGAACTCGAGTAGATGACGTCCGATTGGCGCGTCTCTACAGGCAAGGATTCTCCAGTCAGGGCTGACTGATCAACTGAAAGCTCGCCGCTCACAATCTCGGCATCGGCCGGCACGATATCCCCGAGTCCGACGGCGATGATGTCCCCGGGCACGATCTCCTTAGCCTCCTTCATTCCCCATTTCCCGTCCCGTAATACTTTGGCTTTTATCGCCAGCTTTTTCTTGAGAAGTTCGACCGCTTTCTGCGAACCCCGTGAGTGCATGTGGCCTATGATGGCGTTTACCGTGAGTAGCACAAAGATAATTATCCCTTCAAGATAATGCCTCAATAAGAATGAAAGCCCTATTGCCAGCTCCAGTAACCACGGCATGGGACCCCAGTAACGTAACAAAAATTCGATAAAGGGATTCTTCCTTTTCTCTACTATTTCGTTATGTCCGAATAGTTTAAGCCTATTCCTCCCTTCAGGCTCCATAAGACCATCTGTTGATGTCTCAAGGAACGTAAGAGTCTCCTCTATGGAGATTTTTTTATACTCAGATGTACCTCTAACCTTTAAATCCATAAAAGCAATCCTATTCCGTGAAACATAAGTTTACTCTTAATCTGCCACGCTACATCGTTTCAATGCTTTGAGGGCAATCTCGTTTCTAAGTAAACCAACCAGTACCTCCATGCTTGCTATGAGAAAGCCAATTAACCATGAATGGAAGTACATCTGCCCCTAATGAGTAACCGATGGGGATCGCCTTCTCCTTATTCCAAGCAGCGAGGTAATGTCGTAGTATTCTTTCAAGGTCTCTACTCGCCCCCTCTGGGGCGCGGTGTGTCCAAAAGTATTGCAGGGAGTTAAAGTCCACCACGGAAACCCCTTGATTTGATAGGATATCTCCCAATTCGAGATCGATACTGGCCCACCCGCCATCGCCCGAAAGGATAACCGTTAGGATGTTTCCACTAGGTTTTTTGGCTGGGATCTCCACTAAAGGTAGGTCTTTCATTGATTGAAATCCCCGGCAATGGATACCCTCTGTGCCTGAGGCGCTGATAAACTAAACTCTGTTTTCTTTACCATTTCACTTCTCTTTGTTTTTTTCTTGGATGCTGTCATCACACACCACCCCCTCATTCATTTTAGTTGCTGCATCAGCACGGTCTCAAAAGCCAGTCCATCGGCTAAACACCAAGTTCCCGCAAGGTGCGCAGATAGCTGAGGACATCCTCCCGGCTGAGCATGCCCTGAATCTGCCCATCTACCATCACGGGAAGTTGGTTAACCCCATCGCGGTCCATCTCTTCCAGAGCTGTCCATAGTTCCGCATCGGGCCGCACCCGTTTCATCTGTTCGGCTGGTATCATCGCCTGGGCGGTTGTTATGGTCTGCCAATCAGAACGTGGGATTTCCTTGACGTGATGCAAAGTCAACAAGCCAATAACCACGTCATTCCGTTTAACCACGAAACTCCGCCGACCGCTCGCCAAAATGTGATCGTCCACCAAGTGTTGCAAAGTAGTGTCGGCAGGGATGGGTTCATATTGCCGATTCATCACCTGGGACACCTTATGGCCGGCCAGTATATTGTGGAGCGCCAGTTGCTGAACCTCCCCCCTGGCGGCACTCTCAAGGAACCAGCCGATGAAGGCAATCCACAGACCGTTCATGAAGTTGCCGCCAAACATTTGCCAAACACCGAAGAAGATGAAGAGGTAGGCGATGAATCGCCCCACATTGGCGGCGATGAGGGTGGCCCTACGCATGTCATGGGTGACACCCCAGACAATGGCTCGTAAGACACCACCTCCGTCCAGGGGGAAACCCGGAACAAGATTGAATAGGCCCAGAGCGACGTTGATATAGGCCAGATATTTGGAGAGGGCCAGGAGTGGGGCAAAACCGGCGAAGAAAGGCTGTATTAGACTGAAGAGGGCTGCCAAAGCGAAACTGATAGAAGGACCGGTGATGGCAATCCAGAATCCGGCTGCAGCGGTCGGTGGTTCGGTGCCAATTAGGGATATCCCGCCGAAAATATAGAGCGTGATGCTGCGGACCGGAACCTTATAGCGCATCGCCACCACCGAATGCCCCAGTTCATGGAGCAGTACACTCACAAAAAGCATGATGGCTGTCACCGCTCCCATGAACCAATACTGGGCTACAGGCCAGTTCTTGAATTCAGCCGGGTAGTAGCCAACGGCCATCGTCCAGGTGATAAGCACAAAAATCAAAAACCAGGAATAGTCCAGCCCAACAGGGATACCCAGAATGCGTACTAATGGAATCGTATGTCGGTTCATTTATTCTTTTCTCCTCTCCTTACGATTAAGACAGGTATATGCGTTTCTTTATGGATGACACCGTAGGTCACACTTCCAAGGAATACACTGGCCAGCGGTCCCTTCCCATGGGAACCCAGAATGATAAGATTAGATCTTGATCGTTCCGCATCTTTTATAATCTCTTCGGCAGGATGGCCTGAGGAGGTGACCGTGCGACATGAAATCCCATTTTTTTGCAGAGTTTTTTAACAATAGCTACATCCCTTTTAGACGCTTCTTTGAGGAAATCCTCGATAGTGGTTATGTGTCCTTTAGTATATAATTACTTAAACCCATTTTTCTGACAGAAGGATATGGCTACACGGTTATCCACCCAAACCCTTGCGATTATCTCATCCATAGAGGGAAACCTTCTGAAAATGTGTTTCAAGAGGTTCAATGCCTAACTCCCGTAACCAAGGCGTCTAAGGTCCTTTTGACCCACCACCATAACAGAAACCATGAGGAATGGATGGTTATTTTTAAATCATTTACAAGTAAAAAGTCTTTTCCCTTAAATCCCTCGCTCAAGAATGGACTATCCAAAATCCGTACGGGCCTCAGCCTGAAAGAAGGAGCTGTTATACCGGAAGAGAAAGTCTTTATCTCTGATGGACATCCATTTTACTCGCCACAACCTCTCCGGTAGCTGTATCAAGAATATAATAGCCACTGTGGGCTGCAGCAGACTCGGCTTCGGTTGCCCATGCAGAGATCTGGTATCTTCCCTTGTCCTCGCTTCCTGAAACCGCCAAGGCCAGTTTCGAAGAAAAAAAGCTGTTCAAGAAGTTGAAAAAAAGTAAGATGGCGATGATACCCAAAAGAACTTTTGTGAATCGATCAGCTTTCATTGGCTTGACCTCCTTATTGAGGTTTTCTCTGCTGCTTGGATTTGAGCAAATTGGCGGGTTTAACCCTCTTTGTATCATCAGTTAAATTACTATTGTATTTCTAAGTCTTATATCGACTATCTTTTGACTATCTTTTCGACAACTTTCTTCAATTTTTCTGAAACCTCCATAGCGATTTTTTTCAATTGCTCACTTTTGATGACTTCCAAAGCAGCCACTGGGTTAATTGCAGAAACATACGCCTTTTTGTCATCAGTTTCATAGATAATGACGTTACATGGAAGGAGTAATCCCACATCGAGGTCAGTCTGAAGGGTTCGATAGGCATAGGGTGGATTGCAAGCTCCAAGGATCACATACTTTCTGAAATCCACATCTAACTTCTTCTTTAGAGTCGACTTGACATCGATTTCTGTCAGAACTCCAAAACCCTCTTCCTTTAAAGCATTAGTAACCTTAGAAACGGCATCTTCATAAGATGTGTCCAAAACAGTACTAAAGGCGTATTTCTTAACATTTTCCATGGCATAATCTCCTAAATTCTTTTTTACTTTTCAATTAATCTGGCAACTTCTTCAGGCCTCTCCATTGCCGGAAGATATCAATACCCTTCTGGAGTTTCTCCCCGGGAGAATATCGATTACCATCAGGTCTTACCTCCTCCGAGCAATGATATTTATTGCCAATCATGCCCTTGAAGATTTTCGATTCTCCAGAATCACCTGATCAATAATCTCTCCGCAGAAGATGCATCTCCACCCCCAAAAGTGCTCCTGAGGACCGAAGAATTTTTCATAGATCATATTACTACTACAGCGATAGCACTTCATATGGACCTCCAGATTAAATTTTATTTATCAAGACCTCATCCCTCTATCTGGCCTTCAAGAACCCAATGAAACTATTCTCCCTTCATGGATTCCATAACTGCCAAATCATTTTTAATGCTCTTTATCTCTTTTATTTTCTTCAACATTTTTTCTATCTTCCTTTTTTCCTCTGAGGAATTCACAACGCCAAAAAGCCGCACTGAATCAATACCTTCTACTGAGAAAAAAAGATGTTGATGTAATATACCGGCTTCAAGGAGAGCAGATTCGACTTTGCGATAAAGAGAAAGTTTACCGAGTTCTTTAACCGAATCAATACCACATGATTTGATTTCCTCAGATTTTGCCGCAACGACAGTAAGATTCACTGCAGAATCTTTATCTAATATATCCGTATTTAAAACTAAATCATAAAGCTGGGGATCGAGCCATTCTCGATCAAAAGCATACCTTAGGAACCCCCGTTTATCATGATCAGAGGTATGAATAATTTTTTCAGCGACCTCCCTTCCTACCTTATTTTCCTCCATCACCCTATTGATCCGTTTCTCCATACCACCGATCACAAGAACATGAAGAGCACACTCAAAAGAGTTCAACAGGAGCTGGCTTCCCTTTCCAAAGAATACCGCATTGCCTTTCTTGGCTACATCATAAATAACGGACTGAAATCGATCGAGGTAGATCCTTGGCTTATCGCTGAAATATTTCTCGACCAAAGATGGACTCTTTAACTCCATTTTTTGTATATCAGAAAGTAAACCTGCTTCCTCGGCAGCCTTAAAGAGTTCCTCCCTGCCATAATAGGGGTAACCCACTTTTTTAGCCACCTCTCTTGCAATCTTTTCTCCCTCTGTTCCCATCATTTCTGATATTGTGATGAAGTACATAAATTATCACTCTCCTTTCAAATTTAATATATTCATCTATTAACGAACCTTACAGCCACCCTAAAGGTCAAATACGCAGAGTATCGAGCAGTATCAAGCCTTTTGGCTTCCTCGGTGTATAATCCTTGGGTTTTCATATTCAATAAGGCCTCTGAAGCATTCTCTTTGGAATGGATTGAGGGTAAAAGTAGCCAAATGGAGCTTCCTGCTATATATTAGCCAGGAAGCCCCGTTAACAATGGTAAGTTTCATACCTCTTCCAGCATTGTTGTAAATAGATCGTGGTGCTCTTCCTCATCTTCGAGGATTTCTTTGAACATAAAGGCAGTCGTCACATCCCCTTCCTTTTGGGCCAGTTCAATAATCTGTTTATACATAATGACGGCCTCCTCCTCAGCCTTTGTATCGAGTTCAAGAAACTCCTTCAGGCTCTCCCCCACTTTAATAGCCGCGGGTTTTGTGGTTGGTGTTCCTTCGAGATACCAGAGCCTCTCCGCAATGGCCTCAGCATGTTTCATCTCTGTAATAGCCGTCTTTTTAAATTGATCCTGCACAGCGATTCCCTTGACTCCCATCACCTGCACATGCTGCCACATGTACTGGATGCTTACCTGAATCTCTCTCGCAATGGCATCGTTTAACATCCCTTTCAACTTCTCACTCACCTTTGTTACTGGTTTCAATGAAATGGCCATATTCTTTACCTCCTTCTAATGATTTTTTTGAAATTTTGGGTGAATCGTCTTTCCAATCATTCACTTCAATCTTCCCTCTGCTGGCTTCCAATTGATATTCTTGAAAAAAGCTTCAACATAATCTGCCCTCTTCAACCCATAATCAATCATAAAGGCATGTTCAAAGACATCTAAGATCAAGATGGGTGTGCAGCCAGCAGGGTGTCCAACATCATGTTCGTTAATCCAAAAGTTGATGAGATTTCCGCTGAGATTATCCTGATATAGAACGGTCCAGCCAATCCCCCGCATCGTTCCCACGGCTTTAAACTCTTTCTCCCAGGCTTCATAACTTCCGAAATCTTCAGAGATCTTCTTGAATAATTTACCTGTTTTGTCTAATCCCCCTTTCCCACCGAGATTTTCAAAGTAATACTCATGAAGTCTCATCCCATTAAATTCCCATCCAAACCTCCTTTTCAATTCTGAAAATTCAGGGGTACCAACTTTTCCATCTTTGAGCATCTGAGCAAGAGTGTCCATCAGCTTATTGGTATTGGTGACATACCCCTGATAAAGTGTGAAGTGGTTTTTTAGAAGGGTTTCACTGAATCCCTCCATCCCTAAAAGCCGATTGAAATCTTTTACCGCATAAGTCATCTTTTCCTCCTTTCTCGCCTGAGCGAAAGAGATTTCAGGCTTGCTTGATAGAAATGACATTATTCCAATACCCGAAAGAGTTAAAAACTGGCGTCGATTAAAAATCAAAAGTCCTCATCGATTCTTCCAAAGTTACAATGAGAAAAAATCAGACCTTTTTCTAAGCGGACATTCGAGGTATAAGCAAAGTTCCTTTCTTCAGGGAAGAGCTCAGGCACTCTCCCCTTGCGAAGGCTTCAAAACAAGCTACGGTATGGAACTTGATACCCTCCCTTTTGCACATCCTTAAAGGGCTAAACGGATAGGGAAAATGGATCATCTTTAAATCTTCTCCCACGTATCTCACTCACCTGATGGGTCTAAAAGGATTACAAATTTTTTATGTAAATTAGCGTGAAAAGTAAACCCCGTTAGAAATTATAGGGCTTTTTCCCCGCCCGTTCTGTAAGGAATTGTCGTAGACTCGACTCTACAAAGCTTTATTTATCTCTTCCTCGCCATAAATAGCATGGCTTTCTAACGGGGTAAATCAGGTGAATCTTGTATTTTATGAAGAAAAGTTCCGTATTTTTCACTTGATTTTCCCTAACCCCCCTATTAACTGCCACTTTTTAAACCGCTATTTTCTATGGGCCGATCTGATAAAATGGAATCGACCAATGTCAAAATACTTTCTCTGGACGCTGACCCTTTTGAAAGGAAATGATCGGCCTTGAATTGGTATGCAGCCTCTCGATATTCCGGGACGTCATAAGCTGTAAGAATGACGATGATGATATTGGGATGTTTACTTTTTACTTTTTTAGTCAGGTCAAGACCACTTTCTCCTGGTAATTTGATGTCCATGAAGATGAGGTCAGGTGAGAGGCTATTAATTTTTAGTAAAGCCTCCTCCGCATCCGCTGCCTCAGAAATCTCCAGGGATGGGAAACGAGAAAGTAGCATCTCTTTAAGTAATTTTCGGAAAATGGCGCTATCCTCAACAATTAATGCCTTGGGCACGGTAATTTTGCCTCCTTTAAGATCGTTCTTTGGAATTTGAATCATCCTGATCAATCATTCGATTTGGCAAAAAAGAATTTATCATTTTCAGAAAGGAATCCTTTGGAAGGAAATGATTCGCCCCACATTGATATGCAGCCTCTCGATATTCCGGCAAGTCATAATTTGTAAGAATGATAACGATGATATTGGGATATTGGGCTTTTATTTTTTTGGTAAGCTCGAGGCCATTTTCCCCAGGCAATCTGAGATCCATAAAGATGGCATCGGGGGAAAAAGTCCTGATTTTCTGCAGCGCCTCCTCTCCGTTGGCTGCTTCAAGAATTTCTACGGAGGGGAATCGGGAATGTAGGATCTCTTTTAGAAATTGAAAGAAAAAGACATTATCCTCAACAATTAATATGCGTTCCATATCTCTTCTGATCGACTTTGCTTCCCTACCCATCATGCTTCCACTTTACTAATTTTTACAAACATGATAAATAGGGTATACAATGTAATTTGGGTGTTTTCATACAGTATTTTTTAGGGGGGAACTAAAAAGGAAGGATAGGGATAGAGCAAGGGGGGAAGGGGAGGTGAGTTGAAAATCATGAGTCAAAAAGTTCGAATCGTTATTGCTGAAGACCATACGATCCTCAGAGAGGGGGTTAGGTCGTTACTTGCCTCGAACACAAATTATGAAATTATAGGAGAAGCAGAAGACGGACGAGAGGCCATTCGATGCGTAGAGAAATTTAAGCCCGATCTGATCTTAATGGACCTCTCCATGCCGAGGATGAACGGTATGGAGGCCATCAGTGAAATTAAGAAGCGATTTAAAGAGACGAAAATCTTAGTGTTGACGGTTCACAAGACTGAGGAATACATTCTTTCTACTCTTAAGGCGGGTGCTGATGGGTATATTTTAAAGGATTCAACCTATGCTGAGTTGATGATGGCAGTCAAGAATGTTTTAAGTGGTAGGCAATATATTAGTCCAGGAATTTCAGAGAAGGTGATCGAAGGTTACTTGGAAGGAAGAAAAACCTTGAAAACCCGCACCGCCTGGGAAACCCTCACCCAACGCGAGCGAGAAATCCTGAAGCTGATTGCCGAAGGGTATAGGAATAAAGAGATTGCCGATGAGCTTTGCATCAGTGTAAAAACGGTTGAAAAACATCGAGCCAACCTCATGGAAAAATTAAACCTCCATAATGTTCAAGCCTTGACCACTATTGCGATTGAAAAGGGACTGGTTTCGAGAGAATAATGTTATTGCGGAATGCGGAATTCGGATTGCGGAATGTTTATTTCTTAGTTTTTCCCCTTGCAGTTTTGATTGAGGATACAGTCATGGCCAAAATTTGATCTGCCTCTTCCAAGAGATTACCTATATCAGCCCTTAGGACTAATCCAGACTCAATCAGCAATTCCATCCAATATATTGCCTCATCGGCTTCTTCTTCAACAATACCCATTTTAGAAATAAAGTCTGCAGGTGATCTTGCTCTGCATGCAGCCCGATAATTAGCTCCCACTGATGTGCCAGCATCCAATAATTGCCTGCCAATTACATCTGCGGTTCGCCCTTTGGGCAATGATTCAAATAATTGAATTATTTCTAAAGCGAAAGTTTTGGTCTTTTCCTTAAGATAGTTATGTTTCATTTTTTCCTAACTCCGCATTCCGCACCCTGCATTCCGCATTTAAATTGGCCAGGAGGCTCGGATAGTGGTTCCCTTTCCTAGGATTGATTCAATCGAAAAGGATCCACCCGAAAGCTCGGTCCGTTCTCTCATGCTGGTAATTCCCAATCCCCTCTTTGAAGTTTCCAAATCGAATCCCATACCATTATCCTCGATCATCAATTCTATCTTATCCTCCTTCTTCCCCAAGGAGAGCTGAATGAGCGTTGCTCTGCTGTGTTTGGAGATATTGTTCGTCGCCTCCTGTATGATTCTGAAAATGACAGTTTTCAAGGAATTGGAAACGTCTTTTTCTTCAATATTGGTCTCCTTCTCAATGGAGATTTGAGAATAAACCTTTTGAAATTCCCTGGTAAACCAGCCGATGGTTGCCAAGATTCCGAGGTCATCCAGGATGGACGGCCGCAAGTCCATTTGAATTCTGCGGGATTCTTCGATCCCATTTTGGGCCAGAGAAATGATGCTCTCTAATGAAACCCCTGGCGGTGCAGGAGCTTTGTTCATCTGGTTGAGCTTGCTTTCCAAGCCAAATTTTATGGCAGATAGAGTTTGTCCAATACCGTCATGGAGGTCGCGAGCGATCTGTTTTCTTTCATTCTCCTGCACTGTTAAAAGTTGGGAAGAGAGGAGACGAAGTCGATTCTCCGATTCCCGTAACTCCTCTTCTAAATTAAACCGATTGAGCGCCTCTCCAATAAGAGGGGCCATGGACTCGATAAATTCAACATTATCTATTGGTACTTTTCCCTCCTTTTCATCTGCCAGGTGAATTGCTCCCAGTACTTTATCCCGGTAGCGAACGGGAATAACGGCAACCGACTTAAATCCGCTCTTGATGCATACGCCTCTAAATCTGGCCTTCTCCTCTTCCGAGAGGCTCCCTATAAATTCGAAGGTATTTTCGCAACGGAAAGACCCTGCTGGGGTCGATACTGGAAGATCTTGTGGATCGAGGTTGCCGGTAACGACCCTTATGCAAGCGCATTGGTTATATTTAACCGAGAGGAAATTTTCCGATTCCCAAAACTCCCGGTCGAAACCCGCATAGGATTCATAGGGAATATAATCCTTTTCATCCAGCACCCGGATGCCTACACATCGGCAGCCGCTCCAGCGCTGGATCAGTCCGAGTGCTCCATCGAGATATTCCTTCCGTGAGGACATCCTGACAAAGAGATTTAAAAGGGAGTTGGTGGCTTCGATACGCCGCTGCAATCCCTTCCGCACGGTGATATCCCGGGCAGCAGCAAAGACACCCTGAATAACCCCAGCCTTATTCTTATAGACGGTGGCATGATAGAGCACATCCGTCACTTTCCCCGAGATGTGGCGAATAGATAGAGGATAGTCTGTGACAAATCCTTTTAAGAAAACCTCCTTATACCCCTTTCTGGCTTCCCTTGGGTCCGTAAAATAATCTGAAAAGTCGGTTCCAATGAGATGCTCACGGGAGACACCCGTCACGAGTTCCGTTGCTTTGTTTACATCCATGATCTTTCCATCTGTGCTAATCGTGACAAGAGGGTCAAGGCTCGCCTCAATGAGACTGCGGGTATAAAGAGAAGCAGCGTTCAGCGCCTCCTGTGCCCGCTTGCGCTCGGTCACGTCGATGCCCATCTCCAGGATGAGGAGGGAGCTGTCTGTGTTGGTGAAGGGAAAGTCAAAGACCTGGTAGGTGCGGCCGTCCGGGCCGGTCCACTCCCACTCATGAGGCGTCATGGTTTTCAGAACGGTAAAGGTTTCGCAAATCTCGCAAGGCTCGCTGCGGCCAAACAGATACTCAAAGCAGCGTCGGCCGTGGGACTCGCCGAAGCGCTCCCGGAAGAAGCGGTTGGCAAAGGGCACGTGATAATCCGGCGTCAACAGAACTAAATAGGCTGGCAGTATTTCCAGAACTTCGTTGAACCGCTGCCGTTCTGCAGCTACGGCTTCTTGTGCTCGCTTGCGCTCGG
This sequence comes from uncultured delta proteobacterium, assembly GCA_963739325.1. Classification (GTDB taxonomy): domain Bacteria; phylum Desulfobacterota; class BSN033; order BSN033; family UBA1163; genus CAVTZZ01. Next base: position 13,923 of record CAVTZZ010000037.1, on the reverse strand, counting down.
TCACGTCCTCCAGTGAGAAGACAAGAAACTCTACCTCACCTGAATCGTCTAATATGGGCGTCAGAATCCAGTCCCAATAAGTGACACCCCACTCAGGATGATCAGGGAAGGAAAAAGATCGTCCAATGGCCTGGTGAGACATCTTTGTCTCAACAACTTGTTCGAATATCTCTTGGGCATCGGAAGGATAGAATTCGAAATGGTTATGTCCCGGGAAATCAGATACATCTCGCTTACAGGCTTTGGCATAAGCCTCATTAACCCGAATAAAGTTGAAATTCCTGTCGAGAAATACAAGAGGAGTGATCGTGCTTTTGAAGAAAGATTCCAGGATTCTCGATTGTTCTGTTAACTCTTTATTGGCTTTTGCGAGAGCTGCTGTTCTTTCCTGTACCCGTATTTCTAACTCTTCACGCGATCTGCGAAGTTCCTCCTCCATTCTCTTCTGGTTGGTGATGTCCAAGCCATAAATACGTATACGATCGCCTGCTGCATAGTGAATGGACTGTTGGTACCATCGACTACCGATCTTTACCTCCCGAGTATAAGAAGCTTTGGGCTCCTGCTTGAACTTAGATACTAAGGACTCAAAATCGGCCAGCCACAGGTGCTTAGGCCCAGCCGTCTGAAGATTGGGAAATAATTCTTTGGCTGCGGGATTGAGGTAATAGACATTCCCAGTGAGATCGATCTCGGCGATGGGATTTGGATTCAATTCTGGAAAGGATGCAAGTCGGGCGAGGGCCTCTTCTCTCTGCCTCAAGTCTCGGGAGAGGAGGTCGTAAGGCCTCCTCAAGCCTGTTTCGATGATAGCTTTATAAATCAGATAAAATGAAATGATCTTGAAAAAATGGCCCATCAAGTTGGAAAGACCATAGGCATCGATATAAAATGTGAAGGCCAATTCAGAAACGATGGTTAAAATGATAGACCCAATCACCCATTGCAAAACGCCCCTATCGAACTCCCTTTGATTTCTAAGAAGCAGTACAATAGAACCTGAAAGAATCAGAGAGATGATATATTCGCTGATCTTCTTAAATGGGGTCAACCCCATTCCTTCAATGAAACAAACAGGGAAGATGTCCCAGTAGAAAATAGACAGCAACAAAATGGAAGTAACTAAGACATATCCGAGAAATATTAGATTGACTTTCAATTTTCGTCTAAATAACAAAGGGGCGATAAGAAAAGAGATACTTTCCATATATCGAGCAGCGATCCAGAGTTGGGTCGGTAAATTGGTTTCGTACCCTTTAAATACACCCATGCCTGTATAGGACAATGTGTGGATTAGATCTAATGTGGCGACAAACAGATACGCAATACCAATGAAAAGGAGATAATTGTTATTGAGAAATCGGCGTGAGTTCCAGGCAATCACAAAGATACCACAAGCAACAACAATGGAGAATATTTCGGCAAAGCTATGGAAAAGGAGGTAATTGTAGAGGCTGGTCAGGTATAATCCAAGAAAGATCAGTAATCCTATGGGGAGATATACATTTTTTTTGGCAATAACAAATGTTTCCATTTTTTTCCCCTTCATTGAAATTTAATGGATCAGAATGAAAAACTTAATGAAAATTTTAGCATAAAAATTATGAGAATAGGTAGTTTTATTGAATTCCTCGGGAAGGATGATTACTTATAAAGTATAAAGGAGTTGAGGATCCAAGGTTGAAGGAAGGAGGGATTCAGATGGTGTATAGAAAAAATCTAATTGTTTTAATGGCTTTCGTTATGTTTCTGGTCTTGGGGTGTACAACAACCCAACCGAAAATTCCGATGGATTGGGCTTCAGCACAGCCCGGTGAACAGGTGACCCTTAGAGGTAAACCCGTTAAGCTTCTTGGATCACCCATTTCTTTGGGAAAACCCTTGCCATCAGTCGAGTTGGTGGATGCGATGACCATGAATGAAGTGAACCTTTCCAAAGAGAAGGGTTCTGTTCTTTTACTCAGCCTCGTGCCTTCAATCGATACACGGGTCTGCGAAGAACAGACTCATTATCTTGGGAGAAGAAGGGAATAAGTTACCTCAAAACATCAAACGCATCACCATCAGTCGGGACACGCCCTTTGCTCAAAAACGCTTTGCCAAAGAAGCAAAACTTACAAATATTCAATACTTATCAGATTACAAACAAGGGGATTTCGCTCGTTCCATAGGGCTTTTGACAGATGGGCCCATGCTCTTTGCAAGATCAGTAATTATCGTGGATAGAAAAGGGATCGTTAGATATATTCAGGTAGTTCCTGAAATGTCACATCTCCCTGATCTGGATAGGGCTTTTGAAAAGGCAGTTGAACTGGCAAATGAGGGGCAGTGAAAATTGTAGACTTTTGTTCATTGACTTTTGAAAAACAACATTTATTTGGATTACGAACGAGAGTAGAACCAGAGAGATAGACAATCTATTTGAGATGCACCGCCACCAACCATAGACTTTCTTCTTACTGAAATCTTGGTTTTCCAATGTTTTTCCACTATGAACATCTTATGAACCAATTCACTTCCAAAATACAGTCTTTTTCATAAGAAATTACAGCGTTGCCCTTATTTACCCCGCAGACTACCTTTAGTAAGATACAATGCATAGGGATTACCTCAATTGGTTCAGGTGAACTTTTTTGAGCAAGTGGGTGAAAAAGGAGCAACGAAGAGGAAAGAAGGGGTAGGCGTTTAGCTCAATCTGTAAAATAACAAAAGGAAGGAATTATCCCTGGAGAGGAATGAGGCAATCTTGATGACAGTCAGTCCTCACCTAAAGAAAATTTATTGGTCTTTGGTTTTGGCTTTCTTGCTTTTTTCGATGGCTATTGGTATGGCGGGGTATTTTTTCTATGAGAATCAGAAAGAGAGCCTCAAGCAAGAGAAGTGGGAACAACTTGGAGCTATCTCTGATTTGAAGGTGAGGCAGATTGTAAACTGGAGGAAAGAGCGTCTTGAAGACGGAGTCATCATTTCTGAGAGCCCTTTCATCGCCCATCGTATTCAACAGTGGCTTCAGGACCAGAAGACAACTGGAGCAGAAAGGGAAATTATTGATTGGATGGCATCTCTCCAAAGGCCCCAACAATATCAGAATTACCAAAGCGTTCTTCTCCTTGACGCAAAAGGGGTTGGACGATTGTCATTTCCCGAAGGCGAAAAAGTCCTTGGCCCTTTTTCAAAAGCACTTGCCTTGGAAGCGGCGAGGAGTAAAAAAGTAATCCTGTCTGACTTTTATCGGGATGAGAATTCCAATGTCATTCGCCTCAGCCTCCTTGTCCCTCTCTTCATTCAAAGGACAGGTAGTCCTGTTACTGTGGCGGTTATGCTTTTGCGGATTGATCCTCAGCAGTTCCTTTATCCACTCATTCAATCTTGGCCGACACCCAGCCATACATCAGAGACTCTGTTGGTCCGGCGAGAAGGAGAAGAGGTCTTGTTCCTTAATGAACTTCGCCATCGAAAGAATACTGCGCTGACTCTCCGTTTCCCGATCAGCAGACAGCAACTTCCCGCGGCGATGGCGGCACGCGGACAGGAGGGGATTGCCGAAGGTTTTGACTATCGAGGCGTGCCGGTGCTTGCAGCGATGCGGCGCATTCCTGATTCTCCATGGTTTCTTGTGGCTCGGGTTGATCAGGAGGAGATCTATGCACCTATTCGTACCGAGACCAGGTTCATAGCAATCCTTGTAGGGGTATTGGTTATTGGGGTCGCTGTCAGTGTGGGATTTCTCTGGCGGGGGCACCATCTTCAAGAGTACAGGCGGTCGGAGAGCGAAATTAAAAAACTGAATGAAGACCTGAAATGCCGAGCCGTCGAACTGGGATGCATTAATAAAGAGCTTGAAACTTTCAGCTACTCCGTCTCACACGATCTTCGCAACCCGCTGGTTGGAATTAACGGTTTTTCTCGGATTCTGTTAGAAAGATACTCATTTGATCTTGATGAAAAAGGGCAACATTTCCTTCGCCTAATACGAAGAGAGACAGAAAAAATGTTGCAGTTGATTGACGACCTTATGGCCTTTTCTCGTTTTGAGCGTCAAGAGGTCAAACCAATGGAAATTGACATGAGTGAAATGGCAAGAAATATTTTCGACGAACTGACACAAACGATTCCTGAAAGAAGTATAGAACTGGACATTAAAATGCTTCCTTCAGCTTGTGGCGACAAAACAATGATCAGGCAAGCAATTTTTAACCTTTTGTCCAATGCGATCAAATTCACGAGACCTAAGGAGAGCGGAAGGATTGAAATTGGTTGTATCACACAAGAAAATGAGAATATCTATTATGTTAGAGACAATGGTGTTGGGTTCGATATGCAGCATGCTACCAAGTTATTTGAAGTCTTTCAGCGGTTTCACTCCGCTGACGAATTCGAAGGAACCGGAGTTGGGCTTGCTATTGTTCAGCGCATTATTCAGCGAAATGGTGGACGGGTTTGGGCGCATGGAAAAGTTAACGAAGGAGCAACATTTTATATCACACTTCCCTCTGGAAAGTAAAAATACAGAGTCCTTGAATTCTTGCCATTTTTGTAGGTGATTTAAAAAGGTTGTCACCCTGCAATAGGCCAATCAAAACGGGGAGCGAGATACTTGCCAAAGAACTTGACGAGCAACCTAAAGGGAAAGTGAAGGAAGGCATTTAGTTTATACAGAAGAATAACAGATGGAGGGATGGCAATGAAACGTTTTGAAGTGGTTATCTCCTTTTTGATCATTTTTATGATACTTGATATTCATTGGGCTAAGGCTCAATTTTCAGAGGCAGGAGTGGAACAATTCAGGGTTGCTGTGAACGCCCCTGATTTTACACTAAAGGAACTGGGAGGCAAAATTTCTCTCAAAGACCTGAGAGGGAAAGTTATTATATTAAACTTTTTCGCAACCTATTGACCGATTAGAAAATGGCCTTTGTAACAAAAGAGCATACCGGGAAAGTTAAACTTTTAACGGGGACCCTGTTCATTGCTTTGGCAGGGATTCTTTTTCTTCTCCATTGAGCCAGAATAGTGCCAAAAAAGCGAGGTTGGAAGCTAAGGAGTGTTTTGCAAGTAATAGAGGATAAACACCGTAGCCTACTTGAGGCCTATCAATAATGTTTGATGAAGAGCCTTTTTATAAAGAACCGGTTACGGCAACCAGTGCTTCCCTAACTGGTGTGCGTCCTGCTCCCTTCGTTGCCTTAAAGTACCGCGATTTCCGATTGCTGTGGATAGGACAACTCATCTCAAACGCCGGTACGGAGATGCAGCGGGTTACTATTAACTGGCACATCTACCTCTTGACCGGCTCTGCGTTAGCTCTCGGCTTAGGTGGATTAGTGCGCTTCGTACCTGTTGTTGTTTTCTCCCTGATTGGAGGTATCTTTGCTGACACCCATGATCGGCGACGGATCCTTCTTGTAACTCAAAGTGTGATGATGATCTTCGCGGCGATCCTGGGATTTCTGACCTACACCGGGAAGATCTCCGTCGTCTTGATTTACCTTCTTTCTGCTGTCACCTCAGCGACGACAGCATTCGATACGCCCGCAAGACAGGCCCTTCCTCCTAACCTTGTCTCAAAAGAGCACTTGACGAATGCGTTGAGCCTCAATAATGTCATGCGCCAAACCTCCACCATTATTGGCCCTGGACTCGCTGGATTTGTCATTCACTGGGGTGGGGTTGTCGCGGTATATTGGATAAATGCAGCATCCTTCCTTGCTGTCCTCATCGGGCTCGTGTTAATGAGAACTCCGACCCAACAGAATCTGGAAGGCGTGCGTATCAATCTCTCTTCTTTGGTTGAGGGGGTCCGTTTTGTGCGGCGCTCTCAGATTCTCTTTTCCACCATGCTCCTCGATTTCTTTAGTACCTTTTTTTCAGCCTCTTCAACGCTCTTCCCGATTTTTGCCCATGAAATCCTGAAGGTCGGGCCAAAAGGACTGGGAATGTTATACTCTGCACAGTCAGTGGGTGCCGTTGTATCTGGTACAGGGATGTCATTTGCTGGCAATGTAAGGAACAAAGGCATTCTGGTCTTGTCGGCTCTAACGCTCTATGGTATAGGAACGGCTTTTTTTGGAATGTCGCACTGGTTCTCCCTATCGCTGTTACTGCTGGCAATAGTCGGCGGAGCGGACACCTTCAGTGGCATCTTACGTAATACCTTACGTCAGATCATAACCCCTGATTATTTGCGAGGCAGGATGACTTCAGTCAATATGGTTTTCTCTCGAGGGGGACAGCAACTCGGGAACCTGGAAGCGGGTGTCGTTGCTGCTCTGATCGGGACACCGCTTTCCGTAATCACTGGAGGCATCGCAACTGTAATTACAGTCGCCGTAGCCGCATTGCTGGTGCCGGAGCTGAGGAATTATCGGGATTGATATTAAAGATAAAGTTACGTATCAATAGAGCAGAGGCGTCTGCACAGGGGACATATGGAGGGTGGGAGGTTTTTTCTTTTCATTGATTCAATAGGATAACGCCGCAGACGAACATACTGTATTTCTATTCATAAAATACAGTATTTAACTTATTTACTTCCACATTTTTTACCGTAAAATTGGAGATAAAAGGAAAATAATACGAAAAAAGGAGGAAAGATATGATTCCACAAATCAAAAAAATCCTTTATGCCACTGATCTCAGTAAAAACTCTTCTTATGCCTTCCTATATGCTATTGATATGGCCAAAAGACATGACGCAAGGATTATCATCTTACATTCCATTGAACCCATTCGTCCTTACATGATTCCTGAAGGGGGTACTAGAATTTATGAGTTGTTAGAAAGAACCAAAGAGGAGGAACGGGAGACGGACACTGAGAAGATTAAGAAACACTTACAGGGATTTTGTCAAAAAGTAGAAACTCAATTCGGCCCTCCATGCCTCGCTCTTGTGTCAAAAATCCTCGTTCCTATTGGCCATCCCGTTGAAGAGATCTTGAAGACGGCAGATGATGAAGGATGCGATGCGATCGTTCTTGGGACGCATGGAAAAGGATTTTTAAAACAGACCTTTCTTGGGAGTGTCTCCAGTGCGGTATTACATCGAACTCGAAAACCGGTTTTCATCATACCGTTGCCTTCAGAAAAAATTAGTATCGACTGGGATGGAATCTGATAAATTCATATTTAAGTTTTAAAGGGTAAAGGCAAAGCATTTCTGCCTTTTTATGGATACTTCAACCAGTCATAGCTCCCTGTCAGAGCTATTTTAGAATGAACATTACAGTGAATCTTTTTTCTATAGCATACCGAAGATTACATCAACCTTTTCATCTCAGGTCTCTTGTAATCCAAATTTTTATGTTGGTACTGGTTTCTGCTTTTTCTTCCTCTTGTTCCAATGAAAAACCGGGAAACTCCACAAAAAATGTTTCTGTACCAGTGACCGTAAGCACTGTGGTTCAAAAAACAGTGCCCGTACAACTGCGCACTATCGGAAATGTGCAAGCCTATTCTACTGTATCAGTTAAAACCAAGGTCGGGGGAGAGATCATCCGTGTCTACTTTACTGAAGGGCAGGATGTGAAAAAGGGAGCTCTTCTCTTCACGATTGATCCGCGACCTTTTGAGGCAGCGCTCAAACAGGCCGAAGCCAATCTGGAAAGAGATATGGCCCAAGTGAAACAGGCTAAAGCTAACCTGGAAAGAGACATGGCCCAAGCAAAAAATGCAGAGGAGGAGGCCAAACGTTATGAGTACCTGATTGGGAAAGGCGTTATCGCCAAAGAACAATATGACCGGGTTCGCACTAACGCCGATGTCCTTGAAGCAACTGTTCGTGCGGATAAGGCTGCTGTGGAGAATGCTGAGGCGGCTGTAAATGCCTCCCGAGCGGCCGTGGAAAATATTAAGATCCAACTCGGGTACTGTTCCATCCATTCCCCGATGGATGGACGCACCGGAAGTCTCCTCGTTCAACAGGGCAACATCGTCAAAGCGGATGATGTCAATCTGGTCGTCATCAATCAGATTATCCCTATTTACGTCGCCTTTTCTGTTCCGGAACAGAACTTGTCAGAGATGAAGAAGTTCATGACAATGGGGAAACTTAAAGTAGAGGCCATTATTCCCAACGATCAGAAGAACCCTGCGGAGGGTGTGATAACATTTATAGATAATACAGTCGATAGCTCCACGGGAACCATCCGGATCAAAGGGATCTTTGCCAACAAAGAAAACCGACTCTGGCCCGGACAGTTTGTCAATGTGATTTTAACCTTAACCACACAGCCCAATGTAGTGGTCATTCCGTCCCAAGCGATCCAGACCGGGCAGGAAGGCCAATACGTCTTTGTTGTCAAGCCTGACCTCACTGTGGAGTCCCGGCCTGTCGTTGTGGGTAGGACACTCGATGGTGAAACCATCATTGAGAAAGGGCTCAAGATAGATGAAAGGGTGGTCACTGATGGACAGCTTCGTCTTTTTCCAGGTGCTAAAGTAGAGATTGAAACATCCCCATCAACCGCAGCCCCCAAGGATCATTCCCGATGACCATTTCTGAACTTTTTATCCGGCGGCCCATTATGACAACGCTTGTCATGCTGGGCATTCTGCTCTTAGGCATCATGGCCTATCGGTTACTTCCGGTGAGCGACCTACCGAACGTCGATTTCCCCACTATCCAGGTGACAGCAAACCTCCCTGGGGCCAGCCCTGAAACAATGGCCTCAGCTGTGGCGACTCCTCTTGAGAGGCAGTTCTCCACCATAGCTGGTCTCGATTCCATGAACTCTACGAATGCTCTCGGGGTGACCCTGATCACACTTCAATTTGCCCTGAACCGGGATATCGATGCAGCCGCCCAGGATGTTCAAGCAGCGATCGTCAAGACAGCACGCCAACTCCCACAGGATATGCCTAGTCCTCCCTCTTACCAGAAGGTCAACCCTGCTGACCAACCCGTTCTTTTTCTTGCTCTGAGTTCGTCCACCCTCCCTCTTTCAACGGTAAACGAATATGCAGAGACATTCATGGCCCAGCGCATCTCTATGGTCAGTGGAGTGGCTCAGGTTCAAGTCTTTGGTTCCCAAAAGTACGCTGTTCGTGCCCAGCTCGATCCAAAAATCCTCGCCTCACGTTCGATCGGAATCGACGAAGTGGCAAATGCCATGCAGCGAGGGAATGTGAACTTACCCACAGGAACTTTGTATGGGTCCCATCAGGCCTTCACAGTGGAGACCAATGGCCAGCTCACAGACGCAGGGGTTTTTCGTTCCCTGGTCGTGGCCTATCGTAATGGTTCTCCCATACGCCTCGATGAGCTTGGCAGGGTTATTGACAGTGTTGAAAATGACAAGGTAGCCAGTTGGTACAACAACACCCGCGCTATCATCTTGGCTATCTATCGTCAGCCGGGAACCAACACCGTTGAAGTAGTGGATGCCATTAAAAAACTCTTACCTCATTTTCGCATTCAGATGCCTGGCTCCGTTGAATTAAACATTCTCTATGACCGCTCTGTATCGATCCACAACTCTGTCAATGATGTCAAGTTCACCCTTTTTCTATCTCTCTGCTTAGTCGTCATGGTCATCTTTCTCTTTCTGCGCAATGTTTCTGCAACCGTTATCCCCAGCTTAGCGCTTCCCATGTCGATCGTAGGGACTTTTGCTATCATGTACCTCTTAAATTATAGTCTTGACAACCTCTCCTTAATGGCATTAACACTTTCAGTCGGTTTTGTGGTGGATGATGCCATTGTTATGCTGGAAAATATTGTCCGACATATGGAAAAGGGCGAGAAAGTTTTTCAGGCAGCACTCAATGGCTCCAAAGAGATTGGTTTTACGATCGTCTCGATGACACTTTCACTCGTTGCCGTTTTCATACCAGTGCTGTTTATGGGCGGAATCATCGGCCGTTTGCTTCATGAGTTCGCAGTGACAATTGGTGTGGCCGTTCTCGTTTCTGGTTTTGTCTCCTTAAGTCTCACTCCCATGCTCTGTAGTCGCTTCCTTCGGCCTCAGAACACAGAAACACATGGACGTCTCTATATTGTACTTGAGCGTTCCTTTGAACATATGCGAAATGCGTATGACTGGAGTCTCAAAAGGGTCCTGAACCACCGCCTTGCTACCATCGTGATCTCAAACACTATCTTTGTTTTGACCATTATTCTTTTTATTCGATTTTCCTATGGATTTCTCTCAAGCGAAGACCTTGGGCAGATCTTTGGTTTCACTGAAGGAGCACAAGGGATTTCCTTCGATTCTATGCAGCGGCACCAACAAGCCCTGGCTACTATTGTCAGCCAGGACCCTAACGTGGATTCCTTCATGTCGAGTGTCGGGGCAGGTGGCTTTTCTGGGGCAAGTAACTCCGGCCGGATCTTTATTCGTTTGAAACCCCAGTCCCAACGCCGCTTAAGCGCAGACGAGGTAATTCAGGAATTGCGACCAAAACTGGCCAGGATTCCCGGGATCCAAGTCTTCTTACAAAACCCTCCACCCATTAACATTGGGGGTCAACTGACAAAAAGCCAATATCAATTTACTCTACAGAGTCCGGAAACCAAGGAACTTTTTGAACACGCCCCTTTACTTGAAGCAAAAATGCGGGAATTGCCAGGTCTTCAGGACGTGACCAGCGATCTCCAGATTAAGAATCCTCAAGTCAATATCGAGATCGACCGGGATAAAGCCTCAGTTCTCGGCGTCACCGCAGAACAGATTGAAAACGCCCTCTACTATGCTTATGGATCCAGACAAATCTCAACAATCTTCACGCCCACCAATCAATACAAGGTCATCGTAGAATTGGAGCCTCAATACCAGATGGATCCTTCCGCGCTGTCAATGCTTTATATTAGTTCGTCCAATAGCCATCTGGTTCCATTAAACGGGGTGGCTGAGCTAAGTCAGGGCGTGGGCCCTCTTTCTGTGAACCATCTGGGCCAACTTCCCTCTGTGACTATTTCTTTCAACCTTAAGCCCGGTGTATCCTTAGGTGATGCTGTAACCGCTGTGGGGAAGCTTGCTCGCAACATCCTACCTGCTACCATCAGCACTAGTTTTCAAGGGACGGCCCAGGCATTCCAATCGTCATTGCAAGGGATGGGTCTCCTGTTGATTATGGCCATCGTGATCATTTACATCGTGCTGGGCATCCTCTACGAGAGTTTTATACACCCTTTAACCATCCTTTCGGGTCTTCCTTCTGCTGGGTTCGGGGCTTTATTAACCCTGTTAATTTTCCATATAGATCTTAATATCTACTCTCTGGTGGGTATTGTTATGCTGATAGGAATTGTGAAGAAAAATGCCATTATGATGGTCGATTTTGCCTTGGAGGCACAGAGAAATGAAGGGAAAAGCCCATCAGAAGCCATCTATGAGGGCTGTCTCATCCGGTTCCGGCCTATTATGATGACCACTATGGCAGCTTTGATGGGAACTCTGCCGATTGCGCTCGGTTTCGGAGCCGGGGCAGAATCGCGTCGTCCCTTAGGCCTTGCCGTGGTAGGAGGTCTGGTCTTTTCACAACTGATTACTCTCTATATCACCCCTGTTATTTATATCTTCCTAGAATCTTTCCGGGAGAAGCTAAGTAGCTGGTTCCAAAGAAAAAGATAATTAACGGTATCCTATTTGTGCGCACAAACTTCTAAATCAAATTTAGATCAATTGAAATAAATCAAGGGATTAATGTTGGACCTGTAGAGATTAAGGTCTAACGATAAGGTATGATTTAAAGGATTGGAATGTTTTTTCACCGATTCCTTTCACGTTTTTAAGTTCTTCGACGGATCGGAATCCTTTTCTTCTTTCCCGATGAGCCACAATTTCCCGAGCTAAAGATTCTCCAATTCCAGGGATCAGGCAGAGATCTTCCATTGTGACTCGATTGAGGTCGAGGGGGATAGAGAAGACAAGCAATTTTCGAGCTTCCATCCTTCCCAATTTTACCTTTGATTTTGTCAGGAGATTCTTTAGTAATGGTGAGCAGGGTTCCTGTTTCTATGGTCTCTGAGGATGAGCCTTTATCGAATTGGGTGGGTTCCTTAAAACCTCCTGCCTTTTCAATCGCTTCCTTTAGGGTGGCAGGATTTTGAAAAATATAGACTCCAGGGTCGTGAACTTCTCCTACGACCTCTACGACAAATTCTCTGACATTCTCTTCTGGAATAGATGAAGGAGATTGATGGTAAAATCGAAAATAGATGATGAGGAGGAGAAAAAGGGCTAAGACAAAGAGAACCTTCTGTTGGCCAAGAGAAAAGTATTTCATAATTGCAGAGGGCAAAGTGCATAGGGCATAGCGAAATCATAAGAGTAAAATGTAGTTTTAAGGAAAAACTCTATGCTTTCTGCACTTTGCTATTTCTCTTTTTCTTCTTCTTTTAAGAGCTTGTAGTCAATGGAATCGACGAGGGCTTGCCAGCTGGCCTGGATGATGTTTTCAGAGACGCCAACGGTCCCCCACTTTGAGGTTCCATCCCCTGATTCAATCAAGACCCTTGTCTGGGCAGCGGTTCCGTCTTTGGTGGAGAGGATCCTCACTTTGTAATCAAGGAGTTTAACCTCTTTTAGCTCTGGATAAAACTTCTCTAAAGCCTTGCGGATGGCATTGTCCAGGGCATTGACCGGGCCATTCCCGACGGCAGCGGTGTGTTCCACACGGTCTCCTACCCGAACCATGATCGTGGCTTCAGAGAGAGGCATCCCTTCCTCTTCTTTCTTTTCCACAATCACGCGAAATCCCATCAGCTCGAAAAATTTTTTGTGTTGTCCAAGGGCTTTCTTGATCAGTATCTCAAAAGAGCCTTCTGCTCCCTCAAATTGGAAGCCTTCATTTTCGAGTCGTTTCAGGTCATCGAGGATCTTCTTCACTTTAGGATCTTTACTCTTCAAATCGATTTTAAACTCGGCGGCCTTGTAAAGGATATTCGATTCGCCTGAGAGATCAGAGATAAGAACTCTTTGACGATTTCCAACCCTCTCCGGTTGAAACATGTTCATAAGTGGCATCACTCTTTCGGATGGCACTGACATGCAATCCTCCCTTGTGGGCGAAGGCACTCTCCCCGACGTAGGGAAGATATCGATGGTGGGGGAGATTGGCCAGCTCTGACACGAAACGGGAGACCTCTGTCATCTTTCTCAATTGGGCATCCGAAATGCAATCGATCCCCATCTTCAATTTGAGATTGGGGATGATCGAACAGAGGTTGGCATTCCCACATCGTTCCCCATACCCGTTAATGGTTCCATGGACCATCGTGATGCCTTCCTTGACCGCAAGGATGGTATTGGCTACAGCCATCTCCGTATCGTTATGGACATGGATCCCCAAGGGGATAGAAATTTTCTTCTTTACATCTTTGATGACCGATTGGACCTCGTCGGGTAACGTTCCTCCGTTAGTATCGCATAAGACGATCCAATCCGCCTTGGCATCCTGGGCAGCCTTCAGTGTGGAAAGGGCATAACGAGGATTGTTTTTAAATCCGTCAAAGAAATGTTCTGCATCGAAAATAACTTCTTCAACCCGATTTTTAAGGAACAGAATTGAGTCATGAATCATCTCAAGATTCTGGTCCAGGGTGATCTTCAACGCCTCAAGGGGATGAATATCCCACGATTTCCCGACGATGGTCACCCCCTTTGTGCCAGCATCGACCAGGGCTTGGATATTCACATCATTCTTAGGCAGGGTTCCCGCTCGGCTCGTGCTTCCAAAAGCCACAATTTTTGCGTGAGAAAGGGGAACCGATTTGATCTCTTGGAAGAACTGAAGATCCTTTGGGTTAGAGCCCGGCCATCCGCCCTCGATATAATGGATGCCTAACTCATCTAACTTTTGAGCAATTCGAATTTTGTCCTCCAAAGAGAAGGCGATATCTTCAGCCTGGGAACCATCACGGAGAGTGGTGTCGTAAACTTTAACTGCATTCAACTCTTTCAAAATATGTTGCCCCTTTCTTAA
>CAVTZZ010000036.1:0-69461 GCA_963739325.1 uncultured delta proteobacterium | reverse complement strand
ACAGATCCGTGTCCAGATCGAAGAGACCACATCCGATTATGATAAAGAGAAATTTCAGGAGCGGTTGGCAAAAATGGCAGGAGGGGTTGCTGTCATTAAGGTAGGTGCAGCCACCGAGACGGAAATGAAGGAGAGGAAGGCTCGGGTTGAGGATGCACTCAATGCAACCCGGGCAGCAGTAGAGGAAGGTATTGTTCCTGGTGGCGGAGTCGCTTATTTGAGATGTTTGCCCGTCTTAAAGAAAGTCAAACTGGAAGGTGATCGGCAGACAGGAGTTGAGATTATCAAGAAGGCCCTTGAGGAACCCATTCGTCAGATTGCCGAGAACGCCGGACACGAGGGGTCTGTGGTAGCGGAAAAAGTCAAGCAAGAAAAAGGAGCCTTCGGATTTGATGCGGATAAAGAAGAATATACAGATATGATTGAAGCCGGGATCATCGATCCAACAAAGGTGGTAAGATTTGCCCTACAGAATGCTGCCAGTGTGGCTTCTCTATTGATTACCACAGAGGCAGTGGTAGCTGAGAAGCCGAAGAAAGAATCAGCAGCTCCACCGATGCCACCCGCTTATTAATGAAAGAAAGTGGAGGCGGGGTTAAAACCCGCCTCTCTATCTCTTACAAGAGGGGCTGTTGGAATGAAGATCAGAGAAAAATTAAAAGAAAGGTTTCATTCCATCGAAAACAACCCGCAGAAAAGGTTGGATCTTCTTGCGTTTTGCGATTTCTGTTTTGACTTGTTTGAAGAAGAATATGGAAGCATTCCTCCAGGGGAGGAGACCGACCCTCGATTTGTCAAAGGTCTCCTTATCCAGACCTAATGAAATCCCTCCCTTTAAACCCAACCCACAGACAGAAGGGAACTCGGTCACTTTTTAGTGCCATGCCTATTTTCTTTTCCGTCTAGGGAAAAAAGTTAGTAGGTCATAGAAACGAACGGGCTGGAATCTTGAAAAAAACTCCAGCCCGTTTTTTCATTCACAAACCAGATTATTTCAGGATCGTAGCATTGGGAACGTCCTGGCCGGTCAGATCCTTGTAGGAAAGTTGCAACAGAGCGACCGAGCGCTTAAAATTGTGGATAGCTGAACCTTCACCTTCACCACCAGGGCCACCTTCACCCCACATCACACCGTAGACATAGCGGAAGTTATACCAGGCGTTCTTGATCTTGTTATCGGCATTCTGAGGCAGTGTGGCATATGGATTTCCGTTCAGCTTCTTCACGCCCTTAGCCTCCAAAGCCTTCCACAGACTGTTCAACAGGCCCTTGACCTCGTCCTGAACGCCTTCGATCTTGCCGTTACCGTCGTAGTCGGCATTGGCCTTCAGGTTGAATTCCTTGACCTCGCCATGGCAAGACACACAAGCAGCTCCATAGTCAAACTTGCCATCCGGGCTGATGGTGTTGAATGAGTGATCGCCTACTTTCATAAAGTTCGGGTTTTTCGAGTCGACACCTGGCCACATATGGCACACAACGCATGGGCCGGGTACATTGCCTTTCTCCTTGCCACCCTCTGCCTTGGTGAACATGAACTTGGAGGCTTCAGGGTCTTTGACAGCTGCTGGATTCGAAATGGGTTCCACCCCGACCATCTCGCCGTGCGGCGAGTTGGGTACGGTCTTGCCATAGGTCACACCCCCGACGTTACTCAACATCTCAGCCGCAGTGCTGTAATGGGGATAGCTACCCATGACAGCATCCTCAGGTTTGGTACGGCCATTGTGGCACTCATAGCAGGTGGCTGAGAGGCCCACGTTCTGCTTCACTTCAAAGGGTAGCGCTACAGGCTTTCCAACGATGCGCAGTTGGAAGGCATTCTCTTCTGAATGCGGGTCGTGGCAGCCAGAGCAGCCGAGAGTCTGTGCCTCGTAATTCCAAGCTGCCGGATTCGTTGGGTTGGCGAGGAACGAGGCATAGCCCTTGGCGCTGTGGCAGCGCACACATGCTTGCCTTCCAGGGCCTACAGCATACGTCCAGGAGGATTTTTCATCTGAGTGTTTAGAAAAGGTGATTTCAATACCTTTGATATGGTGTCCACCACCAGCGTGGCAGACGTTGCACACCCCGTTATCAAAGCTCGATACCATGACCTTCGCACCCTTCTTCACGTGTTCATTCGCAGGCCCATGGCACTGCTCGCATTGGATGTTCGCCATATTTTTGATGGCATCCGGCATGGAAGTCCAGTTGCTCGGGCCAGTCTTCTTACCGGCAGCATCGATTTGCTTCCACGTAGGAAATGTCCAGTTGGCTTTGGCATCGCGGAAGCCGCCAGAACCAACGCCGATAGGTGGAACAAACCAACCGGTCGAATGGCAGCGTGTGCAGGCCTCCGAATAGTGCGTGGGAATGTTCGGAGTTCGGAGATTGTCAATTTCATCGGTCAAGATCGTGGCGTGACCGGTCTTTGCCCACTCTGCAGCTTTGGTGGGGTGGCACTGCTGGCAGTTACCAGCATTCATCCCAATGTAAGTGCCAGCGTTGATAGTCACCGATGAGAGGTTGCTGCTCAGGCCTGCCTCGTTCTTGAGGACCACATCGATCTTGTAGGCACCAATGAGGTCTGGCGTAAATTCAGTGTTTAAGGCATCCGGGGGGTTGATCTCGGCCTTCGAGCCAACAGGCTTGGTAAGGGTCCAGGTTGCCTTGCCAATGTTCTTGGAATCAGCCGCTTGGACTGCGAGGTGAACCGGGACATTGATGGGCTGATTCGTCGTGCCGGTCGTGCCCATGGCGACTGTGGACTCGGTTTCGCCTTTTGCTGTGTCAGTGATGATTTTGATCTTGGCCGTGATGGCATTCTTGTCAGCAGGATTCGCGGGAATGCCAACGAGCTTCAGAATTGCGACCGGCGGCTTCGGTGGAGCGGTCTGAGCACGAGCAGGACTGTAGACTGTACTCAACCCCATCGCCAGGAGCAACAGAGTCACTAAAACTGCGATGGGAATGAAACGCAAGATTTTCATCATAAGTCTATCCTCCTTTAAAAAATTGTAGGTTTAAACCAGAGATCGTTCCTTCTGCGCAATATGAAGGGTACCTAACCCGTCATTCGAAGTGTGATAGAGAGGTGATTTAAAGCTTTGTTGATTGAAATCAACACAAACACAGAGTAAAACAAACGAAAGGTTATATCACCCCCTTTATCTCTAAGCGAAACCTCATGCAAAAGCCCTCGTCAACATGGATCGGAATACTTCACATTGGCGGCATATCTTCATCTTCTTTTGCCATGTTTCTTGCACCTCGCCCTGACAAATCGTACCATTAATGAACCAGCAAAGATGTCCTGCTTGAAACTCCCATGCAGGGCAATATTGTTTAATCTCTTTAGGACAATTTCGTATCACCCAACAAGGTCTGTTCTTTTTATGAGGGTAACTCTTCAGGGCCAAAAAAAAGAGTACTTGGCGCTCGGTATGCACAGAGATTTTTCTCCATCCCTGCTCAAAACTCTGCACGGCCTTCGGAGAACATCCCAACAATTGTGCCAATTGAGTTTGCGTTTTTCTTAAGCGATATCGAATCTGAGAAAATTGCTTTTTATCCATTGGCAACAGGATTCATATACCACAAAGTGGTATTTCTTGTCAAAAAAATTTTCCCCTATGGTCATTGACGTGGTGAACCCCATCTATCCCCGATGGAGTCGATAGGTTCCTATTTCCCTTGTTTTGTCCTGAGAAAGTGATAGAGGAATCTCTTAGGATTGTTTAGAAAATAGGGTGGTTTCATATAAAGAGAAAGACAGTGGGTTAAACACTATTCGGGTCCCCGCTGGATGAGTTCCATAAAAAAGCTCCCGACCCTGCTCGTATCGATGAACGTAGCGGCGCCGCCGTCTCGGAACCGAGCTCTGTAAATCACCTTGAAACCTTTCTTTTCCAGTTTTGCCGTTTCCTTTTCCACATCATCCACGTAGAAGCCGAGGTGGTGTACGCCTTCACCATGAGTGTCTAGAAAATCTTTCCAAAAAGACTTTCCTTCAATGGGCTGCATCAACTCGAGAACGACTGCACCTATCCTGGCACTTCTTATGTTTACCTTAAAACTATCAACATCAACCGGCCTCCCCCACATTTCTGCTTCTATACGAATTACGTTTCGTACGCTACTAAATGGTCCTATACCCAACGACTGATAATGCTCAACAGCCTTGTCTAGATCCCTGACGACTACGCCAATTTGGTCGACTTTTGAAAATGGTAACTGTTCCGTCATTGTTTCCTGCCTCCATAGGCGAAGATTCTTTCCTCGCCAATCACAATAACCTGATAGCAATGATTATATCTATTGCCTATACTAAAACCACTCATAATAACCTGAACTCGAGAAAGGCCCTCTATCTAAGAGCCCCCATAGTAATCCTCGATGTGCCTACCATGTGCTAACGTTCCCAAAGTCCTCGTTTATATGCCCTGACGCAGTTACTTACATATCACGATTTTAGCCTCTTTCCCCAGCCGACGTGCGCCATCACGGGTTATGACCACCGTATCCCCCATATTAATTCCTTTTTTATTGTCCAGTGAGCATGCCCCCGATTCAAAACCAAAAGTCGTCCCTTCTCGTATCACTATTGAAGCCTGTTCTTTCGGGATTGGCCAGCTGCCTATCGGTGCCTCATTGCCCAGGCCCACTCCATGAAAGAAAGCCGAACCGTATCTAAAGCCACCAGGAGCCCCTCCCTCAGACCATTTGAAGCCAGTCACCGCCAGTGCCTCATGACAAGCCTTGGAAACCTCGCCAACAGTAATACCGGCCTTCATAGCCTTAAAGCCAGCACGGTTTGTAGCCATGGACGCATAGTAAAGCTTCTCGTATATATCATCTGGCCAATCACCGACCACCGCCGACTGATTCAAATGAGAAGCATAGCCGTGAACCCTGGGACTGAACTCAATGCAGATGATGTCTCCTTTTTGAAGAGGGCGCCTCCGGGTAAAAACAAGACGAGCCACATAGTTAGGTCTCCCCGTGTTCCAAAGGAACATGACCGGGAGGTCTGCTCCTTGGGAAACCATGGTATTGAACATGGCCGCGACCACTTCGTTCTCAGGGACTCCAGGCCTGGCTACTTTACCCACAGTGTCGATCGCGGCCTCGCCGATCTGATTTGCCTTTTCCATTAGAGTGATCTCCTCGGGACTTTTCACCGCACGGATATTTTCAATAAGACCGGAAGCATCTCTGAAATCTGTCTTGGGCAACTCCGCACGTAGCGCTGTGGAGATACCCGAGGGGAACATGATTCTGTCTTGTTCGAGGAGCCCAGGAATACCGATGGTGGCCTTTGTAAGCTTTAATTTCTTCAATATTCCAACTAAGGGCTTAACATACATGCCATCCTCTCGGGAACGGAAGTCTTTGATCCAGGAACCGTATTCAATCCAAGCCTCAACCATGGATGCCATTTGACCACTCCATAGAATGATGATCGGGTCCCCTTCGGGCGGAAAGACCATAAGTCCTTCGTCTCCGTTGCCACCCATCCCGCTCAGATAATGTATGTTAGCCATCTTCCAATCCCACTTCCCCGAGTCACCCCAGACCAGCAGCGCATCCAGGCCGCGCTCTCGCATGGCCTGTCTGACCAGCTTATAACGCCGGTCACGCTCTTTCAAACTGAGATAAGGTTTATTCTGCATAACGACGCCTCCTTTTGTCTAAGGCTGCCCATTCTTGTACCACTCGATATACTCCCGCAACCCTTCCTTCAGCCCGTACTTTGGCTTAAATCCAAATTCACTGGTTATTCTCAGTTCCTCAGGAAGAGGTTGAACTCTCGTCGGCAGGATACTCCGGCCGAATTTTATGGTTGAGCCGGGGACGAGTTCCTTTATGACTTCTGCGATCTCCCCCCAGCTGGTCGGTTTCTCTTCAGTGATGCAATACACCCGGTACTGATTCCTAGGAGCTTTGTGTACCAGGCTGATACCTGCGGCCATATCCCGCACATAGGTTAGATGGAACTGATAATCTTTGCCTACATGAGGCAAGTCAACAGGTTTTCCCTTAAGCACCTCTTCTAAAATACTACGCAATACTTTGGTGTGATCCATTTCCGATTCACTATAAGGGCCGTAAGAATTACCACCGGGTCTCACAATGATGACCGGGATACCAAATGTGGCCCCGTAAAAGAGGCTCAGAACCTCTCCGGCCTTCTTAGAGGGTGAGACCACATTGCCAGCAACTGAGGCAATGGGTACAATCTCGTCTTCAGCTCCCACGGAATACCCTTCCGGATCACTCGTTGCTCCTCCAGAGCTGATATAAGTGACCTTCTTGACAGATCCGAAAGCGGCTGCTTCCATCATGTTGACCGTGCCCAGCACGTTCGTTTGCATCGCTTGATATAATGTCCCCTCATAGAGGGAGATGTGTGTAAAATGTACTATACTTTCCACACCATGGTCACAAATCACTCTATAAAGTTCAGGGAGGTCTAAGGCATCACAGCGTATTGCTTTGACCCGGGATCCTATAACATCTGAGAAGAGTTGAGGGACACGGAATGCCCTTCGGTAAGTGACCACGACCTGTTCCCCCGCGTCGGCCAAACTGCGGGCAGTATGCCTGCCGATAAAACCCGTTCCCCCAGTGACTAATACAGTTCCCATTTTGTATTCCTTTCCTCCCCCTTCTTCATCGACCTGATGACCATAGGGAGCACAATCTAAGCCTAATATCCCATTCATTTCTTTAGCACTTCATCAATCCAGATGTAGGTAATGTAAGCCCACCGGCTGCGATAACCCGCAGTGTTTTCACCGTGGTCACTCTGCCAACCGAAATTAGAGCTTGGGGTATATTCCCATTGTCAATTTCTGGTTGTAATATACACCTCATTTTGAATTTTTGGAAGTAAGGAAGAACGAGTGATGCTGGGTTCACATCTTGAAGTCTTCTGTTTTATTGTCTAATTTGAACTTTGATCTTTGGCACTGGACATGAGATTCATCATTTTCATCTCTTCTAGTTCTAAAGCGAGAAATTCCCAAACTTGGGTCAGTTCTTTTACCTGCTCCTTCACCCGCTTATGAGTCCCAATGGTCTCGAAAGTCTCTTTCTGATTTAAATAAAGATTTGGATCGGACAGTCTTTGATTCAGACGATCCAAAGTTTGTGTGGCATCTTGTAAGGATTTTTCGACCTCCTGGAATCTCTTTTCGAGACTTGCAAGTTGCCGTCGATATTGATCCATCTGTTGAACCGTCCTTCTCCTCTCCTCTTTAACCCTATCGTTTGACTTCTTTTTTTCAGATTTTCCTTTTTCCTCATGCTTAACCTTAACCTCTTCTTTCACTTCTTTCTTCGCTTCTTCCAATTGGATTTGTTTCTTTTTATATAGGTAATCGTCATAATTTCCAAAAAAGAGATGAGGGACTCCATCATCAACTTCAATTACTTTGTTAGCCATCTGGTTGATCAGATGACGGTCATGGGTGATCAGGCAGAGGGTCCCCTGAAATTGCTTGAGGGCCATCTCTAAGACATTTCGCGAAGGAATATCGAGATGGCTGGTCGGCTCATCCAAGAGAAGGAAGTTGGCAGGTTTGAGGAGCATCTTTGCTAAGACCAGTCGACTCTTCTCGCCGCCACTCAGCACAGAGACTTTCTTTTCAACCTCATCCCCACTGAAGAGAAATGTGCCCAGGAGGGTCCTGAGTTCTGTCTGGCTTTCATCGGTGGCGACAGAGAGGAGTTCTTCGAAAACTGTGTTTCCGGGATGAAGGAGATCGAACTGGTGTTGGGCGAAGTAAGCCCGGGTCACATTCTTCCCCCATTCTACTTCTCCCTCCTCAAAATCAAGAACGCCAGCCAAGATCTTGAGAAGTGTTGATTTACCAGCTCCATTGGGGCCAACCAGAGCCACTTTATCTCCTCGGTAGAGATGGAGGCCAATTCCTTGGTAGACGACTGTTTCACCATAACTTTTGTGAAGATTTTTAACCTCCACAACTTTATGTCCACTTCTTTCAGGAGCATGAAAATGAAAACGAATCTCTTTTTTCTCTTGCGGAAGCTCGATCCGCTCAATTTTTTCGAGCATCTTGATTCGGCTTTGAACTTGGCTCGATTTTGTATTTTTAGCCCGGAATCGCTCGATAAACCTTTCTGTCTGTTCAATTTTCTTTTGCTGGGTTTTATAAGTAGCCTCGAGGATTTGCCCTCGGGCCTCTTTCTCCTCTAAGTATTGGTCATAATCACCATAATAGAGATCGATCTTTTGGGTCCCAATCTCTGCAATTCGATCGATGAGACGGTTGAGAAATACCCGATCGTGTGAGACGATGATCATGGCACCTGGATAATTGATTAAAAATTCTTCCAGCCAGATGAGAGATGATAGATCTAAGTGGTTGGTGGGTTCATCTAAAAGAAGAAGGTCAGGAGATTGAAGAAGAATCTTTGCTAAAGCAATTCGCATCAACCAGCCGCCACTCAACTCATCGGTTGCCCGATTGAAATCCCTCTCTTTAAATCCTAATCCTTGAAGGATACGCTTAGCCTCAGCCTCCAGTCCATATCCTCCGAGGAGGGTGTACCTTTCTTGAAGTTTCCCATATTCTTTCGCCAGCCTCTCTTGTTCTTTCGGATCCTCTATGGATGACAATTCTTCTTCAAAAATTTTCATCTTATCCTGGAGGGATGTGATGCTTATCAAACTTTTTAACACCTCATCCAGGACTCTATCTCCTGTAAGAGAGATGACTTCCTGGGGGAGATAGCCAATCTTTACTCCTTTGGCAACAAGGATCTCTCCTCCATCCATCGGTTCTTCTCCTAAGATCATCCTAAAGAGGGTCGTCTTTCCAGAGCCATTAGGACCGATGAGGCCGAGCCGATCTCTCACCCCGATCTGAAGGGAACAATCCTTAAAAAGGATTTTACTTCCGAACTGTTTCTGAACATGACTAAGAGTAATCATTTGATTCCAATTTCAAATGTCTAAATATAATTTTGGTCATTAAGTTATTCAGTCATTAGGTCATTCAATAACTAATGACCAATGACTCAATGACTATATGGGCAATTTAGACTTTGACATTCCATTTGGGCGTGGGTTAGGTATCCTATTTATCAAAATGATATCCTGCTTTCTTGTAATTTTCTAAGGCGCGGGTCTTCAGATCCTCTCTCTTCGTCTTTTCCGACTCTTTATCTGCTAATTCGGCAGCATGGCTCCATTTCCCCTCTTTTTCATACTCCTTGACCTTTCGTTCCGTTTCCGTGACCGGACCTCCTTTAATTACCACGGCAGGAGCGAAGAGAACTCTAAAAATTGGGTTTTTACAATGAGGGCAGAGAGTTAAAGCAGGTTCGGTTATTTTCTGGGTAACCTCAAAACCAGATCTGCAATAGTCACAACTTTTTTCTGGATCAGCGGCTCTGTACTCATAAGTTGGCATATTTTTTCAGCGATGCGCCCAACGTTTTTAGATTATATATTGAGTATTGGCTTATAAATTGTCAAGAGAGAAAGCCTTGTGTTATTATAATAGAATGCTGAAGAGATCGACAAGCGATTGAATCGAAGATCTATGCAAATTGCTCAAAAGATTCAAGAGGACAATTGAATGACGTTGGTTGGTTAAAAAGGAGAAAATTTATTGACTTCACAGTTTCATTGTGTTAAAAAATTCACATTCTTTCCTCATAGATTTTTTAACTCTATTGATTTCAAAACTTTTTAAAAACGAGATTCCTCCCCCGTATTTAATACGGGGTCAAAATGACAATAATCACTCATGTCATTGCGAGGTGGAACCCCTGCCTGACGGCAGGCAGGGAAGCAATCTCATTGGTAATTAATCAAGTTTGGATTTTGGGGGGATTATGAAATCGAAGTTTAAAATTTCAATTTTCATCTTTTTTATCATTTCTGGTATTCTTCTATCTTTAAGCCTTGGATTAATTTGGTCTGCAAATCCTGTTGCTGAAAAAGAGAGTCCTAAACCGGAAGGGGTGACCAAAACTCCCGAACCCGGAAAAAAGGGGGAGAAATTTATTATTAAGGGTCGAGAATATTGTTTAGAGTGTATCGACAACTCGGAATGTCTCGGGTGCCACAATAAGATCAGCGAGAGGAAATTTGCACAGTCGGTTCATGGAGCCAATTCCTGCAACGGTTGCCACTGGGACATTACTGACGTCAAAACCCATGTGAAGGCAAAAGGGGCAAGAATCCAAGCCGAACCAATTACCTGCCATCGATGTCATAAAAAGGAAGGGGCCGAACATTATGCAAGCGCCCACTTCATCAACGATGTTCAATGTAAGGACTGCCATCAAGATATCCATGAGATGACCCCATGGAAAGGGGATAAAACCCGAGTGGTCCAGAAATGCACAACTTGCCATTCCGACGATGGTTACTCTGAAAGCGTCCATGGCAAATCTGTCCTTGCTGGGAACCCGGATTCTGCTACCTGCAGTGATTGTCATGGTCTTCACAAGGTTCCCATATTAAAGGGGGATGAGCCAAAAGTGGTGGCATTGCGGAAGGAGTTTCATACAGAGGTCTGTCAGAAGTGCCATGCCGATAACGAGATGATGGAACGAAATAAGGTTTTTCTCATTGCTACCCAGACCTATTATGAAAGTTACCACGGAAAAGTTGAGGAATTAGGCTATCCTTCATTGGTGGCAGGTTGTGCGGACTGCCATGGTTTTCATAGCATTCTGCCTCCAGATAATCCAAAGTCCCTTATCTCTGAGGCTCGGTTGGTAGAGACCTGTGGAAAGTGCCACCCACGGGCCAATGTCAACTTCGTTCAGTGGCTCGCACATGCAACCCATACCGATCCAGAGCGGGAGCCAGTCCTTTATGGGACTTTCATTCTGATGACTGGCCTCCTGGTTTCTGTCTTTGGAGTCTTTTGGATCCATACCTTTTTCTGGTGGCGGAAAGACTTCTGGGAGAAGAGGGAGTTAAGGGCCAAAGGAATATTCTTCCCACAACATGTGAGGCCGGATGAAGCGGGTCACATCTATCGTCGATTTAGTACCTTCGACATCGTGATTCACTTTACCATGATGGTCACCTTCATCGGTCTTGTTCTCACCGGGCTTCCTTTAAAATTCTCCCATGCGCCCTGGGCCAGTGGGTTGATGCATTTTCTGGGAGGGGCTAAAATGGCAGGATTAATCCATCGCATCTGTGCAGCCATTACCTTTGGCTATTTTGGCAGCACTATCACCTATATCTTCTACTTCCTCTTCTTCAAAAAGATTAAAGGAAATCCCAATCCACTCCAGCGACTTTTTGGTCCAGATTCTCTCTGCCCTCGTTGGAAGGATGTGCAAGACATCATTGGTATGATCCAATGGTTCTTTAACAAAGGGCCAAAACCCCAGTTTGATCGATGGACCTACTGGGAGAAGTTCGACTTTTTAGCTGTCTTTTGGGGGATGTTCGCCATCGGACTTTCTGGACTGATGCTCTGGTTTCCGGAATTCTTCACCATCTTCATGCCAGGATGGATACTCAATATTGCAACGATCGTCCATTCGGATGAGGCATTGTTAGCCTCTGGCTTCATCTTTACAGTCCATTTCTTCAATACCCATTTTCGGCCTTCGAAGTTCCCGATCGATACGGTGATCTTCACAGGAAGATTTCCCAAATATGAACTGGTGGAGGAACGGATCGGAGCAGTATAAGCGTATGTTGGCAGAGAAGACATTGGAGACCTATCAGGGATAAATATCCCAGTGCAATGGCCGATCTTTTCTCAACCGTCGTAGGATTTGCCATGCTGGCCATCGGGCTTCTCTGCGTCTTCCTGATTGGGTGGGAATTCCTTGGATAGTAAATTGGAAGGATTCAAGGGGCCAAGTGGTCGAGGGTTCGAGTGAAAATCTTAAAAGGAAACACTTAGACTATGACTCGAATCCTTGAACCCTTTTTTATTTTGAGATTTTACAACCGATCTTTTCGAGATAGGCAACGTAATTAAAAACAGGACTCTGATCTTTGGTGTGGCAGTTTCGGCAGATGCCGAGGGTAACTTTTCTCTCAATTCCTCCCTTTCCAGGATGTCCCTTTCCTTCCCCATGACAGGCTTCACATTGTACCCCTCGTAGGAAGAAAGGGATTTCTTCCACTGTGGCATATTCTCCCATCTTTCCATAACCGGTGGAGTGGCAAATGAGACACTCCTCTTGGGCATATTTAGGAGAGGCGACGATAGTCTGGGAGGCCTTCGCATGCTTGGTCTTCAGCCAATTTCGATAATTTGTTTCGTGGCATCGTTTGCAAGAGATCGCTCCAATAAAAGGGCTCTCTTTAGGAATTCGGGCGACCATCTCTTTCTCCGGTAGCTCTTTTTCTGGCAGGGCCGCCACTTTTGGTTTGTATAATTTTGCTGATTCGGCTCGGTAGATCTCCACTCCCTTCATGATATTAGGATCGTCCTTCACAGAGAGTTGGACAGGGATCGAAATGTGTTTATAAAAATTTTTATCTTGGAAGGCCAAGAGGGTCTTCTCCAATTCCTTCTGTTTCGATTCCAAGACCTTCAGTTCCTTGACCTTCATATCATCTTGTTTCGCAGATTTCGCTATCTCTGATTTAAGTTGTGTTGACCGGGTGATCAACCTTTCCAATCTCTTTTCCATCTCATCCCGTTCACTGGTAATGATAAATTTGACAGGTTTTTTAGCATCGACCAAGGAGTAGTCAATCCGACCTAAATATCCTCCCCTTGGTTCCATTCGATAAATGGGGACTTCGTTCACCCTTTCAATGACAGCCCTTTTGGATTCCCCCCCTCCTCCCAGAATCAGATCGATCTCGTGATTTTCTCTGGCCAGTTTTTTATCCTTTGACTCGCCCAATTGGGAGAGGGCGACGATCACATCACAATATTCCCTAAGGCTCTTAGTCAGAGCTTTTGATCTCGATAGAGGTTCTAAGATGATCAGTCCAGGGTCTTTTTCCTGAAGAGTTGGGTTGTATAAGTCATCCAGGAGTCCAATAATCCCAATCTTCAGCCCAGCCATTTCTTTGATCACAAAAGGTTTGAAAACTTCCTTCTGAGTCTTTTTATCCACAAGGTTGGCTGAAATGAATGGAAATTTGCCCTTTTGGCTCAGATCGGAGAGGAATTTTAGCCCCATCATCAAATCCTTCTCACCCACATTGACCGCATCATATCCCATATCATTATAGGATTGAAGGAGGAGATCAACACGAAGAAGAGCATCTCTTCGTTTGGTTTCCGTTTGAGGAAGTTTTCGAAAGAGGAGGTTTCCAGTGTCGAGGAGAAGGATCTTTCTCCCCTCTTTTTTTATCTGGGAGATAAGAGTCGATTTCTTGGCGATACCACCAAGAGGGCTCCTGAATCACCCACAGGGCTCGACCTCACCCATTACATCATTAGTGTAAACGATACTGAATTGGACTTTGGGTGCAGTTTGACCAAGTGGTGTTTGAGACAAACCCATCAACAGAACCGCAACCAAGAGGATTGGAACTCTTCTGATTTTCAAGGGAACCCCACCTTTGATTTATCTACCAGATTGATATTATGAAATCAAGAAAAGTTATTTTTTGGATAGTGGGAAATGCTTCTCTCCTGCTGGAATAGTAATCTCCAACCAATTTTCCTTCGGTGCAAAAGGGCAGGTATATTTTTCATTGTAGGCGCAGAAGGGATTATAGGCCCGATTGAAATCGATCAGAACCTTCTCGGTACGAGTCGATTCCGACCCTCCAGGGATTGGTTCGATAAAGAGATAACGACCATCCAAATAGGTATCCGTTCCCGAAGTTTTATCCTTGAAGGGGAGAAAAAGTTCCCCACCTCCCAAAGGCCGGTAGATCTGGAGTACATATTCTTTCGCCTCCCATTTAAATCGGAACCGACCATATTTCACATATTTTTTTTCCCTTCCTTTACTGGTAGGGAGGCTGACATAGGTGGGTTTGGGTTCAGTCGGATATCGTTCAATGGGTCCGGTCATCGCATATCGAAGATTGATCGGGTAGTAAAGGAGACCTTTAAATTTCTTTCGGTCAGTTTCCTTCAACGGAGAGTGAGTGTCTTCTTTAAAAAACCGATCCTTATGTTCTCGAAATACTTTTAATCTTTCTTCTCTCCGCTCCATTGGATCTTCTCCCTCTTTGGGGAGAAAAAGATCGGCCTTTCCCCCTAAAAGAAGGAGGCAAAAGCCTGAAATCCCCAATAGGAGCCATTTACGATCAAATAAAAAATATTTGTCCATCAGTCTTCCAATATAAACCTTTGAAAGAATTACCAAAAAAAAGTAAAAACTCTAACCCCTCCAATTTTTCTAATTTCAAATTTACCAAGTTTCAAGTTTGAAATCAAGTCAATCGGTCTCTTGTTTGTGGAAAAATATTTTTTCTTGAAATAATAATAAAAAGGTGATAGAAGGTTATTATTTTATAAGGGTGGGGTTTTCGAAGAAGTAACCTAAGTTAAGTTTATCTCTACATTAACCTAGTTCATTGACGTGGTTAGGAATATTCAAGAAAGGAATCTTCCTTTTCAGAAAGGGACGGGTGCAAGATGCCGGGGACAAGTAACAAGATTGTAGTGATATCAATGTTGGCAGTGGCGATAGCAATTTTCCTTTTTCTTGTCTATCAGATTACGGCTTTTTACCATTATAAATCGATTGTTCTTGATAGGTTTCCTGTTGAGCCTCCCTCTAAAGAGACAAAGAGATTTTTTGAAGCGGAGATGGAGAGAAAAGAGAGGGCGATAGAATTGGCGAAAAAGTATGCAAGAGGAAAGGATGAAGTCTATGGGGATGCCCAAAATATAGCGGAAAAGATTAAAGGGGATGTGAAAATCATTGGATGGCAAGCTGACAGTGCCATCCATTCGGGTCAATTGTATGATTCCGAAAGATTCGGGGGCAGATTAATAGATGATTTCAAGGGGTCTATGGAGAAGATCAAAAGAGGGTTAGTCAAACTGAAAGATTTAGGTTTTTTAATAGATGGAAGTCCAGCTTCCGAATTGCTCCTTGAAAACGATCCGAAATATTTTGCTTCAAGGATTAAGAGACTCAAAGAGGAATATGTGTCCATTCAGTTTTATTTAGTCCCCCGAGGTAAAGGTATAGTTAAAGCAAAAGATCTATCCGAAGAGGCAAAAAAAGTGGTGGATGATATCGACAAAGAAATAGAGAAGGCCTCGGGGATCATGACACATTTTTACCACTATAGTGACGCCATATATTTTGTGACTTTTCGATATCAAACTCAGGAAGATAGGGTCAAAAATAAGACCCAGGGATGGTATTTTGAGGTAGATCTTGATTCGAATACCGTGAGAGATGTTGCCTTCGATAAGGATCTCAGCAAGAAATATCAAATCACTTCTAAGGTTAAATAAATCTTTACTGTTCAAGGAGAGATTTTCATGCAAAAAGAAGTTAAATGGGGAATGGTGATTGATCTCAAGCGTTGTGTGGGATGTTTTGCCTGCCAAGTGGCGTGTAAAGCTGAACATGAGACCCCTCTCGGTGTTTGGAGAATTTGGGTGAAAACCATTCAAAAAGGAACGTACCCGGAAATGGCTACCCTTAAATTGCCCTGGGATTGCGCATACTGTGAGCGTCCCGAAGAAGCGAGGTACCCTCGAATGTCTGTTCTTTTCCTGCCGTGGCTGTGTAACCATTGCGATCGACCTATCTGTAATACTGTATGTCCAGTAGGGGCTGCCTATAAGCGGAAAGAAGATGGTATTGTTTTGATTGATCCTCACCGCTGTATCGGTTGTAACTATTGTAGAGCGGCGTGTCCTTATAATGTGAGATTCGCGAACCCAATTACCGGTATGATCCAGAAGTGTGACTTCTGTGTTCATCGGGTTGATTCTGGACTTCTACCGGCCTGTGTGGAGACCTGTCCAACCAATGCAATGGTATTTGGGAATTTGAAGGATCCGAGCAGTAAAGTGTCTCAACTGCTTTCAAAGGAGAAAGTCCAAGTTCTTAAAAAAGAAATGGCTACCTATCCAAATGTCTATTATATTGGCCTGGACAAGGATGTGGCTGATCCGCTAAAAGGATGGGAAAAACACTACTACCATCCGGAATATGAAAAATTATAATTGAAAAAGGGAAAATTATGGAAGTACAAGTTCTCTACAATGTATTCCATTATGAAGCGGTCAGCATGTTGATTGCCATCTACTTTCACATCGTTGGACTCCATGCCGGGTGTTCCATCGTGTCGATTACTGCCACCTTACTTGGAAAAAATGAATATAAACCGGTGGCGAAGATCGGAGCCATATTTGTCATCATCCTCTTTTCCATATCCCCTATCTTTCTTTTAACCGATCTTTTTCAACCCTTACGTTTCTGGTATCTCTTCCTCCACTTCAATCCCACTTCGCCCCTCAGTTGGGGAACTTTCATCCTTTGCGCTTACCCCACCTTCACAGGGATCTATATCTACTTTTTATTTAAAAACAATGTGAAATGGTCAAAAATTTTCGGAGTCATCAGCCTCCCTACTGCTATTGGTGTTCACGGATATACAGGTTTCGTCTTAGGATTCGCCAAAGCCAGGGTCTTATGGAACACCGCTGTTATGCCTTCTTACTTCTTGGCCTCGGCAATGATTTCCGGGATGGCCTTTATGCTCATCGTAGCGTTGATTCGTTACCGTTTCACATATAACGATAAAACCCTGGAGCAGAGGGAGAAGGATCTCAATATCATCGATCTCCTTGCAAAATGGATGGCAGGGTTCATGATTCTAAATGTCTTCTATGTGTTTTCTGACCTCACCGTGATGTATTACCATACTGAGGATGCCTTTGAGACGGTGGAGCTTGTCCGTCTTGGTAAATTCAGCTTCTTATACATCTGGGTAGATAATGTCTTGGGGAACATTGTCCCTTCCATCATCATTATTTTTAAGAGGACACGGAAATCTCTTCTCTTATTATTGATTGCTGCTATATTGGCCTCCATCGGCGTATTCATCATGAGATATGTGATGGTTTTCGGCGGGCAATACGTTCCTTTGAGTTGAGGGGAGGAGAAACGATATGATTCGTCGCGATTTTTTGAAATTTTGTCTGGTCAGCATGCAGGTATTCCTGTTCCAGCATTATCTTGGGCTCTCTGCCTATGCCAAGGAGGTGTTTGGAGGAAAACAGGTATCGCGACATACGGGGAAGCCCCTGAAAGGGATTTCAAGCATCTGCCAACTTTGTCCTGCCCATTGCGGAATCATCGGTTTTTTAGAGGGCGATCAGCTGGTGAAGATTGGAGGGAATCCAAAACATCCCAACAATCTCGGAAAATTATGTGCCAGAGGTCTGGCCGCCGTGAATATGGCGTATGATCCGGATCGAATGACCTCTCCATTGATCAGGAAGGGAGAAAGAGGAAAAGGGCAATGGGAGAAGATCTCTTGGGAGAAGGCATATAGTGAAATCGCGTCCAGATTGAAAGCAATATATCAGAGCGGAAAGAGGGAGGACTTCGTCTTCCAATCAGAACACGAGCCTGATGGCATCATAGAGCGGTTCTTGGAAGCCTTTGGTAAAACCCTCATCCTCAATGAGGATAGCCTCAACTTTGGTAATAGGGACTGGGGTCAACGGCTTACCTGGGGGGAGGAAAGGGGAGTCCCTGATGTAGCGAATAGTCATTATATCCTCAACTTCGGCTCCAATTTTTACGAGACACACGAATATTACACAGGTTTCATAGGAAGATTGATTGAAGGCCGGATGCAAAAGAAGGCCAAGCTAGTGACTTTTGATGTGAGGCTATCCTATACAGCTGGTAATAGCGAGGAATGGTTTCCGATCAGCCCGGGAACCGATGGAGTCGTAGCCTTGGCTATGGCCCATGTCATCGTCAAGGCTAATCTTCACAATAAAGATTTTATCCAAAAGTGGACGAATACCCCTATCTCTTCAATCGAACAGCACTTATCTCAGTTTACTCCTGAGATGGCGGAGAAGACAAGCGGGGTTGCCGCATCGGATATCGAAAGGATTGCCAAGGAATTTGCTCTCTCGATGCCTGCTGTAGCCATTTCGGGCCGTGGTGTCAGTAGCCATTTGAACGGAGTCTATAATGAAAGGTGTATCTTCCTTTTGAATACCCTTGTAGGAGGTATTGACAGCCTAGGGGGATATTGTCTTCCTAAGGCTTAC
The DNA here is from genome assembly GCA_963739325.1 of uncultured delta proteobacterium. Classification (GTDB taxonomy): domain Bacteria; phylum Desulfobacterota; class BSN033; order BSN033; family UBA1163; genus CAVTZZ01. Next base: position 51,288 of record CAVTZZ010000036.1, on the reverse strand, counting down.
CGTCTTGAAGAACCAGACTTAAAGCCATCTCCCCAAAAAGAGAAGGCCTTCGATTTGGAAAAGATCAGGGTCACTCCACAGAAGTTTATCTCCATGGTGAAACGTGGAAAGTTAACCCCCCAATTTTATTTCGTTTATGAATCCAATCCTGCTTATAAAAACCCTGAGAGCGGGTTGACCTCTGAAGTATTGAAGAATGAAAAGTTGGTTCCCTATATTGTGGTTGCAGATAACTATATGACCGAAACGGCTGCATTAGCTGACATCGTCCTCCCCACTGCCACCTACTTGGAGAGCTGGAGGATCGATTCATCTCCCGCGTTGGACTTGATTCCTTTTATTGGACTCCAGCAGCCCATCGTGCCCCCGTTTGGCAAATCTGTCCCGATCTCAGATATTTGTATAGAGCTTGCTCACAGGATCGGTGGAAGCCTACCGCGATACTTCAAGTTCAATTCCACAGAAGAGTATATCAAGAAGGTCGCCTCAGGAATTGAGAAATTGGAAAAAGCGGGGGGTTTCAAATACTTAAAAGAGAATGGAGTCTGGTTCGATCCCAATGTAAAACCCAGATACAAATCGTATGAGTCGAAAGGGTTTAACACCCCTTCGAAAAAGATTGAGATTTATTCAGAGACTTTGAGAAGGAAAGGATTTCAACCTCTTCCCACCTATGAACCTATTCCAGATCATGGAGATCTTAAAGGTAAGTTCGTCCTCGTGACTTTTGAACCGAATGTGATGGGACCAAGAACAGGAAATTTTCGATGGCTGGCCGAGATCAAACATCAAAATCCTGTTTGGCTCAATAAGGATGTTGCTAGACAGCTTCATATTGAAGAAGGAGATCGTATTAAAATTTCTACAAAAACCGGATCGTTTGTGACGGATGCTCGTTTAACCTTTGGCATCCACCCAAGAGTAGTCGCTATCGAAAGAAATTTCGGTCATTGGGGATATGGACATATTGCTCGCGCCAAAAGATTCAAGAGTAAGGATCCTAACACCAATTTAGTCTGGTGGGAAAAAGAAGGGAATGGCATCTCACCCAATCACATCATCTCGGGAAATTCAGACCCAATTGGTGGTGGAGAGGCCTGGAACGATACTTTGGTCATAATTTCGAAGGCGTAAGGGAATGAGTCGATGAAAGTATTGAGTATGAGAAAATGGTTGATGTCGACGATAAACGTCAAAAACATCATGCTCCTATTGAAATCAAAATGGGTTATTTTTGGTGTCGGCCCCATCCTCACTCTGATAGGAGTCATCTTGGTGATCTGGGTGGGGCACACGTTGACTGCCCATCCGACGATCTGTCTTTCATGTCATGCAAGACAGAGCAGTATCTCCATGTGGTCGCGCTCTGCCACTCATCCTGTCCGTGTGACCTGTGTGAATTGTCATGCAAGACCCGGTCAATTGTTTCCCCGAGATTTTTACGCCGATGAGAAAGTCAATGATAATTGCCTTGTTTGTCATAAACATGTGGCGGGGAAAGAGATAGAAGAAACTCACCATATGAAGATCGCCCATAAGCTCCATGTCGAAGAATCAAAGCTGAAATGCATCGATTGTCATAGAAATATCGCACACGAAAAAATGGAAGCCGGAACGAACCGGCCCCGCAGATTAACCTGTATCGAGTGCCATGAAGAGGCGATTCAAGGAGGACCTGAATCCTGCATGAAATGCCATACGAAGATCCCAGTGAAATCCTCCTCTTAATTTTTTACAAAAAACTTAAGATGAATCCTTTATTAAGCCTTCCACTTAGGATAATGCAATGGTTTTATAAAGGTAAAAAGAAGGCTCTTTATGGCCTTCTTTTTTTGCTTTTGTTAGTATTTTTTGCAGGAATTTTTAAATATTCAGAAAGCCCATCATTTTGTGGCCTATGTCACAATATGAAGGAATATGTCGAGTCTTGGGAAACCTCCTCGCACAATGAAGTGGCCTGCCTCAGTTGTCACCGCAGGCCAGGTATTTTGAATCATCTCAAAGGAAAAAAGGAAGATCTCCAACTCGCATTGACTTATATCATTATCGGGAAAGGCATAAAGAAACTCCATTATGAAATTGATGATGGTAATTGTTTGCAAAAAGGGTGTCATAAAAGCGAAGACCTAAAAAGGGATATGATATTTAAGAATGTAAACTTTCCCCATGGGAAACATCTGGGCGAGTTGAGGAGAGGAATGAAACTCCGGTGTACCACCTGCCATGCTCAGCTCGTCCAGGGAGCCCATCTCACTGTTCACGAAACTAACTGTTTTGTCTGTCACTTCTATCAAGCTGGTCCAAGAGGGGAAGAAGAGTGCATTTCGTGTGCCGTAGGTGATTGTTCATCTTGCCACATTGAGCCCAAAGGGGATATTAATGTCAAAGGCTGGAGCTTCAATCATCGGAAATATATTGCAAGAGGGGTGGCATGTGAAAAGTGTCATATCAATGTCGTTAAAGGGGATGGCCATGTCCCTGAAGGAAAGTGTCTCCAGTGCCATAAGGAACCTGAAGGACTAAGCCCCAAATACACTTCTCAATTCATGCATAAGAATCATGTCACCGACCACAAGATCGAATGCGCAGATTGCCACACTTACATTCGTCATGAGATCGGACCGATTCTCACCTTTGTTCATTCTCCCACCCATTGTGACAAGTGCCACAGTAAGGAAATCCATTTGGGGCCGAGAGAGTTATACCGCGGGAGTGGGGGGATTGGAGTTCCTGACTCCCCAAGCCTTATGTTTACGACGAATGTGGATTGTATTGCCTGCCATCGAACGGGTGAGGAGAGTGAAGCTGCTCTCCATACCACCCAATATGTTGAAAGGGCGATAGGGGAAGCCTGTGTGGACTGTCATGGTGAGGGATACGATGATACACTGAAGCATTGGAAGGCGCTCCTTTCAAAAGCACAGAATGAGACTGATCAACGGATCTTTAATGTTCAGAAGGTGTTATACAATTTTGAGAAGAATAAAGGGGGGTCCGCGGAGTTCAAAAAGGCCCAAAATCTTCTCAACGAAGCCCGTCACAATTACAACTTTGTTCTTTTGGGGAAGGGCGTTCACAATATCGAATATGCATTCAAACTCCTCAATGCGACGAACAATAAGACTGAACAGGCTCTCGCGGCTATCGACAAAAATTATAAGCCAAAGGAATTTCAAACCCAGATGACCTGTACGACCCTCTGCCATGTTGGGATAGAGAAGCGGACCGTCCCTTTTAACGACATCAAATTTTCTCATGAAACCCACAGTGCAGGCAAAGGGCTGAAGTGTTCTGACTGTCATGCTCCCCGTGAAAATCATGGCAAAACGTTTATGAAGAATTGTGCTGAATGCCATCACGGGAAGGAGATCAAAAAGGTCAAATGCGAAGACTGCCATGTCTCGGTCAAAAGATTGGTTCAAGGGAAAGGGGGCATCGGCGTCAAGGAGAAGCCAAGCAATAAGCTCGATGTGGTCGAATGTATCGATTGCCATCGTGGCGTGAGTGCCAAAAAGAGAGACCCATTCGATGCGATTAAGAAACGTTGTATCGAATGCCATGACCAGAGTTATGGTGAGATGGTCGTCCGGTGGAAAACGGCCTCTGAGGATTTATTAAAGAGGGTGGTCCCTAAAATCGATCGTGTCAGGGAAGAGATAGAAAAAATTGATCACCGGAGAGGACATACTTTTGTCTACCGGAAATTATTCGGAGAGGCAGAATTTAATTACAATTTAGCTAAGAATGGGAAAGGCGTCCATAACCTGGAATATACAGAAGAATTATTGGAGTTTGCTAATCATCGATTGGATGAGGCTATCAAAGAGTTGGCCAAAAAGAAGTAGCTCTCCAAATTATAATCCCTATTCAACTTGAAATACTCCATGGGATCATTTATAAAAAGTCGTTAAAATATTTGTCTGGAGCAAGTATGTTTTATGGAGAAATTGAAAAATTATTATCATTTAGTCAAAATCCTTTGGATCGATTTTTTTAAAGCGTTAAAGAGAGGGACCCAAACCCACCTAAAAGCAATAAAGGTCTTACTTGTTTTCTGCATCATTTCCTTTCTTGTTATCTCTGCAGTTTTACTTAAATTTTCAGAGAGTCCAACCTTTTGTGGCCTTTGCCACCAGATGAATACTTATATGGCATCATGGAGGGCCTCAAGTCATAAGCATGTGAACTGTACGAAATGTCACTATGAGCCTGGTTTTTTCAATCATCTGAAGGGCAAATGGGTGGATGGCCAGGTATCAGTAGCTTATTTCATTTCTGGCAAGACGCCAGAGAGGCCCCATGCAGAGATCAGTGATGCGAGTTGCCTCCAAAAAGGTTGTCACAGGGTCGATGATCTACAAAAGGATATGATTTATAAGAATGTTGCATTCTCACACAGAAAACATTTAGGTGAGTTGAGAAGGGGGATGGAACTTCGATGCACCTCCTGTCACGCCCAGCTCGTTCAGGGAGTGCACCTCACCGTTCATGAAACCAACTGTTTCATCTGCCACTACTACAAGGCTGGTCCCAAAGGGGAAGGGGAGTGCCTTTCATGTGCTGTAGGGAGTTGCACCTCTTGTCACTTCGCACCACAAGGAGATATTAAAATTGATGGATGGAGTTTCAATCATCGGAAGTATATTGAAAGAGGGGTTACCTGTGAGAAATGCCATCTTAGTGTTGTTCAAGGGGATGGACATGTTCCGGAAGGAAAATGTGTCCAGTGTCATAATGAACCAGAGATACTGAGCACCAAGTATACCTCTCAATTCATGCACAAGAATCATGTCACTGACCATAAGATCGAATGCACCGATTGCCACACCCCGCTCCGACATGAGATTGGGACGATTCCAACTATTCATCCTGCCCCATCGAGTTGTGATAAGTGCCATAGCCAGGAGACCCATTTGGGGCCAGGAGAGTTATACCGTGGGAGAGGGGGGATTGGAGTTCCTGACTCTCCCAGTCTGATGTTTATCACCAACGTCGACTGTATCGCCTGCCATCGAAAGGGTGAAGAGAGTCAGGCTGCACTTCATACCACAAAATATATGGAAATGGCAATCGGGAAAGCCTGTGTGGATTGCCATGGTGAAGGGTTTGATGATACCTTGAAACATTGGAAAGCCCTTCTTTCAAAAGCGCAGAATGAGACCGATCAACGGATCTTTAATGTTCAGAAGATGTTATACGATCTTGAGAGAAATAAAGGGGAGGCCACGGAGTTCAAAAAAGCCCAAAACCTTCTCAATGAGGCACGCCACAATTACAGCTTTGTCCTGTTGGGTAAAGGCACTCATAACATTGAATATGCCTTCAAACTCCTCAATGCGGCTAATAATAAGACCGAACAAGCTCTGGCGGCAATCGATAAAGGTTACAAGTCTCGGGAGTTCAAGACTCATTTAACCTGTACATCCCTCTGCCATGTTGGAATGGAGAGGCGGACCGTTCCCTTCAACGATACTAAATTTTCCCATGACACCCATGTAGCAGGCCACGGGATGAGATGTTCCGACTGCCATTCCCCACGCGAAAACCACGGAAAGACATTTCAGAAGAATTGTGCAGAATGCCATCATGGAAAAGTGGGAAAGAAAGTCAAATGTGAAGACTGCCATGTCTCTGTTAAAAGACTGGTTCAGGGAAAGGGAGGCATTGGTGTTAAAGAGAGACCGAGCAATAAGCTCGATGTTGTTGAATGTATCGATTGTCATCGTGGTATAAGTAGCAAAAAGAGGGACACCTTCGATGCGATTAAGAAACGTTGTATCGAATGTCATGACCAGAGTTATGGGGAGATGGTCGTCCGGTGGAAAACGGTTACTGAGGATTTATTGAAGAAGGTGGCCCCTAAGATCGATCGTGTCCGTGAAGAGATAGAGAAGATTGATCGCCGAAGAGGACATACTTTTGTCTATCGGAAATTGTTTGGAGAGGCAGAATTTAATTATAATCTGGCGAAGAATGGGAAAGGCGTCCATAACCTCGAATATACAGAAGAGTTATTAGAATTTGCAAATAATCGATTGGATGAAGCGATCAAACAGTTGGCCAAAAAGAAGTAGGAACGTAAGAGTTGGATTTAAATGGGATTTTTTAATATAAACAGAAAGCTTGACAAAGAATTGAGAATTTATTAAATTTTTTTCAAATATCTTGTGAAGGGAGTCACAAAATTGAAGTATTCTAAAGATTCCAGAAGCGACCATTCGGAGATTATCGAGATATGCAAGGTGTTTGGAACAGATGGATGAAAAGGGGGAAAAGGTCGTTTCTTCTGCGCAATTAGCCAACAGATGCATGGTGAATGCCGCTCAGGTGAGAAAAGACTTGGCTTATTTCGGTGAGTTTGGAGTTCGAGGTGTAGGGTATTATGTAAAAGACCTACTCTCCGATATTAGACGGATATTGGGATTGAACAAAGAGTGGAGGATGGCCCTCATCGGTGTTGGAAATTTGGGCTCTGCCCTCCTCTCCTACAAGGATTTTCTAAAACAGAATTATAAGATCGTGGCGGCATTTGATATCGATCCTCCAAAAGTGATCGGGAGGGTTTCGGAAAAGTTGGGCAAACCCGTGGAGGTCCTTCACATCAATCGACTCAAGGAAGTAGCGAAAGAAAGGAAGATCGAAATCGGTCTCATTGCAGCTCCTCCTTTAGAGGCTCAGAGTGTAGCCGATCTCTTGGTCGATGCAGAAATAAGAGGAATTCTAAACTTTGCGCCGGTACAGATTACAGTCCCAGATGGATTTGTGGTGAAAGATGTCTTTTTCACCACCATCCTTGACAATCTGGCCTACCTTTTATCAAACCCATAAAGAGTAGATTGGGGTAAGAAGGCCCATTCTGAAAAAAATGGGCTTTTCTTGTTTTCATTCAAACCAAAAGAGATATATAATATATAAAAAGAGTAGATAGAATTGCATTGGGCCTTTGACAGTACCCATGTCTTGGGACCGAGGGTAATCTTCAACCTTTAAGGGGGAAGAGAGCCGTGACTTGACTATAAAAACAAAATATATTCAAAAAAGGATTTTCTATGAAAAAATTTGAACAGATTCCTTCCATCCTTACAGAACTTCCCGGACCTTGCGCAAAGAGGGTCCTCGAGAGGGATCAAGAATTCGTTTCTCAATCCTATACCCGAGTCTATCCCTTGGTGGTTAAAAAGGCCAAAGGGATGTGGGTAGAGGATGTCGATGGAAATCGATTCCTCGATTTTAATTCAGGGATAGCTGTCTGCAATACTGGCCACTGCCATCCAAAGGTGGTAGAGGCCATTCATCGTCAGGCCGAACAACTCATCCATATGTCAGGCAGCGATTTCTACTATGAGGCGCAGTCTACCCTTGCTGCCAAATTAGCCGAGATCACTCCCGGGCCAAAAGAGAAGAAGGTTTTCTTCGGGAATTCTGGAGCAGAGGCCATTGAGGCTGCCCTCAAGCTGGCGAGGTTTCATACAAGACGACCCTTCATTTTGGCCTTCCTCGGAGCCTTCCATGGACGTACCATGGGCGCTCTCTCTTTAACGGCAAGCAAAGCAATTTTCGAGAAAGGGTTTTCCCCCCTTCTTCCCGGAGTGACACACGTCCCTTACCCCTATTGCTATCGCTGTCCTTATCATCAGCACGAATACCCGGAATGCAGTCTTGCCTGCGTGGAGTGGATTCGTGAAGACCTCTTCAAACGGAGCATTCCTCCAGAGGAGGTTGCCGCCATTTTTGTGGAACCCATTCAAGGAGAAGGTGGATATGTCGTTCCTCCCCCAGAGTTTCACAAAAAACTCTATGACCTGGCAAAGGAATTCGGGATTCTTTTCGTAGCCGATGAGGTTCAGAGTGGAATGGGACGAACCGGGAAGATGATGGCCATTGAACACTGGGGTGTCATACCCGATATCTTTGCCTTGGCAAAAGGAATCGCCTCTGGAATGCCACTGGGAGCCATGGTCTCTCAAAGCGAGGTGATGGATTGGGTGCGCGGCTCTCATGCAAGCACGTTCGGTGGCAATCCCATCAGTTGCCAAGCTGCCCTGACAACGATCGAACTTCTTGAAGAAGGACTTATCCAAAATGCCATCCTACAGGGGGAGTACCTTCTCAAAAATCTGAGAGATTTCCAAAAACAATTTCGTCTGATTGGCGATGTGAGGGGAAAGGGGTTGATGATTGGAATCGAAATGGTCAAGGATAGGAAAACAAAGAAGAAGGCAATCGAAGAGAGGAATGCGGTCATTCAAGGCTGTTTCGAAAAGGGGCTCCTTATCTTAGGATGCGGAGAGAATGTGATCCGCATTAGCCCGCCTTTGATTATGACCCAGAGAGAAGCGGATATTGCCCTCACGATCTTAGAGGAGGTTCTAAGGAAGGTTGAGAAGGGTTGATCGCTTGCGGAGTAAAAGGAAGACGGTTCTTAAACGGGCAAGTGTACCTGCAGGCCTTGGTCTTCTTTCCCAGAAAGAAGAGACTTGAAGAGTCCAAATTGGAATGAAACTGTTTTCAGGAACGTCTCAAAGTGCTTAAGGTCTTAATCAATTCGTCACAGGTAATGAGGTAGGCGAAGCCAAATCCTAAGTTCTTCAGGGTGGCGAGGTGGAGCTCACTTCTTCCAGTCGCTGTCCCGTCAATCAGAAAGAAGATTCGGTAATCTCTCACGAAGGCATCTCGGGCGGTGGTTTCGCAACAGAGATTCGTCATCACTCCTGAGAGGATAACGTCTTGAATCCCTCTTGATCGTAGAGTCGTTTCCAGATCGGTCTCAAAGAAGGCGCTGTAACGTTTCTTAGGAAGGATGATATCCTTTGGTTCGATTTTGATCTCTGGAAGGAATTTCCAATCCTCTGTTCCTTCAATGATCATCTGCCCCCACCACTTCCCAAGGAGTCCTCCATCTGAGGCCGGATCCGTATGACCATGCTGGGTAAAGATAATCGGAATATTCGTCTTCCGACAGGATTGAATGGCCTCCAAGATATTGCCCAAAACGGGTTGAATAATCTGATGGAAATAGTTCTGCATATCGATGACAAGGAGAGCAACATGCTTTGGGTCTATCACGGCCTTCCTCTCCCGATAAGCACTTAACTCCTTTAAAATTTTTTGAAGGTCGAGTTTCATCCTCTTTTCCATTTTGGGTTATTGATGAAAAGAGGTTTCCCATTCCTTTCGATAAGGATCTTAGCAAACCCGGTTTTCTCAATATCACCATAATTATGGCCTGCATCTCCAGGATAGACAGCAAAGAAAACAAAAGGTGTTGATCCCGTATTCACCATGCGGTGTCCCCAGTAGGGAGGGATGTAAGCCACAACGCCTGGTCGAATGTCGATGGATTCCAGATCTCCTTTCTCGGTCTGAATCAAAAGGCACCCTTCCCCTTCCAATCCCAGATAGACCTCTGAAGTATCAGGTCGTTTGTGGTAGTGGCCTTTGGTCATGAAATATTCATGGCCAATCTTTCCAGGGCGAATCGAGGTGGTAGCGAGCTGGAGATGACCATTCTGTTCAGGTAATATCCTTTCGCTAAAAGAGTAGATCATCGGGTCTTCCTTTTCAAGAATTCGACGCTCTGACTCGGCATCGAGAAACATTCCCTTCATATCACTCAGCTTTCTTATGTTGGTTCGGTCATGGGGGGTCAGTTCACCTGTTTTAAAATCGAGATCCATCGAAAAAGGTCTCATTAACATCTATTCCTCCTCTCCATCACTTTGATTTTCAGTTGGGATCTGAATCAATCGGGTGGGCAAATCATCCCATTCCCTTTTTCAAACCAAGCGATTAAAATCCATCCGTAAACTCTTTCTGTATTTTCCATCTTACAAAGAAAAGTGAGAGAAGGCAACTCCCCATTGCTGCCCTATTAAAATCATTGCATTCTTGTTTCAGGGTGTTATAAATAAATGAGGACGATAGGATACGAAGCGGCCCGTTGAAAAGGATTCTCATATTCATCTGCTGCTTGGCTTTGCCATGGGTGCCAGCCTTGGCATTAGCCGAAGTGGTTTATAAATGGGTTGATGAGAAAGGACTCATTCATCTGAGCGATGACTTGTACCAAATCCCAGAGAAACTTAGAGATCAGATCCAAAAGATCATTGTTCCGGATAGTGTTGATGAACCCGTGCAACCTTCAGAAAAGACTCCCGTGCCTTCTATCGCTGAACCGGAGAAACCAAAGATTGCACCCTTACGACCCCCTTCTGGGTTCATACCTTTTAATAAATTCATATACCTTACGGAGGGAATGAGCGAAGCTGAGGTTTTGAGCCGGGTTGGCCCACCTACTCAGGTGACGAAAGATGAAACTGAAGTAGAAGGTCATTTCACTCAGAAGGGAATTTTAAAAAGGGAAGTCCTGGTGAAAAGGTACTATTATATTGGCGATCCCGACCTCGGAGAAAGGACCACCGTGATTCATTTCAAGAATGGAGTGATCACTAAGATTGAAAGAATATTCCCACCCACTTGGTAAGGGTGTACGGAGATACGGGAAAGCTCGTCTCTGACAAATGGTTGTGAACAAAAAGATTCGCCAATTCTTCTTTCCTTCCTTCACTCCTAAATTCTTGATCAGAGTCTCAGTTGTTGCACTCTTTGCTTATCTATTTTTCGGTCACATCTGTACTCCCATACGCATTAAGGGAAGCAGTATGGAGCCCACTTATCGAGATGGAAGTGTCAATTTCTGTTGGAAGTGGGGCACCCTCTTTTCAAAGCCTAAAAGATATGACGTGGTCGCCGTGCGGTTTGCCGGTAGCAAGATCATGCTTCTGAAACGCATCGTGGCATTGGAGGGTGAACGAGTCGAATTTCGTCATGGAAAACTTTTCCTGAATGAGAAAGAGATGGGTGAACCTTATGTTCGCTACCCCTGTCACTGGAACCTTCCACCTCGACAAGTGGAAAAAGATCATGTTTATATTGTGGGAGATAATCGAAATATGGCGATAGAAAATCATCTCTTTGGGCAGACTTCCATGAAACGTATCATCGGTGGGCCATTATGGTAAAGTTCAGATCGATCATCGTAGGTGCATTGATTGTGGTGGTTGGAATATGGGTGATCCTCTATCTCTTTCCAAGTGAAGAGAAGAAGGTCAAGAAGCAGTTTCGTCTACTGGCGGGGTGGGTTTCGAAAGAGCCTGGCGAGAACCCCATCACCATGGTCTATAAGATCAAAAATATCGGGACGCTCTTCGATGGAACCTGTGAAATTAAGATTCCTGCATATTCATTTTCAGGAAATTATACGCCTGAAGAGATCTCTGGTTATGCCGGCAGCGGCCGGTTATCATTATCACAACTCGATTTGAAATTTTATGACCTTGATATTACCTTTCCAGATAAGGGAATCGCAAAAGTTACCTTAACGGCCAGGGTGACAGGAAAGTCGAGCAGTGGAGAATATATCGACGAGGCCCACGAACTTGAATCCCTCCTCAAAAAGGTCGAAAAGAAATGGCTTTTCAGTAAATTTGAAGTCGTCGAAGTCCTAAAAAAATAGAAAGACCTTTCTCTTAAACCTTCAGGCCCTTCAAGCCCGTCATTTCAGTCAGGAACAGATCAAAGGCGTCGTCATCCAATTGGTTTCGGGATCCAAGAATTTCCTTGACAAAAGGACCTGCGGCATAGACAGCCTTAGGAGAGCCTGAAAGCACAGCCTCGAGAATGAGGTCGGCAATGACCGCTGGGCCCGGAATGGAGACATTAGAAAAGAGTTTGGCCATTCCTCCGCCGTAAGCCTGGTACACAGGTTTGTAGTCAGGAGTGGTCCTGGAGAAGAGGTCTCCAGTCAGACGATTGGCGACTTCGTTAAATTCAGTGGCAATCACACCGGGACGGATCGTCACCACCCGAATACCAAAGGGGCGTACCTCCATGCGCAAGGCATCGCTGATGGCCTCCACAGCATGCTTCGTGGCTGAATAGACTCCGCCTGTGGGGAAAGGGAATTTCCCTACCATGGAACTGAGATTGACGATTGTTCCCTTCCTGAGCCGTCGCATCCCTGGCAGACAGGCCTGGGTCACTTGGATGAGAGCGAAGAGGTTAACCTCAAAGAGACGCTTGATTACAGCGAGGGAGACATCTTCGATGGCCCCACGAATACTGTATCCCGCACTGTTGATGAGAACAGAAACAGGTTCGGGAAGTTCTGAGATTTCATGACAGAAATTTTCTAAGGCTGGAGCATCCGAAAGGTCGATCACCTTGGGAACGATGTTTTGAGTTTTGTTTGCAAGTTCTACCAGGCGTTCGTTCCTTCTGGCAACAGCGATTACCTGAAAGCCCTCTTTGGCCAGTCGGATGGCCGTTTCCCTTCCGATCCCGCTGCTTGCTCCTGTTACCAAGGCCGTTCCTCGTGAGGGTTCCATCTTTGCTCCTTTCTTCATTTTCGATACGTTTTTAAAATTGTATTATCATCCTTCCATCACATTGGCAATATGACGAACCATCTGGCGGTAGACGTCCAGAAAGATCTCAGGAGAAAGGAAGTAGTCAGGGCTTTCATCATAAAAGGAGGAGATCAATTTCTGGGCGGTCCTATCGATATCTTTCGTGCTTCGGTAAGCCTCCTCGATACAGGCACGCATGTTGTCTTGCCATCTCGATCGTTCTCGGGATAAATTCCCTGGCCTCCTCTCCTGTCACGTATCCATAGTGGTCAGCACAGTAGTACTCCACCTCAAGAGTCTTCAGTCTTTCGAGACTTTGCTGATATTTGGTGTAATTGGAATTTCCAGAGGTGATAATGGTTTTATCAAAAGGGATGCCCCCTCCATCTGTTGGGAACAAGGCCTTGAACTCAGGGACATAGGCTGCGATACAGCAGGAGGAATGGCCTGGGATCTCCAGGATGGTGACCTCCAAACCGCCGAGATCGATTCGGTCCCCTTCACAGACGGTCTTACCCACTACATCCTCTCGCCAATCCAGATCATAGGTGGAATAGACCTCTTCTTTTCCCAATTTTTTTGTAACGGTTTGGCTGAACTCATTGATCGTGTTGATGGCCTTCTCCATCTGAAGGATCTCCCAGCCCCTTTGGGAGGCATAGACCTCCAGTTTTGGATGCCGGCGCTTGAAGAAGGGGACGATTCCCACATGATCGAAATGGGCATGGAGGATTAAAAGTTTTTTAATCCTCTTCTCATCGATATCGAATTCCTTAAATTGCTGAAGCAAGTCCGGAATGATGTAGCTCATGCCTCCACTCAGGATCATGAATTCATCGTTCCCCTCCAGAAGATAGACTCCTGATTCTTCACGGCCCAAAAACCAGAGTCGGTCTCGAACTTTTCCTGGATTTCGAATTCTCATGATGGTTTCATCCTTTCGATGGCAATGGCTATGCTTTATTATAAAAGAATGTTCATAAAAGTTTAAAGGTTGGGATAGGAAAAAATTAAATACCTTGGAAAAATTGAATGGTCTCCCATTGATTCCCTTTTCATTCATTTTATTCCTTTTTACGTATTCTAACAATGGATATATTTGGCATCTAAATTGCTCATTCTTTAAATAGAATTTGACCATTTTTATGAACAAAAATCATAAAAGAGAGTAAGTCCTTGTCAAAAAAAGTTTTTTCTTAAAATATGTTGGAGGATTTTTGGAGGGATGATCATTAAAAGAATCGCAATTTTGTTAACACTGTTCATTTTTTGCATAGTCATCCAGGTATGGGCCGATACAACTGGAACTTTAAAAGGGACTTTTTATGAAGGAAGTGTCATTAAAATGAACGAAATTGAAGAGAGGCCTCACCCTGGTATATCATGCAAAGACGATGAGGAAGTACCAGAGAGCGCTTTTTTTGAAAGACCAAAAGTAAAAAAGAAACTCACATTGACTGAATCCCTCGAGAAAATTTTCTCGATCTACAAGTTTGCTGAACCTAAATGGAGATATAAATTTTTAGATTCCCAAGGATTCAAAGAAACAAAACACCTCAATTTAGAATATGGACCATCCATTTTGAATCCGTATTCAAATGGGAATCGATATCTTGAAGAAGGGGGAGCCCAGGTTACATTTGAACTGCTCCAATCTAAATTAAAGAAGACAGAAATATTTATATTATTCAATCTTTCTTTTAACCCAAAAGCGGAATTGATTTTTATAGAGATGAATATAACCCCTTCCTCTGACAAAGGAGTGAATTTCTTTATCCCATTTTAAGAAAATGAGCTTTGGATACATATCGATAGATCGTCCCCCCTTAAGCCTCATTGGAATTTAGCCTCCTATAAATTTTTGAGAAGTCGAAAAGAGGTCGAAAGGTGTCGAAGAGTTGACTTTCTTCGAAGAGATATATTAATCTTATGAGATTTAAAGATACTCTTCCTTTTGAGGAGTTGGTGAACGCCTTAGGAGGATCTGAATGGATCAAGAAAAGCTTCTCTTCTTTAAAGGGTTGCTTGAGGAAAGACTTCATGTCCTATTAGAGGAAGCCGGCAAGACATGCAGCGACATGCGCCAGGACAATAATGGAGATTTTCCTGACCCAACGGATCGAGCCTCTTTGGAATCGGACCGAAATTTCCTTCTCAGGATTAAGGATCGTGAGAGGAAGTTGATCATGAAGGTTAAAGAGGCATTAGATCGGATTGACAACGGAACGTTTGGAATTTGTGAATCCTGTGGAAAGCCCATTTCTGAAAAGAGACTGATGGCCAGACCTGTGACGACCCAATGCATCGATTGCAAAACAGAGGAAGAAAAGAAAGAGCGGACAGAAAGGTTGAGAGGGGGGAAGGCCAGAGGTAGTTTCCCTTCTTAAACTCCTGTCTCCCTTCCAAAGGAAATCCATCATGCCCGAACTCAGAAGAGATCCCATCCATGGAAGGTGGGTGATCATCTCCACAGAGAGGGGAAGAAGACCCTCTGATTTCGTTACAGAAGAGCAAAGACCGATCGGTGGCTTCTGTCCTCTCTGCGAAGGAAATGAGGATAAAACCCCTCCGGAGATCATTGCATTTCGAGACAATGGAACCCCTCCAAACAGCCCTGGCTGGACACTTCGAGTCGTTTCCAATAAATTCCCTGCCCTCCGGATAGAAGGAGAGTTGAACCGAGAGGGAGATGGAATTTACGATAAAATGAACGGACTGGGCGCCCATGAAGTGGTGATCGAGACGCCTCGGCATCATGAGACGTTATCTACGCTCCCGTTGAAGGCTGTGAAGGATGTCCTCTGGGCCTACCGTGAGCGGATGACCGATCTGAGGCGTGATCAGCGGCTTCGATACGTTCTCGTCTTTAAAAACCACGGGGTGGCAGCCGGCGCCTCTCTGGAGCATTCCCATTCTCAGATCATCGCCCTCCCCATCGTCCCAACAAGGGTGAACGAAGAGATCGAAGGGGCAAAAAATTATTTTCATTATAAAGACCGCTGTGTCTTCTGTGATATCATCCGGCAAGAGCTTCAGCAGAAAAACCGTCTTATCATTGAAAATCAAGCCTTCCTCTCGATCGCCCCGTTCGCCTCCCGATTTCCATTTGAGACATGGATTCTCCCAAAAACCCATTATCCGAGTTTCGAGCATATGGAATCCCCTCTCTATGAACAGGCTGCTCAAATCCTTTCCGAGACCCTTCACCGGTTGCGTCAGGTGCTCAACGACCCTCCCTATAACTACATCATCCATACCTCCTCCTTTTCAGGGCTGGAAAACGACCATTACCACTGGCATTTTGAGATCATGCCTAAGCTGACCAAGGTGGCAGGTTTTGAATGGGGGACAGGATTTTATATCAACCCCACCCCTCCTGAAGAGGCAGCCCGGTATTTGAGGGAGGCAAAATAATTCTCTATGACCACTCATCCCGATCCCTATGATCTTCTGAAATCAATCATTCCCCTTTCCACATCATCTATCTCCATCGAGGCCAAACTGAATGGCATTCTCCAAACCATCTCAGATGCCTTTGAATCAAACCGTTGTTTTTTCCTGAGGCAGGATCAGATCAATAAAAATGGATTTCTTTCCCGTATCGCCTCAGAAAAAAAACCCTTATGGGTAGATCAGGGATCCTCTTTTAATAAAAAAGAAGTTCTTTCAGAAGAGGAAGATCTTCTCTGCCCTTCGTTTGGTTGCATCCCTTTGTATGATGAGACTTCTTGCCAAGGCATTTTCTATATCGGTTTCTCAAAGGAACGGAAGTTCTCTGGAAAAGAGACCGATCTCATCCTCCTCATTGCAAAGGAGATAGAAGGGGCGATTCGAAATGGACATCTTCATCAAAAGGCCGAGCAGACCATCTCTGAATTAACTGCTCTCCACGAAATGGGAAAAGCGATCACTTCGTCATTGAAGTTAGAAGAACTTTTCAAATTAATCATCGCAACCGGTTTAAAAACCTTGAAGGCCAAGACTGGCGTATTGAGAGTTTTAGATAGAAGAACCGGAGAACTGGATGTCAAATGTAGTCTGGGAGAGGTCCCTCTGAACCCTCTTGATGAGAAGATAGCCAAAAGGGTCTTTCACACCCAAACCTCCCTTCTCCTCCACCATTTCGGTGAAGAGAAACCTTCCCTCTCCGTCCTCTGTGCCCCGTTTCTCTCCAATAGAAAAGGTTTTGGGACCCTGACCTTTTATGATAAAGAGGCCGATCCTCCAAAATTTAATGAGAGGGATTTTCAATTGTTGTTGGCCATGGCGAACCAGATATCCTGTGCCATTGAAAATGCCCTTATTCATCATGAAACTTCGGAGATGGCACAGGAACATGGGAAGAGGGTAAAACAACTCTCTACCCTTTGGGAACTCAACAAGGCCCTCCTGACCTCGGTGAATTTTGAACGGATCGTCCATATGACATTAACCGCCATCACCATTGGCGATGGATTGGGCTTCAACCGTGCGATGCTCTTTATGGTCAATGAAAAAGACCAAGTTTTAGAGGGAACCCTGGCTGTAGGGCCAGATAGTGCCGAAGAGGCGGGGAGGATCTGGCCTACTCTTTCCCAAAAGAAAGAGCCCATTTTAGACTTAATTACTCAACTCCCCTCTCAGGGCAACTCCCTTTTAAATTCGATTGTGAAGGGGCTTCGGATTCCTCTCGAACAGGAAGAATGCATTCTCTCACGAACCGTTCTCGAAGGAAGACCTTTCAACATCCAACTCCCCCAGTCAGAAGAGGCTTGGCTTCAAACCCGATGCGAAAGGGGTTGCCACTTGGGTTCAGAGGTGGGATGTTATGTGAGCGAACATCTCAGCCGCGATCCCAAAGTCTACTCCTTTGCAACCATGCCCCTCTGGGGAAAAGGAAAGGTGATTGGGGTGATTCTGGTGGACAACCTCTACAATCGGAACCCCATTACAGATGAGGATATCCAATATCTCAGTATGTTTACCAACCAGGCAGGGTTGGCCATTGAGAATGTTCTTCTTTATCGAAATCTTGAGGAGATTCATCAGGAACTTAAAGAGACACAGAACCTTTTGGTCCATCAAGAAAAGATGGCTGCCTTGGGAGAATTGTGCGATGCTGTTGCTCACGAGATTAAAAACCCTCTCGTCTCCATTGGGGGATTTGCACGTCGACTGTATCGGGCAATACAAGACGAAGCGTCCGAAAAACGATATGCTCAAAGCATTATGATAGAGGTAGGACGGCTCGAGAGAGTTCTCAACGACCTTTACCAATATACTCGAAATGAATCCATGGCCTATCAAGAATGTGACCTCCGAAATATCTTAGAGGATACCCTCTCAATGATCTCAGAAAAATTTGATGATGGGGGAATTGTTGTTTCCAAGGAGTTTGCTGAAGATCTTCCTAAGATGAAAGGAGATTACCATCAATTAAAGCATGCCTTCTTCAACATGGTCAGCAATTCTTACCAAGCTATGAATGGGGAGGGAATGCTCTCCATCCGCATTCATCCCATATCAAAGAACGGCTCTTCCTTTATCCGAGTGGAGGTGGAGGATACTGGAAAGGGGATCGATCCCGGAAATCTTCACAACATCTTCAACCCTTTCTATTCAACGAAAGATGGCCGTTTGGGTTTAGGACTGGCCACTGTCCACAAAATTATCATCTCGCATCAGGGCCAGATCGAAGTGGACAACCACCCTGGAAAGAGTGTCACGTTCATCATCACCCTTCCGGTCGCTGAAGAGAGGAAGAAGTAATAAGTTTTAAGTTCTATTACCCTGTGAGCAAAGCCTTCAACTCGTAGGAGAAAGAACAATGAAGAGGATCCTGATTGTCGATGATGAAGAGAATATCCGATTTCTCTATAAAGAGGAATTGGAAGAGGAAGGCTTTACGGTAGAATTGGCAAAGAATGGGGAGGAGGCCCTCGAGAAACTTCCTCTCTTTAAACCCGACATCATCACCCTCGATATCAAGATGCCAGGGATGAATGGGATTGAAACCTTGAAACGAATCCGAGAAAGAGAGAGACATCTTCCCATCATCATGTGCTCTGCGTATGGTGAATATAAGCAAGATATCACCACCTGGGCTTCAGATGCCTATGTGGTCAAGTGTGCTGATTTAACCGAGTTAAAAACGACGATCCGAAAACTCTTAGGACTTGTATAAGGGTTCCAGGGGCCAAGCCTGCCTGCCGTAGGCAGGGATTCGAGGGTTCAAGAATTATTATAGATTAAAAAGGTTTTACTTGAACCCTTGATCCCTTGAATCCACGAACCCTCAAGCCATCGTTATTAGCAGATGGTAGTTGACTTTAAATAATGGGGCAGTAGCTCAGCTGGGAGAGCGCCAGAATCGCACTCTGGAGGCCGGCGGTTCGATCCCGCTCTGCTCCACCAAATGAAATCAAGGGGTCGAACACATAGGTCGACCCTTTTTTCTTTTTTCAGCATTTCTAAAGAAACCCTCGCCGCAGGTAGGAGACCGTTCCGAATCTTTTTATCAGCACGCTCTGCATGAACGTTAAATTCGTCCCTGTTATGGAGGGATAGTGAGTGTCTTTTTTTAACAGATGTTCAGGAAGTCTCTATCATTGAAGGTTAAGGAGATGATTTATTTAGGGCCGAGGGGATTGTAATTCAACTCACCTCCTTTCTCTTCATCTCCCGATCTACCACTCTTACCATCTCCAAAAACTCCTCCTTTGTGAATATCCCCTTCTCCACAAGCAAACTCGTAAGGGGTTCTAGGGTAAACACCGGCTTCCAGCGTTTTCTATCTTTTCACCAAAAACATGGGGATAAGGAGAAAAACTACGAACATTGCTGCTAAAATCAAGAGGGTCAGAATAATTTTGAATCTTGGGTTCATTTGTATCGACTCACTCCAACCCCTAATTTCTATTTATACAAAGCTCTCATCTTTTTCACGGCATCCTCTTTTTCTTTTTACTCTCTCCCCAATTCTAACCCATTTTCCCTAATAACTGTTTCAACATCAATAACCAGAACCTTGTTGTGTGCGACAGTGTGTTTATTCTCCAAATGCCTATCTCTTTTTTTCGCCTTCTTTGCTGAAGACCTTCAGCATAAATCCTTTTCAGGGTCAGTATCCAAATATGGCCGTAAGGATTACTACCACCCCGACTAATCCGAGAATCCACTGAAAAACTCCCGAAATGAAAAAAGCAAGGATTATCAATATAACTCCTATGATTGAACGAAAAATTCCTTCTCCTTTTCCAACATTTTTCATTTTCACAGCTGGTTTCTCCTCCCTAAATTCAAGTGCTATTAAAACAAAACCCCATTCCCTTTTCAGAAATGGGGTCTAATAATGATCTATCAACATATTACCCTCTGGGGTTAAAGGTTATTGTTAGAGGGCCTTAGTCTCGATAAAAGCGTATTGAATTGGTTGATAAAAGTCAACGGAAATGTTTGACAGGGATAAAGGGGAAATGGATAATGGAAAATAGTTCGTAACTAACTAATATCACAAGAAAAAGCAGGATATGTTACGTATAGCACCTACTAATGTTCATTTTAAGATAGCTTTAGAAGTAACGATTATCGGTGTAACTATTCATAATTAAAAGTTTATTCTTTTTTTCTCACGAAAAAATAGAAATAATTGAAATTGATTACGCCAGTGAGAACTAAACAGAGGAACATTATCGGATAGCTGGTCAAATGGATGACGATCCCCATGATCACTGGCCCAAGGGCTATCCCCAAATCCGTGATTGCTGTGAATGTCCCCACAGCTGGACCTCGAGAAGAACCCGTACGATCAAGAACATAGATCACCAAAGAAGGGAGGATGAAGGCATGTCCAATCCCCCAAATCACTGCAACAAGAATAAACATTGGTAGAGTTTTGGAAAAAGCGAGGATGCTCATCGAAATAATAGACATAATGAGGCAAGGTAGGATTACCCTTTCTCTGCTATAGAGATCCAATATCTTCCCTCCAAAAGCACGACCCAAAATAAGCATAATGGCAATAGCGGTAAAGAAAAGCCCGGGATTAGATACCCCTTGATTTATTGCATAAAGAGGGAAGAAGGCGGTTATGGCTCCCAAGGTGAAGCTGAAAAAGAAACTGATGATCGACGGTGGAAGCGCTTTCCAACTGAGAAAGAAACCATCCTCAATGGGGGAATCCTCCAATGGAACGACCTGTCTCCTTCCCAATTTATTGGTAATAAATAGAGAGCATAACGATATACCTAAACAAACCAAGAAGAGGAGGGTAAAATTAAAGTGGTTGATAAGGAACATCCCTAAGGAAGGAGCCAGGGCTAAAGAGATATTGGGGGCCAGTAAAAAGTAACCGAGACTTCGTCCCCGATGGGTCTCTGGACTGATATTGGCGATCAATATAAATGAGGCAGTTTGGAAGAATGCGAACCCCATTCCTTGAAATACCCTCACTATCAAAAAAGGCCAAAAAGGGGGAGCTAAGAGAAAGGCAATGGAGGTGAGGGCAAAGAGGAGGGTCCCGGCGATCATAAATTTTTTTTCGGGAATTTTTAAAAGGGCTCTTCCAATAAATGGTCTGAGGACCAATGAGGAGACGCCGAAGATCCCAATAAGGACCCCGATCTCTACTTCTGTAGATCCCAATCGTGAAAGATAGATCGGAAGGGTAGGGGTGAGGATGTGGGTAACGAATGCCAGAGTAAATTGTGCAAAAAAACCGAGGATGAAATCACGGGTTAATATCCTATGTATTGGCATATCTTGTTTCTGTGTATTTTAATTTTATAGTGCCTTCTTTGTAAAGGGGTTTTCGACTCTTCCTTTGTGGAGTCAAAATGTGGAGGCAATCATTTTATTTTCTTATTAATTTCCATTTGAAATGTTGTCTCAAGAAGAGAAACTTAAAAATCACAATTACAGGAAGAAAACAATCGATCGCAAAGATTAACCAGTCCTATACAGCGGCAAGAGTATTACCCCGGTCTTAATTACCCATGTGGCCAAGCAGAACATATTCTGTGTCAAGAGAAAATTAGCAGGCTGTTTCAGGAATTGATTTGCCGACATATCTTCTTGGGCAAAAAGGGTATTATTTGTTATACTACATAACGAGGATGTAATCGGTTCTCTTATGGAAATGAGTGACGTCTTCCGCACCTACAATATCTCGCCTACCATGTCTGCGTCAATCATACCTCTGAAAGAAGCTGAAAGCAGAGGGCTCCTTTTAGACCTTGAAGAACCTCTCGAGTTGGCGTCTAAAATTGCCGGGTACGATGCTCTCTTCTCCACCGGATTGTCAAAGGACTACGTGGACAAGCGGGAGTTCAGCCTATTTATATCGATAAGGGAACTACTTCAAAACGCTTTGGACGAAGAGGAGAGGATAAACGGCCGACCTGATGTCCGGATCGAGCAAGACTCTCACGGAACATGGATCGTAGATAGCGGACGCGGGATTACGGTGGAAGCACTTCGTATAGGCGGAAGCGACAAGGAATGTTGGATGCGGGGATATTACGGAGAGGGGTTGAAACTGGCGGCATCCTACCTGACTCTCAATCAAGTTCCAGTCTACCTTTTCACAGGACAGATGGTCTTCAGATTTATTGCTCTCCCACGAGATGGGCAAAATCCTGGGATCTTTATTCTGCTGGGAAGCTCTAAAGAAGCGATCAAGGGAACGAAAATTCTTCTGTCTGGCTACAAGGCAGACCAGGGATTCATGGAGAAGATAGTGCGCTTCTGGAACAAAGATCTCGTAACTAAACTGATCGTAGAAGAAAGATTTCCTTCTGAGGATTGCCCAAGGGAAATGCCTTCTGCTATTTTTGACTTCCCTAACCAACTCTACATAAGAAACATGTATGCAGGAGAAATGAGCGAGGTATCTAGAAGAAAATCTCTCTTTAGCTATGATCTGTGGTGGTTCCGGTTCGATGTTTCGAGAAAGCTAATGACTCAAAGGATGCCGCAGCTCTTTCTGGAGATTGCGAAGTTGCTCGAGAGATCGTCGGTGGCACGGAAAAAGTTTGCCGAAAAGCTTATAGAAGCGGGTATGCTCAAGACAAAACCCGTGGGAGGAGGACTCACAATTGAGTTCAACCCGACATTCACTATTGTTGAGGGACACCTTTTTGTATACGCCTTTCCAAAAGGGATGTTGGACACATTTGTAGAGGTCTTAGGGCTTGAGGCTAAAGGAGACCTCATTAGACGGGTTTCCACAAATGAAGAGGCCGAGTCGGCTCTTTCGAAGGGCTTGATTCCGATACTGCTTCCGTATGAACTCTCAGAGCAATTCAGCAGTATCCCTTCTTTGCAGAATCGTAGTCTCACTTGATTATTCTCGATTTAATGAAGTCCCGTCTTTTATTACCTTCTCCATATATCCTATTGCGGATTACTGGTTGAAAGGTTGCAGCATCCGATAAAATTCAAGAATCTCGACTTCAGGAAGGAGTCTTTAAGGCGAACTAATTAAGGACTCGGAGAAGATGGTTCATAGACCCTTTAACTTTTTGGGAGGAGAGTTTCTAAAGCAGATATAAGCCTATTTCGACCCCCGCATCCCCGCAAACCCTTCTCCTCCACACCTATTTCTTTTCACTATCTTCTCACCAAAATTATCCAAACTACCTTAAACTGACCCAATCACCTATACACTCAAAAAAAATAATTCCAAGAAATCATTCGATTTCCAAGGATTACCAAATTGACCTTTTCAGAATCGCACTCTGGGGGTCGGGGGGTTGAATCCCTTTTAAACAACTTGACAGTTTCTCAAGATTGCAGTAGGAATAAGGTAGGTCAATTTCTATTGATCCATATAATACTTTTTAAGAAAGGAGGTTCTTATGAGTCCAAAAAGATTTATTTTGGTTTGCCTTTTCGTCCTCGGGGTAATCGGCCTCCTTGTTCTGGGAGGTCAAAAGGAAGTCAAAGCAGCACCCGCACCCATCAAGCTGGTCTACATGACAGCGGGTGACGTCAACATGCTGGCGCTGGGACAGAATGTGCTCGGTCCTGCATTCTCCAAAAAGTATCCAGGCGTCTCTCTGATGACCGTCCATACCGGACCTGGCGATGCGGGCTCAAGACTGATCTTCGAGAAGATCTCGGCTGAGGCCGAGTCTAAGAAGCCAACCTGGGATGTCGACGTGGCTATGGTCCACCAGATTTTTTTGAAATGGGCTGAAGGAAAAGACCTCCTCCTGCCCTACGCCAAGGAGCTCAGCACCTGGAAGTACGTCACCTCTCCCTTTGCCAAGAATTCCTTAGGTGTTCCTGTGGAAGGGTACGTGATGCCCATGTTCCACAGCCAGACAGCCCTGGCCTACAATCCTGATTTCGTGAAGGATCCACCTAAAAACTATGCCGATCTGGTAGAATGGGTCAAACAGAATCCCCGCAAGTTTGGTTATAACGGAATTAAGGGCGGCATGTCCGGCGTGGCATTTTCCGTAGGTTGGATCTACTGGAAGACGGGTAAATACGAAAAGTATGCGGTCACTGGCCCCTTTGACAAAGCCGAAGCAGCCACATGGGAGCAGGCTTTTAAAGATTTAGGGGAGTTCAACAAAAATGTGACCATCACGGGAGGCAACGTTGGTACCCTGGATGCCTTGAACCGGGGGGAGATCTGGATGGGCCCTGTCTGGGTGGACATGTTCTTCACCTTCATGAACGAGGGCAAGCTGGATCCCAAGACCAGGATGGTTCTCCCTGAGCCTGGCATGCCCGGCCAGCCGATGTTCTTCGTGATTTTCAAGAAAGCAGCGCATCCAAAAGAAGCCAAGAGGTTCGTCGAGTTCGTCACCAGTCCAGAAACCCAGGCTAAAGAAATCGTTACGCGCTTCAACTGGTATCCCGGAATCGACGGCTCCCATCTGAAGGGAGCGATCCCACCTGAAACATTCAATAAGATCTATAAGGACGTTACACCCGCCGACCTTGCCAAGAAGGGACGTGCTTTCCCTCTGGGCGAATACTTTAGCGCCATGCTGGAGTCGTACGAGAAGTGGGTCAAGTAGCTGTGCAAGCAAAGCAAACCGTAAGGAGGGGGATCTCTCTCCCTCCTTACCTTCTACTGACTTCTCCCGGCGGTAACCTTCATGTTTCTCATGTATGGTTACCCCTTCCTTTCATCCATCACTCGGAGCTTCATCAATAGCCAGGGCCAATTTTCCTTTGAGAACTACCAGAAGACGGTGGACCTCTATCTCAAAGACATCGGGTTCACCTTCGCAGTCACTGTTCTCAGCACAGCGGTTTCTGCTGGACTGGCGATCCTTCTGGCTGTCTATCTTCGCTTAAGACAGAACTCCATTTCTCGAGTACTGGGAGGATTGTACAGGCTGCCCATCTTCATCCCTTTTGTGGTCGTAGCCCAGATGATGACCACCTTTCTTGCTCCCCATGGATTGCTTAACCTGACCCTGGCTAAGGTAGGGATGGTCGACATCAAAAACCCTCTCCAGCTTTTCAACTTTTATGGACTGACTTTCGGGTTCATCTGGAAGATGATACCCTTCTCCGTCCTGATTATTCACGGCGGCTTCCAGATGATCGACAACAGCTACATCGAAGCTGCCCGCAGTTGTGGCGCGGGCTTGATGAGGGTCATCACTCGTGTGTTGATCCCAATGAATCGTTCGAGCATCGTGGTCGCTCTCGTCCTCGTCTATTCCCAGATCGTCGGTACCTTTACCTTGCCCTACATGTTGATCGGAGGGAAGATCCCTACCACCATCACGGTCGACATCGCCCATCGCATCAACTATTTTCGAGATTTCGGTGTTGCCAATACGCTGGGCGTCTTCTCCTACCTTCTGGTTTTGGCCACAGCGGTCTATTATCTGAAGTCATCGGTGAAAAAGGTGACCGGTTCGCAAGCCAGTGAGAGGTGAACATGTCTGTCAAGCGCATTCTGATCCTTACCGCTGAGATCGTCATGCTCGTGCTGGTCTTCCTGATCATTATAGGACCGATGATGAGCCTCTTCATCTGGTCTGTCGCTCACCGCTGGTATTGGCCGCACACCCTGCCCCAGGAGGTGGGCTTTGAGTATTGGAAGCAGGCCCTGGGATTGCACACGAGTTTGGCCATCGGAACCATCAGTATTGTGCCGGCCTTCCTTCTGAGTCTGTTGATCGCCGTTGTGGTCGTCATCATCTCCATGCTCATCGCCATCCCTGCAGGGTACGCATTGGCTAAGTACCGCATTCCTTTTGGCGCGTTTATTATGTTTCTCTTTTTGATGCCTAATGCCTTTCCGCAGCAGCCTATCTTCGTCAATTTGCTGCACATCTTCACCCGTTGGGGCTTGGCTGGTACCGTTCAGGGGGTCATCCTGGTACACATTTTAGTGGGCCTTGTTTTTGGCGTCTGGATCACCAGCGCCACCTTTCGATCCATCCCCAGCTACCTGGAAGAAGCGGCCCACAGCGTGGGCGCAGGCAGTCTTTACACATTTTTCCACATTACCCTGCCATTGGCAGCGCCTGGACTTTTAGCCAGTTGCGTATTCGTGTTCATCACCTCTCTGGATGAGTTCACCGGGACCTTCTTCATCGGCCTTCCTTTCGTCAATACCCTGCCGATGACACTTTACTCGTCCAGCGGTTACAACATGCAGTTTGCTTCAGTGATCGCCATCATCTTACTTATCCCCAGCATCCTATTCATGACGCTGATCCAGAGGGTGCTCAAGGCCGAGTACGTAGGCGGGATGGGCTGACGTGCTTGATTCTTCTTTTCAGGAGGAATGGATTCAATGCCCACACTCCACTTGGAACGCATCGTAAAAAAATACGGCAAAGTGAAAGCGGTAGACGATCTGAGTCTCGAAGTCCGAGAGGGGGAATTGTTGACTTTGCTCGGTCCTTCGGGGTGTGGGAAGACGACCGTCTTGAGGTGTGTATCAGGGTTCGTCAAGCCTGACAGTGGTGATATCTACCTCGGAGATCGCAAAATCACTGAAATTCCTCCACAGAAGCGGGGGATTGGGCTGGTCTTTCAAAACTATGCCCTATGGCCCCATATGACAGTATTTCAGAACCTGGCCTTTGGCCTTCAGATTAAGAAGCTCTCCAAGAACGAGATCCGTCAGAAGGTGGAGCGTGCTCTGGCCCTTGTCCAGTTAGAGGGTTTTGGAGACCGCTATCCCCGTCAACTAAGCGGCGGTCAGCAACAGAGAGTGGCCCTGGCTCGGGCTCTGGTCTTGGAACCGGAGATCCTCCTTCTCGACGAACCCCTCAGCAATCTTGACGCCTTACTCAGAGAGCAGATGCGATTCGAAATCGCCCAGATCCACAAGCAGGCGGGGATCACGACCATCTATGTCACCCACGATCAAACCGAGGCGATGGTTATCTCTGACAGGATCGTGGTCCTTGAAAAAGGCAGGATCATGCAGCTCGGTATACCGTTGGAGATTTACTCCAAACCGGCCAATAAATTTGTCGCAGGCTTTATGGGCACGACCAATTTCATTCACGGCAAAGTAATCAGCTTCGATAAGGACTATGCAGAAGTGACCACCGATGATGGTGTCACGCTCACCGGCCGCGGCCACGAGCTTAAGAAAGGCGATGAGGTGGATGTGGCGATACGACCTGAAAGCATAAAATTTTTATCCCCGGCCGAAGCTAAGACTACTCCACACGAGCCCAACCTCTATGAAGCAGAGGTGGTCAGAGCATCCTATATAGGCGAGCTGATCGATTATCAGTTGAAAATCAAAAACCACCTGATTCGTGCCAGGGGTGAAGTTCGTACTCCGTATGCGGTGAGCGAAAGAATCGCCATTAAGCTCGATCCAGATCAGCTGGCAGTGCTCTGCCGGTGAATGCCTGCACATTCTGGCCATTCCTTCTCGATTTCTTCCCGGTCTTCGGTCAAGGAACTTCCTCAGTGTTGTAAAAGGGTATGGGTTATTAGGATAAGAAATGGCAGGCGACGAAGTGGTCATTCCCCTCGTCTAAGAGGAGAGGTTCTTCCATTTGGCACCTCTCTCTCGGGTGGGGACATCTGGACTGAAAGATACATCCTCCTTCCGAAAGGATGGGACGATGTTCCTCTTTCACAAGAGCTTCTTCTCTTTTTTGAGGCGTCAACTTCGGGATGGCAGCGAGCAAGACCTGGGTATATGGGTGTAAGGATCGACGGAAGAGGTCTTCCCCATTGGCCATCTCCACTATCTTCCCCATATACATCACGGCAATTCGATCACTAATATGTTTGACGATCCGAAGATCATGAGAGATGAAGAGATAGGTGAGGCCCAATTGATCTCTTAAATCCATCAGGAGATTGAGAATTTGAGCCTGAATGGAGACATCCAAGGCAGAAACGGGTTCATCCGCGACGATCAATTCTGGATTGAGTGAGATGGCCCTGGCAATTCCGATCCTCTGGCGCTGTCCACCGCTGAACTCGTGAGGATAACGAAAGGCATCCTGGGGATAGAGGCCTACCTTCTCCAGAAGGTCTGAGACTCTTCGAATCTTCTCTTTCCCTTGGGCAGATCGATGGACCTCCATGCCCTCTCCTACGATCTCTCCCACCTTCATCCTGGGATTGAGGGATTCATAGGGATCCTGAAAGATGAACTGCATGAAGGGTCTTAATCCTCTCATGGCCTTCCGATCGAGAGAGAGGATATCCTGGTCTTTAAAGAAGATCTGGCCAGAGGTCGGTTCGATCAATCTCAAGATCGATTTGCCTATAGTGGTCTTTCCGCAACCACTCTCTCCCACCAAACCGAGTGTCTCTCCTTTTCGGATAGAGAAGGAGATGCCATCGACCGCACGGGTTGGCTTCTTATCCGAAGAGAAGATCCGCTCCCTGTAGTAATATTTTTTAAGATCTCGAACCTGAATCAAAAAATTGTTTTCAGCCATCTCTATTCTTCTTTGCAAAGAGCAAAGCTCATTGCGCAAAGCGTTTGAAGTAAGAAAACGCTATGCCCTATGCTCCATGCGCTATGCTTTTTTAGCAACAATCTTTCCACCGAATGCATCGACTGTAGTGATTCCCATTGATCTGGAAGAGAGGAGGTTCTTCCTTTTTACATTCTTCAATCATCAGATAACATCTTGGATGGAACTTGCAACCCACGGGTAGATCCATAGGGTTCGGAACCTGACCCGGGATCGCATTCAGTCTTCTTCTTTTCTCCTGTAATTGAGGGATGGAGTCGAGAAGCCCCTTGGTGTAGGGATGGCGCATCTGACCAAAGAGAAGTTCGATGGGTGCAACCTCCACCATTCGACCTGCGTACATCACCGCTACCCGATCGGCTATCTCTGAAACCACTCCCAGGTCATGGGTAATCAACATCACGGCCATTCCCATCCCCTTCTGGATCTCTTTGAGCAGGTGAAGGATCTGAGCCTGAATCGTCACATCCAGAGCGGTCGTAGGCTCATCAGCGATGAGAAGCTTCGGTTGACAGGAGAGAGCCATAGCGATCATCGCCCTTTGTCTCATCCCTCCGCTCAACTGGTGGGGATAGGCATCGATCCTCATTTCAGGAGAAGGGATTTTCACCCGATCCAACATCTCCATGGTCCTTCTTCTGGCCTCTGTTTTATCCAGCTTCCCGGTACGGGTCGATCCTGACTGGTGGAGGAGAAGGGTCTCCATGATCTGGTCTCCAATCGTAAAGACTGGGTTGAGAGAGGTCATCGGTTCCTGAAAGACCATAGAGATCTCATTTCCTCTCACCCGCTCCATCTCCTTTTCTTCTAACTGCAATAGGTTCCTTCCATTGAAGAGGATCTCGCCGCTGACGATTTGGCCGGGTGGACTGGTGATGAGCCTCAAAATGGAGAGACCGGTCACGCTCTTCCCGCATCCGGATTCGCCCACGAGGCTCAGGATCTCTCCAGGATGAATTTCAAAACTCACATTTTCCACGGCCCTGACCACTCCTTCTTCTGTAAAAAAATGAGTGGAAAGGGAACGAATTTCTAAAAGAGGATTCTTCATAAGTAACTCAATGAAAAATGAAAAGTTAGCATTGTAAAATTTAAAATGTTTTTATCTTAATTTTGAATTTTGCAATTTGCATTTTGCAATATGCAATGATACGTTATCGTCTTCCTCGAAGCCTCGGATCGAGTGCATCCCTTAATCCTTCCCCCAAAAGATTGAAAGAGAGAACCGTGATAAGAATGGCTATCCCTGGGAAGATAGTCAACCACCAGGCATCGAAGATGTATGTCCTCCCTTCAGTGAGGATGTTTCCCCAACTGGGGGCAGGGGGCTGGACTCCGAATCCCAGGAAACTAAGGCCAGCCTCGACCAGAATCGCTGTGGCCACATCGAGTGTAGCAGTGACGAAGACCGGGGCCAACGCATTGGGGAGGATGTGTCGAAAGATGATCCTGGAATCCTTTATCCCAAGGGCTTTGGCGGCCTGGACATAATCACGCTCTCTCAGAGAAAGAAATTCTGCCCGGACGAACCGAGAGGTTCCCATCCACGATGTGATTCCGATGACAACCATGACCTTGAAGAGGCTGGGGCCCAGAAGGGCAACAACCGTCAGAATGAGGAAAAAAGAAGGAAAACAAAGCATGATATCAACAAAGCGCATCAGAAAAGAGTCCACCCATCCAGCATAGTATCCCGCCACCGCTCCCACCAAGATCCCAATGAGAATGGAGATAGCAACGGCGACGAATCCGACAGATAGAGAGACTCTGGACCCGTAGAGCATCCGGCTGAAGACATCCCGGCCCAACTGGTCTGTCCCTAAGTAATGCTCGAAGGAAGGAGGTTTCAATTTGAGAGAAACTTCTGTTTTTCCGGGATCGTTAGGGGCGAGAACTGAAGCAAAGCCTGCGATCAGGAAGGTGACCAAAATCATGGCCATGCCTCCAACTGCCAGCCGATTCCTTTTAAAATAGCGCCAAAAGGTTCTTAATTGAGACTCCATCATTATCCATATCGAATTCTTGGATCTGCGATCCCATAAAGTATATCTGCCACGAAGTTTCCAATGAGCACGAGCACGGCTGTAATTGTATTAATCGTCATCACCACAGGATAGTCCCTGGCGAGGACGGCTTGATAAGCTAATCGTCCAATCCCAGGCCATGCAAAGACGGTCTCCATAATGATAGAACCACCGATGAGTCCCGGGATGAGAAATCCGAAGAGAGTGATAATGGGAAGCAGTGCATTCCGTAGGGCATGTTTATAATAGACGGTCTCCTCTGGAAGTCCTTTAGCCTTGGCAGTGCGGACATAATCCTGTCGGATCACCTCGAGCATGCTGGAGCGTGTGTATCGGGAGAGGGCAGCAATGCCTCCGATCGCCAGAATGATCGAGGGAAGCATCAGGTGCCAGAGGCGATCCAAAATGACTTCGGCTCCGGTGAAGTCTTCGGTGACAAAGGATCTCATTCCAAGCACAGGATAGCCGAAAAGTTTGACCGTTCCAAGAATGAGAAGATAGGCGAGCCAGAAACTCGGAATGGAGATTCCCAGATAGGCTCCGAATGTCCCCAGGTTGTCCAAGAAGCTGTACTGTCGTTTTGCTGAAAAGATGCCGAGAGGGATTGCGAGTGAGAAGATGATGATGATAGCCACGAGATTGAGAAGGAGTGTATTCCATATCCTTTCACCAATCTTTTTCATCACTGGCCTTCCATCTTTGAAGGAGTATAGTTCCCCGGTGAAGAGGCGTTTCAGCCAGAGGAAGTATTGTTGGTAGACGGGCTTATCCAGGTCGTAATTCTTCTCCATCTGTTCGATGATTTTGGGTGAGACCTTGGGGTCGAGGGTCAGTGCGATCGGGCTTCCTGGGGCCTGGGTAATGATCAACCAAGAAAGGATGCTGATCCCGATAAGAGTGATCAGGGTATAGAGGAGGCGTCTAAAAAGGTATTGAGCCATAATCTTTGAAATTCCTCAATGCAAATTACAAAATTAACAATGCAAAATGAAAAAGGCTCAACAGTTTAATTCAACCAATTTGAATTTTTCAATTTGCATTTTACAATTTTCATTGATGTTTAACTCTATCTTTCTAAAACGATCCCCCTCGGTACATACCATTTGATAAGATCGTACATCAAACCGGCTTTCTCCATTTTAATTTCATTGAGTGTCTCCCTGCCTGTTCGGTCTTTTTCCATGAGGGAAAATTTCTTCTGAAGTGCAGAGATGCTCAAAGGGACATAGAGAAAAGTATAGGGTTGATCTTCAGCCATCAATTCATGAATCCGCCAATAAATTCGTTTTCTTTTCTCGATGTCGTATTCGCGTCTCCCTTCCTCCCAGAGGCGATCGATCTCAGGATTTCGATAGGAGACAAAATTGAACCCTTTCTCAATCTGGCTGGAGTGCCAGATCTCATAGGCATCCGGATCCACAGAGAGAGACCAACCAAGGATGCAGGCGTCGAAGTGTTTTACATTGACAAAATCTTTAAGAAAGACACTCCATTCATAAAGTTCAAATTTAGCATCGATCCCGATCTCCCGAAGCTGCCTCTGAACCAGGACGCCCACATCCCGACGGGTGTCGTTACCGCTGTTGGTAATGAGGGTAAAACGAAAGAGTTTCCCATCTTTTTCTAAAATTCCATCTCCATCGGTATCCTTCCACCCAGCTTCAGCCAAGAGTTGGCGGGCTTTTGTTGGGTCGTATGGAATGGGTTTCACAGAGGGGTTTGCATACCAAAGATGGTTAGGAAAAGGGCCGCTCGCCACGGTGCCCAGACCATAGAGGACATATTGGACAATCTCCTCACGGTTGATCGCATAAGTGAATGCCTGTCGGACGCGTTTGTCCTGAAAGAAAGGATTTTTGAGATTATAACCAATATAAGTATATCCAAGGCTCGGCTGGGAGTAGGTCTTCAGATATGGGGTTTGGGTCATTCGTTGGAATTGGTATGGATAGATGCCTGAATAGTCAATTCCTTGTGTGAGAATCTCCATCTCACTGAGAGCGGTTTCAGGAATGATCCGGTAGATGATACGATCCAACTTTGGTTTCCCTTCGAAATATTGAGGATTGGCTTCAACAACAATCTTTTCGTCCGTGATCCATTCTACAAAACGAAATGGACCTGTCCCAACGGGTTTACGATTAAACGAAGTCGTATTGATATTCTCTTTTTCGAGAAGGTGTTTTGGAATGATTCCCATCCCCCAGCTCTCTAACCCCGGGGAGAAGGGTTGTTTATAGGTGACTCTGAAAGTGTATGGATCCAACACCTCGGCCTTTTTTACTAATTCATAGCTACTTCGGCGGACAGTATTGGTCTTCTCATCCATAATCTTATCGAAAGTAAACTTTACGTCTTGCGCAGTGAATTCCTTTCCGTCATGCCAGAAGACTCCTTTTCGGAGGAAGAAGGTAATCTCAGGTTCAGGCCCTTCCCTGACCTTCCAGGACTCTGCCAAATCTCCAATTAAGTTTTGAAGATCCCTGTCATACTTGATCAGTCCGTTGAAAATAAAACCGTTGATATCACTGGAGGCTGAGTCTTGAGAAAGGATAGGATTGAGAAAGGAGGCATCGCCGATCGAACTGATGATCAATTGGTTGACCTTCTGTGGAGGTCGAGAACCAACAAAGACAATATTGATTACCAGAAGGATGAGGAAGAGAATGGGAGAGGCGAGGAGAATGGTTTTGGTCTTCAGAACGAAATTCCTTTCAAGACGAGGTTTTTAAAACCATTATAGAAGAAAAATTACCCCTTCACAACCTATGTTCTAAATGCCAAACATTTTTTAGTCCTTAGGTTATTAAGTTACTAAGTAATTATATCATTTAATGACTAATGACTTAGTGACCTAATTACTTCATGGATTGGTGCTTGGAATTTGGTGCTTATTCTCATTACCGGCTCGTCACCAATACCTTGAAGCCCATCTGGGAGAGTTTTTCTGCTATGCTTAAGGCCGATTCCCTGGTTTCGAATTGTCCCACTCTGACCCGATGATATTTCTCGGTGAGAGTCTCCACAGTCGTCACGTAGACATTCTCAAAACTTTTTTTCAACTCATCAGCTAATTTCTTGGCATTGGTTTCATCGATGAAGGAACCCACTTGTAAGGTGAATCGCTGAATTTGCTCGATCAACGGACCGAAGACCTCTACTTTGACATAAGCCGTTCCTTTTTCCCACATTCCTAAAATCTTGGCGGCGGCATAGGAAAGGTCGATGATCCTATCCTTAACAAAAGGGCCCCGGTCATTCACTTTCAGCTCAAGGGATTTCCCATTCTCCAGATTGGTGACCATCACCGTGGTGCCCAGAGGAAAGGTATTATGGGCACAGGTGAGTTGGTACATATCGTAGATTTCCCCACTTGAGGTTGGTTTTCCATGGAAATCGCTTCCGTACCAGGAGGCAATCCCATATTGAACCCCTTTGCTCTCCCTCTTCTCAATCTTTTCTGGAGAAGCCGGCTTCTCTTCCTTGCTCTCCTCCTTCACCACCTCTTTTTTTTCAGGAAGAGGCTTCTCTCTTTCAATGATGATGCGATGCTTCGATCCACAAGCTATCAACAAGAAACAGAAGACTATAAAAAAAATTCTCTTCATGTAGTACTCCTTGGAAGAGCTCTCCGAGAATGATCAATTCGGGATAATCATCAAAGTAGTGCGATTATACCGAAGATATCTATTGATTTCAATGAATTCTTAGCAATATTTATTGACACCCTCCTTTTTTCAAAATAAAATATCTCCATTCATAGAATAAATAAATGTTCCAAGCATACACTGATTGCCGCGCCTAGAACAAGGTCGTTCAAGTAGAAATCTTTTGGGTTACAACTGTGCTCTTGAAGTCGCGATGGCTGAAGTGGCAAGGTTATCGAAACCATTTAACGATTACGAGAGAGATCTTTCAGTCCTAAGAAGGGAGGGAAAATTATGAAAAAATGGATTCTTATAGGTAGTGGGGCTGTCATCGTTATCATCATCCTCATCCTTGTGATAGGGATTTCGAATATCGGTCCCTTGATCAAGACTGCAGTGAATACCTACGGTCCCGGCATAACCAAAACCGATGTACGCCTGGAAGATGTGAGTGTATCGATATTTTCTGGGGAGGCTAAGCTCAAAGGGTTTTATCTCGGTAATCCAAAGGGATTCAAGTCACCAGAAGCCATGAAAGTGAGATCCATCTTCGTGAATGTTGACGAGAAGTCGCTGATGAAAGACCCAATGATTATTGACAGGATTGAGATTACCGGTCCTGAAATCACCTATGAGAAGGCGAAAGGTACAGATAACTTTAGGGCCATCATCGACAATGTTCAAAAAACTGCGGGCATGGATGAGTCTCCTAAAGAAAAATCAAAGGAGGAAGGGAAGGGCAAAAAATTGCTGATCAGAGATTTCGTTTTAAAAGATGGGAAGGTGTCCCTCGTCACGGCATTCCTTGGGAGCAAAAGCATAAGTGTAGCACTTCCGGATATCCATCTTAAGAATATAGGAGGCGAAAAAGGAGGTGCATCACCTGCCAAGGTATCCGAGGAGATATTAGCGGCACTCTACGGAAAGATCACTTCCTCTGCCGTAACCGATACCCTGAATAAGGAACTAAAGGCACTGGGAACGAACTTAGAAGAAGCGACCGAAGGTGCAAAAAAGCAAGTGGAATCTGTCGTCAAGGGGACTGAAGGGGGGAAGGTTCTCGACAAGGTAAAGGGATTGCTTGGCAAATAGGAATAACAAAGGGGTTGTTCTAATCTTTAAAAAAGAGAACTTGCCCCTTTTTCGCCCCTTTGAATCGAAACCTCTCCTGATTGGGTCTGAATCACAAGACATCCTCTTGGCAATTCCTTTCTTTCACGAATGAGGATCTCGCTGAGTTTGAAGTGCTCCTTTAGTCTCAAAATATTCTCGTTTTTCTGTCCCCGAAGATTTGAGACCTCTTTGGGATTACATTGAAAGAAAGCTTGAGATCCATTCGAAGAGATTTGAAGAAGACGTTTTGCCATATCAAAAAAGATTTCTGAATCGACGAGTTGATGAAGGGCGGGATGATAAGGCCCTGCAAGGAGGTTTCTTTCTAAATCCCTGGTTGGCTGAAGTCCAACTCGGGTTACTGGAATGGCCGCGCTCTCTAATTTGAGGATTCCTTTTTTAAGCCATTGAATCGCCTCATCCAAAGATATTGGAGAATATTCTCCTACCCTCCAGAGGTTTTCGAGAAGGGCTCCCTTGAGCACGAGTGTTGGATGAATCCTGACGAAATCGGGTTTGAGTTCGATGATCCGATCGAGGGTCTGTAGGAAACGATCGAAAGTATCACCCGGAAGCCCAATCATTAGTTGAATACCTACCTCAATATCCCATTGTTTTAATCGTAAGATAGCAGAGATGGTATCCTCTGAAGAATGGCCTCTCTTGGAAAGAAGGAGAACTTCGTCGATCATCGATTGAGTTCCAAGCTCTACGGTCTTTACTCCATACTCTTTAAGTAGGTCAAGGATTTCTTCGTCAAGGGCATCAGGCCGAGTGGAGATACGAATCGAATCGATCAAAGCAGAATTGATGAAGGGTTGAATCTCTTTTAAATAACAGGTTTGGTCTTCTTTAGCGATTGCGGTAAAACTCCCACCGTAGAAAGCAACCTGTTTCTCTCTATACTTTTTATCTGAGGGAAGATTGTTAAGAGAGGCTCCGATGAAACTCCGAACGGAAGATGGGGATGGGGGTCCTTCTGCCGTTGCCTTTTGATTGCAGAAAAGACAGTGTTCGCGACAACCCAGATTGGGAAGGAAAATGGGAATAATTAATGGGATCATAAGACCTCAAATGTCAAATTTCAAAATCCAAATGTCAAATCAATGTCAAATTCCAAATTTCATGGTTCGACAGGCTCACCATGATTTGTTCATACATAATTCTTTTCAGGACAGCACCATCCTGACCTTGGCGAAGGATGAGCTTTGACCTTGGTCATTTAGATTTCATTTGAACTTTGAACTTTGTCATTTGACAATTTAAGCTCTTCTAGGGCTTTTTGGGCGGCTTCCTGCTCTGCCTCTTTTTTGGTCCTTCCCCATCCGATTCCCTTGACTTCGCCACTGATGACCACA
Source organism: uncultured delta proteobacterium (assembly GCA_963739325.1). GTDB lineage: Bacteria > Desulfobacterota > BSN033 > BSN033 > UBA1163 > CAVTZZ01. The sequence continues at coordinate 14,819 of CAVTZZ010000036.1, read as the reverse complement.
GAGGCCTGAAATCGTTTATCATGGTCTGGGCCGGACTCTTTCAAAACTTTATATTGAGGAGAGGATCCATGAAACTGTTGAGAATGTATTTGGAGAAGGCTTTTATAATCATTAAATAGTACCGATGGAGTTTGAGTTTGGAGATAGGGTTCGAGATGACCTTGGATGATTTCTAAGGCTCGATGGAATCCTGAATCCATGAAGATGGCCCCAATTAAGGCTTCATAGGCATTGGCCAAGATAGAGGATTTTTCCATCCCGCCATTGAGCAGTTCTCCCTTTCCGAGGAGGAGATGTTCTTCCAAACGAAGTTCCCTCGAAAGGAATGCAAGAGAGCTCTGTTTGACGAGATGTGACCTCCATATCGAAAGGGCTCCTTCTCGAGCCTCTGGAAATTTCTGGAGGAGCATACGACTCACTGCAAGGTTGAGGACAGCATCGCCAAGAAATTCCAAGACTTCATTGGACTGTTTCCCCGAGGAATCTGTTTCATTGATAAAAGACCGATGGGTAAATGCTTTATCCAGCAATCCGATCTCATTAAATTGGTAACTGAGACGCCCCTCCAATTCCTTTAATGAGGCTAATCTCTTCTCATCCATACGACCTCTCCACCAGGCTTCCGACCACGCCATTTTCAGTCAATTCAGTCACCATGACCGGACATTCCTGGTTGATCCAATTTGGGTTTTCTTGGGAGACACTTTCGGAAGAGAGGAATACAGAGATGTAGTTGCGTGAAAATCCTTTCCATCTTCCAGTCTCTTTTTCTTTGCGATCCTCAACCAGAACCCTCAACTCCTGATGAAGAAACTGACGATAGAAGGCCTGGCGTTTCTGTTTCCCTAACTCCCTCATCTTCTCGGCCCTCCTTTTAATCACTGCCTCATCTACTCTCTGTGGAAATTGGGAGGCAGGTGTTCCCTTTCTCTTTGAAAAGGGGAAGATATGGAGATAAGAAAAAGGGAGGGATTCAATCAACTCATAGGTACGTTCAAACTTCTCTTCTGTCTCCCCTGGAAATCCGACGATCACATCCCCACCGATTGCAAGTTTTGGAATCTTCTGATGGAGTTCTTGGATGAGACTGGAGATGAAAGAACGATTATAATCTCTATTCATCCTTCTTAGAATCTCATCGTCTCCGCTCTGGAGGGGAATGTGAAGATGAGGGCAGACCTTGGTCGATCGGGAGAGAAAGGAGATAAGATCGGCTGAAAAATCCAATGGCTCGATTGAACTGAGCCGAATGCGATCAGGAGTCTCCTCCTCTTCGATTCGTTTGAGCAGTGTCTCTAAAGGGAAGGGAGAAGTAAGGTCCAACCCATATGAGCCGATATGGATTCCAGTAAGCACAGCCTCTTTAAATCCCTTTTCCTTCAAGACCCTCAGATGTTCGATGAGCTTCTCCGGAGAGAGGCTTCTCGATGGACCTCTGGCATGAGGGACGATGCAGTAAGAGCAACGGGCATTGCAGCCATCCTGAATTTTTAGGAAGGCCCGAGTGTGATGATGGAAAGAGTGGAGAGGAATATCTCGAAAAACCGTCTCCTCCTGAATATCTGAAACTTGAATTTGTGGAAGTTCGCCTTTTTGCATCAGGGGAAGAAGCTCAGGAATTTGACCCTTTTCTTTATTTCCAAAAAGGTATTGAACTCCCTCGATCTTTTTCATCACCTCAGGCTCTACCTGTGAATAACATCCGGTGACGATGATCAGGGAGTTTGGATTGGAACGGAAAGCCCTTCGGATCATCTGTCTCGATTGAAAGTCAGCCCGATGAGTGACCGTACAGGTGTTGATAATCGTAATATCCGCCCCTTCTCCAAAGGGGACGAGACCATACCCCCTCTGTTCCAAGGCACTCATGAGGGCCTCAGATTCAAATTGATTGACCTTACAACCAAGGGTGACTACGGAAATGGTCGTCATATCTTTAATTCAAGAATCCAGAATCCAGAAGTCAGGATCCAGAATGGAAAAAAGTCCACAAAGGATTTCCAAAATTTGATCGGTTCTATTCTGGATTCTGGCTACTGACTTCTGAATTCTAATGTACTCAAAGCTGTATCAGTTTCACATTTCCCCAGACGCCCATCTTTTCCCCAACGATGATGAGCACTCCTGAAACTCCCTCGATCTCTTTTCCTCTCTCCAGACCCAATTCGACATCTTTCTTTTCCTTGACGATATTTCCAACCGATGTGGCTGCAGCATCGGCAAGCGCTGCAGATTTGGAGAGGATACAGACAGCATCTGCCTTTCCAAAACTGAGGGAGGGACCAACCGTTCCTGAAGAGGTACAAACGCCAAGAGGGGAATCTTTGGGGCTGATCACAACCCCTACTTTAAGGCTGAGAGGAGAATCAGCAGCATAGATTCCGATGGTGCGCTCTCTTGAGGTAGCGAGATAGATATCCCCACCGTTCTCAACGATCACCTCTTTTGAGATGGGGAACAGATCTTTGGAAACAAATTCTGCCATGGCTCCAGCCACAGCCGCCATCGGGCCTACCTGAGCCAACTGAGAGGTTCGGATCATCTCTCGAACGATCTCCGGGGCATAAGAATCATCCTTCAGGGGAATGAGGCTCCTTTGGAACTCAGGGTTTGCTTCGATATAGGTTTCGAGTTGATGACGATATTTCAATACCGATTCTCTGGTCTCATTGGAAAGATCCCTCTCTGCCCGAACAAGAAGGTCTGTCTCCTTAACAATGACCTCAAATTTGACGAGATCATCGGTCTTGACCAAATTTCGATAGGTCCGTTTTTCATACATCTTTTGATGTCCTATTTTCCTAACTTTTTCAGGTATAGAGGCATTTTAATACTCCAATGCATATCCTGTCAAAAAATGATAAAGACCATGGGGCATGGTCGTATTTCATATAAGATTAATAAAAAAGGCCGATCCAAAGGTCGGCCTTTTCAGATACTTTTGAAATGGAACAAGATTTTTATAAATATTTCTGAATCAGGATCTCGGCGATCTGGACGGCATTGAGTGCAGCGCCCTTCCGGATATTGTCCGAAACGATCCACATATTAATTCCATTCGGGATTGACTCGTCCTCCCGGATTCTTCCGACAAAGGTTTCGTCTTTGCCTGCTGCATGAATGGCCAGAGGATATTCGAACTTTTTGGGATTGTCCACGACGACCACGCCCGGTGCCTTCGAGAGAATCTCCCTCACCTCTTGGGCTGTCAATTTCTTCTCCGTTTCGATATTGACCGATTCCGAATGGCCATAGAAAACCGGCACCCTCACTGTGGTGGCCGTCACACCGATCGAATTATCCTCCATAATCTTCTTTGTCTCATTGACCATCTTCATCTCTTCTTTCGTGTAACCATTATCAAAGAAGACATCGATGTGGGGGAGGCAGTTGAAAGCGATCTGATGGGGATAGACCTCCTTCTTGATCTCCTGCTGGTTATAGATGGCAAGGACCTGTAACTCCAATTCTTTGATCGCCCTCTTTCCGGTACCTGAAACGGCTTGGTAAGTTGAGACCACAACTCGTTTAATCCGTGCCACATCATGGATGGGCTTCAGAGCGACGACCATCTGGATCGTTGAACAATTCGGGTTTGCAATAATATTCTTTTTTGAATATTGGGCAATCGCATGGGCGTTCACCTCTGGTACCACCAGAGGGACTTCAGGGTCCATCCGGAAGGCGCTGGTGTTGTCAATGACCACACAGCCTGCCTTGCCAGCGATAGGCGCAAATTTTTCACTCACCGAACCTCCTGGAGAAAAGAGGCCGATATCTACTCCGGAAAAGGAGTTCTCGTCCAACACCTGTACCGCATGGGACTTTCCTTTGAACTCTATCCTCGTGCCTGCACCTCTTGTGGAGGCAAGAAGTTTTAGGTTGTCCACGGGAAAGTTTCTCTGCTGCAGAATGGCAACCATCTCATTTCCGACCGCACCGGTTGCCCCTACCACGGCCACATTGTACTTATCCTTCTTCATCGAATTCTCCATTTTTAAACAAACGGGGACATCTTTTAAGACATCCCCGTCCCGAGATACTCCCTCGTATTCATTTTATTAATAGAAGAAAAAGGAGATATTGTCAAGGAGGGATTTTAAAAAAACAGACATGATTTGAATAGGCTTTCCATTTTACTGTTCTTAAGATAACATCTCTCCGTAGTCGGCGGTGAGCATTGCGGTCAGGAGCGGAAAGAAATTAGCAAAGGAACAGAGACTCGAAATTTAAATAATTTATAACTTTATGGATGTTTCCATTGACTAAATACCGCGTTAGGTTTAGTCTCTGAGGAACACGGTATGGATGAAGGAACCATCATTGATCATCTTGAAGAATTAGCTGAAAGATTTGGCATACAAATCCGCTATGAAGCTATCAAGCAAGATGAGGACTCAATAAATGTGGTCGGAGGGCTGTGCCTGTTAAAAGGAGAATATGTGTTAATAATCAATTCTAAGGCAACAGTAAAGGATAGGATTAAGACCTTGGTAATGGCGGTAAAACATTTTGACCTCGACCAGATCTATATACGCCCGGTTCTCAGGGAATTATTGGACAGAGTTCCTGTATTTGAAGACGGGCTTGAGTTGAAAGTTGAATAAAATAATAATTAATGGGGAAAAGGAAAAGGGGTCAGTCCAGGAAATGAAGAATCTTTAAGTTTCTTTTTTAAAGATATCATTAGAAAACAATGGCATGGCTCTAGTGTGCTTTCTCAGAAATGAATTTGCCCATTTTGTCATTCCGGACTTGATCTGGAATCCAGTCTTTTCAATCTGGATTCCCGCTGGAGTTTACCCCGTACTTGATACGGGGCGGGAATGACAGGTCTCAGATTATTGTAAAGCCGTTATTGAGACACCGCACTAGTGTAGTGTTACAGTAACGGCTTTACAACGTGCGACCTTTTCCAAGATTGCGTCCACGTTTTTCGTCCACACGAATGGTTTTGGATTTGCGTTGTTCACTCGGATAAACTCTTCAATGGCAGACACCAGATCCGATACACTTCTGAACACACCACGCCGAATACGTTTACGAGTGATCTCCCCAAACCACCGTTCAACGAGATTCAGCCACGAGGAGGAAGTCGGGGTGAAGTGGCAATGAAAGCGGGGATGCTTTTGCAACCATGCCCTGACCTTGGGGTGATTGTGCGTGCCGTAGTTGTCCAGAACCATATGGATGGCCAAGTCTTTGGGGGTTTCACGGTCGATCTGTCGCAGAAATTTTTCGGAATTCGATGTTCCGATGCCGTGGATAACAAGAGCCGATGACCTTCCCCTCCAGCACATTCAATGCCGCAAACAGGCAAGTGGTCCCGTTGCGTTTGTAATCGTGCGTCATCGTCCCACAACGCCCTTTCTTCATCGGCAATCCGGGCTGCGTCCGGTCCAGAGCCTGCACCTGCGATTTCTCATCCACGCACAGAACGACGGCCTTGTCCGGTGGGTTCAGGTATACCCCCACCACGTCCGTCAACTTTTCCACAAACCGTTTATCCTTCGAAAGCTTAAACCCTTCCACGCGGTGCGGTTGCAGCCCGTGCGCATCCCAAATCCGAGAGACTGTGGCGTTGCTGACGCCCATGGCTTCGGCCATCGTCCGCGTAGACCAGTGAGTCGCATCAGGAGGCGTCGTATGCAAAGTAGCCTCCACAATCGCCTTGACCTTATCAGCGGGCAGGGCGCGGGAACTCAGGCCGTGGGGGGCATCTTCTGCCAGCCCCTGCGAGCCTCGTTCTTCAAACCGCTTGCGCCATTGCACAACTGTCGGACGACTGGTCTTCAAGGCTTTGGCAATGGCCCTGTTGGGCAAACCCTCCGCAGCCAACAGGCAGATGCGCGCACGCAAAACGGTCCGTTGGGGACTAGTTTTGGCCGTAACCCAGGCTTTCAGGGTCTTGAGCTCCTCTTCCGTTATGGACAATTTTTCGGCTGGGTTCCACATGAACCCATGCATAACACGAAACTCGATAGTTGTAAAGATATTACTGTAACATTACACTAGCATCTCAGGGCGATGATCGAGAAGTTAAGGAAGATTAAACCAAACACCTTACCAACCTCACCTTCAATCCGCCGTTCATTATGGATATTCCCTTATCGAACTCCAACCCAGTACTGCGAATAAGCTGAATACTGTCACAGATCATGGTCACATGCCAGCCGGGGCATTTGGTACGGAGGACTTTGCCAAGTTGCGCGTACAAATTTCGCAAATCGTTCGTTTTACTCAATCGTACCCCATAGGGCGGATTAGTCACCACCCAGCCAGGACTAGGGGGAGGGTCTATTGCAGAGATAGCTTTTCCTGAAAACTCAATGCAATCTGCCACACCTGCCCGCTCTGCATTGGCTTGTGAGGCCTGGATTGCCCCTGCATCCCTGTCTGAGGCAATAATTTTTGGGATGTCTGATACGATCGCCTTACCAGCATCAGCCAGCAACTTATCCCAGAGCTTGGAATCGAAATTAGGCCAATCCATAAATGCAAAGCGCCGGGTATAACCTGCCGGAACCCTTCTGGCCAATAGTGCCGCTTCAATAGGAATGGTCCCTGAGCCGCAAAATGGATCAAGAAAGGGGGAGATTGTATCCCATCCGGAAGCCATCACCATTGCAGATGCAAGGGTTTCCCTGAGAGGTGCCTTCGTTGTGGCAAGCCGATAACCTCGCCTGTGAAGAAGCGCTCCGGAGGAATCAATGCTGATGGTACAGAGATTATCCACTAACCGTACAACGATCAACTGGGGAAGTTCTGTGCCCAAGTCTTCGTGGACTTTCTGAATGGATGGAGGCTTCCCCAGCCTGTCGGCAATCGCCCCTGCTATCCGTTCGGCTACAGCGCCCTCGTGATACAAACGTGATTTTTGGCAGGTAACCCGTAATGCAATCGGTCGTTCCAGTACAAGATAATTTCCCCAAAGCAGATGACTCGCCTTCCGCCGGAACTCAGGAAATGCGGAGGCGTAAAACTCGCCAAGCCGGACTAACACGCGGCTTGCAGTGTGGAGAAAGAGATTGGCCCGATAGACGTCATGAAGGGAGCCTTGAAATTCTATGCCCCCATATTCATATTGAGGCACACTTTCTGTTAGAAAATTTTCTGACTGGGAAGGGGAGTGGTTGCCAATCAGGCCTAACTGATCAAGTTCCAGTGCGGTGAATTGCTCCAGTCCTGGAGCACAGACAGCAAAGAGTCTTTCCATTATTCTTCATCCATACGGTAAAGTCTCAATTCTTGTCATCTTGAACTTGTTCCAGCACGTATAAATGGACATTGGTAATAAGTTTGAATCCAAGGAGACAAAATTACCATATTCCCAATGCGAAAAAGTTTCTATTGATAACACTTCAATGAAGAATTTTGTGCGATCAGTTCAAAGTGGGAATCTTTGTGCAACAGAATGCAGCGATATTCGATAGCCAATGTAGCGATCAGGGTATCGATGGCAGAACTTGTAATGCCTTTCCTTCTTAGATCGAAAGCCATCTCGGCTGCCTTGTGCCAGTGGTCGTCGGATACTGAAAGCCAATGAATACCTCTTATATATCTCATGATGCTCTCTTTTTCTTTTTCGGTTCGGGTTCCCTGAATGAGTTCAACAAGGATAGGACCTGCTATTGCAGCCCTGTCTTCATCAAGAAGAGTGGATATAGTCTTTTTAATCTCTTCGAACCCTCGACGGGAGAAGAAGCATATCCATCCACTGGTATCGATCAAGACGAGGTCATCCATCAGTTTTTTGCGGTCCGAAGACTCTTGTGACCTTTTTCTCGCCTCTTACGAAGCCTTTTTAATTCAGAAAGCCTTGTTTCTATGATTCCACTTCCAGCCATACCTTTTAATTTCTGCCGAAGCCTCGATTTGATAAGTTCTTCCAAGGCCAGTGTAATCGTCTCTTTTTTAGTGGTCGCTTCTGACACTTCCATGGCTTCTCTTAAAACATTTTCATTGATATCTACTAATGTTCTCATACCCGGTTTCTCCTTTATATATAAAAATATATGTTTTATATATAAATGTCAAGACGGAAAAAAAGGGGGTAGCGGAGGAGTTTTTGATCAAATCTCGAGGAAAACTACGAAAATTAATATTTAACAGGGCAAGATTCAGAATGGTTGGGAAAACATTTTAATTAGGGAAGAGTGGTTTTCTGAAAATCTTAATTTACCTCTTCCCTTTTTGTCCTTTTTTCCGAAGATGGCGGATCAAGCCCCCATCCCTGATTAAATCTTGCATAAAAGCTGGGATGGGTTTTGCAAAAAACTTTCTCTTTTGCGTGATGTCAAAGATCTCACCCATCGTAAGATTCACTCGAACCCGATCCCCTTCCTGGATAGCCTCCGAAGCTTCTGGGGATTCGAGAAGAGGAAGACCGAGATTGAGCCCGTTTCGATAGAAGATTCGAGCAAAACTTTTTGCGATGATGCAGGAGATTCCGGCCGACTTTAGGGCAAGGGGTGCATGTTCCCGGGAGGAACCACAGCCGAAATTCTTTCTGGCCAATAGAATATCTCCTTTTCTTACTGCTTTTGGAAACTCTGGTCTTTCATCCTCCATCGCATGTTTGGCCAGTTCCTTTGCATCTGACTGATTGAGGTAACGAGCGGGAATGATCGCATCCGTATCGATATCAGATCCAAATTTCCAGATTCTTCCTTCGATCTTCATGTTTTTTACCGTTCTGTTTTAGTCTCCTAATAACTCAATAATCCAATGACTCAATGACTGGTTTTCTTAACCACTTCTTCCGGATGGCAGATTCTTCCTTTGACTGCACTGGCTGCGGCTACCGCGGGGCTAGCGAGATAGACCTCGCTCTGGGCATGGCCCATCCTTCCGCGAAAATTGCGGTTGGTTGTGGCCAATGACTTCTCCCCTTCTGCCAAAACGCCCATATGTCCTCCAAGACAGGGACCGCAGGTAGGCGGACTGATGACAGCGCCTGCTGAAAGAAATATTTCGAAGAGCCCTTCCTTCAAAGACTGACGATAAATCTCTTGAGTGGCAGGGATGATAATGAGTCGCAACGAAGGGGCGATCTTTTTCCCTTTTAAAATCTTTGCTGCCACGCGGAGGTCTTCAAGACGGCCATTGGTACAGGAGCCAATGACGACTTGATCAATCTCGATCTTCCCAACCTTCCTCACATCTTTGGTATTGGAAGGGATGTGAGGAAGTGAAACCTGTGGGTAGATCTTCGACGCATCATATTCATACACCTCTCTGTATTTAGCATCAGGATCACTGTAGTAAAGCTTATAGGGTCTCTTGGCCCTCTTCTTTATGTAGTGAAGGGTGATTCGATCGGGTTCAAAAATGCCACTCTTTCCTCCGGCTTCAATCGCCATATTGGCCATTGTGAATCGACCCTCCATGGGCAACGTCCTGATCGTCTCTCCAGAGAATTCCATTGCTTGATAGAGGGCTCCATCCACCCCGATCTGCCCGATCGTGAAGAGAATGAGATCCTTTCCAGAGACCCAGGGATTGAGCTTTCCATAAAAGATGAACTTGATGCTCTCCGGAACCTTAAACCAGAGCCTCCCTGTGGCCATGACTGCCCCGAGGTCTGTGCTGCCTACTCCGGTTGAAAAGGCCCCAAGGGCACCATAGGTACATGTATGACTGTCTGCCCCAATCACCACATCGCCCGGCAGAACCAACCCTTTCTCGGGGAGAAGGGCATGTTCGATCCCACATTCTCCAATTTCAAAATAATGGGTGATGCGATAGGTCTTCGCAAAATTCCTGAGAATTTTACATTGTTCTGCAGAAAGGATGTCCTTAGCAGGTGTAAAGTGATCAGGGACCAAGACGACACGATTCCGATTGAATACTTTTTTTGCGCCCATCTCCTCAAAGGCCTGAATGGCAAGCGGCGCGGTAATATCATTGCCGAGGGCCAGATCGACCCGAGCGTCAATGAGGTCGCCAGGAGAAACGTGCTTCTTACCTGCATGGGCCGAGAGGATCTTTTCAGTAATCGTCATTGGATTCTTTTTCTTCATATACTGTCTACATTGCACAAAAGGTTACGGCTGAGGCTAAGGTTAAGAAAGAAATAAGATTTTGATCTTCCTCTTAACCTAAACCTGAACCTCAACCTGCGAATGCGTTACATTCCCACTAATTTCTGCTTTTTGAATTCCATCTTATTGAGGGCATTGATATAAGCCTTGGCACTGGCTACGATCACATCGGTGTCCGCGCCTTGACCGATGACCGTCTGTCCCTTCTCCTCCAGTCTGACGGTTACCTCACCTTGCGCCTCTGTTCCGCCGGTGATGGCGTTAATGGCAAACTGCAAGAGTTTTGATCTTGTGCGGGTAATCTTTTTGATCGTCTTGAAGACAGCATCTACAGGTCCATCGCCAAAACCAGCCTCTTGAATGAGTTTTCCATCCACTTCCATCTTGACGGTAGCCGTCGGCACGGTGATATTTCCAGTAATAACATTGAGATAGTCCAATTTAAACCGCTTAGGCATCCGGAGGATTTCCTCCACCACGATCGACTCGATATCCTCATCATAGATGTCGCGTTTTTTATCCGCCAGCTGTTTAAATCGATTAAAGGCTTTTTCCAAGTCCTCATCAGAAAGCGAATATCCCAAATCCTTTAACCGATCTCGGAAAGCATGTCGGCCAGAGAGTTTCCCTAAGACAAGAGAAGTTTTCGGGATTCCAACCGATTCAGGAGTCATGATTTCGTAGGTCAGTTTCTCTTTTAGAATTCCGTCCTGATGAATTCCAGATTCATGGGCAAAGGCATTGGCACCCACGATCGCTTTATTGGGCTGGACCAACATACCGGTGATTTTGGAAACCAATCGACTTGTGGAAAAGATGTGCTTCGGGTTGAGTCGTGTTTGAAACTGGAACAGATCCTTTCGTGTCCGAATAGCCATCACGACTTCTTCGAGCGAAGCATTACCTGCCCTCTCACCAATTCCATTGACTGTGCACTCTACCTGTCTGGCACCATTTTCGACCGCAGAAAGAGAGTTTGCAACGGCCAATCCTAAATCATTATGGCAGTGGACGCTTAGGATTACTTTTTCGATTCTCTTCACTTGCTGCCGAAGGGTCTGGATAAGTTTTCCGAATTCTGAAGGGATGGCGTAACCCACTGTGTCAGGGATATTGATGGTGTTTGCTCCTGCTTGGATGGCTGCTTCGATCACTCGAGAGAGAAATCGAACATCACTTCGTGTGGCATCCATGGCTGAAAATTCGATATTGGGCGTATAACGCCTTGCCCTCTCTACAGACTGGGTAGCAATTTTGATGACCTCCTCTTTCGATTTTTTCAATTGGTATTTAAGATGGATGTCGGAGGTAGAAATAAAAGTATGGATTCTAGGAAACTTTGCTTCTTTGATCGCTTCCCAGGCTCGATCAATATCTTGAGGATTTGCCCTGGCCAGAGCAGCTACTTCTGACCGCTTGATTGTTTGAGAGATGACCTTGACAGCCTCAAAATCCCCCTCTGAAGAAATTGGAAAACCTGCCTCAATAATATCCACATTAAGCTTTTCCAACTGCTGGGCGATCCTCACCTTTTCGGCCACATTCATCGTCGCCCCTGGAGATTGTTCCCCATCCCGTAGAGTCGTATCAAAGATTTTAACGAGTTCACTCATCCTCTTAATTCTCCTTCAGGTCATTCTTAACTCATAACTCAAAATATTTCCATCACCCTTTGATAAAATTCTTCTTCCTTCCATATTCTTACTTCGATGCGAAGGGCTCGAATAGGAAGATGATGGATATCGAATCTCGTTAATTTTACCATATCCTTCTCCGTCGTAACAAACCCATCCGTTCCTCTTCCTTGCTTTTCGAGAGAAGCTAAATCGTTGGGGGTATAAAGATGATGATCCGGGAAGATGACTTCTTTTACGATCTCCATCCCGCATTTCTTCAATAGGGATGAAAAGTAGTTAGGGTTAGCGATTCCGGAAAAGACGAGCACCTTCTTCCCCTTGAGGGAATGAAGTTGCTCCCATTCCCCCAGGGGACCCATCAGACCTAATGGTTCATAATGGCTATGAAAAATGGGTGATGAAGGATGGATCTCGCGGAGTTTTGCTTCCAGAGATTGGCATTCCTCAGGATCTTCCACTTTGGTGAGGAGGAAGAGATGGGCCCTGCGAAGATGAGACAAGGGTTCCCTCAGGATACCTCTCGGAAGAAGATGACGGTCTCCAAAACCCATGTGTGAGTCGATGAGCAGGATATTTAAATCTCGATAAAGTTGCAGATGCTGATAACCATCGTCCAGGAGCAGTCCACGAACACTGAATCGTTGAAGAGCCATCTGACCAGTGACGAAACGGTCTTTCCCGATGAACACAGGAATGCCTTTAAGGGAGTTGGCCATCAGAAAAGGTTCATCACCTGACTCCTCCGGTGAGAGAAGAGACAGTCTGGCCATCGCTCACCAATGATCCAGAAGACTTCTTTCCCTTATACCCTCTGCTCAGAATGGCTACTGGAATTTTCCTTTCCGTCAACCCCTTTGCTAAGGCCATCACTAAAGGGGTTTTCCCAGTCCCTCCTACGGTGATGTTACCCACACTGATGACTGGACAGGAGAGACGTTTAGGCCTCTTGAGACCGAGAGTATAGAAAAGGCCTCTTGCCCGAACCACTCCTCCGTAAGGAAAAGAGAGAATGTAAAGTGGGAAGAGAAGCACCTTTATCCAGAAGGATTTTTCTTTTTGATATAGGAATCGGTCAATTCGCATATGTTAAAAAATAGCTCATTTCTTAGCTCAAAGCGTCAAGCTCAAAGCTCAAAGAGTTTTTACTTTCAGCTTTCAGCCCCTGCAGCAGGAACTTTGAGCTTATTCAAAGATCCGAATCCATTACTCTCTATTCCGCAATCCGCATTCTGCATTCCGCAATTGAGTGAGGAACGGTCTGATCTCCTCAAACATCCTTTCGGTTGCCCCTCGATGCTTCTGAAGAAATTGATAGCCTTTTTCTCCCACCTCCTTCCGTGCTCTTTCATCCGAGAGGAGGTGCTTTAAATGATAAGAGAGATCTTCTTTTCCTTTCACCTGGATCGCTCCTCCTGCTTCAACCAACTGACGGGAGATTTCTAAGAAGTGAAACATATGAGGACCGAAGAGGACACACTTTTTAAAGAACAGAGGTTCGATGGGATTGTGACCGCCTATGGGGACAAGAGTTCCACCGATGAAGATTAAGGTCCCGAGGCTGTAAAGGTTCATCAATTCACCCATGGTATCGAGGAGGATGACCTCGGGTAGTTCCTTCTGTTCTCCGTTGGATCGTTCCTGGTCCGATGAAAGCAAAGTCTTCCTCCTCCACAAAATAGACTCTTTTTTCAAAATCCGCTCTACCTCCTCCAAACGTTCGAGGTGGCGTGGAGCTAAGACGAGGATGAGATGGGGATCGACCTTTCTCAAATCTTTGAAAAGGCTGAGCAAGATCTCCTCCTCTCCGGAGTGAGTGGATCCTGCGATGAGAAGGCTTTCCTTTCCCCGAAGATGGAGTGACTTGGCCATTTCAGCCAATGCCTCTTGGGTTAACCCCGTTAGAAAGGATGGGGCTTTGACCCCGTCCTTTCTATGAGGAATTGTCGTAGACTCGACTCTACGAGAAGTTTTATTTATATCATCTCCGCCATTAATGGCGGGGGTTTCTAACGGGGTAAAGGAGGGAAAGGGCTGATCGAATTTTAAATTTCCAACCACTCGAGTCTTATCGATTGTCGCACCGATCTCAATTATTCTTTTTCGATCTTCTTCTGTTTGCATCAAGAAGAGGGAGATGTATTTCAAGCAATCTTTAAAAAAGAACTTAAAGAGGAGGTAACGACGAAATGACTTTTCTGAAATCCTTCCATTGAAGAGGATGATGGGAATCCCCTTCTTTCCGCAAGACCGAAGAAGGTTAGGCCAGAGCTCTGTCTCAGCGACAAGGAGAAGGCCGGGATCGAATCTTTCGAAGGGCCCTTCGGATGGCTGAGGGATGATCGATGGGGAGGAAGAAAACGAGATCCGCTTCCGGGATCGTTTTGGCCCGCTCATTTCCCGTCCGGGTCATTGTGGTGAGGACGATGGAGCATTTTGGAAACTCTTTCTTTATCCGTTTCAGAAGAGGGATGGAACAGAAGACCTCGCCCACGGATGCGGCATGGACCCAGACCGGTTTTTTGAGCGAGAGAGTTGGTAGAAATCCCATCCGTTGAATCAACTCCCTTCGAAATCGCGAGTCGATAATACCTCTGAACAGGAAATAAGGCACAGCGAAAATAAGGAAAAACGTGAAAAGGATGTTGTAGAGTAGATGAGTCATTAGACCTTCAATCTCTCTTTAGTTTTGTAAGCTATCATAACAGGTTCCTTTATTCAATTAAAGCTTGTCCGCATTGGGGACAGGGTAACGTCATAGCCGCTTTTATCTTCCTTTTTCAAAGGGGGGGGATTTGAAGTCTCCCTTTGTAAAGGGAGATTTAGAGGGATTTTTAGAAGCATGTTTAATCCGATGTTTTCCCGCATCGTGAGCGGGAAAGGATATTTTCAATCGAAGGCGCTATACGATACCATCGTATAAAATGTTGAGATATTATACGGTGGAGAAGAAAGAGGAAAGATCCGCTGAACTCGTAGGAGATGCGAGGGGATAGGGTAGGTTTTCCAAGAAAAGGTTGATAACTGAATTTTGAAGGTTTGACCCCAAACTATCTGCATTGTCATTTTAATGGCTGGGTTCGGTCCGACCCACCATTCACTTATACGCTTTTGGATTTCTTACGAAGAATAATTTTGACTG
>CAVTZZ010000035.1:0-115331 GCA_963739325.1 uncultured delta proteobacterium | reverse complement strand
ATAAGGCCCGAAGTGCGCTGACAGCCGTTTCCGGACAAAAGGAACACTATCCCAACGACTTGAGGACGCTAAGAGCCAGGTGACGACTCTGAAGGAGAAAATGGTCGAACTGACCATTGACGGTAAATCCTTAGAGGAACGGGAATCAGAGCTTCAGCGAAACACAATGGCATGGGAAGCAGCAAAGGCACGTCTCGCTGAGATCCAGGATCAATTGAGAGATATGTAGATAACCCTGGGGTTGTTGTAGAGCGACTCGAAGCTCAACTTGAGGCAGCTAATCAAGAATCGAGCCAAGTACGGGAACAGGAAGTCAGGGAAGAGGCGAAGTTGGAGGGCCTTTTGCCCAAGGGCCCTATTCGGCACTTGCCACGACGGAAGAGAAAGTTGAACAACTTCAGGAGGAAGTTAGACGTGAGGAACTGCACGTCGAAGCGATCCGTCTGTTGCACGACACTGTGGCCGCATGCCGCAGTGAAGCAATTGCTGCGGTTTCAAGGCCTGTTGAGGCTATGGCAACGAAGACATTGCAACGCATTGCTGGCCGTTGGTTGGGGCGAATCCAGGTTAGAGATACCTTTGAACCCTCAGCGGTGGTGCCAGAGTCTATCGAGGAGGCTGTGACATTAGACAACCTCTCGGGAGGTGAGCAGGAGCAGTTATACCTGGCGACCCGGCTTGCCTTAGCTGAAGTCTTAGGGAAGGAGGAGCGCCAGCTTGTGGTGCTGGATGATGTATTGACGGCCACAGACACAGGCCGTTTGGCGAGGATCATGAATGTACTGGAGGAGGCTGCACAGCGTCTGCAAATTCTGATACTACCTGCCATCCGGAACGCTATCGCGGATTGAAGCGGGCGGCTTTCTTCGATCTTGAGTCATTGATTGCATCTGCAACTTCTTCAAATCAGCGGCACTGATGGCCACATATAAGGCAAATGATGACTCAGAGAGACGTTCATAGAATTATGAAAATCCGTTAAGGGATTTGGCCTCATCCATAAAAAAGTTGGCCCTGCCTCATTAAGCATAATTCTCCAATTGATCATGACTCCGTATATCATTGGTAATAAGCTAAAGACGTTAAAAGCTTAAAGAAAGAATGTAATGTCTGACTGAATTTTGTAGTCAAAAATTCCAAATACCTCTGACTGAATTTTTCAGTCAAGTGATACACTTCATTCTGATTTCTCCTCTTCAACCACGTTAAACTGAATTTTTGAGTTAGGCGCTCACATCCAGAGGCAGATCATTCCTTCCTTTTTAACCCGTTGACTAAATTTTTCAGTCAACATATAATAAACATCGATGCCGATGAAGAACAGAGATCATACGTAAAAGTGATGGGGTCAGGCATCGGTAATTCGGTAATAATCCGACCTTGAACAAATAGTCAGACTCCGGGAGCAATTAATGATCATAAAGAAGATGGATTCAAAGCAGGAAGAAATAGCTGAACTGACAGCATTGCTGAAAGGTAAGCTGATTCCTTACCAGCGGTTCTTGATTGAAAGGGAGCTGAAGACAGTGAGGAGTGGGGTTTATGGGGAGGAGGATTCTGCCTATTACATCGACTTCTACTTTGGGAATTCGAGGAACTGGGCTGTCATACACGATCTAAGGCTTGAGCATAAAGGTCAGGTCGCTCAAATTGATCATCTCCTGATCAATCGTATGTTTGACATTTACGTTCTTGAATCCAAGAATTATTCTTATAAGCTTAAGATCAGCCCTGAAGGAGAATTCCAGGTTTATTATGGCAAGGAATACATCGGGATCCCCTCTCCTATTGAACAGAACAAGAGGCACATACACTTACTCGATCTTTTCCTGAAACACCGTAATATTCTTCCAAAACGAATGGGAATTTCAATAAGACCGAGATTCAAGAACCTCATTTTGGTCTCACCCAAGTGCATAATATCGAGGCCACCGGAGAAAAAATTTGATACCAGTTCTGTCATAAAGGCAGATACTCTGAGAACGAAAATAGATCGGGAAGTTGATAAATGGAAGAATCCTCTTACCGATTTAGCCACTGCCGGCTCTGGGGTAAGGTCTTGAATCTTGACATAAGCCATCGTTTGAAAAGTACAGAGGGTCATCCATAAAAAAGTTGGCCAATTACTGAAGCTCAAAGCTGAAAGGTGAAAGCTCAAGGAAAGATAAGTCATTAGGTCATTGAGTCATTGGGTCATTCAGAGAAAAAAAGCTAAAAGCTGAAAGCTCAAAGCTGAACCAACTGTAACGCCCGACTGGCAGGCAATGGGCGCTGTTGAGCGCACAATATGAAATGATAATTACCTTTCCGGGAAGCACAATGTTTTAAGGTGCTTTCATTTTGTAGTAATGCTTTTAAACCCTCTGACTGAATTTTTCAGTTAGGGGTCTACATTCAGAGATAGATCATTCCTTCCTTCCTAACCCGTTGACTGAATTTTTCAGTCAACGTATAATAAACCTCGATGCCAATGAAGAACAGAGATCATACGGAAGAGATGATGGCTAAACTCTTTGGGTCCACCTCAAGGCCAAGAATCCTGAGTCTCCTTTTAAGCCGCCCTCAGCAAACATTCTATCAGCGAGAAATTATGTATGAGACGGGACTGTTCCCAGACGGTTCAAAGGGAATTGGAGAACCTTATTCGTTTGGGAATTCTCAAGAAGAGGGAGACGAAGGCAAGGGTCTATTACCAGAAGGTTGCCGGAGACAGCAGCCGGATTATAAGAGCCGGATGAATCGAAAATTCTGGCCGTTCCCGTAGGGCGTGGGGGAGTGAGATTCCCCCGCGCTACTCGGCTCCACGATTCTTGAATATGGTTGGTCTAATGACTTGTAGGTGAACTCTACACCTACCTTTTCCGAACGCTCCTTCCTGAAGTCGTTGCCTGGCACATTTCGACCATGATGGAAAATTGCCCTTGGTAATCGTTGTCTGCAATACTGTCCTAACCAGAATGAGTTTTTGACATTCAACTGCTTTTTTCGTATATTCAACTCATCCTAAAGCAATTTTTTATCAGATGACAGATCACTAGATTTGTCTTAACGGACAGGTGGAACGATGGAGTATCGAAACTTTGGTAGAGCAGGCCTAAGAGTCTCGGAGATTGGCTTCGGTTGTGGCAACAATGCCATCCTTATGGTTCGAGGGAGCTACAAGGAACAAATGCGGAGCGTTCGCCGTGCCTTGCAACTTGGGATCAACTACTTTGATACTGCCTTCGCCTACGGCTTGGGGAAGTCAGAGGAAAATCTTGGAAAGATCTTAAACGAGCTAGGAGCTTCAGTGGTTGTTTCCACGAAGATCAGGCTTGAGCCTGCGGCTTTGGCCGACCTTAAATCCACCACCATTCAGGCGGTTGAGGCTGGCCTTAAGCGTCTGCAAAGAAAATCTGTTGATTTGATCCAGTTGCATAACAGAGTCACGGTGGAAAGAAATTCGGGCAGGCGCTTCAGTTTGACTCCCAGGGACGTTCTCGGACCCGGAGGTGTCCTTGATGGGTTTAAGGAAGTCAGGGATAAAGGCAAGGTAGGCTTTTTTGGATTCAGCGGCTTGGGTGATCCGAACGCTTTGCATGAAGTTATTGAGAGCGGCGAGTTTCATTCGGTTCAGGCCTATTACAATCTTTTAAATCCGAGCGCCGGCCAGCCAGTCCCGCAGGGTTTTAGCGCCCTGGATTACGGCCGGCTCATCGATCGAGCTGCCACTAAAGGCATGGGAGTTGCTGTAATTCGTGTGCTGGCTGCTGGTGCCCTTACAGCACATCCGGACGCTGGAGGCGGAAGCAGTCCCGAGCCGCTCTCGCCAGGTTCTGACTATGCTCTCGACGTGGAGCGGGCAAGTCAGCTAGTATTCTTGCTCGGCGGGGATAGGAAAAGCCTTACTCAGACAGCCATCCGCTTTGGTCTGATGAAGTCAGAAGTGTCGACAGTTCTCGTTGGCTTCTCCAACACCGCTCACATTGACGAGGCGGTTGCCTGCTCTGGCACTGGCGGGTTGCCCGAAGAGACCATGGCTCAGCTGAAGCGGCTTTGGGAAACTGATTTTGGAAGGATCAATCCCCGATGAGTCCAAGGTAATGTATGAATCCAAGGACGGCCAAGAGGAGAAGTTCTTTGACGCCTTGGAGTGGTTGACTGTGGTAGACATCCATAGCAGTACAGGGGAGAACTGGTGGCGAGGCTGCCATGGGTCTCCACGGCGTGGAGTACTTGATTTCAATTGTTAACCTGCGACCTCTCTCAATAAAGAAATCCGAAGACTTGTAGGTGTTATTCGCACCCCCGATTTTTACTCTTCCTTCCTTGTAATAAAACGCCCCTCTCCCCTTCCTTTGCAGATTTCAACCAGATATCTTCAGTTTGGGCAAAGTGCAAGTATTGGCAAGCTATCCGCGGGTTTCAATTTAAGGGCAGATCTCTTCCTGCGATGGCTTCGACTGAGCTTCCTAAGACTGGCGCCGAGCTGGCGCCCGAACAGATGAGGAGGATTCTCACATATCTTGTGGTCGATTTTTCTTGACATACTACTTTCTTTTTTGATAAAAAATTATTCATTCTTCATTTCTATATATATCTTACTTTTCTTCATTAAGCACCGTACAAAAGAAGGCTTATGTGGGTCGAAGGGTTCTTACATGCTGTCAGCGGTATGAATATCCTCTGGCTTCTGCTGGGATCAGGAATCGGCCTGGTCATAGGCGTTCTGCCAGCACTGGGAGCGAATTTTGGCGTCGCGTTGATGCTACCTTTCACTTTTGGAATGGACCCGGCCGCAGCCATTATTATGTTGTGTGCCATCCACGCTGCGTGTAATTATGGCGACTCCATAACCTCCATTCTACTGAATGTTCCCGGAGGCCCGGGCACTGTGGCCACCTGCTGGGATGGCTACCCTCTTTCGCAGCAAGGCAGAGGTGGAGAGGCTCTTGGCATTGCCACGTTCAGCTCGTTCATTGGTGGCGTGGCGGTCTGGCTCATGCTGGCTTTTCTGGTTGGCCCGATTACCAAAATTGCCCTTGCCTTTGGTGCTCCTGAGTATTTTGCCCTCCTCTTCATGGCCCTAGGCCTGGTATCTGTGGCAGCCAAGGGAGAAACGATGAAGGGCTTGATCATGGCTTGCATGGGGCTGGCTTTAGCTGCGGTAGGCCAGGACGAGGTTCTGGGAACCACGTATCGCTTCACTTTTGGTATCCCCTGGATGGAGGCGGGTATCCCCATCGTGGTCTCCACACTGGGCATTTTTGCCATTCCCCAAGTGATTGAAATGCTGGAGGCAGGAGGCACAGTGGCGAAGTGCGTCGAGATCAAAGACAGTATCCTGAGAGGATTCTTGGCGCCCCTGAGGAGACCTATGACACTGCTGCGTGCCGGGGGTGTCGGAGCGTTCGTAGGGATCTTGCCAGCCCTCGGTGTAGCTCTTGCTGGCATAGCAGCTTACTTAACAGAGAAGAAATATTCGAAGGAAGCTATCCAATTCGGGAAAGGATGTCCTGGTGGAGTCGTAGCTGCCGAAGTGGGCAAAGGGGCCTGCGTAGTAGGCGATCTGATACCCACTTTTACCCTTGGCGTACCGGGATCTGTCACCGGGGCTATTCTCTTGGCAGCATTGATCATGCAGGGGATCGAACCAGGGCCAAAATTCCTTCTCTCAGGAGCTTTGCCCTATACTGTTTTTGCGGGCCTGCTTCTGGCACAGGCTACATTTCTCATTACTGGGGTTCTTATTGGGAAGCAACTGTGCCGCATTGCCTATCTTCCAAATACCATACTTGGTCCGGTCCTTACGGTCCTTGTTTTCCTGGGAGCTTACGCAACACAGAATAGCGCGTTTGATATTCTGCTGGCGCTCGTTTTTGGAGTTTTTGCTTATGCCCTGGGGAGGATTGGTTATCCGGTGGTGTGCTTGGTACTGGGGCTCATTTTGGGACCTATTCTGGAAGCAAATTTCCACCGATCGCTGGGCGAGAACTTCGGTTCGTATGCACCCTTTGTAACTCGTCCCATCGCGGTCAGTATGCTGGCCATCACACTTCTCTTCCTGGTGGGACCCTATCTTTTTCAGATCTTTCGTCGCTACCGAAAGCAACCTGCTGGATTGATAGCATCGGCTCTGGAGGGAAGTGATGAAGACCGTGGATATAAGAGAGAATTCATCTTCCTGGTCATATCGGCATTTATCTTTGCAATCTTTCTCTACACAGCACGCCACTACAGTCCTCTTGTCCGCCTTTTTCCAAACATCATTTCTGTCACCGGACTGGTGCTCATCCTTTGGCGATCATCCACCATCGTCATGCGAATTTTTACGAGCCGGAGTTGGGGCGGTCATCCATTTCAACCAAAGTCTCCTTTCTCTTTTTTTCAAGGCAGACTTTCATGGCAATGGTCAATGGTAACCCTTCTCGGTTATGTGCTGTCCATTTATGTGTTTGGATTTCTCATCGCAAGCGTGCTCTATATGATAGGAGTGGCCATCATTGCTACAGGCTATCACAAGTGGCCCCGGGTCGTATTAACCAGTATTTTTACTGGATTGGGTGTGCTGTTTTAGCGAAAGTGGTCCACCTGCTACTCCCGTTAGGATGGCTAACAGGGATATGATTTGCTCATCAGTGACTCAATGTGCCATACAGGATTTCTTAGAACAGGGAGGGACGATAGTTCTTTTTCTCAACAAACGAAAAGGAGGAACTAAGATGCGAAGGATCATAAGAAGAGACGAAAAGGTAATCATTTTAGTCATAGCACTTCTCATCATGGTCTTTTCCCCAGGCTGGATCTCGGCCGCTGAATGGCCATCACAAAATATAACCATCATCGTAGCGTATAACCCGGGAGGAGGTTTTGATCTCGTCACACGTCTTACGGCTCCTTTTATTGAAAAATATCTTCCCAGAAAGGTCGCTGTGGTTGTGAAAAACGTTCCCGGAGCAGGAACAAGGATAGGAACGAGGGAATTGGTCAAAGCCAAACCCGATGGCTTGACCATCAGTATATTCGACCCTGTCAGTGTCGCAGTGATGGAGGTAGGAGGAAACCTTGAATGGCTGGACATTAAGAAGCTTTCTTGGCTGGCGCAGTTAGACAATTTAGCGGATTTGACCGTTGTGGGGCCAAAGACCGGCTTTAAAGATCCAAAGGACCTGAAAGGGAAAACGGTAAGGTTTGCGGGTCAGGATGATGCCACCATTTTCCGCAGTGCTGTGGTGGCTCGCAGTCTTGGAGCCACCCCCGTATTCGTGCGCTACAGTGGAACGGGTGAAGCCGTCATGGCAAGCTTCCGAGGAGACCTTGACGCCCTATCTCTCAGTTGGTCGTCCGGCATGCGACAGGTGAAGACCTCAGAAGGCAAAATGATCCCTCTTTTGCTGAGCTCACCGGTCCCTGGATTGAATGTGCCGAGTGGCAAGGATGTAGGAATTGAGGTAGATGAAATTGTCATGGACCATCCTCATACGATGGCCGCACCTCCTGGTCTCCCTCCTGAAATAAGGCGCATGTGGGAAGACACCTTTTCAAAGATCTTTAAAGATCCCGAATGGGTCGGCCAAGATGGATAAACTCGGTTACCCCGTATCTCCAATGATAGGGAAAGACAAGCTGGATGCCCAGATTGCCGCCATTATGGGAAGGATGGATAAATATAAGGATCTCATTTCTGGTTTAGGGTTGATGAAATGATCGGTTACGTATTTCATAAAGTAGGTTTTCATCTCCTATCACACTAAGCCGGAGCACCTGGCAGACTTTCACAAGAAAAGGGGACGAGAGGCCGTCCCGATAAATAGAAAATAGGGGACATTGTTGAAAATTAACACTTTAGAGGTATGCGAACTGTGATTAATATGAGTATCTTTAATTGTAATGTCCACATGATTGATCTGCTAAATTTATGCAACCAAATTCCTATAGCTGAACCTGGATAAGGTGCCACCCCAAAACCTATTCATACGAAACTAAAAGGGGTTTTATGGAGTTTCAACAAAACCAAAATCCTGAAAAAAAGGAGGGGCAACAAATGAAAAGGCTCGTTGGTATCTCGGCATTATTATTTGGAGTTCTGATATTGGTTCTTATTCCCGGATATGCGGGAACACTGGAGGTGTCAAAAAGTATGGTACCAATACCACCCGACCTCGTCGCTCTTCCGACAATAAAGGCGGAGCCTTGGTTACAGATTGATACCAATCCCAGTGTGACCCTTGAGGGGCCATCGTTTGACCGGCAAGGCAATCTCTTTGTAACGTCCATCCGCAATCCGGGACGGGTATTTAAGATCACCCCGCAAAAACAGGTGAGCGTTATTTTTGAGAATAAGGATATCGAGGTGGACGGCACTGCTTTTCATAAGGACGGTAGGCTATTCATAGGCTGCCTGACTGGAGAGCTCCTCGCCATGAATCCCGATGGCACGAACGTCACCTCCATGAAACCGACCTACGAGGGCAGGTCGTTTAGGATGAACGACCTGATATTCGACTCGAAGGGAAATCTTTTTGTTAGCGATTTCGTCGGCAATGTTTCCAATCCGATCGGTGGAATATATTATCTGTCATCTAATTTTTCAAATATCAAACTTGTCCTTCGGAATCTGTGGGCGCCGAACGGAGTCTCTCTGTCACCCGATGAAAAAACACTCTGGGTAAGCGAGACAGCGCGCAACACAATTATTCGCGTCGACTTTTTGCCCGACGGAGTAACCCCAATTCCCAATACGGGGGTAACCTTCCCTTATCGCTCTACAGGGAGTCCAGGGGGACCAGACTCCAATCGGGTTGACGCGAACGGCAATCTCTATCAGGCCATTATGGCCCAAGGCAGGGTTCTCATCCTGAATAACCGTGGAATTCCCATAGCAAATGTAGTGGTTCCGGGACGAGATGAGGGGAAGTATCACAAGACAACTAATCTCGCGTTCAAACCAGGAACCAGAGAGGCGTATATCACTGCCGGCGGCGAGGGCGGAGCCTGGATTTTCAAATTCGAGGCGATAGCGGAAGGCGCAACGTTGTTTTCACATCGGTAGTAAGCGGCGAGGGGGAGCCAGACGGAGCGTCAGCTTGTCAACTTGTTGATCGCCATCCTCGAGGGTCTGATTACCTTCCAGAAGGGCTTCCCCGGTCTCCTGTACAGTACTTGCTCGCGAACGGGTGATGTTGAGACCCTTATGACCATGTTTCACCGCGATGACCCTTCGAGCCAACAATCAGAAAGCTAATGGGTGACCCCAAGCCATTTTTGTTTACCTCGCTCCCAATAGGACAGGGATTGTTCTGTTGGGATCTGCAAAGCAGTTTCAGCGAGTCAGATATACTTTTGTGCCTGGCCAAAATCTAAATAAATAAGTGCCATTTCCTATATCTTATGTGGGTTGTGAAAGTGGTGAGTAGGTTCCTTATGGGAAAGTTTGCTAATCGAATTTTGAAGGTGCGACCCCAAACCTAGTGATGTCCTAATCAGAATGAGAAAAAAGAATTGACTCTGACGAATTAATATGTATGATACCAATAAAATGAGAGGAGGTGAGGTTGAAAAGTTTTATAGAACGATAGGCGGTCACAAAGCTAAATATTTGTGAGGATCTTATATCTAAATGAATTTTATAAAATATGCCAGAAAACCCCAGGCTTTTAAACCTGGGGATGAATGGCATCCTTTCGAAGCGGAGCCAGGTGGAACCTGGCGAAGCGGAGCAAATTGGGACATGATCTGGCTATGGCTAGATACCAGACTGGGTCCCATACGAAACACCGTTTGCAGTACCACCTGGTGTGGATACCGAAATATCGTCGGCGAGTACTGCGAGGCAAAGTGGTCATCCGCCTGAGAAAGTTGTTGAACGAAGCATGCCGGATGAATAAGTGGGGGATCAGTGAGCTAAGTATCGAAGAGGACCACGTACATATTATCATCCAGACGAAGCCAAGCGATAGTGTGGCAGAAGTGGTACAGAGGCTAAAAGGGGGAACGAGTCGGGTGATAAGAAAAGAGTATCCGGAGCTGGAAGAGTTTTTGTGGGGAGATAGCTTTTGGGCGGATGGGTATTTTGCCGAAACAGTAGGCAACGTTGATGAAGACGTCGTGCGGCGATACATAAGAGAGCAGCGTCGGTAATTATGCCAGATCATGTCAGTAGTCCTGAAACCCTGGGCTTAAGCCCAGGGAGTGGGTTCATTTAAGAAAGAAAGCGAGGCGCCAAGATGAGAAAAAGGTCATTTTTAAAAAGCTTATTTGCATTTACTATTCTAATTGGATTATTGGCAATGCCAACCCTTAATTTTGCTGAGGAGATGATCCAAGAATGGGAACTTGTGAACCCTGAAGGTAATGTTGCGTTATTACCAATGGCCAAAATTCAGATTAAAATTAACCCTCGCCCTCCTACCCTCGAAGGAAAAACAGTTATGCTCTTTGCAAATTCGAAGTCCAACTCAGATAAATTCCTCGAAAGGGTGGGAGAATTACTCACTAAGCAGGTAAAGAACATTAAGATCCTTAAGAACTGGGAGGTTGCCCGTGAAACATTCATGCTGTCACAACATCCGGATGTGAGCAAGAAGAATGCAGAAAAACTTGCCTCTTTCAAACCCGACTTAGTTATTGGCTCGCAAGCTGACTGAGGGAGCTGCACCTCGTGGCTGGTCGTGGACCAGCTAAATATTGAGATACTTGGAATACCCACAGTCACAATTGTCAGTTCAGATTTTGTTGGTTTGGCGAAAGCAACATGGCAAGGCGTGGGGGTGCCTGATGTTGACTATGTGGTAGTGCCGCACCCGTTTGCTGGGCTATCTTTAGACGCGATTTGGGCGAAAGCTGATGCTGCCTTTCCAAAGATCCTGAAGGTTTCGACGGATTGGAAGCCTGAGGTGACAGAGCTTCCACCTCCAATGTCACCCTACCCAGCTGAGAGGTTCAAGTTCAAGGGGACTGTTGAAGACATCAATAGAATGTTCTTCGAAAAGGGTTGGTCTCTGGGCATTCCTTTCATTCCGCCGACGCCAGAGCGTGTTGCAAAGATGCTAAAGGGGACGAGCCGTTCACCCGATGAGGTTTTATGGGAAGTTCCACCGAGAAACGGTGTCCTGACTGTAGAGCTGGTGGCAACCCATGCAGTGATGGCTGGATGCAAACCAGAGTATATGCCATTGCTCATAGCAGTGATAGAAGCGATGGCCACCCCTGATCATAACTGGCGTGGGGCGACGACGACAACGGGTACAGTTGGTCCTATGGTCTTTGTGAGCGGTCCGATAGTTAAGGAATTAGACATTGCTTCCTCTACAGGAGCTGGAGGTCCTGAATATCACCCGAATGTTTCCATCGGCTATGCGATTAACCTAATCGGGGATATTATTGGTGGATCAAAGGCACCGTATATAGACAAATCGGTTTTAGGATCAGGAAGTGACCTTGTTTCAGAAGTTTTTGGTGAGAATGAAGATATTCTTCCTGCAGGCTGGGAACCCTATCGTGTGGAAAGAGGCTATAAGAAGAGTGATAGTGTCGTTACCGTTAAGAATGTTTATCCCCTTATAGATATCCACGATGGTAGAAGCAAAACGGGAAAAGAATTCCTGACGCTTCTTTCTGCCATTATTGGGACTAAGTTCGATGGCAGGTATTCGATGTTCCTCATTCTTGGCGAGGATGACACTGGTCTTTTAGCACGGGAGGGTTGGACAAAGGCTTCCATTAAAGAATTCCTTCTGAAAAATACAACGCGACCATACTCCAAGTATGTACCAGGCGTGGTTGATGTACCGAAGGAGCTACAACCAGCTGGACCAGACACCCCAATACCTGTATTTAGAAAGCCGGATGACATTGAAATCTTTGTCTCCGGAGGACCAGGTACCCACTCACACTATGTCTTCTGGGGCCATGGACTCCCAGTTTCTAAGCTGGTTAAAAAGTAAGAATCTGAAGAGGAAGTTCAGAAAGAAGACCGATTTGGTACCAGGCAACGGTAATTAGGTACTAACGATATCTTTGTTTTGAATTTCCATGGGAAGGTTTTAATACCTGAGAAGGTAAGAGGGGAAGTCTGTCTCAAGGAGGAGGCGGAGACTCCCATGGTAGAGAGGTTGATTAGGAGTCATAAGCTGAAAGTCGTGGTAGTCGAAGGCAGCAAGCTTTCGACGAAACTTATGGAAGATTTTCACATTGATGCTGGAGAAGCTGAGGCAGTTGCCCTCGCGTTGAAGGAAAAGGGATCGATTGTCGCCACAGATGACCGGAATGCAATAAGGGCATGTAAATTGTTGGGGGTTGAGTTTACAACAGCGATAGCTATCTTGATACGGGCCTTTGAGAAGAATCTGCTGGAGAAAGATGAAGCTCTTATCAAGTTACAGAAGCTTGAATCGGTGGCCAGGTACCGCAAAATAATCAGTGAGGATGCACGAAGGCGCATACAAGGAGGAGATTGAGATGTCAAAGAAAACGTTAAGCATCCGTGTGGATGATGGAGATTATCACTTCCTGTCGAGTCTTGCGAAAGAGGAGAAGGAGGACGTTTCAAAGAAAGTCAGAGAACTGGTTGATCTTGGCAGGGTGATGCTTGCCATAGAAAAATATAGAAAATCCGAAGCTTCTTTAGAAAAGGCTGCGAGGATAGCAGGGGTCTCCATATCAAAAATGATCGATGTACTGCGAGACCATGGAGTAGAAGCAAATTTGGAATATGAAGATTATCTCAAAGGGCTTAAGTCACTCCGAAAAATCTGGTAACGAACGAAAGAAATGAGGGAACTTTCCCGCACTTTCCAAGCATTTCTCCCCGCCGGCGGATAGTCGTTTGGTTTTTGATCCCCAGATGACAAAACAATGAGGCCATGCTACTGAGCATTTGCCTGTATAGTCTACTGCCATTCTATAACAGTTCCATCAGACCCTCATAAAAATAGGCAACTGTCAAAATAATAGGCAAATTTGTTTTTATGAGTTTTAATAATTTGGGAGAAGCCAAAAAATACAAATGAAGGAAAAGAAATTAAAAATTTGACAAAAATTTATGCTTATGATAATTCAAAGCTCAGAGAATTTGAAAATTTGAGAAAATTAAGATTTTAAATCATCGTATAAATGAAAGGAGAATAAAATGAGCGTTGCAAAGCTTAACACTGGGGTTGACCTTTACTACGAGATTCATGGAAAGGGTGAGACAGTGGTGCTATTACAAGGAACTGGGTTTCCTTGTGATGTGTGGCGGGAGCACCCAGTTTCTGAGCTTAAAAATCAATACCAGGTGCTTATTTTCGATCCACGCGGAATTGGTCGGTCAAGCAAGGTAGAACACTTCTTCACCGTTTACCAATTAGCCGCAGATACCGTTGCTCTACTGGATCATTTGAAGGTGGATCAGGCACACATTATGGGTCACTCGATCGGGGGAAGAATAGGTCTGGCAATTGCTATAAGTAACCCCGGAAAAGTTAAAAGCCTGTTTTTGGCGTCGACAGGATCCGGATCACCTGTACGAGCAGGTGAGGACTGCATTTCAGTCCCCACGCATCGTCTCTTAGTTCGATTAATCACTCGTGGCCTGGAAGAACATGTCCGATACGAGATCATAGATGGCAATGGGTATTTTACGGAGGATTTTAGAAAGAATCATCGCGACGTGGTTACTGCTTTTTGGAAATCAGCTTGGGAGCATCATGCTGATTTGAGTACGTACATGCGTTATGTGATTGCTCGACATTTATTTGAAATAACCCACCAACTTGAATCTGTTAAGTGTCCAACTTGGATCATTTGTGGAGATACTGATATTGGAGGTGGAGAGCCTCATCTTCCACAAGCATATGCCCTTAAAGAACGCATTCCTCATGCGCTTTTGAGAGTGCTTCCGAACAAAAGTCATGGATTTTTCTGGGAAGACCCCAAAGGGACTAAAGATCTCCTTTTGGAATGGCTTAAAAAAAGTGCTGTCTAAAGCTTATGAAGATGGAGTAGTAAAGTACCCAACCTTATAATGATTTGAAGCAGGTTCAAGTCATTATAAGAAACGGATATCATCTTGTTATTCCATGACCTTGATTTGATAAATTGTGAAATAAGAATTTGTAGCTCTATTTGATGATATCTATCATTGAATTTACTTTTATTAAAAGGAGGAAAATATGAGGCCAAAAATGCTATGGGTTGTTGGAATTTTATTATTTAGTGTATTATTACTTATTTTACCTGAAAACAAAGTGGGGAATGCGAGTGAGTTTCCTTCCCGTCCAGTGGAGGTGATAATCTGCTTTCCGCCAGGTGGTACTACGGATCTGGCTGCGCGTATCATGGCAGATGACCTTTCGAAATCCCTGGGTGTTCCAGTCATTCTAACGAATAAAGGAGGTGGGGGTGGTGCCGTAGGCACAGAGTACGTGGCTGGGGCCAAACCTGATGGATACACTATCCTGGCTGCTTCTGGCAGCGTCTTCACTATCCTACCCCTTTTAACTCCGGGACTTCATTTTAAACTCTCAGACTTTATTCCTCTATGCAAACACGCCAGCATTTCAAATCCGGTTGCGGTAGGGAAGAATTCGCCATTCAAGAGTTTCGAAGATCTAATCTCCTTTGCTAGAAAGAACCCAGGGAAACTGACCTGTGTCACTGCCGGATTTGGGACTGCCGCCCACTTTTCATTGGAGATGATAAAGATCCAAGCTGGGATTGACATCGTCCACCTACCTGTCAAAGGGGGTGGGGATGTATCGACTTACATTCTTGGTGGCAATGCAGATCTCACCACGTCATCTTCTCCTACCGTCTTAGGCTTAATGAAGAGCGGTGACTTTCGGGCACTTGCCTTCACTTTGGGGAAGGTCCCGGGTTTTCCAAATGTACCCACCTTAGCTGAGCTAGGATATCCAAAGGCCTCCTATGGGGCTTCTGCAGGATATTTACTCCCTAAGGAGACGCCCAAGCCTATTGTGGACAAGCTCGCTTCAGCTTTTGAAAAGGCAATAAAAAACCCTACGGTGGTTAACAAACTTGAAAACACAGGGCAAAATTTAGATTACATGGATAGTCCCACTTTTACTAAGTTCCTCATCGAAGAATATAAAGCACTTGAAGATGTATCTAAAAAGGCCAAGCTCGTCCAATAAAGAGGCACATTTTCGATGAGAAAATTAGAATTTTTTGGATCCATTTTTCTTCTCATTTTTTCCATTGTCGTTTGCCGGGAGGCGTACAAACTTCCTCTCTCGAGTCCACTAAGGACTCCTGGTCCAGGATTATTTCCTTTTATCCTAGGTGCCACCCTTTTTTTTCTCTCATGTTTATATTTTTTCAAGGGTCTAATCGCATTGCGGCGGAAGCAAGAAATCCAACTCTTTAGAGGGTTACGTTGGGGAAAAGTGATTTTGGTCTTGGTCATCCTCTTTTCATATGTCTTGCTTTTGGAAAAAGGAGGTTTTCTTTTCTGCACTTACCTCCTTTTGCTATCCCTTTTTCAGTGGGTGGACAAGCAAAGATGGTATTGGGTCTACTTCGGGTCCCTAGGAATAACGCTTCTATGCTATTCACTCTTTAAGATCTGGCTGAAGATTCAACTTCCTATAGGATTTCTTAGAATTTAATATTATGGCTGTTCTTCAGAGCCTATTTTATGGGTTATCGGTCTGTTTGGAGCCTTTCAACCTCTTCGCCTGTTTCCTTGGTGCGCTTCTGGGAACGCTGGTAGGAGTTCTCCCTGGCCTGGGACCCGTAGCCGCCATCTCGCTCTTGCTTCCAGTGACCTTCAAGATGCCTGCTACTTCCTCCCTCATTATGCTTGCCGGCATCTATTACGGGGCCATGTATGGAGGGTCCACTACATCTATTTTGATGAACATCCCAGGAGAATCAGCCTCAGTGGTCACTTGCTTAGACGGTTATCAAATGGCTCGCAAAGGGAGGGCTGGGCCTGCCCTAGGAATTTCCGCCTTCGGTTCCTTCATTGCAGGGACGTTTGGGGTAATTTGCGTAATGCTTATAGCGCCTCCTATGGTTGCCATAGCCATCAAGTTCGGCCCCCCTGAGTATGTTGGCCTCATCCTACTGAGTCTTTCCATGGTAGTCTACCTCTCCAGCAGGTCGCTCCTAAAGGCATTGATCATGGCTGTGATCGGGCTTCTTCTCGGGACCATTGGTGTGGACCCCATGGTGGGAAGTCCTCGCTTCACTTATGGTATTACTGTCCTCCTGAACGGTCTTGAAATTACGCCTTTGGTCATGGGCCTCTTCGGCATTTCCGAGGTACTCGAGAATATTGAGAGGGTGTTAAAACAAGAGATCTTTCAAACCAAGTTGAAAGGTCTCCTCCCTAACAAAGAGGATTGGAAGCGCTCCGCTTTCCCTATTGCCCGTGGATCGGTGATTGGCTTTTTCATGGGAATCCTTCCCGGGGTCGGAGCCATCATACCTACATTTATTACTTATTCCCTGGAGAAGAAACTCTCCAAACACCCGGAGAAGTTCGGTACTGGCGTTATTGAAGGGGTGGCGGCGCCTGAATCCGCCAACAACTCGGCCTCGACAGGTGCATTCATCCCACTGTTGACACTGGGGATTCCTTCTACCGTCATTATGGCCCTTCTCTTAGGTGCTCTCCTGGTTCATGGAATCCAGCCAGGACCACTCCTCATAAAACAACATCCTGACATCTTTTGGGGGGTCATCGCCAGTATGTATGTGGGGAACGTTATGCTTCTAGTTTTGAATCTTCCTCTTATCCCAATGTGGGTGCAAATCCTAAAAATCCCCTATCCCATCCTCTTTCCGCTCATTCTCCTTTTTTGCCTGGCCGGAGCCTATAGTGTTAATAGCAATCCTGCAGACATGCTTATCATGGTGATATTCGGCGTGGTTGGTTATTTGATGCGAAAACTACGTTTCGAGGCTGCCCCCTTTGTGCTGGCATTTATTTTGGGTCCCTTAATAGAAATGGCCTTCCGTCAGTCTTTGGTTCTTTCACGGGGGAGCTTCAAGATCTTTTTACAAAAACCCGTCTCACTTACTTTCCTTTGTTTGGCTGCCTTTTTCTTCTTTTCCCCTTTGGTCACCTTCTTCTTCAAAGGATCTAAGGTCATTCCAAAGGAATCGGAATTCGAAGATGAGTGATTCTGATATTGTCTTTTTCGTCAACCAAAAGGCAGTTTTGGTTTGTTTTGAGCAGATAAATACTCTGGATAGTCCTTTATCAGCAATAGAAAAATCATTCTTTGTCAGGGAATTTCCTTTATTGTTAAATGAAGCCATTTAATTAAGGAGATCTGAGTCATGGAGGAATTAAATCCTAAGTTGCTTCGTTTTTTTACTGAAAATTACAAACCTGGAATTATCGGGGTTGTCGGAACCAAGGGAACCATTGGGATGGCGATTCGGGAGGCGCAGAAAAAAATAACTCCGGATGACGAGGCTTCTCTCTGGTCTCATTGTTTTATTTTTGGAGATCTGAGGCTTGATAGAAGAGGGAAGGGCGGTACGAAGAGCAAGAGCCCTTATATATTCGAATCTGATCTTAAGGTCGATATGTTCAAACCTCAGCTTAGGAATGGTGCTCAGGAGAATTGGATAGGTAAGCATTGCAGAGAAAGGGTCGAGAATGCTGCTGTGATTGATTTTGGGCTCACAGATGATCAAAGAGATAATGTCCTCTCAATTGCCCTTCAGCTGGTTGACGAACAGGTACTCTATCCGATTCAAGAGCTTCTTGGAACTTGGTGGGCCATCATAACCAAAAGAGAGTGGCGTCCTAACCCCGTTGATGATCCTCATGCCATGTATTGCAGCGCTTTTGTAAGGTACTGCTATAAAGAAGCCGGAGCAGACTTCCTTTGTCGAAAAGTTAGCATTTCAAACACAACCCCAGAACACATCACCCAATCCGGGATTGGAACAGGGAAGTTGATTCGTTATGAGCCGTAGGTGAGAGTCAAGCTTATTGTGATGGATAATCTCAAATGGCCTATTGACTCCTTCCTCCTTAAACTGACAAGCCGCCCAAGTATTCAAGATTTCAAGTGCAAATTTTAAAAAGATAATTTTCACAATCTCGTTTCCTTTAAACCTTGATATCTTCTATAGAATCTGTTAATAACCTTAACTAAATTCGGGATATGAGATAAATTCCCTATCCTATCGTAAATTGGGTTTTTGCTTAGGTCTCTTGTTTAGAACGCTACTAAATATTTAAGAAAAACTCAAAAATTGCTTGAGAGTGGGGGGTGTGAGATACTGTAAGCCAAATTTTGGAAAAACTGAGCTTTTACTCGAAAGGAGGATTGAAATGAAGAAGATAACGTATGTTGTGATGGTGGCAATGTTAGTAGTGGGATTGTTGCTGACTGCCTATGCCCAAAAAACGGCGGCAGCACCGACACCGACACGAGCACCAACCCCAAGACTAACACCACAGTACGGGGGGGTCTTAAAACTAATTTATGCTACGAAACCAAGCACTTTGGGTTACCCTCCAGTGCTGGGGAGTACCGACCTTATCACCGTTAGTCCTTGTATCGAGACTCTAGTCGGTCTCGATGCCCAAGGGCATTTTGTACCGACACGTCTGACCACAGCCATGGCAATATCTCCAGAAGGCAAGACCTGGATCTTTACCTTAAGAAAGCGGGTTAAGTTCCACGACGGGACTGACTGGGACGCCGGGGCGGCCAAGTGGAACATGGACAGCCAGTTAGCTGCTAAGCAGTCCGGAACAGAGTATTGGACCTCGGTTGATATTGTGGACGACTACACTGTTCGGCTCAATCTTAAACAATATGATAGCACGTTACTGAATAATCTGTATAATTTGCTGGGCCTGATGATATCGCCAACAGCAGTCCAGAAGAACGGCAAAGAATGGGCTTACACTCACCCAGTGGGGGCGGGCCCATTCAAATTCAAGAGCTTTGAACGCGATGCTAATGTGAAATATGAGAGGTTTGAAGACTATTGGGGGGGCAAGCCTTATCTTGATGGAATAGAATATTATTTTATCGAGGATGGAGTGGTTGCGTCAATAGCTCTTCAGCGGGGAGAGGTAAATGCAATATGTAATTCGAAATTGCCCGTAGTAGTGCGCGAACTAGCGGCCAAGGGATTTGAAGTTATCTCTCGAGTACAGATACTCATAGTCTCACTTATGCCTGATTCTATTCACCCTGATTCCATCTTAGCCAAAGAGAAGGTGCGCGAGGCAGTAGAATACGCCATTGATCGAGATAAGGTAGCACAGGTGATTGGGTACGGCTATTATCGAAAAGTTAACCAGTTCTGTCCGAGTACTAGTCCCTCTTTTAATCCCGATATCTTACCCCGCTCGTATAACCCATCTAAGGCAAAGCAGCTACTGGCAGAGGCAGGCTACCCCAACGGGTTCAAGACTAAGATTATCGCACAGACGTCGGATAACAAGGACCTCCTGACCGCCTTACAGGGCTACCTTCAGGCAGTAGGAATCGATTGCCAAGTGGAACTGACGACTGCCCCCGTGTACAATGGATACAAAGCCGGTACAGAGTGGAAAGATAGTTTCCTGTTCAGGTCAATAGCATTATGGGAGCCATACTCTAATACTATAGGGAGTTTGTTTGGGGAAATCCGCCGTCACATGGCCGTCAAAAGACCGCCCAGATTTGAGGAACTTTATAATAAATTAGTAGGCGAAGTTGATGGTAAGAAGGCTCTGGGGTTGAGTAAACAAATTGTAAAGCTCATGTATGACGACGCAACGGTTGTTCCACTCTATACAATAACTCAACCTTATGTACTGGATAAATCTGTTAACGACTCCGGTTTCCAGTCCACGGTTGCCACGCAGTTCTGGACTCCAGAGAAGACATGGTTAAGCAAGTGAGGTTATGTGGATTTATGAAAATCTAGCGGGGGTATTGCGCACCTTGTTGCCGGGATAAATCGCAGGGGCTGGGAGCTGAGAAATGCTCAATTCCTAATCGAGGGAGGCTTGCCGTGGATACAGTTGCAGCGAAACTAGCTAGACTTGCTCTAGGTTTAAAGTTTGAGGATTTGTCTGACGAAGTATTACACAAAGCTAAGCAAATGCTTCTGGATACTTTAGGGTGTGCTCTAGGCGGCTACCTGAGTGAGCCAAGTAAGATCACCCGCAGCGTGGTGGGGGCTTGGGGCGGTACACCGGAATCGACGATCATCGGGGTTGGCGCAAGGGTCCCTTGTACCAATGCTGCTCTGGCGAATGGCGTGATGGTGCGTTACCTTGATTATAATGACATTTATACTGGCCCTTTTAATGGTGGTCATCCCAGCGAGACCATACCCACGGCCCTGGCCGTTGGGGAGAAGCAGCATGTCACTGGGAGAGACCTTATCACTGTGGTGGTTCTGGGCTTCGAGCTTGGAATGCGGTTTGGCGACGCGTTTTCTCCCCAGAGGGTATTTGACCACACTCAATATGGGGCCTTCTGTTCGCCATTAATAGCCGGTAGACTGATTGGCCTTACTGAAGAACAAATGATTAATGCTGTAGGTATATCGGGGAGCCATAATCTGGCTTTGGGTAAAGCCATCAGGACCACTGGCCAGATAACCATGATGAAAGCCATGGGCTACGCATTCGCGGCACAAAGTGGCATCACGGCAGCGTTGCTGGCTAAAGAGGGCCTTACCGGTCAGGGCAACGTTATAGAGCTCTTTATAGAACTCTTTAATGAGGTTAGCGAAGGGGATGCTGTTAGACTCGATAGGTTAACGGAGGGTGATGAGAAGCTGAAGATTCTGAAGACCGGCATTAAACCATACGCCTCTGAGTTCATGATCCATTCTCCCATTGAGGCTCTGTTCAAGTTGCTTAAGGAACATCCTCTACAGCCGGACGATATAGAAGAAATCCACGTCAAGATCTATAAGAGGGCTTTTCTAGGAGTAGCGCGTCCCGAGAGATGGCAGCCACAGACTAGAGAGTCAGCCGACCATAGTTTGCCTTACTGCCTTGCAATCGCCCTTCTTGAAGGAGATGTGAGCCCCGATCAATTTGCTCGGGAGAAGTGGAAGAACCCGAAGGTGTTGGAGCTTATGGCAAGGATCAAATGTTCCGAAGACCCTGAGTTGACCAGGTCGTTTCACACGATTGTTCCCGCTGTGTTAGAGATTCGTACCAAAAAGGGCGATATCTATACCTCTCGGGTAGACGTCAACAGGGGACATCCGAAGAACCCCATGACTGATGAAGAACTGCAGGCCAAGTTCCGAAGACTTGCATCAAAGCTAATGGCTGAGAGGCAAATCCGGCAGGTTATCGATGCGGTTTATAATATCGAAGCAGAGTCAGATGCCTGCAATCTGATGCAACTGCTAGTCGTCTAGGTCAGTGAAAGGCCTTCAGAGGTAATAGGTAAGTTTTTCTAAAAAACCTGCATGGGCTCCAAATTCTATAGTTGATATTA
This sequence comes from uncultured delta proteobacterium, assembly GCA_963739325.1. Taxonomy (GTDB): domain Bacteria; phylum Desulfobacterota; class BSN033; order BSN033; family UBA1163; genus CAVTZZ01. Next base: position 93,921 of record CAVTZZ010000035.1, on the reverse strand, counting down.
ACGGGGGTTTCGAGGGAGCCGAGGGTTAGCCTCGGCTCTCTCAATTCATGGCGACCTTATCTTTGGCAATTCCGTAAATGAAGCTAAAGGCTTTACTGACGAAGCTAGGGGGAATCTAAAGGTGAAATGCGATTAATCTATCATCACTATCACTTGCTGGATGCAAAAGGTGATTTCCGCGGAAATTTATAAGCGACGAAAGGTAGTGTAATCATGGGAGCATTTATTGTTCGCCGTTTGCTTCAGACGTTCCTTGTCCTCATCATTGTCAGCCTTTTGGTATTTTTTATGATGCGCTTCCTACCGGGTGACCCGATTTTGTTGTACCTGACCGAGGGCCAACTGATGACCTTCACCCCAGAAGATATCGAAGCAGTCCGACACGAGTTTGGTCTGGATGCTCCCATTGTTGTGCAATATTTCCACTGGGTGAATGGCCTCCTTCATGGCGATCTGGGGATATCAGTGTTCTACCGCATCCCCGTAATGGACGAGATAGCCAGGCGTCTGCCTATAACCATGTCCCTGGGTTTAACAGCTTTTGTTTTAAGCACTCTCTTCGGCATACCACTGGGTCTGATAGCTGCGATTAGACGAGGCAAATGGGCAGATACTACGGCCACTGTGCTGGCAAATCTGGGGATAACTGTACCCACTTTTTGGGTTGGTATTTTACTTATATATTTATTTGGCCTTTACTTAAGGTGGCTGCCAACTTTCGGCTATACGGCGCCAACCGTTGACTTCGGATTGGCCACAAGACAGATGATTATGCCTGTTTTTTGCTTAACCGTTCACGCTCTTGCTTCTAAGGCAAGGCAAACACGCTCCGCCATGCTTGAGTCTTTACAGCAGGATTACATCCGCACCGCCTGGTCCAAAGGCTTGAGTGAGAGAGTTGTAATATTCAGACATGCCCTGAAGAATAGCCTTATCCCGGTTATTACCCTGATGGGTGTCCAGCTGCGCAATATCGTCGGCGGCACAGTACTTATTGAGACGGTATTCAATATCCCCGGTATGGGCAGGCTGGCAGTGGATGCTATGCTGTCCCGTGATTACGCAGTTGTACAGGGTGTTATTTTAGTAATCTCTCTTGTTGTGTGCATGGCAAACCTGATTGTTGATATCGCCTACGGCTGGCTGGATCCAAGGATACGATATGGTTAAAGAGGTAAGCCATTGTTAGCTACGACAAATGAGGGGCCTGCGGCTGAGGGTGTTCTGGAAACGGTCGCCCGCCAAAGCGAGTGGCAGCGCTTCCGCCACGTGTTCTTTGGCCGATGGTTAGTTATATTGGGCTTGATTTTCGTTTTTTCAGGATTGATAGCCGCTATATTTTCTCCAGCACTGGCTCCCTATGACCCCTACAAGCAAAACCTGGAGAATCGGCTAACGCAACCTAGCCCGGTACACCTGCTGGGCACTGATGTCTTGGGTAGAGATACCTTAAGCCGCATTATCTATGGTGCGCGTGTTTCCCTAATAGTGGCTTTCGGGGCGCTAATCATTGCTACCTGTGTCGGCGTGCCACTGGGGCTATTCGCCGGATATTTTGGCGGCACGACATACTCTATCATCATGAGGGGTACAGATGCCCTTATGGCTTTCCCTGCGCTGTTGCTGGCTCTTGTCATTGCCGGGCTGCTCGGGGGCGGTCTTTTAAATATCGTCGTTGCCATAGGTCTTTCCCATCTCCCTATCTTTATCAGGATAATGTGCGCTCAGACCCTCTCTGTCAGAGAAAATGACTATGTTCTGGCAACGCGCGCTATGGGAGCTGGGAATTGGCGCATAATGATGAATCATGTCACACCCAATAGCTTTCCTCCAGTCATAGTGCAATTAAGTCTCTGGATTGGGTCGGCGATTCTGTCTGAAGCCGGGCTCAGCTTTCTTGGTGTTGGCATCGCGCCGCCTACATCTTCCTGGGGGAATATGATAAATGACGGCTATAAGTACCTGTTGACAAATCCGATTTTATCTTTTGCCCCTGGCGCTGCAATTATGATAGTTGTCTTTGGGTTCAATATGGTTGGGGATGGACTGAGAGATGCGCTAGACCCCAGGCTCAGAGGCAAACTGTAGTCATGATAAATATATAAAGAGTTTAGGAGCTAGCATGCCAGTTTTACTGAATGTTGAGAATCTCAAGATTTACTTCAGGACATACCGTGGGCTGGTTAAGGCTGTGGACGGAGTTTCTTGCCAAATCAATGAGCGTGAAATAATCGGCTTGGTCGGTGAGAGCGGTTGTGGCAAATCAGTAAGCCAACTATCAATAATGAAGCTAATTCCGACGCCACCGGGTGAAATCGTGGGTGGCACAGCCTTCTTCAAAGGTGAAGACCTGCTCAAGATGGACAATAATGGGGCTGACATACGTTCAATTCGCGGCAGACATATCGCCATGATTTTCCAGGAACCGATGACTTCACTTAATCCGGTGTTAACGATTGCCCGACAGTTGACCGAAATGCTGGAATTGCACCTTTGTATGAACAAACAGCAGTCCGTGGAACGCGCCATAGAACTGCTCAAGCTGGTGGGCATACCGGATGCCCAAAAACGCATTGATGACTACCCCCATCAGTTCAGTGGTGGTATGCGTCAGAGGGTGATGATTGCCATGGCACTTTCCTGCAACCCTGAGATACTTATTGCCGATGAGCCAACTACCGGTCTGGATGTAACCACCCAGGCGCAGATATTGGAAATCATGAGGGACATGGTGGCGTGCTTTAACGCCTCACTTGTTATCGTAACCCACAACCTGGGTGTTGTGGCTCGCTACGCTCATAGAATTTATGTCATGTATGCCGGTCGTGTCGTTGAGTCTGGTAACTCGAAGGAAATATTTGCTTCTCCACGCCATCCATATACCATAGGTCTGCTCGAATGCGTACCCAGGCTGGACGATTCCCCGGATAGGAGATTAGTGCCAATTCATGGTGTGCCACCTGATCTCATCAACATGCTGCCTACCTGTGCCTTTTTGCCTAGGTGCCGGTACCATATTAATAAATGCGAACAGGAGCCTTGGCCTCCCCTCAGGGATCTTGGCGGTGGGCACTATGCTTCCTGTTATGTTAATCCTCAGGAGAAAAAGTGAAACAATCATCAGATGGCTGCATTGTTGAGATCAAAGACCTGAAAATGTACTTTCCTGTGACCAGAGGAATTTTGAGACGTAAGGTTGGTGAAGTAAGGGCTATTGATGGTATTAGTTTAAGAATAAAAAAGGGCGAAACAGTGGGCTTGGTTGGGGAAAGCGGGTGTGGCAAAACAACCCTCGGTCGTTGTCTGCTGGGTCTGTATCATGCTACCTCTGGTCAGATTCTATTTGAAGGCAAGGATATTGCGCGTTATAAGGAGAGGCAGATAAGGCCGTTACGCCGTGCAATGGGGACAATTTTTCAGGATCCTTTTGGTTCACTTGACCCCCGCCAGAGTGCCGGCAGTATCGTAGGTGAAGCTCTAAGAGTGCACAAGCTGATGCGCAGTCAACGTGAATATGAAGAGAGGGTTAATGAACTCTTCCGTATCGTCGGACTCGACCCGAGCATGACCGACCGTGTGCCCCATGAGTTCAGCGGCGGTCAGCGTCAGCGCATCGGAGTGGCCAGAGCACTAGCGAGCAATCCATCCGTGATAGTCTGTGATGAACCTGTTTCTGCCCTGGATGTTTCCATCCAGGCCCAGGTGATTACCCTGCTGGAGGAGTTACAGGAGAAATTAGCGCTAACCTATTTATTCATTGCCCATGACCTCGCTGTAGTACGACATATCAGTCACCGGGTGGCCGTGATGTATCTAGGCCGTATCGTGGAAATCACCCGCTCCGTGGAACTTTACAGTAACCCGATGCACCCATATACCAAGATATTGCTTTCAGCCGTACCTATAGCCGACCCCTTCGTGGAAGAAAAGCGAGAGCGTATCTCTATAAAAGGGGAAGTACCCAGCCCCCTAAACCCACCGTCCGGCTGTCATTTCCACCCGCGCTGCCCACTAGCCATCCCAGACTGCAGTGAGGAAACACCCCCACTACGTGAAATTGGCGGTGGCCATGAGGTAGCTTGCATTAAAGTCTGACAATACAGGCAACGACTTGAGGCGAGAGACCGAAGCGGGAGGTTTCTCGAACCTATCTGCCCAAAGAAATTGGACAAAAGAGTTAGATAAGGGATAGTCTTATTTCGAGGCAATTTAAAGCCCCGCACTCCCCTTCCCCCCACCGGGCTCTGTCTCTTCTTTCTTTATTCCCTCATCAAGCTGCTCCATAAGGCGTGCCCCCCTCGGGCAGCCGATATTAACAAGAAAAGGGGACGGTGTTTTATTTTAAATGCATTTTTGCCCTTGGGGATAAGGAGTTAAAAATTTTAGACTATATTTATTTTGAAGTGAGGGGTCCATTGGAAGAATGAAACATCCAGCATGATCACGAGAAAGGAATTTTTATCAATTGATTACAAAATCCATATTGCGTGGCATGGAGAGACGATCTGGAATGTAGAGGACAGATACAGGGTCGAAGCGATCCGGGGTTGACCCCAAAGGGTTTTGATCAGAGCTTAGCCCTATTCGAGCAGCTCAAAGATTGCCCCATCCCTGCTATTTACACAGGTCGATTCTCAACGCTCAACACATTGCAACCTATCTCAGTCTTCCGATTCGAAAACAGCCAGATTTGGATGAGATTAACTTCGGCATTCTGGAGGGAAACCAATTTCTTAATTTTAATGAGGAAGCGAAGAGAGAATGGGAGAGAGCCTCGTGGCTCTTAACCGGCAGCTTAAGGTGGTTTGGAGTCTGCTCTTTTAAGCCAACTCCGAGGGGCCATTACCCTCATCTCATCTGGAGCTTTGGGGCACTCTATCTGCTATAGATGTTCTGTTTCCAGGCCACCGAGAATCTGTCGACATGATTTCCAACTATTCAATTGGAAATCTAGATTTCCCGCCGTAATCGTTGAACCCCCAGAATCGCTCCAGAGCAAGATTTGTAGGAGGTGAGGCCGATAGCACCCTTTGCCATTCAATTCAGATCATGTTTTTTGTAATTTGATTTTCTTAATTTCAAAGCGTCTGTGGAGAAGAATGTCCTGACGAAAATTAGAAATATAAAGACAGAGCAGACCATCATGGAAATAAGGGCTACCCAGTAAACCCCGTTAGAAAGGGCAGGGCTTTGACCCCGTCCTCAATAAGGGGCTAGTGCTTTCTAACGGGGTAAAACTCTTTAATCCCTGCAGCGAGTGCCGACATTATTACCAGTGGAACTCCGAAAAGTAAAGTAAGCTTAAAAAAGGTGGTTCGTTTTTTCACTGTTTTTCTCTCTTCATCTCCCGGTTCACTATCCTCACCATATCAAGGAATTCCTCTTTTGTGAATATCCCTTTCTCCACAAGTAACCTCGTAAGGGCCTCTTGCTGGGCGACCTGGGATAGGAGGAGTTCTTCAAAGGAAACGAGTTGTTTAGAAGCAAGAGAAATTACCATAGGGACCTGCGTTTTTCGACAGATTTATCCATTTGTTACCTCTCTCACCTCATCAAATACGTTAATAAGTTGTTGGTTCCTTTGACGGAATTCCAGACGATAAAAGGCAATACGGGTCAAAGATGAAGGTCTGTCTTCCAACTTAACTGAATTTTCTTGATTTTGTAATACAATTGTCGTATTATTGTCTTATGATCGTTCTGGACTCATCTACATTGATTCTGCTGGCTAAGATCGATATGCTCGATATCTTTGTTTTGAATTTCCATGGGAAAGTTTTAATACCTGAGAAGGTAAGAGGGGAAGTCTGTCTCAAGGAGGAGGCGGAGACTCCCATGGTTGAGAGGTTGATTAGGAGTCATAAGCTGAAAGTCGTGGTAGTCGAAGGCAGCAAGCTTTCGACGAAACTTATGGAAGATTTTCACATTGATGCTGGAGAAGCTGAGGCAGTTGCCCTCGCGTTGAAGGAAAAGGGATCGATTGTCGCCACAGATGACCGGAATGCAATAAGGGCATGTAAATTGTTGGGGGTTGAGTTTACAACAGCGATAGCTATCTTGATACGGGCCTTTGAGAAGAATCTGCTGGAGAAAGATGAAGCTCTTATCAAGTTACAGAAGCTTGAATCGGTGGCCAGGTACCGCAAAATAATCAGTGAGGATGCACGAAGGCGCATACAAGGAGGAGATTGAGATGTCAAAGAAAACGTTAAGCATCCGTGTGGATGATGGAGATTATCACTTCCTGTCGAGTCTTGCGAAAGAGGAGAAGGAGGACGTTTCAAAGAAAGTCAGAGAACTGGTTGATCTTGGCAGGGTGATGCTTGCCATAGAAAAATATAGAAAATCCGAAGCTTCTTTAGAAAAGGCTGCGAGGATAGCAGGGGTCTCCATATCAAAAATGATCGATGTACTGCGAGACCATGGAGTAGAAGCAAATTTGGAATATGAAGATTATCTCAAAGGGCTTAAGTCACTCCGAAAAATCTGGTAACGAACGAAAGAAATGAGGGAACTTTCCCGCACTTTCCAAGCATTTCTCCCCGCCGGCGGATAGTCGTTTGGTTTTTGACGGTCAGACCATAAGACCATGATCCTATGCGGCAAGTGTGATCTACCGCTTAACTCACTTACCTATCTTATCGTCCCGAATTTCCCATCTCTCCACGTTCTTTCTTGTTTAGGAAAGTGCTCATTAAAATAGGCAACTCTCATAATAATAGGCGATTTTGCGATGTGTGATATTTTATGATTGACATACAATTCTGCTCTTCGTATATTCAATTCACCCAATACCGAGTTCTTATCATTCCGATTCTGGAAGAAACAGGGGGGGAGGAAAGGGGCATTTCAACAATGCTATTTGCAAGGGTTTAGAAAGGCAATCAATGCTATTTCACATCGGTGATGCACGGAATTGATTATCCCTAAAGCTAGCATTTTGGTACCCATTTAGCGCTGTTAAGCCTATGGGTAAAAGAGAAGGGAGGAGACATATGGTAGAACATAAAAACGAATACACGACAGTTTTATATATTCTGATTGTTCTGGCAGCTCTGGCAGTTGTAGCCATAGCGCAAGAGAAGAACGCGGTCGTGCGGCTGGACCCTGCGCTCGATGCCATTGTCGAGCCTGATTCGAGAGTCGAAAAAATTGCCGATGGCTTCAAGTTCACGGAAGGCCCTGCTTGGGTTCGCAGCGGCGGATATCTTGTGTTCAGCGACATTCCCGAAAATAAGATCTATCGGTGGAACCCGAAAGATGGCACGACCTCGGTGTTGCTGGAACACGTAGGCTTCACAGGCACAGATGCAACGGGGATCGGAAAGGAACAGAGCAACGGGTTTGAGACGGTTTTACTCATCGGCTCGAACGGCATCACGATCGACCTACAGGACAGGTTGGTCTACGTTGCGATGGGCGACCGCCAGATCGTGCGGCTTGAAAAGGATGGCAGCCGCACCGTGCTCGCAAGCCAATATCAAGGCAAACGCCTGAACAGCGGCAACGACCTTGTCTATAAATCGGATGGCTCGCTATACTTCACCGATCCTCCGGCCTGCGCGGGGGGGATATGACCCGAAAGAAGGAACTTCCGTTCAACGGAGTCTTTCTGCTCAAGCAAGGGAAGCTTGTGCTACTGGATCAGAGCATGACGAACCCGAACGGCTTGGCGTTCTCGCCCGACAAGAAGACTCTGTACGTCAATGACACAAGAAGAAGAACCGTCATTCGCTTCGATGTCAGCCCTGACGACACCGTCACAAACGGGCGAGTGTTCATCGATATGACTCCCGAAACGGCGAAAGGCCCCGGCAATCCCGACGGCATGAAGGTGGACGAGAAGGGTAATGTTTATTGCAGCGGTCCCGGAGGCATATGGATCATCGCGCCGGACGGCAAGCATCTGGGAACCATCTTGACCCCGGAAATTGTTGCCAACCTTACGTTTGGCGAAGCAGACGGGAAGACATTGTTCATCACCGCGCGGCGCGGAATCTACCGTATTCGCGTGAACATCCCTGGGATACGGCCGTAAAAGTAACTACACATTCGGCAATTGTAGAAATGTATATCGGTGGCTTCGGGGTCGCACCTTCAAAATTCCGAATTAACGATGCCTGGTACCAAATCTCGTATTACGCTTGAAAAGATGCTTCGTTTTCTCACTTTTTTCCTCTCTGCATCTCCCGGTTCACAATCCTCAGCATTTCCAAAAACTTCTCCTTGGTGAATATCCCTTTCCCCACAAGCAACCTCATAAGGGCTTCTTGTTGAACCACCTGAGACATGAGAAGTTCTTCAAAGGAGATGATTTGGTAAGAGAGATTCCCTAACTTTTTTTTGAGTATATAAAGAACATATGCTCCTTCACGGCGAATGGGATGTGTCCCTTGTTAATTTGGATCTTGACAATGATATCAATAGTGATATTATAATTAGGAATGAATAAGGTTGAAGAAATACTTGCAAAGATTCAGCAAAATCCGAAGGGAGTGAGATTTAGTGACCTGTGCAAAGTGTGTGATCTCTATTTCGGAAGAGCTCGTCAAGTTGGCAGCAGTCACCGAGTATACAAGACACCGTGGCAAGGCGATCCACGTGTGAATATTCAGAATGACAAGGGGAAGGCTAAATCATACCAAGTGAAACAAGTGCTCAAAGCGATTGAAAAATTGGAGGAGAATTATGGCACTGAAGAATGACCGGTACACTTACCGGGTGACCTGGGACGAGGACGATGGGGAGTATGTCGGCTTGTGTGCCGAATTTCCAAGTTTGAGTTGGTTAGCTAAAACCCCAGAAGCAGCCTTAAAAGGGATTCGAAAGGTGGTGGCTGATGTTGTAGAAGATATGAAGCACAGCGGTGAGAAGGTGCCTGAGTCAATTGCCCGCAAGCGATTTAAAGGGAAATTCATTGTCCGCGTACCGCCAGAAGTGCATAGAGGCCTTGCGATCCAGGCTGCAGAATCCGGGATCAGCTTGAATCGACTCGCTACTTTGAAGTTAAGTCAGTAGTTGAAAAGGCATCTATTTCGTAATAGGGAATAAGGAACCAAAGCGAGCGCCCCCCAATCCTACCTTCCCATTTCCTTAATCTTCCAGATTGCTCATCAAAATAGGCAACTGTCAAAATAATAGGCAATTTTTACCTTAAAACCGCGTAATATTTTCTTATCTTCCTTAATACTTTCAATAAGTTATAAAAAATAGTGTTTGGTATAATTATTGCTAATAATTCTAAGGGGTTAAATCCTTCCTCAAACAACTGATCCCAAGTGAAGATAGATAACAACGAAAAGGACTGAACTTTGTGGCTCATGAAAGGGCTGAAGTGTAGCCGCTAAAGAAAATTTTAACAAGCCCAGAATCCATTTGACGTCTATTTGGAGTTGGATATAGCATAGAAAAGAAAATCTAAGGTTTTTAGGGATCCAAAAAGTGAAAATAATTTAAGCCTGAAACAGGAGGTCTGAGAAAGATGGAGAAGATAGATAGAATGTTTTCATTCATTGTATTTTTGGTTGTAATGATTCTCGTTTCATGGACATCATCCTTTGCACAGGAGAAGAAGAAATACCCGCCATATCCTGATGTGTGGGGATATGAGTTTCCTTGGCCTGAAAAGAACAGTAGGAACTCTTTTATCAATGTAACGAAGATGCCAGATGGAGACTACATGGTGACTTATGTAAGAGAACGGCAGAAGCTCAAAAGAAAAGATGGTTCTTGTTGCGATTACATTAGCAAATACAAAGGTGTATCATTTTTCTCTGAAAAGATTTTTTTTGAGGATGAATATAAAAAACTCAAACGGGAGAATATTAGAACAAACCATAAAATAATTGCCAACGGCGGGAATATTATAGAACAAATATCTATAGCCACTTCAGGCCATTGCTCGGATCCTTTCTACGATTATTACGTAATCAAAAAAGATAACAATGAAAAATATTTAGAGATAAAAATGTTTTTATATTTTTATGACAAGCCACAGAGAACGAATATAAATAAATACTGTGAACGCAATAACTCTTATAATAAAGATTATTTTTTAAAACGGGTTGAAAATATGTATGTTAAATTTGTTCCGATAGAAGATGGGACCTTCTTCCTTTATGACCCAGAAGGGAATGTTATCATCAGATTTGATGAAAGGTTTAACACAAAGAGTGCATTGATGAATAAAAGAGTTTTTATGATTAATAGATCAGATTATGAAAAGATTTATGACAGGCAGTCAAAAGAAGGTAAAATTGACGACCAGGCAATGAATGATGCCATCTCGCAATATTTAGGTAATCTAAAGAAGGAGGGGAAGAAATGATTTTCACTGGAGGAGATGGTTTAACAGGTTTTAAGAGGCGGGTTCACAACGTATTTATGAATAATGAATTAAGAAATGGAAATGGTGCTTATGAGATAAATCATGCTAAAGCTGGTAGAAGTGGTTATAGCTTTGGGCCTGTTCAGTGGGATTTACTTAATAGGCCCGATTCGCGAACAATATTTACAGACATTCTTAATAATGGAAGAGATTCAAATAATAATTTGATTTTTGATTCAGACGAAGATGGAATTATTGGAGATACTGAGATAAAGGCGATAAACGATATCATTAATGTAGCAAGAACAAAAGGAGAAACCCTAGGTAAAAATCAGAGAGATCGAATTAATGAATGCCTTTCGAGCACTTATGGGATTCAGAAGGTTAATGAGGCGTATCTGACAGAGCTTGATACTGCGATAACTAAAATCGATGGAGTCATAAGCAAAGTCTCGGATTCCGAAAATAAGGCTTTTCTACAGACAGATCTTGGAAGGGTATTCCTTATAGATTATAACAATCAGTTCAATATTGCTCTCAATGGTGAAATGGAGAGATTTCTTAAAGGAGAATCAGTGCCTTTAGGAGAAAGCAATATAGTTTGGGTTCAGATAAAGGGGGCCGTTGGGATTGAAGATCTTTTGAACTTTTATCTCAGCACAAAATATGGTCAAGAGAAACCAGGAGACTTGGTAAGGCGGTTTAGCAATATTTTGGAAGAGGTTGGAATAAACAATATTTCGTTAACACAAGAGGATGCGATATTTTTATTGACTGGTTTAGATTCGTTGTTGGGAGAACGTTACAAGCAAATTGTTATGTTGAATCCTGATAATTGGGGAATAAGGAATCTGATTCAGAAAGCCTTTACTCTGGTAGCTGATAATTCAGCAGAGTCTTATGGCATAGATTTTTGGCAAAGATTAAAGATGAATGAGGTTGTTTCTGTTAAACAGCAACTCTTTGGGGTTACGAAGGAAGTTCAATCGCCGATTGCTTTGGATTTGGATGGGGATGGAATCGAAACAGTAAACGTTAATCAAGGCGCTTATTTTGATCATGATGCGAATGGATTCGCGGAACAGACGGGATGGGTGGGATCGGATGATGGGCTATTGGTTTATGATCGCAATAATGATGGCATGATTGATACCGGCCGAGAGGCCTTTGGCAACACTACCCTTCTTTTGAATGGAACTCCGGCAGACAATGGGTTTAAAGCCTTAGCCGAATTGGATGACAATAAGGATGGAAAGATTGATTCCCAGGATGCCATCTGGTCCAATCTTAAGGTTTGGCAGGATTATGATGGGGATGGGTACAGCAGTGGGGATGAACTATGGAGTTTCTCGCATGTTGTGGTTTCTTCCATCAATACGGGTTACACCAATTCAACCTACATAGATCCTCAGGGGAACGAGCACAGGCAGGTGGGTAGTTTTACACGGGCTGATGGGACGACTGGGACGGCGGCGGATATCTGGTTTCAGGTGAATAAGGCTTTCAGTATTGCGAATGAGTGGTTGGGTGTGTCTGAGGACATTGCAGCGCTCCCGGACTTACAGGGGTATGGGAATGTCTATGATCTACATCAGGCCATGGTCAGAGATGTAAGCGGGGGATTAAAGACACTGGTTGAGAGCTTCGTAGCTGACGCCGATCCAAATACCCGTAGTAATTTAATGGATCAGATTCTTTTAAAATGGACGGGCAGTGAGGGAGTTAATCCCGATAGCAGAGGGCCCAATATTGATGCCAAAAAATTGGCTGTATTAGAGAAGATATTTGCTGATGAGTATACTTGGTACGTGGGGCCGGACCCTGGCTTCACTGCGGGGGTTTTATTGGATCATTGTTATAAAGGGTTATTTGAGATGTACTATGCCGATCTCCTGGTACAAACACATTTAAAAGAACTTTATGACAAGATTGTATACACATGGGATGAGGCAACGCAGAGTCTGAAGGGAGATCTGAGTTTAGTGATTAGTACTTTGCAGGATCAGCTCATGACGGACCCAGTAGCAGGAAAAGTGATGTTAGGTGAGTTTGCTCGTTCGCTTCGTGGATTTCAAGTGCAAAATATGGTGGACTACTGGGGATTTCGGAATATTCTTGCTGGACAGAGTGAGGAATTGGCGTGGGTTTTCGACTCAGGGGGCCATCATATCACCATTGGAACCACCGGGAGGGATTCCTTAACGGGAGTAGGTTTTAATGATGCAATTTATGGTGGTGAGGGCGACGATATTCTTACAGGGGATGGTTATAATTTGTATATCAGTACCAGCGGTGTCCTTCATGGCGGAGCAGGTAACGACACACTCTATGGATATAATAATAGTGATCTCCTTGTGGGTGGGCCGGGTAATGATACGCTTATTGGGGAATATACTAGTTCATTTATTCCCGGAGGGGACATCTTGGATGGTGGCCCTGGTAAAGACTCCTTGCAAGGTGGAGGGGGTAATGATCTTTATCTATTCGATCACGGATATGGAGAGGATACGATTGAGGACTATGATACAGGCTCTGGAAATGTGGATACGTTGAAATTTGCCCCTGATATTGCTCAGTCAGATGTGGAGATTACTCGGAACGGGAACACATTGGTCTTTCGGATCAACGGGACGACGGATCAGGTGCTGGTGCCGCAGGGGATAGCGAAATCTCCTCGTCAGTTGGAACGGATAGAGTTTGGGGATGGGACGGTGTTGACAGGGGATGAAGTAACAGTGATCTCTGAGGAGATTCGGGGGACATCGGGTAATGATACGCTGATTGGGTCTTCGATAAGGGATCGGATATATGGGGAGGCGGGGAATGATACACTTTATGGCTATGCTGGAGATGATCTGATTGAGGGTGGACCGGGCAATGATACGCTGATTGGGGATTGGTATCAGATTTCGGGGTCACCAGGGAACGATACATTGGATGGAGGATCTGGAAATGATTCTCTACAGGGAGAGTTGGGCAATGATACATATCTATTTGGTCTCGGTTATGGGATAGATACAATCTCAGACTATGATACAACTCCTGGGAATGTGGATACGCTGAGGTTTTTGCCGGATGTGGGTCGTTCGGATGTGGAGATAACACAAACATGGAGTGATGTCATTTTTCAGATCAAGGGAACTTCGGATCGAGTGGTTGTGTCGGAGTGGATAACGAAACCCTCTTCTCGGTTGGAGAGAGTGGAGTTCGAGGACGGGACAGTATTGACGAGTGATGAGGTGACAGAGCTTGCGGGTACGATTCATGGGACACCGGGCAATGATACGCTTATCGGTACCTCAGGAGTGGATCGGATTTATGGCGAAGAAGGGGATGATGTGCTTTATGGCGAAGGAAGTTCGGACATTTTGATGGGTGGGTCGGGGAAAGATCTCCTGGATAGTGGGGGAGGAGCGGACACGTTGATTGGAGGCTCTGGGAACGATGTTTTGGGTGGAGTAATTGGGTCAACGGATCATTTGGAGTATGGGAGTACAGGTAATATCTATGAGGGTGGTTTGGGGAATGATACGTTGAGAGGGACAATTAAGGGAGATATGTATCGTTTCAATTTGGGAGATGGTCAGGATGTGATCCAGGAGAAGAGTTATGCGAACTATACTCCAAGTGGTACGGACATATTGCTGTTTGGGTCAGGGATCAATCCTTCGGACGTTGTGGTGGAGCGATCAGGTTATGATTTGGTGTTTAGACATGTGAATGGGGCAGATCGGGTGACGGTGCAGAACTGGTATGGGATTACATACAGTCAGTTGGAGCGGATTGAATTTGGTGATGGGACAGTCTGGATTGGGGCGAGTGTACATGCGCAGGGGTTGGTGAAGAGTGGTACGGAGTCTAATGACACCTTGCTTGGTGTAGATACCTATGGGGATACACTTTATGGATTGGGCGGGGATGATGTATTGGATGGAGGGGCCGGAGCGGACACGTTGATTGGAGGTTCTGGGAACGATATTTTGGGAGGGGTGGCTGGGGCAACGGACCATTTGGATAATTGGGGTATTGGTAATGTATATGAGGGTGGTTTGGGGAATGATACGTTGCGAGGGACGACTGCGGGAGATGTGTATCGGTTTAACTTAGGGGATGGTCAGGATGTGATCCAGGAGAAGAGTTACGGGAACTATACTCCTGGTGGTATGGACGTCTTGCGGTTTGGATCTGACATTTTACCGGGGGATATCAGGGTGGAGCGGTCGGGTTATGATTTGGTGTTTAGACATGTGAATGGGACAGATCGGGTGACGGTGCAGAACTGGTATGGGAGTATTTACAGTCAGCTGGAGAGGATTGAATTCGCAAACGGGACGGTTTGGAATGGAGCCGATCTTAATATCCAGGGGTTGATGGTGATTGGTACGGAGGGCAATGATGCTCTTAAGGGTACGGATACCTATGGGGATACACTTTATGGTTTGGGTGGGGATGATGTGTTGGATGGGGGAGGTGGATGGGACACGTTGGTTGGAGGTTCTGGGAACGATATTTTGGGAGGGGTGGCTGGGTCAACGGATCATTTGGATAATTGGGGTATTGGTAATGTATATGAGGGTGGTTTGGGGAATGATACGTTGCGGGGGACGATTAAGGGAGATGTGTATCGGTTCAATTTGGGAGATGGTCGGGATGTGATCCAGGAGACGAGCTATGGGGGTAGTTATACTCCGAGTGGGACGGACATATTGCGGTTTGGGTCAGGGATCAATCCTTCGGAGATTGTGGTGGAGCGTTCGGGTTATGATTTAGCGTTTAAGCATGTGAATGGGATGGATTGGGTGACAGTACAGGATTGGTACAGGTATACTTTTAGCCAGTTGGAGCAGGTTGAGTTTGGGGATGGGACGGTCTGGAGCGGGGCGAATGTACATACGCAGGGTTTGGTGAAGAGCGGTACGGAGGGTAATGACACCTTGCTTGGTGTGGACACCTATGGGGATACGCTTTATGGTTTGGGTGGGGATGATGTGTTGGATGGTGGTGCCGGAGCGGACACGTTGGTTGGAGGTTCTGGGAACGATATTTTGGGAGGGGTGGCTGGGTCAACGGATCATTTGGAGTATGGGAGTACAGGTAATATCTATGAGGGTGGTTTGGGGAATGATACGTTGAGAGGGACAATTAAGGGAGATATGTATCGTTTCAATTTGGGAGATGGTCAGGATGTGATCCAGGAGACGAAGTATAGTACCTATACTCCTGGTGGGACGGACATATTGCGGTTTGGGAATGGTATTTTACCGGCAGATATTAAGGTGGAGCGATCGGGTTATGATTTGGTGTTTAAGCATATGAATGGGATGGATTGGGTGACAGTACAGGATTGGTACAGGTATACTTTTAGCCAGTTGGAGCGGGTTGAGTTTGGGGATGGGACGGTCTGGAGCGGGGCGAATGTACATACGCAGGGTTTGGTGAAGAGCGGTACGGAGGGCAATGATGTTCTTCAGGGTGTAGATACCTATGGGGATACACTTTATGGTTTGGGTGGGGATGATGTGTTGGATGGGGGAGGTGGATGGGATACGTTGGTTGGAGGTTCTGGGAACGATATTTTGGGAGGGGTGGCTGGGTCAACGGATCATTTGGATAATTGGGGTATTGGTAATGTATATGAGGGTGGTTTGGGGAATGATACGTTGCGGGGGACGATTAAGGGAGATGTGTATCGGTTCAATTTGGGAGATGGTCGGGATGTGATCCAGGAGACGAGCTATGGGGGTAGTTATACTCCGAGTGGGACGGACATATTGCGGTTTGGAAATGGTATTTTCCCGGCAGATATTAAGGTGGAGCGTTCGGGTTATGATTTAGCGTTTAAGCATGTGAATGGGATGGATTGGGTGACAGTACAGGATTGGTACAGGTATACTTTTAGCCAGTTGGAGCAGGTTGAGTTTGGGGATGGGACGGTCTGGAGCGGGGCGAATGTACATACGCAGGGTTTGGTGAAGAGCGGTACGGAGGGTAATGACACCTTGCTTGGTGTGGACACCTATGGGGATACGCTTTATGGTTTGGGTGGGGATGATGTGTTGGATGGTGGTGCCGGAGCGGACACGTTGATTGGGGGTATTGGGAATGATGTTTTGGGGGGGGCGAATGGGTCTACGGATCATTTGGAGTATGGGAGTACAGGTAATATCTATGAGGGTGGTTTGGGGAATGATACGTTGCGAGGGACGACTGCGGGAGATGTGTATCGGTTCAATTTGGGAGATGGTCAGGATGTGATCCAGGAGACGAAGTATAGTACCTATACTCCTGGTGGGACGGACATATTGCGGTTTGGAAATGGTATTTTCCCGGCAGATATTAAGGTGGAGCGATCGGGTTATGATTTGGTGTTTAAGCATATGAATGGGATGGATCGGGTGACAGTGCAGAATTGGTATTTGTATACTTACAGTCAGTTGGAGAGAATTGAGTTCGCGGATGGGCCCACTTTCAATTTATCGGACCTCCAGCTTGGTACGACGGGTAACGATAATTTAGCTGGAACAACCAATGACACTATAATGATGGGGTACGATGGGATTGACACTTTGAACGGTGGAGGTGGAAATGATCTGATAAACGGGGGTGCAGGGGCAGACACTATGGTAGGCGGCCCTGGCAACGATATCTTCATTGTGGATGATGTTGGCGATGTAATTACAGAGGCGGTGGGTGAAGGGGTAGACAAGGTACTAAGTTCGGTCAGCTATACTTTGTCAACAAACATCGAAAACATCACTCTGATTGGGACTGAAGCGATTAACGGCACGGGCAATGACCTGGATAATGTGTTGACTGGTAACAATGCTGAGAATATTCTTGCAGGAGGGTCGGGGAATGATACTTATATCATTGGCTCAGAAGATACAGTTATTGAAGATCCGAATGAGGGGATAGATATTATATGGCTTTCAGAAACCTTCGTCCTTCCTCCTAATGTTGAGAACCTCACACTGACCGGAACAGAAAATATTAATACAACAGGTAATGATTTAAATAATATCTTGGTTGGGAACAGTGGGGCCAACCTACTCGATGGTGGCACTGGTGCGGATACCATGATGGGCGGTTTGGGCAACGATACTTACATAGTAGATAACACCGGGGATTCGGTGATTGAGAATACAAACGAAGGTATAGACACGGTAATTAGTTCTATTATTTATACCCTTGGTCCGAATCTTGAGAATCTAAGTCTAACCGGAAGCGCCTCAATCGATGGAACGGGCAATGAGTTAGGCAATGTGCTCATTGGAAATAGCGCATCTAATTTTCTTGCAGGCGGAGGAGGTAATGATACTCTCAATGGTGGTGCAGGAGCAGATAGGATGTCTGGTGAGGGAGGAGATGACATTTATCTGGTGGACAATGTTGGTGACATAGTAATGGAAGTTTCTGGAGAAGGTACTGATATCGTTCAAAGCTCAGTTACGTACACCTTAGGGCCTAATCTTGAGAATCTCACTCTGACAGGCACTGCTTCCATCAATGGGACGGGCAATGAATTAAACAATATACTTACAGGCAACAGTAGGGCAAATATTCTTCTCGGTGGTGCGGGGAACGACACATACGTAGTTGGAGCGGGTGATATAGTCATTGAGAATGAGGGCGAGGGCACAGACACGGTTCAGAGCTCCGTGACTTTTACATTAGGGGTAAATGTGGAGAATCTCACTCTGATTGGCAATGCCTCTATCAATGGTATAGGCAATGAATTGAACAATATACTGATTGGCAACAGTGGAGCAAATATCCTGGATGGTAAGGCAGGTGTGGATACCATGACGGGAGGGTTAGGCAACGATACCTACGTGGTAGATAACACTGGTGACGTGGTGATTGAAAATACAAACGAGGGGACAGACACTGTAAAGAGTTCAATGAACTACACTTTGGGTGCCAATATCGAAAATCTTACCCTGACTGGAACTGGCGAGATCAGTGGGACGGGCAATGAGTTAAATAATGTACTTCTTGGAAATAGCTCATCAAATGTTCTTATAGGCGGAGGAGGGAATGACACACTTAACGGAGAGGGAAGAGCGGATACTTTAGTTGGTGGGTTAGGGAATGACACTTATGTTGTTGATGATATAGGGGATATAGTCGTAGAGGTTCTGAATGAAGGGACAGACACGGTAAAGAGTTATATTACCTATGCCCTGGGTGAGAATGTTGAGAATCTGACACTCATGGGGCCTGATGCCATCAGGGGGACGGGTAACCGTTTAAACAATGTATTGATCGGGAATAGCGCTGCGAGTGTACTGGCAGGGGAGTTGGGGAATGACACCTATATTATCGTTTCTGGGGATACGGTTATTGAGGAAGCGTCTGGCGAGGGCACAGACACGGTTCAGAGTTCAATAAGTTTTACATTGGCAGAAAATGTTGAGAATCTGACTCTGACTGGCACTGGAGCGATCAATGGTATAGGCAATGAATTGAACAATATACTGACTGGCAACAGTGCTGCAAACACGCTGACTGGGGGAAGAGGGAATGATACTTATGTGGTGAATAATGTGGAGGATATTGTCATCGAAGGTTCGAATGAAGGTACAGACACAATAAAGAGTTATATTACCTATACCCTTGGAGCAAATGTTGAGAATCTGACTTTGATCGGATCTTCGGCGGTCAATGGGACGGGTAATGAATTGAACAATATACTGACTGGCAACAGTGCTGCAAACATCCTTTTTGGTGGTGCGGGGGATGACACATACGTGGTTGGAGCGGGTGACACAGTCATTGAGAATGAGGGGGAGGGGACAGATACAGTTCAGAGTTCGGTGAGTTTTACATTAGCGGAAAATGTTGAGAAGCTAATTCTGACTGGCAATGCAGTAATCGATGGGACTGGTAACAAATTAGCCAATGTGTTGACCGGAAACAGTGCTGCGAATATTCTAACAGGTGGATTAGGGAATGACACATATGTGGTTGGAGCGGGTGACACAGTCATTGAGAATGAGGGGGAGGGGATCGACACGGTTCAGAGTTCGGTGAGTTTTACATTAGGTTCGAATGTGGAGAATCTTTTCTTAACCGGGGCGAGCGCAATCAATGGCACAGGGAACGATTCAGACAATGATCTTACCGGTAACAGTGCGGCCAATGTCCTGGATGGTAAGGCAGGTGCGGATACCATGACGGGAGGGTTAGGCAACGATACCTACGTGGTAGATAACACTGGGGATTCGGTGAATGAGAATGCAAATCAAGGTGCGGATACGGTCCAGAGCTCAATCAACTACACTTTGGGTGCAAATATTGAGAATCTAACTCTGACCGGTACTGGAGCGATCAATGGGATAGGCAACGAATTGAACAATGTACTGACTGGAAACAGTGCTGTAAACACACTGACTGGAGGAGGAGGGAGTGACACACTCAACGGAGGTGGAGGGGCGGATACTTTAGTTGGTGGGTTAGGGAATGACACTTATGTTGTTGATGATATAGGGGATATAGTCGTAGAGGTTCTGAATGAGGGGACAGATACGGTAAAGATTTATATTGACTATGCCCTTGGAGAGAATGTTGAGAATCTGACTCTCATAGGGTCTGATGCCATCAGGGGTATAGGTAACCGTTTAAACAATGTATTGACCGGGAATGGTGTTGCGAGTGTACTGACAGGGGGTTTGGGGAATGACACTTATATTGTCGTTTCTGGAGATACGGTCATTGAGGAGACAGTAGGTGAGGGGACAGACACGGTTCAGAGTTCAGTGAGTTTTATATTGGCAGAAAATGTTGAGAATCTGACTCTGACTGGCACTGGAGCGATCAATGGGATAGGCAACGAATTGAACAATATAATAACTGGCAACAGTGCTGCAAACACACTGACTGGAGGAGGAGGGAATGATACACTCAACGGAGGTGGAGGGGCGGATACTTTAGTCGGTGGTTTAGGAAATGACACTTATGTCGTTGATGATATGGGGGATATCGTTATAGAGGCTCTGAATGAATGGACAGACACGGTAAAGAGTTATATTACTTATGCCCTTGGAGAAAATGTTGAGAATCTGACTTTGATCGGGTCTTCGGCGATCAATGGGACGGGTAATGAATTAGATAATATACTGACTGGGAACAGTGCTCCAAACATCCTTTTTGGTGGTGCAGGGAATGACATATATGTGGTTGGAGCGGGTGATATAGTCATTGAGAATGAGGGGGAGGGGACAGACACAGTTCAGAGTTCGGTGAGTTTTACATTAACGGAAAATGTTGAGAACTTAACTCTCACGGGGAACGAGGCAATCGATGGGACTGGCAACGAATTAGATAATGTGTTGACCGGCAACAGTGCTGCGAACATCCTTTTTGGTGACGCGGGGAATGATACACTTAATGGTGGTGCAGATGCGGATATGATGTTTGGTGGAGCAGGGGATGACATCTATGTAGTAGAGAATGTCGGCGATAGAGTGACAGAATTTTTCGATGGAGGGATGGATACGGTTCAAAGTTCGATCAGCTATGTTTTGGGTCAGAATTTAGAAAATTTAACTTTGACCGGGACAGCTATAATCAATGGGACTGGCAACGCATTAATCAATGTCTTGATTGGCAGCAGTGCTGAAAATGTTCTCGATGGTGGGTCAGGTGCAGATACCATGATGGGTGGTTTGGGCAACGATACTTACGTGGTAGAAAACAGTGGTGACATGGTGATTGAGAACACAAACCAAGGTACGGACACGGTAAAGAGCTATATTACCTATACCTTAGGCGCAAACGTTGAAAACCTGATGCTGGCTGGTATCGAGGCAATCAATGGGACGGGCAATGAATTAAACAATGTGTTGACAGGTAACAGAGGTATAAACATACTTACCGGTGGGTTAGGCAATGATAATCTCGATGGAGGTCTGGGTGCTGACACGTTAATTGGTGGGTTAGGTAATGATACCTATTTAGTGGATAACGTGGGAGATATTGCAATAGAAGGTTTGAACGAGGGTACAGACACAGTACAGAGCTTGGTGGACTACACTTTAGATGAAAACGTTGAGAACCTGATTTTGACCGGTAATGCGCCAATCATCGGAAGGGGAAATAGTCTAAATAATGTATTGACTGGGAATAATGCTCCGAGCCATTTAGCTGGAGGCTTGGGGAATGACACTTATATTGTCGTTTCTGCAGATACGGTTATTGAGGAAGCACTGGGTGAAGGGACAGACACGGTTCAAAGCCCTGTGACTTTTATATTGGCAACCAATATTGAGAACCTGACTCTGACTGGAAACAGTCCCATCGATGGGACGGGCAATGAGCTAAACAATGTGCTGAACGGCAATGGCGCTGCAAATATCCTTACAGGAGATGGGGGCAATGATACACTTAATGGTGGAGCAGGAATGGATACCCTGATCGGTGGTACAGGGAATGATACTTATATTGTAGACAACTGTGGTGACTCAGTGATTGAGAATGGAAACGAAGGAACAGACACTATAAAGAGCTATATTACCTATGCCCTTGGGGACAACATTGAGAATCTAACTCTCATTGGCACTGATGCAATCGACGGGAATGGGAATAATTTAAATAATGTTCTAACCGGAAACAGTGCAGCGAACATAGTTTCAGGCGGGAAAGGCAATGACACTTACGTGATTGGAGTGGGTGATACGGTTGATGAATTACCGGAGGAGGGAACAGATACAGTACAGAGCCCTATAAGTCACATCCTAGGTGCAAACTTGGAAAACCTCACTTTGACTGGAACCAGCGATGTTGATGGCACTGGCAATGAGTTAAACAACATGCTCACAGGCAATAGTGGTAATAATATCCTAAATGGTGATATGGGTGTAGATACGCTCAAGGGTGGCAATGGGGATGACACTCTTTTTGGTGGGGAAGGGGATGATAGTCTCTATGGTGGAACTGGTGCAGACATCCTGGATGGCGGAGCGGGTAACGACACTCTCAAAGGTGAGGCTGGCGATGACACCTACCTGTTTGGTCGAGGGTATGGACAGGACATAATCTCGGAGTATGACAAGACCGCGGGAAATACGGATACCGTCAAATTTGGTCTTGGGCTCAATCCGATTGATCTCATCTTTGATCAAAATGGCAAAAATCTAAACATTCAGATCAACGAGAGTTCCGATATTCTCACTGTTCAGAATCAAAATTATAATAGTGCTTATCAGGTTGAGGTCTTTGAGGCGGATGGGTTTAAGCTTCTTTCATCGAAAGTGAGCCTATTGATTCAGGAGATGGCAGGGTTTTCGGCTCAGAATGGGGGAATGAGTTGGACTGAATTGATTCAGAACAGGCCGAATGACGTCCAAACAATACTGGCGCAATACTGGGAACCGGGAAATTAATAAAAAACGTGACCGTGTTCCTGCCTACCGGCAGGCAGGCGTGATTCGTGTCACCCCCCACCCAACCCTCCCCCGTGAATAGGGAGGGGGATTTATCGTGTCACCATGAATGGCGAGCAGAATCTAGCAAATCAACAGGAAGGGCGAAAGGTTGATAGTGGGCTTCTCTGTCTGGTGATGGTGGCAGGATATCACGGTCTTAGCGTTGATCCGGAACAATTAAAGCATACCTTAGCACTAGGGCCTGAGGGTATGGAAACAATAGATATCCTCATAGCAGCGAGGGAGCTGGGGCTAAAGGCAAAAGAAGCTCAGGTCTCGTATGATCGATTAAGTCGCCTGCCCAAACCTGCCATCGCCTCTATGGGGGATCGAAACTTTATTGTATTGGCAAAGACTGATGGCGACAAAATTCTGGCCTTCGATCCATTGGATGGAAAACCAAAGATCCTTTCAAAAGATGACTTTTTATCAAGATGGCAGAAAAAGGTTATTCTCGTCACTTACAGGAAATCAATTGCTCCTTCTGAAAAGCCTTTCGGCCTCTCCTGGTTTGTTCCCGCAATCTGGAAGTACAGAAAACCCCTCACTGAGGTTTTAACCGCATCGCTGATTCTTCAAATATTTGGTTTAGTAACTCCTGTTTTCACACAGGTAATTATTGACAAGGTGTTGGTTCACAAGGGAGTTACTACGCTCGATGTTCTTGCTATCGGCCTTATCGCTATTGCTCTATTTGAAGCTCTTTTAAGTATCCTCAGAACTTACCTCTTTACTCATACAACCAATCGAATCGATATCTCTCTTGGCACGAAGCTCTTCAAGCATCTCTTCTCTCTTCCCCTTAAATATTTTGAGGTAAGAAGAGTGGGTGATACTGTAGCCAGAGTCAGGGAGCTTGAGAATATTCGACATTTCTTAACCGGAGCGCCATTGACCGCTTTTCTGGATGTGATGTTTATTGGCGTCTATTTAGTTGTTATGTTTTTTTACAGCACTACATTGACCTTTGTAGTTTTGGGAGCCATTCCTGTATTCGCTCTGCTATCGCTAAGCATCACCCCCATGCTGAGGCATAGACTCGATGAACGGTTCAACCGAGGAGCTGAAGCGCAAGCTTTCCTTGTTGAGATGGTGACTGGCGCTCAAACGGTAAAAGCTCTGGCCGTGGAACCTGAGGTCCAAAAAAGGTGGGAAGGCCTTTTAGCAAATTATGTGAAGTCTTCCTTCAAAACCTCTAAGCTCTCTGGAGTGGCAGGATCTGTGGGACAATTTATTGACAGGGCATCTTCCCTTGCCATTCTTTGGTTAGGTGCTCACTTAGTAATGTCAGGGAATTTAACTGTTGGTCAGTTAATTGCCTTCCAAATGCTTTCAGGCCGAGTAAGTGGACCTGTGCTCAGACTTGTTCAACTTTGGCAAGATTTCCAGCAGGCTGGGCTTTCGATCCGAAGGCTTGGGGATATCTTTCATGCTACTCCAGAACCTTCTGTGAATGTTACTAAAACTCGGTTTCCAGCCATTCGCGGCTATGTCAGGTTGGAGGGAGTAACTTTTCGGTATCGGCTGGATGGATCCGAAGTGCTGAGAAAAATCAACTTAGATATTAAGGCAGGGATGATTCTCGGGATTGTGGGCCGAAGTGGTTCGGGTAAGAGCACTTTGGCCAAATTGATCCAAAGGCTCTATCTACCTGAATCAGGGAGGATCCTGATCGATGGAATTGATCTCGCTCTTGCTGATCCTGCATGGTTGAGGAGACAGATTGGTGTTGTGCTTCAGGAAAGTTTTCTTTTTAATGGAAGCGTGAGGGATAATATTGCTTTCCATTATCCTCAAACAACAATGGAAGAAATCATTCAAGTGGCAACCCTGGCAGGGGCGCATGAATTCATCCTTGAACTGCCCGAAGGTTACGACACGGTTGTCGGTGAACGGGGAACTACCCTCTCAGGAGGACAGAGACAGAGAATTGCCATTGCCAGAGCCCTGCTCACTAACCCTAGAATCCTGATCTTCGATGAAGCGACCTCTTCTTTAGATTCTGAATCCGAGGGAATCATCCAGAGAAACCTGAGGCAGATCTGTCAAGGAAGAACGGTTATTCTCATTGCCCACAGACTTTCCACGCTGAGGATTGCTGAAAGGATCATTGTGTTGGATCGAGGAGAAATTGTGGAGTCAGGGAATCACAATGAATTGATGGGCAAAAAGGGGCTGTATCATCATCTGCAAATGCAGCAGAATATGTTCGTCAGTTGACAACGGACATTTAAATGAAACGAGATCGTTTGGACTATGAGTTTTTGCCTGAAGCCATAGAGATTGAGGAGACACCGGCTTCTCCTTTCGGAAGGATTCTGTTGTGGACAATTGTTATGCTGACGGTTGCGGCCTCCCTCTGGAGTTACTTTGGAAAGGTGGACGAAGTGGCTGTCGCACGGGGAAAGGTTATCCCAGACGGCATGGTGAAGGTGATTCAACCAAGGGAGACTGGTGTGATAAAGGCCATCCATGTCGTTGAGGGTCAAAGAGTAAAGGAAGGAGATCTTCTGATTGAACTCGATCCCACCATAACACAGGCAGAAGTTGAGAGTTCAGAAAGATCCCTGACGATCAACCGTTACGATATGGCAAGGTTGAAGGCTGAATTAAGAGGGGAGGAGATTCGAGGATCAGGTCAGGATCATGAGCGAATGCTTCTTCTTCAAATGGATCTTAAACAGGCAAGAGAAGCTGAACATAAGGCAAAGGTGGCGTCCCTTGAATTAGTTGTCTCCCAAAAGAGAACAGCCCTTCAATCTGCAGAGGAAAGCGTTCTCAAGCTCGAAAAGACGGTTGAACTCGTTAGTAAACAGGAAGATGCTTTACGGCAGTTGGCTGAGAAGGGATATGCCTCCATGATGGAGCATCTTAAGAGGCAGAAAGAGTTGGTCAGGGCTGAAAAGGAACTGAACGAGCAGATTAAATTGGCCGAACAGATTCGGGATAGTTTGAGAGAGGCAGAGAAAAACTTGGAAGCACTGAAAAAAGAAAGGGAACGATCCATTTTAGGTGAGATCATCGAAAAAGAGAGGACCATTGCTGTCCTCGAGGGTGAATTTACAAAGGCCAGTAAAAGGCATCAGCTTGAGAAACTTTGCAGCCCTGTCGATGGAACCGTTCACGGCCTTGCCACTTACACCATCGGTGGTGTTGTCACGTCCGCTCAGCCGACGGTTATCATTGTCCCTGAAGGAACACCTTTGATGGTGGAGGCTACGATTCCAAATAAGGATATTGGATTCATCCATTCTGGACAGGAGGCCGAACTGAAGTTTGACACCTTTCCATTTCAGAAGTATGGAACGATTGATGCCGAGCTCTTCTATATAAGCCCTGATGCCCAGGAGGTGGATAAAGCGGGTTTGGTTTACAAGATTAAACTGAGACCAAAGCGCTTCTCCATTAGAGTGAAGGATAAAGATATCTCCATCTGTCCCGGGATGGCAGTGACTGCTGAGATCAAGACCGGCCAAAGACGGGTGATCGAATTTTTCCTCTCCCCTCTCATCAAACATGTCGATGAGTCGTTGACGCTCAGGTAATCATCCTGTTTCATACAATAATAAATTGAAGTAAAAAGTGCAGAACTAATATCCCTGAGATTACCCTCCCGGCCCATATTAGAGTGAACATGATTAGGTAAAACAAACAACCTCTTTTGTTAACCCTTAACCGCAATTCTTGTCTAAAATTTTCCTTCAGATCTTGGGCATTTGATTTGACGGAAAACCTCTTAAGGGTTATATGAAAAATCGGTCCTGAACAAGTCTCGGTATTTTTGCCAGGGAGCCGAAGGGTCGACCTGGTTTCCGCCCGACCCATCAAATAAATGTCTGTGAAAATAGGTTTTTTATGGGAAAAAAAGCAAGCT
Organism: uncultured delta proteobacterium; assembly: GCA_963739325.1. Lineage (GTDB taxonomy): Bacteria > Desulfobacterota > BSN033 > BSN033 > UBA1163 > CAVTZZ01. The sequence goes on along the minus strand of CAVTZZ010000035.1, from coordinate 67,295 downwards.
GGTTTTCATGGTCAAGAATTAAGAAAACGGATCGTATATTGGTGGCGCTAACTTTAGCGCATGGGATTACCGATTGGTATCCGGGTACCCTATACATTATTCTTCCATATATGGCCAAGGATTTGGGACTCACTTACAGCCAGGTCGGAGTCCTGATGGGATGGAACTCTTTCACCAGCTTTTTCGTGAACCTGCCCGGCGGTCTCATTGTGGACACGGTGGGAAAGACCGAATTGCTTCTCGGCCTGGCTTTGGTCCTCACAGGGCTCCCTTACTTTTTCCTCGGGTTTAGCGCAAGCTATGTGGTGGCTTTGATTGTCGTAACTTTCGTGGGAATCGGATCCAACCTATGGCACCCGGCGGCTTTTTCCTTGCTTGCCAACCGCTACCCTGAGCGCAAGGGTTTCGCGGTTGCCATCCATACCATGGGAGGCAATTTGGGAAACACTCTGGCACCGATGGCCATCGGCGTGGCCCTCACCTTCCTGATCTGGAGACACGTGTTGATCCTCAACGTCCTCCCCGGGGTCATCATGGGGTTGGTTTTGTGGATACTCCTCTTCAAAGCAGGAAGGGTGCGACTTGAAGCAAAAAGGAGCGAGCTTTCGTTGAAAGAATATTGGGCAGCTGTAAAAACCATGGCGCAGAACAAGAGCATTCTCCTTCTCTGTACTTTATCAGGAATGCGGTCCATGACTCAGTCCGGACTATTCACTTTCTTACCAATTTACCTAGCCCATGAACTCAAGTATTCCCCCGTTCTGGTTGGAACTTACATCACCGTTATTCGGGCCGCAGGGATCTTCGCCCTCCCAATCTCGGGAGTCCTTTCGGATAAGAAAGGGAGGCGGCCCATATTAACTGCCGGACTTCTCACCACAAGCCTCCTTCTGGTCGCCCTGGTCATCCTCAGGCTGAACTTCCTTTTCATTGGGGTCCTTGCGTCCCTGGGTTTTTTCCTATTCTCGTTGTCGCCGGTGATGCTTGCCTGGATGATGGACTTAGCTCCCAAGAATGTCGGTGGCACCACGGTGAGCGCACTCTTTGGTATTCAATCCCTGTTTTCCGGATTTTCGCCGCCAATTTGCGGGTTCATAGCTGATCGTTTTGGGATCATATACTCCTTTTATTTTCTGGCCTCGACGATCTTTGCAGCGAACTTCCTGGTATATCTGATTCCCGATAAACCACCTAAGGAAGAAGTGGTCTCTGCACCTCAAGCTTAGAAAGATCTACTCTAATCCTTTGGGACATTGGCTACGGAGTCCCTCAATCCCCAGAAGGTACATAAAGAAAAATAAGGGACATTTCCCATATTTCTATAATGCCTAAGAAGTGGATCAGGATAGCTTGGTTTACAACATTAAACTGAGACCAAAGCGCTTCTCCAATAGATTGACAAATACCATTCTGAAACCAAACCAGTCCTTTTGCTTGACATAAAACTCCGTTTTTCATATATTCAACTCAACCTAAAGCGAGTCCTTATCACTTTATCACTAACAGAAAAGGAGAAAGAAACTATGGCCGAGGTAAAGCTGGAAATTGAAATAGCTGCCCCAATAAAGAAGGTGTTCGATTTCGCAGCTAACGTGGAGACTCATCCCCTTTATGCTGGCCACTTTGTCAGTAGTGTGAGGATTACTTCAACCAAGAGGCGGGGTATAGGAGTGACCTTCCAGCAAGTCCAAAAGGGATCAGGATTGGTCAGGGATTCAGAAATCATTGAGTTCATACAGAATGAAAAGGTTACCTGGGTCTCTCAGGGAAGCAGCGGAGAAACTCTGGTCAACTACTGGTTTAAAGAGACGCCCACGGGCACTAAGGTTATTCACGCTGCCAGTTCACCCGCGTTCGATGATCCCATTAGGAAAGCATCCGTTTACGAGGATAACGAAAAGGAACTGGCCAACATGAAAAAGATGATGGAAGAAAGATAAACACGTCGATGAATAATTGACGCCGAGATGATCAACCTGTTCCCCTAACAGAGAGCTTGAAAAATCCCCAGAAAAACTAAAAATATTTTGTGTTTAAGCAAAGGCAATATGTCCCCTTAACTGCAACGCGAAAATGTCCCCTTGATTAAATTGCAATTTGAAGCATTTTATAGGAACCAAACGTTCTTTTAATGTTTAGTACGAAATCCACGGTATAACGAATCGCCAGGATGCGCTAGAAACGATGATTATCTTCTTCCCTATAGGTTCATATTCCCCGGAAGAACCCAAACTCTACGTTGTGCTCATGGTCCCTGTACCGAAGGAGCTTGCGACGGCGGAGCAGAAGCCCAATAAACCCATTGTTCATGGGAGACGCCCTTGATATGCCGACTATGTTTAAGCGCCCGAACCGGATCGCGAAGCTCGGTCGAAGAATGTTTGGCGATGAGTTGATCCTGGTAATAGACCCTCCAGGACCCATTGAGGAGTTGTCGGACTTCGACCTGAGCCTTGGCATAGGAGCGTCGGTGGGGAGCGGGAGGCAGATCCAGAATCAGACCTCCAATTCGAACGCTGTTATCATTGCCCACGACCGAGCGATAGCGGAAGCTGATCATTCGGTCCAGATCGAGCTCTGGGGGGAGCTTGCGCCAGGCTTTTTCGGATTCTCGGGGACAGACCGCAAAGCGACGATTAAACCTCGAGATAAAGACTTTGAGAAAGCGATTCGCCGCTTCAAAGCTCTGGACTCCTTCAAGGCCCAGCTCAGCGATAAGGCGGTCTTGCAAGGTCCCAAAGAGCCTTTCAATTCGCCCTTTGGCTTGCGGGGAGAGCGCCGCGATGGACTCAATGCCCAAGGCCTCCAGCGCCAAGCCCACCTGAGTCGGCTCCTGACGGCCGGCCAACTGCTCTTCCAAACTCCAATGCGAATCGTTTCGATGAAGCGCCCCATGACGATCGTGATACATCACCAAAGGAATCCCATAGCGCTTGACCAGCTCTCGAAGAAGCCACAGATACCCTGAACTGCCTTCAAAAGGAAAAAACCGGGCCACCAGAAGTTTGCCTGTCGCATCATCGATGGCGGCCATGAGACAACAAGCAGGTTGATCCGGACCCAACCACTGATGGGGGCTCCCGTCCCAAAGCACCATCGCCCCTTCCTGAGCCTTGCGCTCCCGGCGCTTGCGGTGCCTGGGTGCTCGACGACGACGCTTCGGTTCTATCCCCACCCTACGCCTTAACTTCCTCACTGTTTCTCGACTCAGCTCGATCTTTTGATCCTCAGATAATTTCTCCGTAAAATGCAAATCATTAAAATCCCTATACAGCTCTCTGGAGAACTCGATAACCCTCTGACGGATGCAATCCGCCGTTCGGTTCCATGGAATGCGCCCCGTGTTTCCATGAATGATTCCTTTGACTCCTTTGATTCGAAGCGCTCTGCGAATTCGTTTGGCCTGCCGGTAGGACACACCTATTTTCTTGCCTGCCTCCCCCAAGGTGATCTTTCCTCCCTCCACCAAACCCATTACATGCCACCTCTGTAGCTGCCTCTGACTCATGAGTATCTTTTCCCCTTCCATAGGGGACATTTTAGCTTGGCAGTTAGAGGGGACACATTCCCTTTGCTAACACAAACTAAAAATATTTTGTTGACACACCCTTTTTAAATTGGTATTAATCAAACATCCAACTAAAGGGCGACACTTTCCCGAGGAAAAAATACTTGGTAAATGTTCTGGAATATGGTAGCAAATAAGCCAACATTGAATGGGCACCTTTTGTACATCATAAAGCAGAAGCTTGGGGTGAGTAACGGAAGCGGATCTACAAAAAGCGTGGATATTAGGGAAAGGGGGATAAAATTTCTGCGATCCTCTCGGAGTTTCTAAACGAACTTCCGACTCAGGACACTAAGAATAGTTAATACCATCTTTTTTAAGGGGGTGAATTTATGGTTATTGAAAAGAGATTAGAAGCGTATCTTGAGGGAGCCAGTAATGTGGTTAAGTTTTGTGGAATAGAAAAGGGGAACCAAGTTTTGATTGTTTGTACTCCGAAAACAGACAGGTGTGAAGTTGATGCAGTGGCTTATGCTGCTAGGTTAGTGGGAGCGCGTGTTTCTATATTGGAGGTGGAGGAGAAAGCCCCCAGTCAACCTTATTCACCCGTTATGATGGCAGCTGTGAGAGCGGCTGACTTTCGCATCGATATGGGAGCAGGACCCGCAAGCGTGGAGAAAGACGGCTTTATAATCACCTACGATTATGGAGTGTCAAATTGTGCGATTCGTCAGGGTTTTTTAAACCATGACGCTGCACGGTACCCCGTTGATCTCTGGTATGAGATTAATAACCGCCTCAAGCGTCGTATCGGGCATACCGCCCCAGACGCAAGGCACATAGTTAATTTTAGGGTTATAGACGCTAATGGCTCAGATTTTCACATTAAAATTAGATACCCTGAGGATATAATCGCCTATGTCGGTCCTGAGCCATTACTTTCGGGTCGGGGCCCTCGCCCCAGGGTTTGTTATCGAGGTGGTTTCCCAGTGGGTGGCTGTCCGGCAGGCGACTTACTCGACTCAGGGAAAGGAGTCTTGGTCCCCGAGTATTTTGGTGAGGCGGGGGGTAGCTTTGGCAGATTGAAGTCGCTGCTAAAACTTACTTTTGAGAACGGCCTTGCCATCGATGCCCAAGGTGGCCCTGAAGCCGAAAGGTTTAGGGAGATGTTGAAGGCATACCCAAATGCCAATCACCTCAGAGAGTTTGGGATCGGATCTAACCCGCATTTGCCTCTCCCCCCTGACTTGCCTGCGGGGATCCCTTTCTGGGCATCGACTCGGCGAGCTGGTGTCTTGTATTTGGGTTGGGGAGGAGACACGGGGGTTGGAGGTACAAGGGTTGGGATTGAACTATTCAGTTATCCCATGGCTATTAACACAACAGCGACCATCTATGCCGACGATGAAATTATTGTAGACAACGGCAGATTGACTGTGCTTAAAGAACCTGAGCTGTGGGAAATTGCTAAGAAATATGGAGACCCGGCGAAGTTACTCACCACAGTCTAAGGAGGTGTAAGATGTTGCTCAATGTAGCCAGCGAGTTTTTCAACAGACTTAATAATAAGGCGGGGGCCAGTGAATGGCTGAAGGCATATGATATGCGCATGGAATTTGACGTGACAGATGAGGAATCTTTTCACGTAGACATAAGAAACGGGCGTGTAGCATATGTCAAGGCGGGAAAGATAAAAGATTTTAGTATCCGCGATGACATCTCAATATTTGGAAAGGAGAAGTATCTGCGTTTGATTTTTGAAGGTCGTCTTACGCCAGCTACTGCTATGTTTTACGGTAAGCTCACACCCCGTGGCGAGCGGGCTAAGCATAACCAGGCAGTGGTAGCTTTCCATTTGATGCGCATGGCCCAGGAGCAAGAGCCGGAACTCATATCGAAACTTGATTAGTCTTAAATCCAAGCCAGAAACAGGCAGTTGGAAACTAAATAGTGATAACGCTAAGAAAAGGAGTTATAGCGTGTTGCTTCTTAATACCTATGTTAAGGAGTTGAAGGACAAAAATAGATGCAAGGAGGTTCATTGTGGCTAAGATAGCGGGCATAGATGTAGGTGGGACTTTCACTGATGCAGTAGTCTGGGATACTGTGACTAGGAAGCTGACGGTAGGAAAGGCGTCTTCTATTCCTACCGACCAATCAATTGGAGTATTGAATGCCCTGGAAGTAGCCGGAGCGCCAATGAAAGAGTTAGAACTTATAGTGCATGGAACAACAGTTGGCACAAATACCATCCTTGAGAGGAAAGGGGCAAGAGTAGCATTCATAACTACCAAGGGATTTAGGGATATTATTGAATTGAGGAGACGGGACAGAGCAAGGCTATATGGATTACATTCCAGCTGGGAACCATTAATTCCGAGATTCAGGCGATTTGAAGTTGATGAAAGAACCAGTGCGATGGGTGAGATTCTAAAAGAGGTGCCAGAAGATGAAGTCAGGGAAGTTGTCAGGTGTATAGAAGGTCAAGGAGTCAAGTGCATCGTTATTGGCTTTTTGAATTCCTATATCAATCCAGCGAATGAGCGAAGAGCAGCAGAGATTTTGCGTTCCTGTTGGGACGGCTATATCGTTGTTAGTACTGACGTAGTACCGGGGTTTCGAGAGTTTGAACGGTTCAGCACCTCTGTAACCAATGCCTATATCCAGCCAAATGTTGATGGTTATCTGTCAAAGTTAGAGGGAAGGCTGAAGGAGAGAGGATTTAAAAAAAATATCGCAATTGTGCATTCTAGCGGTGGGATCATGTCACTGGAGGTGGCGAGGCAGTTTCCCGTTCGTACATTCCTTTCAGGCCCTTCATCTGGTGTTGCAGCTGCTGCTTATCTCGGCCCTGCCGTTGGATACAAAAATGTAATCTCCTGCGACATGGGAGGAACGAGCTTTGATACTGCTGTGATAAAGGATGGGCACTTTGGATTTATAGAAGCTAAAGACCTACGGTATGGCGTTCCTCTCCAGGTACCGCAGATTGATATGATTACAATCGGGGCTGGGGGAGGGAGTATTGCGTGGATAGATAAAGGTGGGCTCCTTCAGGTTGGGCCCCAAAGTGCCGGGAGCGACCCTGGGCCTGTTTGTTATGGTAGAGGGGGACAGGAGCCTACCGTTACTGATGCTAACCTGGTGTTGTGCAGGATAGATAAGGGTCGTCCCCTAGGTAGGCCGGGAGAAATAAGATTGGATGTGGGGCTTGCCACAAAAGCGATAAAAGAGAAAATTGCTGACCGGCTGGGATTATCTGTCAAAGAGGCAGCATCTGTCATCATTAAGGCTGTAAATGCTAACATGGCCACTAGCATTCGATTAGTATCTGTTGCGAGAGGACATGACCCCAGAGAATTTGTCCTGATGATGTTTGGCGGAGCAGGGCCCCTTCACGGTAACTCGTTGATGAAAGAGTTAGGGGTCCGTACCACTATTGTTCCTGTTCACCCAGGTTTGTTCTGTGCTCTGGGTTGTACGGTGATTCCGTTTCAATATGCTTTTGTGAGGACCGTAAATAAGCGATTAGTTGACATCAATATGGAGGAGATGCGAACAACGTTTTTAGAACAAGAGTCGAGAGCAATGGCATCAATGAAACAAACGGAAGAATATATAGAAAGGATAGAGGTGAGGTATGAAGCAGAGATGCACTATAAGATGCAAACTCACTACGTCCCTGTCCCCTTTCCTTCTGCCGCTGTAACGAGAGAAGAGATCAAAAAACTTTTTGATCTCCGTTATAGAGAAGACCGTGGAGAATTAGTCGAGGGGGTACCTATCAATATCATGAATCTGAGGACCATTGTGACGGGATTCAGACCTGTGGTAGACCCAAAAGACTTAACTGGTGACTTAGGTTTATCGCTGGGAGAGGCTAAGAGAGGTAGCATCAAGACTTACTATGATGGTGGGGAGATAAATTGCGACATATTTGACAGGGGAAAGATTCCTTTGGGCACGGTTATCCCAGGGCCGGCAATCTTGGAGGAATTAGATGCCACAACTTTTGTTGAGCCGGATTCGATAGCAAGGGTAGATAATACAGGCAATATTATCATAACAGGGAGTAAATGGTGAGTGTGCCGAGAAAAGCTTGTGAGTTCTTGCAGTGGATGAGTGGAAATATGCGGGCATTAAGGAAGTTTTCCAGAGAGACGTCGAAACTTGCCTACTATATGGATAAACAGGGCGGAGTCAGAAGAAGAGTTTTACATATGCCCAATACTGTCAGCCCAAGATATATCACCTGACCTATACCCTGTCCTTGCAGCGAGTAGGTGTTACCGAAGAGCATGTGGAGAAAATCTTAAGCACGGTTGTGTGAGGGGCATTAGTTAACCAGAAAGGGGGTTATAAAAAGTGTCTACTCGACAAGAGGAAGGAACGAAAATGACAGTAGATCCGTATCTACTAGCCGTAATACGGGGTAGGTTTCAGGAGATCGCGGACGAAATGGCTATAACGCATATTCGAGCAGCCTTAGGTCCTTTGATCAGTGAAGCAATTGATCAGGCCCAGGGCATATATCGAGAAGCAGGTGATTTGGTGGCACAAGGTAGAATGGCTTTGCCAATTTTTATCGAAACTATGCAAGAAAGTGTCAAAATAGTGAGGAAAGCAGCTTTGGCAAGAGGGATGATCTCGGAGGGGGATATCTTTATAATGAATACCCCTTACGGCGGGGGTAGCCACCTAAATGATGTTAAGCTCTTTAAGCCGGTTTTTCGCAAGGGAAAACATCTCCTGTGGGTAGGCAATACAGGGCATTGGCCTGATATTGGTGGAGCTGCTTCTGGTGGATTTCCTTTTGGTATTAATGAGATCCATCCAGAGGGAGTTATGATACCTCCCGTTAAGATATACGACAAAGGGAAGATGAACGAAGATGTTTTTCTACTTTTACTGGAAAATGTTCGAGAGAAAGAAGAGCGATATGGGGACATAAAAGCTGGCTGTGGCGCTCTCAATATAGGCGAGCAGCGCCTACATGGTCTCTTTGATAAATATGGTGAGGATACTGTTATGGCTTGTCTTGATGAGCTGGAAGATAGAGCAGAGATGCATACGAGAAGCTACATTTCAGAGATCCCTGATGGAGAGTATTCTTACGCTGACTACATGGATAATGATGGAATAACCGATGAGCCGATAAAGATTGGAGTAACTATTACTGTCAGGGGAGACGAGATGGTCGTGGATTTTTCTGAGACTGACCCACCCTGCAAAGGTATTCAGAATTGTTCCTATGGTCTCACTTGTTCATCGGTATACACTTGCCTGAAGCATGTTTTCCCAGATATCCCTATTACCGCGGGTATGTTCAGACCGGTAAAAATCATTATTCCGGAAAGGAGTCTGTTGAATGCCCAATACCCTGTACCAGTTGGGGGCTCCGCCCTCCTAACGGCTGTAAGGATAGTAGACATTGTTAGAGGTGCCTTAGCTCGGGCAATACCAGAAAAGATGTGGGGAGGGTCTAACGCAGCGCTTGGCCATTTGGTAAGTGGTGGATGGAACCCAAAAACAGGCGAGCACATCACAATTTCGGGTTCAGCAGGAACCGGATATGGTGGATGGGCTGGCGGTGATGGGCTTACCAATTGCGCCCCCACTTGTGGCATAGCTAGACACCCTCCCTATGAGTTTCGCGAGCAATTGTATCCCATTCGCTTCACACAGGTTAGCCTTCGGGAAGGCTCGTGTGGAGCCGGGCAGTACAGAGGAGGATTTGGTACAATTGCGGAGTGGGAAATTTTGGCTGATTACGAACTCAGGCTTGGTCTGACGGCAGACGGTGGAAAATTTCCGCCGAGAGGGATAATGGGGGGCAATGACGCAGCTACGAACGAGTTTCGTATCATCAGAAAAAGCGGTGAGATAGAGACCTTCCCCCTTGTCTCAAAGGGAGAGACTTTTCTCCATAAAGGGGATAGGGTGCACGTACGGACCGGAGGGGGCGGCGGCTATGGCAACCCTCGTGACCGAGAGCGGCGACTGATCCTCTGGGATGTGCTGAACGAGCGAATTAGCAAAGAGCAGGCCGAGAGGGAATACGGCGTTGTGATAGACCAAAAGGAACTGGATGACCTTCGGGTTGGATCTTGGGATGGACCTGGAAGCACCGATTAAAATCTAAAACCTTCACTAGGAAGGTATCCTTCAGCCGGAATTTGACAGTTAAAAGATTGAGTGACATCCTAGGGGGATGTGCGTAGTTCGGTGATAGTGCGAGGGGAGTTTTTTTTGATGTGCTTGGAGTACAATATGAAGAAGATTGTGAAGAAAGCGGTTGTTTGGCACAGTTTTAGTTTGCCGGGGAAGTATGGCAAGCTGATCGAAGAGGTTATGCCGGGGTCCAGGGAAGAACAACGGACTTTGGTCGGGACCGAGATGTAACAATCAACTCTGAGGGTGAACAACAGTAGCCGAAAAGGGGGTGGTAGTCTTCAACGGATAATGGTTAAAGTGCCGGAGACAATCGATGGTGGGTAATTAGCCTTCGTCAGAGGCGGTTTTTACATAGTCTGTTTTGCCCCATATTAATGTGTTTGAAATTTCAACATTAAATAGAGAGGAGGAGAGACATGAAAAAAGGAACATATTTGGTATTGTCTATAGGATTATTTCTTGCTCTATTTGTAGGGGGACTTTCCACCAAAGCAATTCCCGCTCCGCCTTCGAAACCGCAGACTGTAATCATTGGGGCGCTGGCGACGGGAACTACGTCCTACACCGCCGCGTTGGCCTTGACGGACCTACTTAACAAGCGTTCTAACCTCAAGGCTTCTGCCATGCCCCAGACCGGGGAACCTGCTATCCTTGTCCTGTTGCAAGATGGTGCAGTGCATATGGGTATAGTAGGAGCCCACGGTTGTATAATGGCTAATCAGGGCATTCGGTTATACGAAGGCAAGGGGCAACCGTTGAGACTCCTCCATGCAACCTACGCTATTGAAATGGCACTTGTAGCAGCGGCTGATACTAACATCCATACTATAGCCGACGTTCGAGGTAAGAGAATACCCGCCTATTTCAAAGGAGCTCCTGAAATTGAAACAGACCTCCTGGTACAACTGGCGATGCGTGGGTATACTTACAAAGATATCATTCCGGTTCCTGTTACTAGCTGGAATGAAGGGGTGCGGGCGGTTATTGAACGAAAAGCAGATGTTGTGACTGCAGGTCTCTCAGGCAGTGCTACATTCCAGGAACTTATTGCCTCTAGGGGGGGGCGTTACATTCCTGGCGATACCTCCCCAGAGGCAGTTAAGAGGGTTAAGGAAGTGTCTCCTGGCCACCTGATAGTTACGTTACCTATTGATGACCCATCCACGAAATGGCTCAAGGGCAATCCTAATTTCCCCGAAAAAATGGTGCTCGCGCAACATTGGTTTTATTTGGTCACCACTCCAAAGCTCAGTGATGAGGAGGCATACGAGATTTCTAAAGGAGTGTGGATAAATTACAAGGAACTGGGTCCGGTAAATCCCAGGTTCCCCAGGGACTGGAAGCCCGAGAACATGGTTACTACACATGCTGGTATTCCATACCACCCCGGGGCAATAAAGTGGTTCAAGGAGAAGGGTGTATGGACCCCTGAAATGGATCAGCTTCAGCAGAAGTGGCTTGCGGAGTCGGTTAAATAGCAAGGTTCTTTTGGAAGGCCTGGGCAAATCAGAAGGGCTATGCAAAAGGAGGAATGATAGAGGAATGATAATGGAAGAGGAGCACGCTAAGCAAAGGTACAGGAGTTTGCCTAAAGGATTGGCTATAGTGACCGAGGTAATATTGGTTACCATGGCTATATGTGGAATATTATACATTTTCCAGGTGCACCTGTATTTGGGTATCCCTCTCCTTGAAGTCCAATACCTCGCCATATTTCTCTCATTGGCGTTAGCAGCGGTCTTTCTCCTTTTCCCCAGCCGAAAACAGGTGTCACTTCAGAAAGTACCATGGTACGACATCGGGCTGGCACTTTTGAGCATCGCCTTCGGGGCTTATGTTGTAATAAAATGGCCTTATATACTCCTAAATCCCAGAATGACTTACCTCAACGTGGGTCTTGGATGTGCTGCCACCCTCGCATTAATGGAAGCCACTCGTCGTGTTCTGGGATTGCCCCTGCTACTCTTTAGTCTGGGAAGCATTGCTATAGCTCTCTGGGGGGATAAGTTTCATCTGCACAACATAAACTACCCATGGCAACGCTGGTTCTTTTTCTTTTACCTAGATGAAAACGGCATTTACGGAAGCATTCTGGGCCTGATGGGTAGTGTCATTTTCGCCTTTATCGCATTCGGTCGGCTTCTGGTAGTTACTGGAATCGCCCAGAATCTGATTAATTTAACTACTGCTCTGGTGGGGCGCTTTACAGGAGGCCATGCTAAAGCTGCGGTAGTAGCCAGCGCCCTCATGGGTCTAATAACTGGTAGTGTCTCAGTCAATGCGATAACGGTAGGAACTATTACTATTCCTCTGATGAAGCGGTGGGGTTATCCCTCTGAATTTGCCGCTGGCGTGGAATCGGCGGCCTCTAGCGGGGGGCCACTCATGCCTCCTGTGATGGGAGTTACAGCTTTTTTGGTGGCGCAGTTTTTAGGTATATCCTATTACCAGGTTGCTATCGCTGGTTTTCTCCCCGCTATCATTTATTTTGCTGGTGTGTTTTCGCAGGTAGATGGGGAAGCAAGAGCACTGGGTCTGAAGGGGATTCCTGTAGATCAACTCCCTGCAAAAGGGAAGGCGTTCATAGAAGCCCTCCCCTTTTTTGTGCCTCTAAGCGTAATTGTATACATGCTTTTCGTTCTGCGTATTGCCCCGGAGAGGGTGGGATTGTATGCCGCTCTTTCGGTTGCGATAGTAGGGGTCTTTTATAAATCCGCGAGGAGACAACTATTATATTTTTTCAGGATCCTAGCAGATATAGGACGCAGTTTGCTAGAACTAGCAGTAGTTGGCGGTATGGCCGGGGTAATTACCTCACCCTTAGTCCTATCAGGTGTTGGAACGGCTATGGCTGCAGGCCTCAGGGATATGGCAGGAGGGAATATCTTTCTGCTCTTAGTAATGGCAGCTGTTGCCAATCTTATTTTGGGTTTGGGACTTCCCGCTATAATAACCTATATACTCATGGCCGTATTGGTAACTCCAACAATGATTCAAGCTGGTGTACTCCCATTGGCAGCCCACATGTTCACCCTTTATTTTGCTGTTGCCGCAGAGTTGACCCCTCCGGCGGGTGCTCCCATTTATATTACAATGATAATCGCGGAGGCCAATTTCCTGGGAACTGCGTTTTCGGCCATGAGACTGGCATCAGCGATTTTCATCCTCCCCTTTGTTTTTACCTATAGATACGGCTTGCTGGTAGAAGGGCCGGTCTGGGTGATTCTGGGACAATTTCTCCTGACTCTGGCTGGAGTGTGCGCACTCGCCCTGAGTTTCGAAGGTTATTTGGGTCGAAAACTTGTCATATACCACCGTTTCCTCTTGGCCTTCGCTGGCGTTGCCTTGTTGGTTCCCATGTGGAAGATCAATGCCTTAGGCGCAGCAATTATGGTTTTCGAGCTTGCTGCTGGTTGGGGGTATAGAAGAAGACTACGGGCGATTCCCGATGACCATTAAGATTGACAGATGCTGTTTTTGGCGGTAATTCTTCTAAGAGAATAGTAAATGGGTCGAGTAGAACTATGCCGTGAATAGTTTAGGTTAATTATATTCGTTTATTTCTCTTTTGTTTGAAAATAACTCACTATCTCACCCTTTCTACGTTTCTATTGGTCCCTCTAAAATTCCATATGGTGAGTTTCCACAATACGGCTCCAAACGAGAATTCTTCTCAATACCTTCCTGATCCCAGTTTACACTGAGTATAAATACAGCTTTTATGCCATTTTTATTTTCATCCCCCTCCTATAGTGTGTTTTGTTAGTGGTTAAAATATTCTTTACATATTAAAAAGGAAGGTAGATTCATGCAATTATCCACTTTACTAATCCCACAGAAGTAAACAAAACAGACGCAAGTAGTCTGAATGGCTAATATCTAAAACCTCAATGGCTTCCGGGAAATAATTATCTTTTAGTGGTCGAATCCATTTCGCCCCAACGGCAATAAAGAAAACCTCATGGGTCTTCAAAACTCCTTTTTCACACACTCCCCAAGAGCACTTCTCTCTAGATGCCTCGGAAAAAATAAGGGACATTTCCCATATTTCTATAATGCCCAAGAAGTGGATAAGACGGGTTTGGTTTACAAGATTAAACTGAGACCAAAACGCTTCTCCATTAGAGTAAAGGATAAAGATATCTCCATCTGTCCCGGGATGGCGGTGACTGCTGAAATAAAACCGGCCAAAGGCGGGTGATCGAATTCTTTCTCTCCCCCCTCATCAAACATGTCGATGAGTCATTAACTCTCAGATGATCAACGGTAACCAATGGGACAGAATCCCTTTTCCTATTCAATCTTTCTCTTTATTGCAATATAGTTTCTGGAGAACCCGGTGATGAAATGAACTATATAGAGCGGCTGCCGGATTATGGCCTGTCACCCGATCCTTGACGATGAGGGTGGAAACGGGTGCTTTGGAGTAACGGGAGAAAAGAATGTCATGCCCCAAGCACAAACCCAGAATGAAGTTGAGTTCGGTCTTCTCACGATTTAAGATTTCCGCTTGGGCGATTGGATTGCAGAAGAGACCGCGATAGTCTTTTACATCTACAGTCACCCCACAGGCTTCAGGGGAGATTTTCCCTATTTGACAGGCCGCAGAGATCGTATCGAAGCCTGCCCCTATAAAAAGTTCAGCGACCATTCCCAACTCACGAATTAAACCAATACAGGAGGCCAAACCGATCTTGTTCAGCTTTAGCTCCCTGGCAAACTCGATCGCTTCTTGAATGCGGGGCCATCTCCCATAGCCATTGGCTACCACCCTGCCCGATGCTTTGTACACTTCAATCACACCTGGTGCGGAGTATTCGCTCTTCGTTTGTTCCATGATCTCAGGGAATCTTGCTGCCAAGCAATAAGAAGGAATTCCGTTAGGATATCCGCGTCTGCATTCTAATGTTGAACAATCATTGCAAGCAAATTGAGCTTTAGGTTGCGTCCCCATTTTATCCTTGACCTCCTTGATTCGATGTTCTTTCTTTTCATTATTATATCCCAAATGCATGATGCCTGAAAGGGCTAAATGAATTACTTGTGGTTGAATTGTTATTAAGATAGTATAAAATCTTAAGGACGTTGTCCCCTTCCACCCAAGGGAGTTGAGTTTGACTCGCTAAGCATTCTGATCGACATAGGCCTTGAAGAAGACGACCTACGCCATAAAATGCTTGATTCTGAAAGGTCTTCATTATTTCTAACTCTTATCTCAAGAGGAGGTGTTTCCCAATGCCTAAGATCATTAAGGTTGATGACGCGCAGAAAGTTCAACGCACACCTGGAAGTCCAGCCTACAGAGTGATGCTTGTCACAGAGGAGACTACAGATGCGAAAGAATTGAATATGATAATGTCTGTAACGCCCCAAACCAACCGGCGCGCCGAGGATCGCACTATCACAGAAAACGTGAATCCATTTTTTTCGTACTACAAGGGAAGGGGAAAGCCGTCATAGAAGGGAAAGAATACGACATAGAGCCAAACACAGTGATATATATCCCACCCGGCGAGAAGCACACATTCAGAAACTTAGGTGACACAGAGATGAAGACGCTCGAATGTTTCACATATCCGCCGATACCCGCAGACCGGGTTGATGTCCCAGAGTAAACTCAACCTAATTCGTCTTCGCCAGAAAATGAGGGACGCTTCCCATATTTCTACGATGCTAAGTTGGATTGAGTCGATGAGTCATTGACACTACGATGACCATCCTGTTTGACTTCATAATTGACAAATTTCCATTGATAATGAATTTATATGTTAAGTGTCGGACTAAAACTGAAAAATCTTTTTCTTTGATATCGGTGCAGTTCAAATTAACTGAAAACTTTGTGCCTCCCTCTTGAATTCATTGGTTTATTAGACATTACTTTGTGTTCTTGAAAATCAGAAATCCCAAAAAATCCTTTCAAGATTATACAAATGACGTCTTAACTGCTCTGGCCAATATGAAACAGGTAGTTCTTCTTGGCGTGTTGTTCGACTTGGGTTTCTTTTACGGCTTGTTGGAACGTGGTACGAGAAAAGAGTTGTGAAAGTTAGTTAAATATGCTACTAAACCGATTCATAAATGGACCTCCTTAATTATAGCAAACGAATCGTGCTATGAAAGATGTAAATAGTAAGGAAAGTCAATTGGGTTTGATATCTGGGCTGCAAAGATTCTCAATCCACGATGGGCCAGGTATCAGGACACTTGTATTCACGAAAGGCTGCCCATTGCGCTGCTTATGGTGTGACAATCCTGAAACTCAATTGGCCAACCAGGAAATCTCATATAGGGCCAGTCGTTGCATCAGGTGCGGCGAATGTGTCAAGGTGTGTCAGGCTAAAGCTGTCAGATTGTCTAAGCGAGGGCGGCCAAGGATAAACCGTAGACTTTGCGTTGCCTGTGGGAGGTGTACCGAGGCTTGTCCTTCAGGGGCTATGACCATTATCGGCCAACGAATGGCTGCTGAGCAACTCCTTTGTGAAGTCGAGAAGGACGTTGCCTTTTATCGGAATTCAGGCGGAGGTATTACTATTGGTGGTGGTGAGCCAGCGGTACAAGCAGAATTTGTTACTACCTTTCTTAAAATATGCAAGGGGGAGCTTGGTATAAACACCGCTGTCGAAACATCTGGGTATACTAGGCTTGACTCTTTGGAACAGATTACACTGCAGGCTGACTTGATATACTACGATATCAAACATTTAGATCCGGCAAAGCATCGTGAACTGACTGGGGTTCCAAATGATCTGATATTAGAAAATCTTAAGAAAATATCCCAGCAGGATAGACAAGTAATAATAAGAATTCCGGTTATCCCCGGTTATAACGATTCTGATGATAATATGAGGGAAACAGCAAAATTTATAGCTAACCTGGGCAGGGGCATAAGAGGGGTCGAATTACTACCATATCATGGCTATGGTATATCTAAGTATAAACAACTGGGCAGAAGGTACAGACTAAAGAACCCTCAACCGCCAAGCGACGAGCAGCTATCAAATCTTAAGGTAATCATTGAAACCTCGGGCATTAAAGCAAAGATAGGCAATTAGCAAACAATAGGGATGTCTTTCCTGATTGACCTCATTTGGAAAAGCAATCAACTTGCTTATAAACTGTGTTGTGTCCGGCTTAGAATAGCGTCCTGGAGACTCTTCGATAAGTCTATGAAGTAGGCACAATAGCCAGCCACTCGAACCATTAACGTGGGATATTTCTCAGGATGCTTCTGAGCATCAAACAAAACTTCCTTGTCAACAGTATTTATACTCATGTGGTAGCCACCCAGTTCGTGATACGTATACACCAAATCCATGAGTTTTTGCTTCGCCTCGTTATTCGTTAAGGACAAGCCACTTAGCCACAGGTTAAACAACGTCCCGTTTACATTGGCGTGATTAATCTTGGAGACGGATTTTATTGCTGCGGTGGGCCCTGAGACGTCCATTCCCGGTGCTGGCGAGCAACCATCAGCTAAGGGTTCCAGAGCTTTCCTGCCGCTTGGCAATGCCCACACATGTCGTCCGAAATAAGCTTGGGGGCCGGAAGCCGGATTCTGCGGTGTCAGTCTGTTGCCACGAATACTCTTCAATGACCAAATCTTATTATTGGTATACTCAAACATCTCGGTCGCTAGGTCATCAACATAATCTATATCATTTCCATATTTCGGTGCATCATTGAGCAGTCTTTGCCTAATACTTTCGTATCCCTCAAAATTGGCTTCCAGAGCATGACACAATTCTTTCATGCTGATCAGCTTCTCTTCGTATACCAGCTTTTTTACCGCCGCCATAGAGTCGGCTATATCAGCTATGCCTATCGAGGTGACACCAGGATCGAGATAGAAACGGGCGCCACCACACAATACATCTTTCCCTCTTTCGAGACAATCCTTGGTCAGCATGCTTTGGTAAGGAAGCGCTAAGGTCTCCATCTGCACCTGTGCAGCATAGTCACATGCCGTTTGCCCGATTTTCAGCTGGTAGTCTATCTGTTTCTCTACCGCTTCCTTAAATTGATTGAAGGTCTTCAACTCTGACGGGTCCCCGGTATCTACGCCAAGCCGCTTCCCAGAGCCTGTCTGGCCGGGCGCCCTTTTTATCCCTCTACTGAACGCGAAATCAACGGCCATGGCCAAGTTACACCATATGGCCGTAGGATATCCATACTGCATGTTTCCTACCGCTCTCGGTTCATTACATCCACTAATGCAGCAGTTATTAGCTTCAGCCAAGGAATATCCCAGGGTCATGCAGGACAGCCTGGCGACGTCCAGGTTGAACATGGCAGGATGTCCCAGTCCCATCGATATCAGCTCCGTTATCTTTGCCCGCAGTCTTCCAGGGGACTTAGCATGAAGCATTACCGACAAAGTCGGCTGGGGTGTCCTTGCTTCCATCAAGGCACTTAAACATAAATATGAAAGCTCATTGGTGGCGTCTCTCCCGTATTGATCGACCCCCCCCAAAAGTAGATTGTTGAATGGCGCATACCCGCTCACTTTATCAGCTACTACCTCAGTGTTAAGTCGCATAATGCCTGTCATCTTGATCCATAGGCATTCAACCAGTTCTTGCGCCTCTCCTTGAGTAAGCCTGCCTTGATGGATATCCTTTTCGTAAAGAGGATACATGTATTGGTCAAACCTGCCAGCGCCTATTCCAGGGCCTGTTCCCTCTAAATAGGCTATTGATTCAATAAACCAGAAGGCTTGTATGGCTTCTCTAAAGTCTCGTGGTGCTTCATGAGGCACCTGGTCACAAACTTCAGCTATTTTTTCTAATTCCGATTTTCTTACCGCATCTGGCTCGCTTTTGGCTAACTCTCTTGCCTTAGCAGCAAATTTCCGAGCATAAGCCTCAATCGCCGAACAAACTAAAACGACAGCCCTGTAAAAATGCTCCATATTTGGATCTTCAGGCTTCTCTGAGTCAAGTTGCCGGAGCTTGTCCTCGGCGATTCTCCTATAGCCATTGAGCCCAAACCTAAATATTTCATCGTAGTCTGGGACGTAATGGCATCCTAATGTGTAGAGGATACCTGCAACATTAGCAAAGCCAGTACGAAGTACCTTCTGAGCAATCTCATTGGGACAACGTTTAATCCACATATCATATACTGTTTTCCCATCCCAATAAGGGGCAATGTCATCTTTAAACTCCCTTTTCTCATCGTCCGTGGCGAGAAAAGGATCGAAATTCCTCCTGTCTAATCTATCAATTTCTGTCTTCAACCACGGCGTTTCTAACTCAGGCTTAATTGCGACACACCGGGGCTTACATCCTTGAAAACCTACGATAAGCTCGTCATTCAGAACCCGCGCCGGTATTGTTTCCAATGTTCGAGCAAGAGCCTTAGCCCTCCTAATCACAATGGGCTCCCCCTCTGTCCCCTTGAAAACATCTGTATAAGCTCTGGCCCGATGGAGACATATGCAGGGGCGAATTTTGTGAAAAGCAGCATTTAATTTTTTAACCCTCGCCGTACTGCCGATATCGGACATCTTACCTTCCCGCCAATTCATACTTTTCAGCGTCAAACTTTCTGTTCTGTAAAGTTGTTGCTCCATTTATGCTCCTTTGATTATTTGCCTATATAATTGATCGATTTATACCATGAATTCTTATCCACGTCAATCAAACATGGGTTATGGATATAGGTCTCCGAAAGTCGTTGATGGAGGATGACCTTCATAAGCTTTTCCTTCTTAGGATTTTGACGATTTCAGTATACGGGATAGAAAGGTCTCGATAGAAAGCAGTTGTTCATCTGGATGAAGAAATGATTTCATAAAATCTATAAATAGTTTGGCGGTCAAAGAAAGAGGATGGTTAACCAGATAAGCAAGATACATAGGCAAAAATAACCTCTGGTTCTCTATGGGAATGATTGAAAGTTCTCTCGCTTTTAGTTCTTTAGTAATGGTCCCCTTGATCATAAAGGCGACTCCATTGCCTGATTTCACCATTTCTTTTATTAGTTCCATATTGTTGGCTTCAACGATGACGTTAAGATTCTCTTTTTCTTTTCCAAAGCAGTCATCTACTAATTTCCTAACCCCTGAACCAACCTCTTTTAATATAATAGGCTCACCAATAAGTTCTTGAAACAATACTCTTTTTTTCTTATTTAAGTGGTAATTCGGGGCAGAAACCAATACGAGCTGTTCTCGGAAAAGTGGGATAAGACACATATTAGGATCATCCATAACTTTAGCTACGATAGCCACCGAATCCTTGTAGTTGAGTAAATTCTTGCATATTTCAAGAGAGTTTCCCTCATCTAATTGTATTTTTATACCATGGTAAATTGAATGAAACTTCTTAAGAAGAATGGGTATCAAACGTTCCGAATATATTCTGACCGAACCAATATGAAGACAGCCTCCCTTTTTGTCATGAATATCCTCAATGCACTGCTGAAGATTCTTTTCCATCTCGAAAATTTTCATAGTATACTCGAAAAGAATTTTCCCCTCATCGGTCAAATAGATATTATGCCCCTTTTTCTTAAATAGCTTAAACTGGCAATATTGCTCTAATTGTTTGACCTGGTGGGTAACCGCTGGCTGACTAATATAAAGCGATTTGGCAGCATGGGTAATATTCAATAACTTAGCTGCCTGGTAAAACGATCTCAAATGATTGAAGTTGAACATCGAAATAAGTTCCAGTTATAAATGGCCAATATTTGGAATACCTTTTTAAGAATATATTTATCAAATAAAAAATACTTTTGTCAATCCGAATTGCTCCTCAATATTTACCATCCAATCAAATATGGGAAATTTTGGACAATTAAAGAATCTTAGAGAAATTAAATCATAACCTTATCTTATGAATTTCATAAAAAATATTCATTTGACATATAGAACAAAACAATGATAGAGACGAACGTAGCCATAGATCAATTTATAAAATTGAATGGTCAAGATCTCGAAATTTAGGATCTATGGAATATTCAGCAGAAAGCCAATCTTTCCCTTACGATTTATAGGCTCCAGTAAAAAACTTAATGAATTCATTTAAAAAGGAGGTTAAAAATGAAGGTTAACACGGTATTAGGACCCATTAGTCCAGAACAAATGGGGATTACCAACATGCATGAACACATCTTATGGGGTCCAATTCCAGGCTGGCAGTTTTCTCCGGAAGCAAATGAATTATTTAACGCCCCAGAAGTATTTCGGGTTATTTATGAAAAATTGACTGAATTAAAAGCGGCTGGGGGGAGAACCTTTATTGATTGCTCAGGCATAGGATTGGGTCGCGACGTGGAATTTTATGTTTCTTTAGCCAAGGCTTCAGGCGTGAATATTGTTGCAAGCACTGGTTTCTGGCTTGAAGAAAGGATTATGCCTTATTTTCTTTTTAAAGATATTGATTATTTGACGGATTTGTTTATAAAGGAACTAACCCGTGGGATGGGCACTACCACTGTCAAGGCGGGAGTCATTAAAGTCGGCAATAAAAGAAATGGGTTCAGCGCATTTGAAGAAATGGCATATAGAGCTGCTGCCAGAGCTTCCAGAGCAACAGGAGCTGCTATCATTACTCATGGTGTTAACGCTGCTTTGAGGCAAACAGAAATCTTCCTGGAAGAAAAAGCCGACCCTCGTCACATCGTAATAAGCCATTGCGATGCAGCCTATTGCCTGGACTTTGAAAGAGATAAGGCCATTGCAAAGAAAGGTTTCAACGTGGGCTATGATCATATAGGAGCAGAACCGGATTGGTGTCCCATGCCATATGCAATGAGCGACACCAAGAGGGTTGAACTCTGTAAGACCTTTATCGAAGCGGGATATGCCAAGAACCTTGTCATATCCTGTAATGTCGACATATATCCCGAGTGGTTAGCCCCAGGCAAAAAGATACCTCCTCGGAGTTATGCGTACCTTTTGCAAGGCTTCGTGCCAAGGCTACGAGCGGCTGGGATTTCCGAAGAAACAATACAATTGTTAATCGTTGAAACCCCAAAAAGGATAATACCTTTTTAATAACGAGGCGACACCGGACCAAACGTCGCGAAGAAAATTAAGAACAGGGATTTAAGAAGAATCTTAGGTGAACGATTATTTTTTAGTTTTCTGAACATTTGTTCTTCCACCAGAAGAGTTTTATTCTGACAGGAATTGCTGTAGTTATTGAGGAGGAATAGAATGGGAAAGTTAGAAAAAAGGGTAGCAATAATCACTGGCGGAGCGAGAGGGATTGGAAAACAAATTGCTCTGACTTTCGCAAGCGAGGGGGCTGATATCGTGATTGGGGATATCATTGAAATGGAAGCAACGGCTCAAGAGATTATGAAGTTAGGCCGGAAGGTAATTACGGTCAAAACAGATGTTACGAAGAAGGCAGACGTTGAGAATATGATAGATACGACCATTGGAAAATTCAAGAAGGTAGACATATTGGTAAATGACGCTGGGATTACAAGGCCTGGCAAATTGCTTGAGATAGCCGAAGAGAATTGGGATGCTGTATTTAATGTCAATCTTAAAGGTGTTTTTTTGTGCACTCAGGCTGTTGCCAAGCATATGGTGGAGCAGAAATATGGTAAGATAGTGAGCATAGCTTCCATGGCCGGTTTGCGTGGCTTCACACCGAACCAGGCCATTTATGGGCCTTCAAAGGCGGGAGTCATTCAATTCACCAGAGTCTGCGCAGTGCAGTTGGGTCCCTACGGAATAAATGTTAATGCCATTGCCCCAGGTGTAATCAAAACCGACATCCTTAGCACGCGGAGATCCCCGGAAGAGGTTCAGCAAATAATAGAAAGGGGGGAAAAACAGGCAGCGCTTCGTAGAATAGGCACCACTCAGGATATAGCAAATGTAGCATTATTTCTTGCCTCGGAAGACTCTTCTTTCATCACTGGGCAAGTTATATCCGCAGATGGAGGATACTTATCTTCAGCTTAAATAAGGAGAAGAGTATTTGATTCTCAGAAGTTGATTAATATTAGGCTTAGCTACTGGTCAAATGGGTTTTCACAGAGCTGATGTTAGAAACATTTTATAACGCATTAATCTAAGGGGGTTATTATCATGTGGGTTGAAGGGTTCATGAACGCTCTTAGCGGTATGAATATACTTTGGCTATTCTTGGGATCTGCAATTGGCCTTGTGGTAGGTGTTCTGCCAGTACTGGGAGCTGCTTTCGGCGTAGCCTTGGCGCTTCCTTTCACTTTCGGAATGGATCCGGCTGGCGCAATCATCTTGCTATGCGCCATTCACGCTTCATGTAACTACGGTGATTCTATTACATCCATTTTGCTAAATATTCCAGGTAGTGCGGCCACAGTGGCAAGCTGCTGGGATGGATACCCTCTTGCGCAGCAAGGCAGGGGTGGAGAAGCTTTAGGGATAGCTACATTTAGTTCGTTCATCGGTGGAGCAGCGGTCTGGCTCATGTTTGTCTTGCTGGTTACCCCAATTACCAAGATTGCACTTTCATTTGGTTCTCCGGAATATTTTGCACTTATGATCATGGCGCTTGGGTTGATTTCCGTAGCAGCCAAGGGAGAGACAATAAAGGGTCTTATAATGGTTTGCATGGGTTTGGCATTATCTGCAGTGGGACAGGATGAGGTACTGGGAACCACCTATCGTTTCACTTACGGTATCCCATGGCTTGAGGCCGGCATTCCCATCGTAGTCTCCACACTTGGCATATTTGCTATTCCTCAAGTGATTGATATGCTGGAGGAAGGCGGTACAGTGGCCAAGTGTGTAGAAGCCAAAGATAGCGTACTGAGAGGGGCCATGGCTCCCTTTCGGAGACCCCTTACACTCCTTCGTGCTGGCGGCGTTGGAGCGTTTGTTGGTATCCTGCCGGCCCTTGGTACAGGGCTTGCTGGTATAGCAGCGTACCTTACGGAAAAGAAATATTCGAAAGAAGCTTCTCAGTTCGGTAAAGGAGCGCCAGCAGGGTTGGTAGCTGCTGAGGTGGGTAAGGGGGCTTGTGTGATAGGTGATTTGGTGCCCACATTCACTCTCGGTGTGCCAGGTTCTGTGACGGGCGCTATTCTGCTGGCAGCATTGATCATGCAAGGAATTCAGCCGGGTCCAAAGTTCCTTCTTTCGGGATCATTACCCTATACCGTAATTGCTGGTCTGCTTCTGGCTCAAGCCACATTTCTGATTACTGGTTTGCTCGTTGGAAAGCAGTTATGTCGTATTGTATATCTTCCTAACACAATACTTGCCCCTGTCCTCACCATTCTCGTTTTTTTAGGGGCCTATGAGACCCAGAATAGTGCGTTCGATATTCTTCTATCGCTGATTTTCGGTCTTTTTGCTTATGTTTTGACTAAATTGGGTTACCCAATTGTGTGTCTCGTACTGGGGCTGATTTTAGGGGCAATAACGGAAGCAAATTTTATTCGAGCGCTTGGTGAGAGCTTTGGTTCGTATGCAGTCTTTGTAACTCGTCCCATAGCATTGAGTATGATAGTGATTACAGCCCTCTTTATGGCAGGGCCATATCTTATATATTTCCTCCGGCGCCATCGAAAGCAATCTGCAGGATTTATAGAAGAGGCGCTTGGAGGTGAAGAAGCAAGTCATGGATATAAGGGAGAACTGGTACTACTGCTGATTCTTGCATTTGTCTTTATAACTTTTTTGTATACTGCACGCAGTTATAGCCCCCTTGTAAAGCTGTTTCCCAATGTTTTTTGTGGTGCAGGGTTAGGATTCACTATTTGGCGATTATCCATCATAATCACCCGTGTTTTCGCTTCTCATAGCTGGGGTGGAGTTGAATCATTACCATCGCCTCCCTTTTCTTTTTTTCATGGCAGTCTCTCATGGAAATGGTCTATTGGAACCATGTTTGGTTATGTATTTTCAATTTACTTATTTGGCTTTATAGTGGCAAGCGCGCTTTACATTGTGGGTATTGTGATAATAATGAGTGGCCGTCAGAAGTGGTGGCTTGCAATATTAACTGGGGTTTTTGTGGGATTGGGGTTATTTATTTTAGCGAAAGGTGCTCAAATCATGTTCCCGGTTGGACTGTTGACAGGAGTATAATCTGCTAACTGGAAATAGAAACCAATATCAAAGTGTGTTTGTGTGAAGAGTCGTTGATAAATATGAGAGGGCTGAAGAGATTTTTCAAATAATTTGAGAAAGGAGGAATTTAACATGAGAATAATAATAGAAAACAGGATTTTATTCATTTTAACTACACTTCTGGCATTATTATTGATGGGCGGATTTTATTCTGGCAAAGCAACAGCTGCTGCAGCTGGGTGGCCATCACAAAATATAATTTTGATTGTAACATACCCTCCAGGAGGGGGTTTTGATCTTGTGTCTCGCATCACTGCTCCATTTATCGAGAAATATCTTCCCAAGCGTGCCAGCGTGATCGTGAAAAATGTCTCTGGGGCAGGAACAAGGATAGGAACGAGGGAATTAGTCAAGTCAAAGCCCGATGGTTTGACTATTGGAATATTAGACCCAATAAATATTTCACTGATGGAGTTGGGGGGGAAACTTGAGTGGCTTGATACCAGAGCGCTTTCGTGGTTGGTACAGATCGACAATTTAGCAGACATGGTGGTGGTAGGACCAAAGACCGGATTTAAAACCCCAAAAGACATGAAAGGAAAAACAGTCAGAATTGCAGCTCCGGACGACGCCGGCGTAATACGGGGTGGTGTGCATGCCCGCGCTCTTGGGGTGGTTCCACAATTCGTGCGCTATGGCGGGATGGGAGAAATCATCTTAGCGATAGCGCGAGGTGACTGTGATGTTACAACCGCGAGTTGGTCATCCGGAATGCGACAGGTGAAGGCCTCAGATGACAAAGTGCTCCCTTTGTTCGTGAGTGTAAAAGTTCCTGGGTTGAATGTGCCGAGCTTGCAAGAATTTGGAATCGCAGTTGACGAAATTATAGTAGGCCATATCCATTTATTAGCTGCGCCACCTGGGTTGCCTCCCGAAATAAGAACCTTGTGGGAAGGAGTCTTTTCAAAGGTTTTTAAGGATCAGGATTGGTTTGATAAGATGAATAAGGCCGGTTACCCAGCGTCTCCACTGTTGGGAAAGGATAAACTGGACACGCTGATTGCTGATTATATGGAGAGGATGAATAGGTACCAAGATTTGATATCTGGTTTAACTTTATTAAAATAATTTATTGTAATAACCTACTTAATAATGTTGTTTAAAAGTTGCTCGGATATCCTTATAGGTACCCATCCTTAAGTGATCTTTGGTGAGGGAGGGTGCATCTAAAGGAAGGAGTTGTACTGAGCCAAATTTAGTTAGAAGGAAAGGGAGGCTAAAATGAAGGTCTTGGACACTTTCAGGTTGGATGGCAAGCTTGCCGTTGTCACCGGAGGAGGAGGAGGCTTGGGTTCTGCCATTGCTGAGGCTATGGCCGAGGCAGGAGCTGACGTAGGAGTGGTGGACAAAGACGAGATTGGTGCGTCTAAGACCGCAGAGATGGTCAAATCACTTGGACGTAAATCACTGGCTATAAAGGCTGACATTTCCAAAGAGGAAGATGTTGTTGCAATGATGCAGCGAATCACTAAGGAGCTAGGCCCCCTAGATATCGTCTTCGCCAACGCAGGCATACTTCATGAACCAGAACCAATTCCAGATGGGAAATTACAGGACTGGCAAAATGTAATCAATATTAACCTGACTGGAGTCTACCTAACCTTAAGGGAGGCTGCCAGGATAATGATACCCCGCAAGCAGGGGAAAATGATCGCAACAGCTTCAGTAGTCGGCATCGTCAGCGCGGACAAGGGTTCTGCACCAGCCTATACCGCGAGTAAAGGCGGTGTGGTAAGCCTCACTAAGACATTCGCCATCGCCCTTGCCCAATATGGGATTCAGGTGAACTGCTTTGCCCCAGGATTTTTTATTACAAACCTCTCCCCGTATAAAAAGTATGTCCTGCAAGACAACCCCGATGAAGAGGGAAAACGAGCGCTTGCCTCCCGGCTTGGCAAGATACCTCTCCGAAAGTTTGCTTATCCGGCTGATTTAAAGGGACTAGCGCTGTTCCTATCTTCATCAGCATCTGACTACATTACGGGGGCTACGATTCCTATTGATGGAGGGTTGTTGGCCATTTAGCGATCTGCCTTTGATCGGCCTAGCTTATGAAGCCGCCAGCTGGTCGGGTTGTTATGGTTTTGGAATGAAATGGAGAGGAAGTCGCGTAGAGACCAGGGACTCCGAGCAGGTCATAAGAGCAAGTATTTAAGGGTATGAGAAATGATAGAATCTATAGAAAGGAGGGTATTTAAAATGGGAATCATGGTAGAGAAAAGGAGGCTAATTATCTTAATCACACTTTTGGCATTATTATTGATGAGTAGTTTCTATCCTATCAAGACAATAGCTGCCGGAGCCGAG
Organism: uncultured delta proteobacterium; assembly: GCA_963739325.1. Lineage (GTDB taxonomy): Bacteria > Desulfobacterota > BSN033 > BSN033 > UBA1163 > CAVTZZ01. Next base: position 40,224 of record CAVTZZ010000035.1, on the reverse strand, counting down.
TGGCCATCAAAAAATATAACGATAATTGTGCCATTTCCTCCAGGAGGAGGCTTTGATCTTGTGTCTCGCATCATTGCTCCTTTTATCCAGAAGTATCTTCCTAAGCGGGTCAGCGTGATTGTAAAAAATGTTCCTGGAGCAGGTGCGAGGATAGGAGTGAGGGAATTAGTCAAGTCAACGCCCGATGGATTGACCATCGGAATAAATGACCTAACGGGTATTGCACTGATGGAGTTGGGGGCAAAACTTGAATGGTTAGACGTCAAAAAGGTTTCGTGGTTAGCACGTGTTGATAATCTGGCTGACATGCTTGTTGTGGGACCAAAGACTGGGTTTAAGCACCCCAATGATATGAAAGGGAAAATAGTGAGGATAGCAGCTCCAGATGACGGAGGGGTAATGCGAGGTGGTGTTCTTGCACGTAATCTTGGAGCGACCCCTCAATTCGTGCGTTATAGCGGGACTGGCGAAGCCATGTTAGCGATGGCGAGAGGAGATTGCGATGCAGTAGCTATTAGTTGGTCCTCCGGTATGCTATTGACGAAGGCCTCAGAAAATAAACCTTTATTCGTTTGCTCAAAAGTTCCTGGGTTAAATGTACCAAGTGCGCAAGAACTTGGAGTTGAAGTTGACGATATTATAGTGGCCCATACCCATTTGTTAGCAGCACCGCCCGGACTGCCACCCGAGATAAGAATCATGTGGGAAGAGGTCTTTTCAAAGGTTTTTAAGGATCCGGATTGGTCTGAAAAGATGAATAAAGTCGGTTACCCACCGGCTCCACTGTTGGGAAAGGATAAACTGGATAATTTGATTACTGACTATATGAATAGGATGAATAAGTATCAAGATATAATATCCACCCTATCTCTCGTAAAATAACCCGCTTCGAGGGCATACGTGAAGTGTTGTTAGAGAATTTGTACCGGACACCCGTGTAGTTCTCTATAATTGTACTGAAGAAAATGGAGACCCATATGGGCGGTTGGCGAACACGCATTGGAAAAAAAGCTATCTCCTTTTCGGGGTGATACCTAAGTCGAGGGAGGTGCTGAGACTTTGATTCTTGGAGGAGGTCCCGTATTTCTAAGCCAGGGAGTGGGAAACGAAGAAGCGCTCTGTTCCAGGCTCCGGGAGGCTACATCGGTCTTTGTGATTACAGAATTCTTATCTGCCGTCGATTAAAGGAGATAATAGCTTTAAGTTCTTTGGATATAACTTCATATCTAATGCCTTTGAAAATACCAAAAGGAGGGTGAAATAATGCCTAAAAGTACAATATCCACAGTTGCGGGCAGAATCAGTGGAAGCGAATTGATCGCCCAAAGCCTTATAAAACACGGCATTGATCATTTTTTTAATATTGCTGGATTGGGAATATTTCCTCTGGTTAACGCAATTCATGCTCACCGTGATAAAATTCGTTATATCAGCGGTTTAAATGAAACATCCGTTGCACTTATAGCTGAAGGGTATGCACGTGCCACTAGAAAGCCTGCTTTTGTTAATGTTTATCATTCCTCTGGAACCGCGTTAAGTATGGTAGCAGTCACAATTGCATGGGCTGATCATTCACCTTTGATAATTACGAGCACAACAAGCAGCCGTAAGCTTAGTAGGAGGGATCAATATGCTGCTGTTCCCAGAAATATAACTGAAATGTCTAATCAGTATGTTAAATGGAATTGGGAAATACCCTTAGCTGAAAAAATTCCAGAAGCAATTGAAAGGGCAATTTCTATTGCAAGTACGCCACCAATGGGACCAGTTCACCTAGCCTTTCCCATGGATGTGTATAACGAACTAGTAGATGAGGAGGCCATTGATAATAGGCATGGCATATCACGAAGGTTTGACAAGTTTATGGCAGAAGAAGAAGGTATACAAGAAGCAGCGAAATTATTAATAAAATCACAAAAACCTCTCATATGTGCAGGTAGTGAAATTGGGCAATATCATGCTTCAGATGAAGTTGCAGTACTTGCCGAATTACTGGGGGCTCCAATAGTATCCGAAGGGGGCCATACTAATTTTTTGCCTTGCCCTGCGAACCACCCGTTTTATTTAGGGCAGCTTAACGCTATTCTCGATATTGCACATGAAGCAGACACAATATTAGTGCTAGGGTTTGAATTTACGGAAACAGGAGAAGCAGGGATAGGCAGGTATCCTTTTCATAATACAAATCAAGATATAATTCAGATTACTCCAGACAGCGCTGATATAGGAAAACAAATTGTGCCTAATATTGGGCTTATTGGGCATCCAGTGCCTACTTTAAAAAGACTTATTGAAATATTAAAACCTAAGATTAATAACCAGGGCGGGAAAAAACGGAAATGGGCTGATGGTTGGATACAAAAATTTAATAAAGAAAGTCTCGAAAAATTAAGTAGCTCGAGATTAGATCCATCGAAACCTGAGTTGCTAGAGGAATTTATTTGTGATGTGAAAAGGATATATGGTGAAAAGTTAATTATAGTCGATCAATCAACGCTCGGGAGAGTATATCTAAATATTAAAGATTTAAAGAATGCAGATCAATACTATGCTCTTTCGCAAAAAGCTAGCGCCCAAGGGTGGGGGGTTCCTGGGGCTATTGGGATACAATTAGCAAACCCAGATCGCCGTGTAGCAGTAATTGTCGGTGATGGCGGGCTCATGTTTACAGTACAGGCATTATACACTGCAGCACGGTATGACGTTCCCGTTATAGTTATCGTATTAAATAATCAAGGTTGGGGAGGAGGAGGGTGGCATCGAATGATAGAAGATGGAATAGAGGGGGATCTATTTGTTGGAGGGTTTCAGAAGAAACCAATAAATATTGCTAACATAGCTAATGGTTTAGGTGTACCAAGTACTCGTTTGAATAGCAGTAATCAAATAAAAAATGCAATTGAACAGTTTTCCAACCTGAAAGGTCCCTATTTAGTTGAAGTAGTTATTAATCCGGAGCTTTTATCCAAAGTGTAGGATAGAAAAGCTTCTGGTGCAGGAGGAATGTCTCGTTAACAGAATCTGTAAAATAGTTAATTGTACTTCCATCTTTTTGCGAAGATGCAAAAGAGGAAAAGCAATATCGTATGTTATTTGGATATCATGATGGTTTTTAATGGGAAAGGTGGAATTTATAAAATATGCCAGAAAACCCCAGGCTTTTAAACCTGGGGATGAATGGCATCCTTTCGAAGCGGAACCAGGTGGAACCTGGCGAAGCGGAGCAAATTGGGACATGATCTGGCTATGGCTAGATACCAGACTGGGTCCCATACGAAACACCGTTTGCAGTACCACCTGGTGTGGATACCGAAATATCGTCGGCGAGTACTGCGAGGCAAAGTGGTCATCCGCCTGAGAAAGTTGTTGAACGAAGCATGCCGGATGAATAAGTGGGGGATCAGTGAGCTAAGTATCGAAGAGGACCACGTACATATTATCATCCAGACGAAGCCAAGCGATAGTGTGGCAGAAGTGGTACAGAGGCTAAAAGGGGGAACGAGTCGGGTGATAAGAAAAGAGTATCCGGAGCTGGAAGAGTTTTTGTGGGGAGATAGCTTTTGGGCGGATGGGTATTTTGCCGAAACAGTAGGCAACGTTGATGAAGACGTCGTGCGGCGATACATAAGAGAGCAGCGTCGGTAATTATGCCAGATCATGTCAGTAGTCCTGAAACCCTGGGCTTAAGCCCAGGGAGTGGGTTCATTTGGTGATTATAATCATGGCTGTGTAGTGCCTCACTGAAGCGTGGAACTTCCATAGGTAAAGATTGAAAAAGTTCTTCCGTTCCATTCTTCCATGTGTTGAAGAGAGGTCATAAAAGAAAATGGGTATTGAGTTAGCCCCCCATAAAAAGGATTGTCTGAAAGGAGGGGAACAAGAATGGAGTTTTCGTTCACTTATGCTGGTCCAGCTAATATAATCTTTGGTAAGGGAACATCTAAGCAGGTTGGCACTGAGTTCAAGAGACTGGGAGTGAAGAAGGTGTTGGTCGTCACCGATGCTGGTCTAAAAAAGGCCGGAATAGTTGGGGAAATTTCCACTGTTTTGAGGAATGAAAAGATTGAGTTTGATATCTTTGATGATGTAGATCCCAGCCCTACGGTTGATAATGTAAACGAGGGAAGTTCCGTTTTCAAAAAAGGGGAAGCTCAAGGATTACTTGCTCTTGGTGGAGGAAGTCCAATTGATGCAGCGAAGGGGATAGCTCTCGTTAAAATGACTGATACATCTATTGATCAGATAATGGAGAAAGGTGTCCCGCCTATCAGAGAACGAGTCTCAATTATTACGCTTCCCACGACGGCTGGATCTGGGAGCGAGGTATCAGTAACCGCGATGATTAAGGACAAGGTGAAGAAAAAGAAGGTTCCCTTGAGGGAGATTCCCCTTACTGTGACGATTTACGATCCATTGTTGACCTTGACGATGCCTCCTCGAATTACGAAGTCCTCCGGGATAGATGCCTTTGCGCATGCCGTCGGTTCGTACACGAATAAGGTGTTTAATCCTGTTGTTGACATGGGAAATCTTGAGGCAATCAGACTGATTTCAGAAAATCTACCCCTCGTCGTATCCAGAGGAGATAATCTGGATGCAAGGACCTTAATGATGTATGCCAACATGCTGGCAGGAATAGGGGTTTTTAATACGGGAGCAGATCTCACCCATGGAATTGGGTCCTTATTCGAGGCATTCTTTGATTGTATCCATGGTGAAGTCTGTGCTGTCCTTATGCCACACTGTGTTGAATACACCATTCAGGGTGATCCGAAAAAATATTTTCAAGTAGCCCAGGCGATGGGAGAGAATGTAAATGGATTGACTCCACATGAAGGATCAGCGAAAGCGCTTTCAGCCATTCGGAATCTCCTCACAAAGATTGGTATGCCACAGCGATTGAGAGATTTAGGGATAGAGAAGGGGAAGATTCAAGAGATGTGGAAAATTCAAGAAATATTAAAAATGGCCACTAACTCCCGAGCTGCGCAAGCAAATTCCCGAGCGATTACGATTGAAGAAATGATCAACTTGTGTGAAAGGGCCTACTGATGAGTTATTAGTGAATCACATGAAAGGAGAAACAAAGTGGGGAAGTTAAACAAAAAAGTAGCAATCATTACCGGTGGAGCCAGAGGAATGGGAAAGCAAATTGCCCTAACCTTCGCCAGCGAAGGGGCTGATATCGTCATTGGTGATATAATCGAAATGGAATCAACCGCTCAAGAGGTTATAAAATTGGGGCGAAGCGTGATCACGGTTAGGACGGATGTAACTAAAAAGGCAGATGTTAAGAATTTAACGGATACTGCCATAAGAAAGTTCAAGAAGATAGATATATTGGTGAATAATGCCGGGATTATGCGCTCTGCAAAATTGGTTGAAATGAGGGAAGAGGACTGGGACGCCGTATTCAATGTAAATCTTAAGGGGGTCTTCTTGTGCACTCAGGCTGTTGCCAAGCATATGATAGAGCAAAAATATGGTAAGATAATCAACATGGCTTCTATGGCTGGAGTGGGAAGCTCCTCTCCTGGGCAGACGAGTTATGCCACTTCGAAAGCTGGTGTCATTCAATTCACTAAAGTGTGTGCATTAGAGTTAGGCCCCTCTGGAATCAATGTTAATGCTATTGCACCAGGGGTAGTCAAAACGGAAATACTATATAGCCAAAAATCGATCGAAGAGGTCAATCGATTCATATCGGAGAGAGAAAAACAGGCAGCCCTTGGCAGAGTGGGCACTCCGCAGGATATAGCAAACATAGCCTTATTTCTCGCTTCGGAAGATTCTTCTTTTATAACCGGGCACGTTGTAGCTGCGAACGGAGGCCGCTTTTAAGAAACATTGGATTAAGGCGATGAAGAGATTTTTAAAAAAAATTAAAGAAAGGAGGAAACTTGTGATGAGAACGGTGATCAAAAACAAAATGTTATTAATGTTTCTTATACCCTTAGGACTGCTGATCATAAATGGAATTTATCCTGTAAAGACTATAGCATCAGGAGCACCAGAGTGGCCAGCACGAAATATAACATTAATAGTACCATACAACCCAGGAGGGGGGTTTGATCTCGTTTCACGCGCCACTGCTCCTTTTATTGAAAAACATCTTCCCAAGCGCGTTCCCGTGATGGTAAAAAATGTCCCCGGGGCAGGGACAAGGATAGGGACAAGAGAATTGGTTAAGGCGAAGCCTGATGGTTTGACCATCGGAATATTTGAGCCAGTGGGTCTTTGTTTGATGGAGCGGATAGGGCAACTTGAATGGCTGGATGTCAAAAAGCTTTCGTGGTTAGTACAGCTCGATAATTTGGCAGACATGTTGGTGGTAGGACCAAAGACTGGATTTAAAACCCCAAAGGACATGAAAGGTAAAACAGTGAGGTTCCAAGCCAGCGATGACGGCAATATCGTTCGGAGTACTGTACTTTCAAGAAGTATGGGTTGTACCCCCGCCTTTGTCCGTTATGGTGGCACGGGTGAAGCCGTTTTAGCGAGTTTGCGAGGAGACCTCGATGGGTTAAATCTCAGTTGGTCGTCCGGTATGGTGCAGGTGAAGGCCACAAATAATCAAATGATTCCTATGTTAGTTACCAGGAAAGTTCCTGGGCTGGATGTGCCGAGTGCTCAGGAATTTGGGATCGAGGCTGACCACATTACAATGGATCATCCGCATTTTTTAGCTGCGCCGCCTGGTCTCCCTGACGAAATAATGCGCATGTGGAAAGAGGTTTTTTCAAAGTTGGCTAAGGACCCCGAATGGTTTAAGCAGATGGATAAACTTGGTTTCCCCGCTTCTCCTTTGTTGGAAACGGATAAGCTGGAGACGTATATTAATGCCCTTATGGGGAAAATGGAGATGTATAAAGATATTCTCTCCGGTGTATCTCTTATTAAATAGGCGAAGTTCATAGGAGCCTATGGAGATTCGTCTGTAAATTCAAGTCGAGCATCTTATGAAGGAGGCGATCAAAATGGCCGAACATCCGTTAGACATTTTTGATAAAATTGATCCGGAATTTCTCAAGCTCGTCAAGAATAACAACGCATTTGCTTTTGCCGACGGAGCTTTACCCAAGAAGTTTAAGCTTCTCATCGCAATGGTTTTCGATGCATCACATGGATCTGTTCAGGGAGTAAAATCGTTGACTCAAAAGGCAATGCAAGCAGGTGCCACTAAGGAAGAGGTCATAGAGGCACTAAGAGTCGCTCAATACATGAATGGGGTAGGGATCGTTTATACAGCCGCCGGCGCTTTTAAAGAATTATTTTAGCGGGTTGGTGGAAAATATAAAATTTACACTGGAACCTATGGTAAGACCTTCGCAGGCTGACCTTTGTGGTAACAATAATAAACTGCCACGGGAAGTAGAGAGGTAATATATGGATGGTGTCATGGGGCGGATAGCACATGTCAATCTGAGTACTCAGAGAATCGATATTGAGGAAATATCCGAGGAGACCTATCGGAAACTGCTTGGTGGCAATGGACTTGCCGCCAAAATTATGTTGGAGAAGGTTCGCCCTGGCATTGATGCACTATCCGCAGATAATGTCCTTATTCTTGCAGCCGGTCCTCTTACAGGAACTGGTATCCAAGGCAGCGATAGAGCATGTATTTCCGCAAAGTCTCCTCTGACAGGTCTATTCTTCTACTCCACCATGGGAGGAAGGTTTGCAAGCGCATTGAAACAGTCTGGCTATGATGCTCTGGTTGTTACAGGAAAAGCGGAGGAGGCAAAGTATATTCTTGTGGATAAGAGTCATATTGAGATTCGCGATGCTGAAGCACTTAAGGGGAAGTCACCCGAGGGAGTCCTGGCTTTCATATCAGATAAAATGAGGGACTTTGAAGTCTGCACTACGGGAATAGCTGGAGAAAATTTAGTGAAATATGCAGCCATAGTTCATCCGAGGATAACCGGCCGGCATGGTGTTGCTGGTAGGGGGGGGCTTGGGGCAGTAATGGGTTCAAAAAACCTCAAGGCCATTGTTGCCAAGAGGGGTGAAAAAGAAGAGCTGAAAATTCACTCAGAAAGACTGTTGAAAGATGTAAGGATGATGATTCAGGCGAATTTAGATTCAAACCCCAAAACAAAGTCCCTTACTTCACTGGGTACTTCTTCGGGTATATCGAAAATGAACACCTTGGGTACTTTAGGGACGAGGAACCTGACCGACGAAACCTTTGAATATGCAAAGAGTATTTCAGGCGAGAGATTAAGAGACCATTATTATCGGAAGAACATTAGCTGTCACAGTTGCCCGGTTGCCTGCGGAAAGCTTTGTGAGTTAGGGGGTAAGCTCTTAAAAAATCCTGAGTATGAGACTCTATATGCCCTGGGTTCTATGGTGGGTGTAAATAATCTGGATACCATTATTACGGCAAACCAGCTCTGTGACGAGTATGGTCTGGATACGATCACCATGGGAGTGAGTATGGCGTTTGCAATGGAATGCTTTGAAAAAGGTATCTTATTTGGAAGGGAGGCCGGAGGCCACGAATTGAGGTTTGGTGATGGCGATCTGATTCTTACCTTAATTGGAGAAACTGCTCGGCGCCAGGGTATTGGAAATCTTTTAGCTGAGGGGACGAAGCGGATGTCACAAATATTAGGTGGTGAATCATGGAAGTACGCATATCAGGTGAAAGGTCTCGAAATACCGGGGCACTCAGCAAGAGCATTAAAGGTTATGTCCATAGGGTATGCAACGGGGCCGCGCGGGGGTTCGCATCAAGATACAAGACGACGATATGAACCAAGTATGATTGACTACGAAGGTAAGGTAGAGCAAGCCATTCCTTCTCAAAACATGTGCACTGTTGGAGATTCGCTGATACTGTGCCGTTTTGTGATGGAAGCAGGCTGTGGGGAAAAATTCAATGAGGTTTATACAAATTTATTGGAAGCAGTAACTGGCTGGAGTCCTAGTAGTTCAGAATTGAATGAGATAGGGGAAAGAATCTGCAATATGGAAAGAATATTTAACGTAAGAGAGGGGATTAGTCGTAAAGATGACATTTTGCCGTATAGGGTTATGTGGGAGGCAATTCCACGAGGCCCGCTGGCAGGGCAGAGAACTCCACCAGAAAAGCTGGCTGAATTACTTGATAAATACTATCAGTTACGAGGCTGGGATGAAAATGGTATACCTCAGTTACAAACAGTTAAGAGGTTGGGACTGAAAGAGTATTTTGAATGAATAGAGGGGATACCTCCCATATTTTCTAATTCCATTCGATCGAGTAAGTGGTTCAGCAAACGCCGGATTACAGGTTTTAGATCCGTGAAAAAAATGAGGGACGCTTCCCATATTTCTACGATGCTAAGTTGGATTGAGTCGATGAGTCATTGACTCTCAGATAATCATCCCACCTGATTTCCCAATAGACAAATACCGTTGATAACAATTTAAGTATAAAGTGTTGACCTTATACCTCCAAGATTACCCTCCCGGCCCATATTAGAGTGAACATGATTAGGTAAAACAAACAACCTCTTTTGTTAACCCTTAACCGCAATTCTGGTCTAAATTTTTTCTTCAGATCTTGGGCATTTAATTTGACGGGAAACCTCTTAAGGGTTATATGAGAACTGGTCCTGAACAAGTCCCGGTATTTTTGCCAGGGAGCCGAAGGGTCGATTTGCTTTCGACCTGACCCATCAAATAAATTTCTGTGAAAGGGAGGTTTCTGTGGAGGAAAAAACGAGTTGGTTTTCCTGGATCAGAGGTAAGAAAACTGATCCCACATTGATAGCAGTAAGTCTCGGCCATGCGATTACCCATTGGTACCCAAGCACCTTATTCATTGTCCTTCCATATCTGGCCAAAGATTTGGGACTCACCTACAGCCAGGTCGGAGTTCTGATGGGATGGAACTATTTTACCAGCTTCTTCGTGAACTTGCCCGGTGGCATCATTGTTGACATGGTGGGAAAGACCGGATTTCTTCTAGGTTTATCCATAGCCCTCATAGGTATCCCTTACTTTTTCCTCGGGTTCAGCACCAGCTATGTGGTGGCTATGATCGTCGTCACCTTTGTGGGGACTGGCGGCAACCTATGGCACCCAGCAGCTCTTTCCTTCCTTGCCAAACGCTACCCCGAGCGCAAGGGGTTCGCGATAGCCATTCATGCTATGGGAGCCAATTTGGGAGATACTCTGGCGCCTATGTCCATCGGCGTTGCCCTCACCTTCCTGACTTGGAGACACGTGCTGATCCTCAATCTCCTTCCCGGAATCATCATGGGGTTCGTTTTGTGGAAACTCCTGGTCAAAGCAGGAACGGTGCGGGCTGAAGCGAAAGGGAATGAGCTTTCTTTGAGAGAATATTGGGTAGCCGTAAAAGCGATGGCCAGGAACAAAAGCATCCTCCTTCTCTGCTTTTTGTCCGGAATTCGTAACATGACTCAGGCCGGACTGTTCACTTTCTTGCCGATTTACCTAGCCCATGAGCTCAAGTATTCCCCGGCTCTGGTCGGAACTTACATCAGCGTTGTTCAGGCCGCAGGGATTTTCGGCTCCCCTATCTCGGGAGCAATTTCGGATAAGAAGGGGAGGCGCCCCGTATTGACTGCGGGACTTCTTACCACAAGCCTCCTCCTGGTCGCCCTGGTCATCCTTAGGCTCAATTTCCTTTTCATCGGGGTCCTGGCATTTCTGGGTTTCTTCCTCTTCTCTTTGCGCCCCGTCATGTTTGCCTGGACGATGGACTTGGCTCCCAAAAATGTCAGCGGCACGGTGGTGAGTGCCCTCTTTGGTATCCAATCCCTGTTTTCCAGCTTTGCAGCCGCAATTTGTGGGTTCGTTGCCGATCGCTTTGGGATCCTGTACTCTTTTTACTTTCTGGCCGCTACGATCTTTGTAGCGAATTTCTTGGTCTATATGATTCCAGATAAGCCCCTTAGGGAAAAGGTGGCCATAGTACCACAAGCTTAAGAATCTACTCTGATCATTTGTTTAGAAAAATGAAATATAGATCAAGATTCAATTTACACAATCAGCCCATTCATTATCTTCTCCTTCATTCAGAAATCAACAACCCTTGATGTTGAGAAATCATCCCACTTTATAGGTATAACCTTTCTTAAAGCTTGACGGGGGTAGGATAGAATGTTATCGTTCCTGCGGAAAGTGTTAAATGAGCCATTCAAATCTGCAGAACTTGGACGAAGAAAACTCTTTCCTCGAAATCGAGGAATTAAGGGGTTTAAGTTTATCATCCCGTGAAAGGAGGGTATTTGAATGAGGATTTCAATTATCTATCATAGCGAAACGGGAAATACGAAAAGAATAGCGGAAATAATTGCCGAAGGCGCGAGACTGGGCGGTGAGGTCGAAGTGAAAAGTATGAGCATTGATGAAATTGACGACAGTTTTGTGGAAAGCTCAAGAGCCATCATCTTGGGTTGTCCCACCCATCGCGGAGCCTTTTCATGGCAAATGAAGAAGTGGATTGGCACGACAAGGCTGAAGCTTGGCGGCAAAGTTGGAAGCGTGTTTGTCACGGCAGGGTATATTGGAGGAGGGGGTGATTTTGCTGAAATGGGATTGATCGCACATCTCCTCGTCCTGGGGCTGCTGGTCTACTCGGGGGGGACATCCTGGGGTCAACCCTTTATCCATTTCGGGGCTGTCGCGATCAAAGACGGCGATGAAGCCCAAAGGGAAAGAGCAAGAATCTTTGGAGAACGCATCGCCCGGAAGACGCGAGAATTGTTCGGCAAGGAATAAGGCGACGAAATCTTTGAGAATCCGTAACAGACTCAAGGAAGCAGAGTCCCATTTTCTGGAAAGAGAGGTTTTTCCCAAGGTTTTCTTTTGTTCGAGAATAACTGATTTTTCTCCCGACAGGAAGATTGCGGGAGCAGTTGCCATTTTCTCCTATCTTTTATGAAATGAAGACTCCTTCCTGTAACTTTCTCTTCCCTAAGGTTTGAAAATAGTGTATATTACCGCAGCAAATTGATAATGGGTATAACTGGAGATCCATCTGAGTCACTCATTTCGTTGTTTCGCAGACGAAGGAAGATAGTTTCGGAGATGAAGGGATGAATACCTTACTCGCCATATTCCTCTTGAGCTTGATAGCCAGCTTGGGTACTGGAGTGGGAGGGATCATCGCTGTCTTTTGCAAGCCCGGGCGACACACCTACGGTTTTTTAATGGGAATCACCGCAGGGGTAATGATCACGCTCTCTTTCATTCAACTTGTCAACGAAGCTTGGTATCAGGCTGGTTACTTGACGGCTACTATTGGTTTCGGTATAGGGGCGCTGTTCATGTTTCTGATAGACTTTTTCACTCCACACATCCTCTTTGGTGAGAAGGAAGGCCTACTGATCGATCAAAAACTGTTCAAGACTGGAGTGCTCATAGCCATTGGCATTTCGATCCATAATCTCCCTGAGGGAGTGGCCATTGGTGCAGGCTATATGCATATGCCGCGGTTTGGCGTATTCATAGCTTTGGCGATTGCTGTGCATAATATACCGGAGGGCATAGCGACTGCCTTGCCACTATGCAGGAGTGGAGTCAGTCGTTGGAATGCCTTCCGAACGGCGTTTCTCTCTGGTCTGGTCGAGCCAGTTGGCGCGGTTATGGCCGCTCTTTTGCTTAAACCTTTTCAATCTATAATCCCCGGTGCACTGGCCTTTGCTGGCGGAGTAATGACTTTCATCGTATTGGATGAATTGATTCCTACTGCTCGCGAGCATGGGCATCAACATTTCACCTCGATGGGCATTATTTTAGGGGCAATCTGTATTTTTCTGCTTTCCGGGATTTTTTGTTAGTGTATGGCTTGCTATCCCGTAACAACAGTAACAAATTTGGGCAGGCTTACTAAATCACCATGCACTCATATCTTTTGATAGGAAGGTGGGATAGATGAATACTCTTGTATTCCTTTTAATTTTTTTGTTTTGGTTTTCGTCCCCACCCGTTTTCTCAGAGAGTATCGCCTCCAGTGTCATTCAATTACCCCCACCTGCCTTTGAAGTAGAACACACAAGATCTAATCCACGACGGTCATCACGGGTTATCAGCGATAAATATAAAGGTCCAATGATAGATACGCATGTTCATCTTGACCTTCCACTGCCGCGTGACCATAAGAAAGACAAGGGTCTCATAGGAGATAGAAATATTGATATTCGAGAAATCGTGGAAGTTATAAAAGCGGCTGATGTTGAATTTGTCATCTCTATGCCAACGCCTAATGAAGGACGCGAAGACAACCATGAGGAAGGCGCAGAGCAGAAAAAGAGGCTTCTAAATTTAGATAAAAATAGGATCAGGCTTTTTTGCGGGAGTAATTATATTACATACTGGCTGCACAGGGCTTATCATGAGGAATATTCAGAGGAAGGTTTGAAGCATATTCTTAAACACCTTTCAAATGATTTAGACAGCGGAGCGTATGCCGGTGTCGGGGAAATTGGAATTTTTCATTTTAATAAAAACGGCAGACAGCCAGTGATTGAATATCCACCTGATTTTCAACCCTTCCTCAGGATTGTTGAGATGATTGTCAATAAGGGGGCGTGGCTGGACATACATGCAGAACCAGTCGACCCTGATGGGAAATCCTATGAGTCACAGGTCTTTGGCGGCATAGAATTATTGTTTAATAGGTTTCCCAACTTAAAGTTGATACTATCGCATACAGCAATGACTCACCCTACAAATGCCCGCAAAATACTTCTCAAATATCCAAATGTTATGATGAATATTAAAATAATAATGAAACATAACGAATGGAGAAATCTTGAACCTGTCACCAATCCCAAAGGAGAATTATATGAAGATTGGGCACAGCTTTTTGAAGAAATGCCGGGGAGGTTCATGATTGGAACAGATGCAAAATTCGGGCGTGAGGGGTTTGAAACTTCAAAGTATAAAAAAGAGATTGAACAAATGAGGCGCATATTGGGTGGTTTAAATCCTAATGCTGCAAGGTTGATTGCCTATGAGAATGCACAAAAGATTTTTAAATAAAATTATGGTTAACCCTTAAAAGGCCTTCCAGCATACGGCGTGAAACGCCGCCGCTGATTTAGGTCCTTCTTGCGAACGGTAATCTTCAACACATGCCCTATGTTGAAGTGAAGATAAGAAGGTGAAATATCAAACATGTCGATGGTTCATTAACCCTTAGGTGATCATCCTACCATGCTACACAATTGACAAATGCCATTCTGAAACTAAAGGAGTCCTTTTGCTTGACATACAAATTAGTTTTTCATATATTCAACCCAATCCCAATCGAGTTCTTATTAATAAATAACTTTCCTAAGGATCAAGGCCTTGTGATGCAAGTCCATTAAACTTCTCAAATACGTCTTATTGTTGTAAATCAGTCACAGGAGGTTCTTATGCTGCTCATTAACAACCAAGAAGTAGGAAAGCTCTTCACTATGAAAGATTGTCTCGAGGCATTGGAAGTCGGTTATGACGACTTGCTCAAAGGCGATGCAGTTTATCGACCGCGCCTTGACGTGTGGGTTCCCTGCGAACGGCCCGACGGTTATTACCGCTGGGGGACGATGGAAGGTGCGAGCCGCAAGATTGGCGTTTTCGCCATTCGCATGAAGTCGGACATTGTTTACTGGCCTCATGGCGAAACTGAGGAGAAGTATTGTACACAACCGGGTACGTTTTGCGGTTTGGTCATGGTGTTTAGCGTGCGAAATGGCGAGCCGTTAGCGATTATTAACGACGGCATTTTGCAGCATATGCGCGTCGGAGGTTGCGGTGGTTTAGGCGTCAAGTACCTCGCTCGTAAAGACGCTTCCGTTGTCGGCATGTTCGGCTCCGGAGGCATGGCGCGAACCTATTTGGAAGCCTTCCATGAAGTGCGCAAACTGAAAAAGGTTAAAGTCTACAGTCCGACCAAGACGAACCGCGAAGCCTATGCTAAGGAGATGAGCGGGAAACTCGGTTTGGAAGTTGTCGCCGTCAATTCCCCGGAAGAAGTTGTTCGAGACTCCGATATCGTATCGACATGCACGGATTCCGCTCGCGTCGTTTTCGATGGACCGGAATGGTTAAAAGAAGGCGCGCATATCACTTGTGTCCGAGCGTGCGAGATCGGTCCCAAAGTCGTCAAGCGTTGTGACCTTTCTGTGAAATTAGGTCGCAATACTGTGGAAACGATGGATGAAGGAATGATTCGGCTTCACGGTAATGTTGGTTATATTGCCGGCCAGCCGGAAGAGCGAAAACGCATTCCTAACCCGACTGTGGACAACTACAAAGGAGACTTTTTCAAATACTTTATGGACTTGAAGGCTGGCAAAGTACCTGGAAGAATTGACTCCAAACAGATTACTTTTTTTATTAACGCAGGTACTCAAGGGCTCCAGTTCGCTGCCTGTGCTGGCAAGGTCTACCAACTGGCGAAAGAAAAGGGGATGGGAAAGGAGCTGCCTACGGAATGGTTTTTACAAGACATAAGGGATTAAGTTTCTTATCCTTGGTTGAAAATTCCAGATCTCGAGTACAAAGAGGGTCTCTTGATCTATTATTTTATTGATTATATCAACATTTTAACCTTGAATTCTTATATTTTGTTATTAAATTTAAATTAGATGGGAGGTGTTAATGATGAACAAAAATGATAAAAAAGCAAAAACAAAAAAGGCAAAAGATAGAATCTCCACGATGTATGATTGCTGCTGGTATGATCCATCTTGCTACCATCTTTGCTGCGGCGATGTATGCTGCTGCTGTTAGGTGGTATAGAGGGTTCTCCGAGATGAGTAGCCGTCAAGAAGTGTTGGCATATATATTTTTGGAATGAATTTTTATCCTTAACCAGTGTATTTTAAAGAAAGGTGGGGGAGGAAAGGAGGAGAGAGATGATTCCAAAATTTAAGAAGATTCTTTATGCAACTGACCTCAGTAAAAACTCTTCTTATGCATTCCTATATGCCACGGATATGGCAAGAAGGTATGACGCAAAGATTATCATCTTACATGCCATTCAACCCATCCCTCCTTATGTTTATTATGAAGGAGGTGTGGGATATGATACATTGGAAGGGGCTAAAGAAGAGGAACAAAAAGTGGACATTGAGAAGATCAGGGAACATCTACAGGGATTT
The DNA here is from genome assembly GCA_963739325.1 of uncultured delta proteobacterium. Taxonomy (GTDB): domain Bacteria; phylum Desulfobacterota; class BSN033; order BSN033; family UBA1163; genus CAVTZZ01. Next base: position 24,112 of record CAVTZZ010000035.1, on the reverse strand, counting down.
TGTAAAAAGGCAGAGGCTCAAATGGGTCCTCCATGCGTTGAACTGGTATCCAAAATCCTCGTTCCTATAGGTCATCCTGTTGAAGAGATCTTGAAGGTAGCAGACGAGGAGGGCTGCGATGCGATGGTCCTTGGAACCCATGGAAAAGGATTTTTAAAACAGACATTTCTTGGGAGTGTGGCTGGTTCAGTATTGCAACGGACCCGTAAGCCAGTTTTCATCGTGCCCTTGCCATCTGAGAAAATGACTTTCGAATGGGATGGAATTTAAGAGACCTATATTGCGAAAAAACAAGCTCAAATTGTATAATTTCCTGAAATGTTTTTATTGAGAGAGATCTTATTCTCCACGCCTCTGATCATCTATGCCGGTTTTCGCATCTGGAAACTGATTTCAAAAGACTTTTCAAAATCCTTTTCATTATCGCCTATATTCTTCTTGTGTTGGCCTTCCCGCTCGCCGAAATACTCTCTCATCATGTGGGCACGGGAGGGTCCAAATTTATTATTATCGCCGGCTATTTTTCGCTGCCGCTCCTGTTGTACCTCATCCTTTCCGTCATCCTGCTGGATCTCGCTCTCGGCGTTGCCCGGCTGACAAAAATCTTATCTAAGGCAACTGTAAAAAGCCGGGGATTCCGGCTGGCCAGGCTTTTTCTTGTTCTGGTAATGCCCATGGCTGTCGTCGTGATCGGGGCGGTGCGGAATAATCATCCTCAGATCCGCGAGTATTCGGTTGAGATCCCTCAGAAATCTTCAGAGATCCGGCAATTGAAAATTGCGTTCATTGCTGATTTTCATTTACGAGAGACGACCTACCGGCGCCTCATGGAGCGGTTTGTTGGAAAGGTCAATACCGCATCCCCGGATATCATTCTGATCGGAGGCGATGTGCTCGAAGGCGACCGTCAGGACGAGAAGCTGGGAGAGTTCGCAGTCCAATTTCGCCGCCTGAAGTCGAAATACGGTGTCTACGGAGTCCCCGGAAATCATGATTTGCGCGGCGCCAGTACAATAACGTTTTTCGATCGGGCCGGGATCCGCCTTCTTCAGGATGCCGTGGAAAAAATCGACAACGCTTTTTACCTCGTCGGCCGGAACGACGAACGGTCCAGGGGCCGGAAATCAATCGATGAGATTTTAAGAGACTACGACAGAAGCCTGCCGGTCATCGTCCTGGATCACCGGCCGACCGATCTCGATAATATCAGCCACAGCGGCGCCGATATCCTGCTGTCAGGTCATACGCACAACGGGCAATTGTTTCCTGTTAATTTCCTCATCAAGCGCCAGTACGAATTGAGCTGGGGATACAAGCTAAAAAATCGCACGCACGTTTTCGTGACGAGCGGCATCCAGGTCTGGGGCCCTCCCGTCCGGACGGCGGGCAACTCGGAAATTCTCATCATCGATGTCTCTTTCCGAGATGATCGCTAACGGGGGTATGCCGATCTGTGTATCCCACAAGAAAGTGTGTTTCCAAAGGCACGCATTCCCCGATTTTCCCTCGTTCTTGACTATTTTGGAAGCGAGAGTATAAAATGGCGGGTGAATAAAGTATGCCCACACTTCCTATGGACCTAAGGTTTTAAAGATTAAGAAAAGATTGAATTAATTTATGATATCTAAACTAAAATCGCCCTATCTTGAAAAAATAGATCGGCGTGGAAATCTCACCATCTGGCTTGTCGATGGGAGTTACATTCGTGGTCACATGGATGAAGAATTTACCAATTTTGGTCAGCATTATAGCTTTCCTTATATTCCGGAAGATGAACTCTGGATTGAAAAGGAGACCAAAACCGATGAGAGGCTGTTTTTTATTGATCACCTACTGGTGGAACACCATCTCATGGCAAAAGGTGTACCTTATGATAAAGCGCTTGTAGAAGCCGATAGGATAGAGAAGATGGAACGTCGCCGTGCAGGAGATGTTAGCCGCCTGACTCATCATGGTAAAGATCTGCCGAATGGTCATGAGGTTCATGTGCGGCTATGGAAAAAACTTGAAAATGGGGTTAGTGTGTGGATTGTCAATGGCCGCTTGGTTCGAAGTGTGTTTGATATAGACTTTACAGAGGGCGGTCATGATTATGTTTATGAGTTCGTTCCAGAAAGGGATGTCTGGATCGATGATGCGATTGAAGAAAAAGAAAGAGGATATGTATTACTCCATGAACTTCATGAACGAAATCGCATGGCAAATGGTTGGCCTTATAACAAAGCTCATGCTGAATCAAGCCGCTTCGAATATCGTTGTCGCCACCATCCTGACGAACTCCATGAAGCTTTAGCATCAGAAGGCTGGGAATAACATATCAGGAGTTTATTCCATCCCCTCTAAGAAAATAGCTTTGACCACAGAGGGTAAGACAGGGAAGGGGAGGGTGATTGACTTTTTCCTCTCTCCCCTCATTGATGTTAGAATTTAAGAGGAAAGTGCAGGTACTTACTTCATCTTGCGGATGCGTACTTCAATCTCCTTCATCCCCTTCAGTAAACTCACAATTTTGGATGTATCTGTGTCACCATAATGATAGGGGTAGAGGATTTTCGGTTTTAAGGTTTTTGCTGCATCGGCCACCATTTCCGGGGTCATGGTATAGGGGAGGTTCATTGGCAAGAAGGCGATGTCAATATTTTTTATATCTTTCATTTCCGGGATATTCTCTGTATCACCTGCCACATAGACCCTCTTGTCGCCAAAGGTGATGATGTAACCATTACCGGTGCCTTTGGGGTGAAAGGGTTGCCCCTCAGGACGTTTATGAACAATATTGTATGCGGGTACGGCTTCTATCTTTAATCCTTCAACGGTTTTGACTTCCCCATTTTTCATGACGATACCACCTTGAATCTGTTTGGCAACAGTCTCGGTCAATACGACAACACTTTTTTCCTTGCGCACAGCACTCAAAGCTTTTGGGTCAAGATGATCCATGTGTTCATGACACAGCAGAATCATGTCGGCCTTTGGTAACTTGGCATAATCCGCAACGCCACTGTAGGGATCGACATGTATGATTTTTCCTCCAAAGGTAAACATTAATGAGCCATGACCTATGAATGTGATCTTCAGGTCTCCGGCAGAGGTTTTAAAGATATCCTCTTCAAATTTCTCTTGGGCCGCTGCCTGAACGGCTAAAATCGTCATGAAACCGGAGACCAACAACAATAACTTTTCCATATGCTTCCTCCCCTTTTAAGTGTTTTGAAAATATCTATTATTATACTGCTTCATTTCTAGAAATCAATAAAATTTTCCTTGATCTTTTAGAAAATACGATTTAAAATGTTCTTCAAAATTAGATTCTTTCAAAAACTATAATGGAAAAAGTATCCAAAAAGTTTAAATATTTCCCTGATCATATTGTTTTCCTTCTGGTTTGTAATCTTCCCTGCTTACCTTTGCTTTTCCATCTTGGATAATTCAGATCTTGCTGCTCCTTACCCTTGCTTTAAAAATGGAGACCAGGAAGATTCAATTCTTAGCCCAAAGAAAAAAGAGAAGATTTTAGAATCCACCTTCTCTATAGAAAACATTTTTCTGGACCACCTTTCACTTGCTCAGGTTTCACATCCTTCATTTCGACCTCCGCTCTTAAAGTCAAAATTGCTAATTCTTCGTTGTTAATCAGTACCCATCTCATTTTTTAATCCCATTGACTCAAATCTTAATGGCTTTCTCTTTTTAAAGGCTAAGAAATTATTTTGGTTTTCACCTTGATCGTTAGGGAGGAGAAAGAGGGTGATCATTGCCCAAAGCTCATCTTCAATACTTTAGAACAAAAAGAGATGATCAAACATTGAGAGAGAAACCCAGACCATCAGGAGAGAGGTTAAAGGTGAAGTGAACGAAATGAAGGTTGTGGCGTTTGACGGGTGTCCAGGGAAAAACGGCAATACAGCATCCAAGGGAGCTTTTATAAAGAAAAAGTTTATCAAATTAATGACTTTTGCAGTCAAATTATTCAAAGCAAGCGATAAGTTACCAATAATTTGTATCTTTGGACGCGATGACTTAAAATTGGTCACTCCAATACAGGAAGATTATGAAGAGAAGAAACTCGACTGCCGATGCTATTCTTCTGATTCTAACCTCAACCAAATCCTCATCCAGGATAGGCCACATGTTATTATTACAATTGGTAATTTATCTTCTTTCCCTAACCTTATAAAAGCTCCTTCCGAGATCCAAAAGAGATGGCTCCATTGTGATACTCTGCCGGACCTAACCCAGCTTGGGATAGATGCTTACAACTGCTATCTAAAAAACGTGTTTAACGACCAGAGGACAGAGGACAATCCCCTTGTTACTGTTTTTACCCCCACCTATAAAACCGGGGAAAAAATCTATCGGCCATTCCAATCCCTCAAGGAACAGACCTATACCAATTGGGAATGGATCATCGTGGATGACTCAGATGATGATGGAAAAACATTCAAAATCTTAAATAACCTTGCCAAGAAAGATCACCGGATCCATGTCTTCAAGCCATGGGAACACTCAGGAATCATAGGTAAGCTGAAGAACTGGGCCTGTAGTTTAGGAAAGGGCCAAATACTCGTGGAACTCGACCATGATGATGAATTGACGAACTATGCCCTCGATTACGTTGTAAAAGGCTTTAAACAGTTTCCAGAGGCCGGATTCCTGTATACTGACTGTGCTGAGATCTATGAGAACGGCGCAAGCCATACTTACAGGGAGGGCTGGGCCTTTGGGTATGGTTCCTATACCGATGTTGAATATAAAGGCAAACTGTACAATTCAGGGAATGCCCCTAACATAAATGCGAAAACGATTCGGCATATCATCTCAAGCCCTAACCATATACGGGCTTGGAGGAAATCCTTTTATGAATCCATAGGAGGTCATAATAAGGAGCTTCATGTTGCAGATGACTATGAGATCATGGTCAGGACTTTTCTTAAAACCCGGATGATACGGGTCCCAAAGCTATGCTACATCCAATACAACAGCAACACTGCGCAGCAGGTAAGGAATAAGGATATACAGAGACATGTAAGATCCATTAGGACTCATTATGATAAGATGATTCATGACAGGTTCCTTGAACTGGGGTGTGAGGATTTCATCTGGGATAAAAAGAAGGGTTGTTCTGATTTTAATATTCCTAATCCAAAAATAGAACCTCATACTACATTGATAGCCAAGGGTTAAAGGGTGTAATTTGAAAGATATTTTCAAGGCTGCTCCAGACCTTAGAAAAAGGGTGTTCGGAGTAGAACTTCTTTTGAAAGATTCTTAACTAAGAAGGGGGGCGAAATAACATGTGGTTAGGAATAATCATTATGTCGGCTTGCACATTGGGTCTCATCGTTTGGATTGTGTGGGCAATGAAGAAAGACAAAGAATAAAATAGGAAGTTATTCTACTGACCTAGTGATAGTTTTACGGGGTTCAGGAGGGTGTCAATCTGAAAATGTCTTTGGCCCGGCAATAGATTCCATTTCCGAGGCGCCCCACAGCCTTTAACAGAGAAGGATTAATCTTTCCTGAAACCCAAACTTCATCTTTGACATGCACACATACAACTTCTCCAAAGATCACTGTTCGAAAATCTTCTCCCTCTCCGAACTCTAACTTTTGCACAAACTGACATTCCAAGCTTACTTGAGCTTCAGCCACCCGGGGAGCTTTCACCTTTTCAGAGGCGATGGCAGTCAAACCAACCTTCTTCATTTCATCCACATTACTCGGATAGCTGGCTGCGGTTTGAATCGTAGGCTTTATCAGCGTTTCATCCATCGTGTTGATTACAAAATCCCGGGAGAATTCGATATTTCTCTGCGTGTCTTTCTTTTGCCCGTCCCGGAGCCCGAAAGAGACGCAGACGATGGGTGGTTTCCAGCTCACAGGAATGGTCAGGCTATAAGGTGCTGCATTGTAAATGCCATCCTCACCTACCGTGGAAATCAGGGCGATCGGAAGAGGGGATATGGCACTCGTAAGTAGTTCATGTGTCTGAGGTCCACTTAGATCTTTCATTTCAATCTTCATCTTTCTCGCACCTCCTAAAGGTTATTCCGTGCAGGCGAAAAGTGTTTTCTCCTGTCTTTATGTCTCAATCATAATTGGATCATCGGCTTTCGTCAAATGATTCATTAATGACTATATTGTTTCTTTTGTCATTGACAAAAGAATATCATCCTGATAATGAATCTAAACGTCAAAGAATCAAAATATAAATTTTATATGAAAAATAGGACGCTTGCGAAAATAATAATACAAAATAAACACCGAGGGGATAAAAATGGCACTTAAGCTCACGATGACTTTCTCAAACAATCCCCGGATAAGGCCACTCCAGGACGGTACAGTCAGACCAGAGAACATTGACTTGGAGATCGTAACAGTTAACGGTGGCATGTTTTTTTATAGGAACCTCGCAAATGGCCTGGAGTTTGACGCTTCGGAAATGTCCATCTCGGAGACTCTCCTCGCCAAAGAAAGGAACGAAATCCTCAGCAGAGGAAGGTGGGACTGGAGTCCCATTCCAGTATTTATAAGCAGGGGCCACCACTTGGCTCATCTTTATGTCAACACATCCTCTGGTATAAAGCACCTTGGAGACCTTAAGGGAAAGCGGATTGGTGTTCCTGACTACGCCATGACTGCTGCCCTGTGGTTCAGAGTGACGCTGAAGGAGTTGTACGGAATCGAACCTGGGACAACATCTGGTACAACTGTCGCACCAAGGAGTTAAGCCACGGAGGGGCAGTGGGCCTTCACCTGAGAGGGCATGAGGTGGTAAACGGTGTCACTCTCCATTGGCTCACTGCTGACCAGACCATGGACGTTATGCTTGACCGTGGAGAACTGGATGCTATATTCCCGCCCAGCGCATGGATCAAATCCACGCCTAAAATTAAGGAGGGCATCACTGCAGGCGATCCCACCGTGATCGACCGCTATGGTGGCACACCCATGACTGACAATCCCAGGATCCGAAGGTTGTTCAATGATCAGGGGAAAGCGGTCATCTCTGAATTCTTCCGCAAGGCCAGGTGTTACCATGCGAATCACCATTTGGTCATTAAGAATAGCATCCTGCGGGACCATCCCTGGGTAGCGATGGAGTTCTACAAAGCCTTTCAGCGATCAAAGGAGGTGGCCTACGAGCGGACCAGTCGAGCCCGGTCGGCCTATCTATACTTTGAGGGGAACGACTGGAAGGAGCAAACAGCCGTCTTTGGAGAAGACCCTTACCCATTAGGCCTTCGGGCTATGCGGAAAACGATTGAGAGGGCTATTCAGGGATCTCTGGAGCAAGGACTGCTCAGAAAACCAATCAAGGTTGAGGACCTCTACTTTCACACTACACTGGATACCTAACTTTTCATTGGTAATTCTTTTTGAGATGACTGGCTCGTGAGGGTGGAAGTCCAGTCTTGACTCGCCCATATCCCATTGATAAAGCTTTTTCTCAGAACATCCCCCGGTTGGATTAAGAAAAAACCCTATAGGTTGTAGTCTTTTTATTTGACACCAAACTCATCTTTTCATATATTCACCCCATTCATTTGAAGCTAAAAATTTGGTATTTATAATATAATGTAAAGAAAAGGGGAGTAAAATGAGAAAAGCGATGTTACAGTACCCAGCACCTGTTTATCCAGAGCGTATCGAAGAGGTCTCAAAAATAGACCAATTAATCCCTTATGCGAGGAGGGCTCTTCAAAGAACCTCCGGTAGAGGTGAACTGGGCACGATTAAACCCGGAGAAAAGGTATTACTTGTGGCTCCTCCAGGGCAAGATAGGTTGGTGCTGGAAGCTATTATGTATGTTTTTAAAGAGAAAGGGATTGAAGTAGCATCGATTGGAGAGGAAGAAGTTGCAGGGATCCCCCGGGAAAAATTATCAAAACAGAATCAACGCGAGGGATGGGCGGAAGTTTACTGGAGGGATGAAATCGTAGAAATACTGGGTCTTGAAAAGCGAACACTCATCGAGGTCAAGTGGTATCTCGAGGGTTTTTTTGATCGTTATCCTGAGTATGTTCATAAGTACGATAAAATCATTGTGGGCGGAGGAGGACGGCGTTTTCACCGAATCGCTATGGGGAAGTATGGCTCAAAGTTCGGCGGGACGTGGGTATATGATAATCCTGAAGCTCTCCAGAGCAAAGTAGATGCATTTCCGAGTGACGTATTGGCTCTGATTGAACGCAAGGTGCTTGAACCATTAGACAGGGTCAGTGAGGTGAGGATTACTGACCCGCAAGGGACAGATGTTTCTTTCTCAGTCCCCCCGGATGAAGCAAGGGTGTGGCGTGCTGCACAGCCTCTTCCAGGACACCTCCTTATGTATCCCTTTCATTCCTTATTAGCTCTTGATTCGGATCCGGTATTATCGTCACTCAAGGCTAAGTTTGCGGCTGAGGGGTTAAACACAAAGGCAAGGCATACAACAGCCGAAGGAGTCATCGCCGGGACTGCGAACCATACCGGTTACTTCCCTCATATGAAAACCTACTTGAAGGAAGGACAGGTTTACAAAGTTGAGGGGGGAGGGAAGTTTGGAGACCTCGTGAGAGAAGTTTTGGAGGCGACTAAAAACACATGGTATCCTGGTTACCCTCGCCCAGGATATCTTTATCTTGTCGAGATAGCTTTGGGGACGGGCCCCAAATTTATCAGGAGACGTGTGGATATGCGTCTCGGTGGTTATCCCCTCTTTATCAATAGCTATGAGAGACAAAGATCCGGGGTACTCCATTGGGGAATTGGACTTGATGACTTTGACCCCGAGTTTATAAAGTATGCCAAGGGGGACAGACTTCCCAGAAATCATATGGGGCATGCGGCACACACTTATTTTAATACCATTGAGTTCAAGATGAGAGACACCGGTGAGCATGTGAAGATCGTTGACAAAGGCCATCTCAGCGCCCTGGATGACCCTGAGGTGAGAAACCTGGCTGGCAAATATGGTGATCCAGAGGATATCCTGAGCGAGGAATGGATCCCGGCCATTCCAGGGATCAATTATCCTGGGAACTATATGGATGATTATGGCAAGGACCCGACAGAGTGGGTAAAGAAGGAGATTGAGGAGCAACTGCCAGCGACGATAGGGGTACCAACGTAACTTAAACGTTGAGGCTGTAGAAAAAGTCTTGAAAGCATGATAATATCGCCATATACTTGATCGTAGAACACCCAGAGACCGCTTAGTAAAAAAAGGAGAGATATGGCGAGATACAAGGAGTATGATTATTCCCAGGGGAAGTTCATACCGATTCATTTTGATCGGCAGATCTTGCCCGGGACTTTTGAGTATAGCCTTCATTACCTCATTGACAACGAGATAGACCTCTCCATATTTGATGCCCGGTACCGAAACGACGAGACCGGGGCTCCTGCCTATGATCCTGCGATTCTGTTGAAGATCATTCTCTATGCTTACTCACGAGGGATCACCTACAGCCGTAAGATAGCGCAGTGCTGCCGGGAGAACGTTATTTTCATGGCGTTGTCGGCAAACACAGAGCCTCACTTTACGACGATTTCAGACTTCATCTCGACGTCGGGCCAGGAGATCATTCATCTCTTTCTTGAAGTATTATTGATCTGTGACGAGATGGGGCTAATTGGGAAAGAGATGTTTGCGGTGGATGGTTGCAAGCTTCCATCCAATGCCTCGAAGGAATGGAGCGGGACGAGAGGAGAGCTGGAGAAGAAAAAAGAGAAGATGGAGAAGGCGATCCGTCAGATGGTGAAGCGGCATCGGGAAATGGATGTAACCGAGACGAACAGGGGCATCGTTGAACAAGAGGAGCAGTATGTAGATACGCTCAAGAAGAAGGTGAAGAAAATAAGGGCATGGTTGAGGGTCAATGAAGATAAGCCGGGCAAGAGTGGCAAACCCATTAAGAGCAACATCACGGACAACGACAGTGCGAAGATGAAGACCTCTCACGGGGTGATCCAGGGGTATGATGGGGTAGCGGTGGTAGACGGCAAGCATCAGGTCATCGTGCATGCCGAAGCCTTTGGTGCGGCGCAGGAACATGATCTGCTTATTCCTATGATCGAGGGGGCGAGGAAGAACTTCGAGGCCATTGGCAACAAAAAGGATGTCTTCGAAAAGGCGAAACTCACAGCCGACAGCGGATTTCATACCGAGGCGAACATGAAGGAGGTCATGGAGCAGGGGATTGATGCGTATATTGCGGACACACAATTTTGGAAACGGGATCCCCGGTTTTCGGAGGTTGACAAATACAAAGAGCGATTCAGAAAAGAGAGGGCCGAGTACTATGGAGTGGCCAACCTCTACAGGCCACACAGGGATTTTACGATAAGCGAAGACAAGACTCACTGCATCTGTCCTGCGGGCAAGCGACTTTACCGCAATGGGGGCAATGTGGTGGTGAATGGCCAGCGGGCCATCAAGTTTCATGGGAGAAAGACCGACTGCCGGATCTGCGAGCTACGGGAGAGATGCCTGAGACATCCAGACAGGACTGAAGCAAGACAGGTGTACTTTTTTCAGGGGAGTGCGGAGTCGAAGCCGGAGACGTTCACACAGAAGATGAAGCGCAAGATCGATTCGATCAGGGGTCGTCTTATCTACAATAGAAGACTTGGGACAGCGGAGCCTCCGTTTGCACATATTTGTTCCATATTGGGGTTGGATAGATTCACTCTGCGGGGGAAACCAAAGGTGAACACACAATGGCTGGTCTACTGTATTGTGCATAACCTGACAAAGGTCCACAGATATGGAGAGGGGCTTGCGTGAAGGGGTCACTGGGTGGGTATTGGGGTGTGAGCTATATCATGGGAATAAGAACATTGCATCAAGGAATACGAAAGTTTCAACGAGAGCAAATGAAAATGTCTTATCTTGGAGCTGGCCAAAGGAACAGTTTTTAAAAAACTGACTTTTTCTACAGACTCGTTAGGCTATCGGAGATGATCAAAGTGAGCTATTCCTCTTATCTTTGACAAACCTGTCTATTACCTGCTATATTCCCATTTTGAAAACGGGCTTATTAACCATTTAATCCACTATCAATCTTAAGGAAAGGAGTAAGTTCATGAGTGCGAAGACATTAGAAGAAACTGTGAAAGGGAGAGAATTTTTCGACGACGTCAACCGAGATTACTACTCCGAATTTCAAAAGTCAGAGGGCATCCCCATCTATCCAGGGTATCATTTCAGTGACTTGAGGGCTGTGGAGGTGAAGCCATGGACCCGAATGGGTGGATTAGGTGCCTACATAAATCTCTACGGTGAAGAAGTTTCGGGTGACAATTATATTTGTGAGATCCCCCCGGGACAGAGCCTCAAACCCCAGCGGCATATGTTTGAGGAATTGGTTTATGTCGTCTCAGGGCGTGGGGCAACGACTTTTTGGGCACGTGAAGGCGGACCCAAATGGACCGTTGAATGGAAGGAGCAGTCCCTCTTTGCCCTTCCGGCAAATATAGGGTATCAGCACTTCAATGGAGATGAGACCAAACCTGCCAGGCTTTTCTCCAAGACCACTCTGCCCGCGGTATTTCAATATTTTAAGGAGAAGAAGTTCATCTTTGAGAACGACTATGTCTTCGAAGGGCTCGAAAAGGATTTCTATTCGGCTGAAGCGAAAATATACAAAGGGGGGCCTCCAGACCATAAGATCCATTGGGTTGCAAACTTCGTTCCTGATGTAAAGGCATTTGACCAAATGACATATTATCCACACAGAGGCGGGAGCGGCAGGAGCGTCGATTTTTACCAGTCAGGTTTGGTTCGTATACATGCCCACATGTCAGAGTTCCCCGTGGGAACATACAAGAAGGCACATGCCCATCCTCCGGGTCGCTCTATCATCCTCATCTCAGGCAAAGGATACTCCCTCCTGTGGGAGCCTGGGAAAGAAAAGGATATAAAAAAGGCTGACTGGAAGCCGGGTAGTCTCTTCGGGGTTGGGCTTACTAATTTGCAGGGTGAGATCTGGTACCATCAACACTTCAACTCCGGCGCCGAACCCGCAAGATACTTAGTACTCCATGTCAATACCATCACATTACACGATAAACATGTGCAGATAGAATATGTCGATGAAAACCCAGAAATCAGAAAACTCTTCGAGAGCGAGCTTGCCAAATCCGGGGTAAAAAGCAAAATGCCTCCTGAAATCTATACGGACCGAAAGTTCAAATTGAAGGAGTAGATCAACCCAAAAGGGAAGGGTACGTCCATGCATGAAGAGACTGAACGGGTTGATTTTTCAGAGCTAACAGAAGTATTCGGCTTAGAGAGTTTTCTTCTGAAGAGTGTAGGCATCACGATAGGATCGTCAACTTCCCACCTCATGTTTTCAAAGCTTATTGCAAGAAGACGCGATTCTCGTGTGAGTCGATTCGAGATTGTAGAACGTGAGGTAACTCATCGAAGCCCCATTGTGTTTACTCCATACGTAGCAGGAGTTAGAGTGGACACTGAAAAGCTGCAAAACTTCATCACGCAAACCTATAGGGACAGTGGGGTTACTCCAGATGCTGTTGACACTGGTGCAGTCATCATCACGGGATACGCTGCTAAGAAGGAGAATGCAGAAGCAATCGTAAACCTATTCTCCCAATGGGCCGGAAAGTTTGTCTGTGCGACCGCAGGCCCCAAACTGGAAGGGATGATGGCTGCGCATGGTTCAGGAGCAGTCTTACGGTCAAAAGAGACAGGAAAAATCGTAATGAACATTGACATGGGAGGAGGGACATCCAAGGTAGTCATCGTCAAAGGTGGCACAGTCGTTGATACCTCATCCATATTCGTTGGCTCCAGAGTTATTGCGGTGGACCATTCAGGTCAAGTCATACGGATAGAGGAATCGGGCAGTCTCGCCGCAAGAGAACTCGGGATCGACCTAAAATTAGGTGCACTGCTGTCTGTCAGTGAACAAAAGGCTATTGTGGATATATTGACAAATTCCCTTTTTGAACTTCTTGAGAGAAAGGAGCTATCTCCCTTTACCCAAAGGATAATGGAAACCCCCCCTATACAATATCGAGGCGCCATTGACATCATCATGTTTTCAGGAGGAGTTGCCGAATATATCTATGGCCATGAAAAGTCGAATTTCGGAGATCTTGGGCCTACCCTTGGGGAAAGAATCAAACAGCGTATTTTTGATTCGGTATTTGGCAACATGCTTCAGGAGCCTGCTGAAAGGATCCGGGCAACTGTGATGGGAGCGGCGCAGTATAGTCTTCAAGTCAGTGGGAATACGATCTTTCTTTCAAATCACACCACTCTCCCTAAGAGAAACCTACAGGTCGTCAAGGTTTGCGATAGAGGGAGAAAGACCGACGGCAGAGTGGGTGGAAGGCTCAGTGCGACAAGCATTAGGCCGATATGATATAGATAAGTTCCAACCTAATCGTCCGATTGCCTTGGCCATTAATCTCCCCCCTGAAACGACACCTAACCCCGCACTGTTGAGAAACCTCTCACAGGGAATCCTTTTAGCCTTAGATGATACTTTTACAGGCGCTCATTCCATTGTACTGATATTCGACATCGACATTGCAAATCTTATAGGGAACATTTTGGCTGAGAAACTTGGATTTTCAAAAGAGATCATATGCCTGGATGGAATTGATGTGGGTGACTTAGACTACGTCGATATTGGGACTGAAATCGAGTCCTCTCGAACAGTGCCAGTCGTAGTGAAAAATCTGGTCTTCTCGAAAGGCGCAGCTCAACGGGAGATTTAGAGATGGAAAAGGTTCAAGTGAGCTTAGGGGATGTTGCCTTCCCCATTCTGTCTAAAGATACGAACTTTCAGCTAATGAAAATATGGATAGAATGTAAACTTTAAAACCTAAAATCATCCAAGCCCACCCAAGCTATTTCAACATGGTTTTTGTAAATAGTATTCATCTCCTTATTTCTGACCTGATATTGACGTTGTCCAGGATTTTGGTTATATTGCAGCGCTGAAAAGACGAAACCAAGGAAAGATCATTTGGATACTCAAACCCAAGTCCTCCCTTTTTGGCGGCGGACTTTTTCTTCTTTATGGTATCGCAATTACCGCCTGTATTGGTTGGGTTCCGGCGCCGAGCACATGGGACAAAATATGGAGACGATGGCGAGTGCCTGGCTCATGAAGGAGCTCACAGAATCTCCTTATTACCTGGGACTGCTGGCCGTTTGTAAGGTGGCACCCCTTTTCTTCTGTGCTCTCATAGGAGGAGTGGTTGCGGATAGGGTGGATCGGCGTAAACTCCTCCTGGCTTGCTTTCTGGGCAGCGCCCTCATATCGATCGGACTTCTTGTGTTAGCCCAGAGCGGAACGATTGCCCCATGGCATCTTTTATTGGCGGGTGTACTGACTTCAGCAAATCTCGGTTTTAACCATCCCGCACGAGATTCCCTCATTCCCAATCTAACACCCAAACATGAATGGATGAATTCGATAGCCCTGGATACAATCTCGGTGAGGACGGCTGCTATTATCTCCGCTCCTATCACTGGGAACTTCATTTCCTTGTTTGGCACGACACCGCTCTTTGGTTTTAGAGCGGTGGGGATGTTGCTGGCAGCTCAGTGGTTGATCATGATGGATTTCCCTTCCATTCCTACTGCTGCCCGAAAGCATGGCCCGTGGCATAATCTAAGCAAGGGGCTGAGATATGCCATGACTCATAGCGTGATCATGGCTTTGGTGCTCGTCTTTGCCTTGCGTGAGTTTCAGACTGAATTGAGCACTGTTTTTCTGCCCTTTTTTGCTGACAATATTCTTCGTTCAGGAGCTACCGGCTTTGGTTATCTCAACATGGCCCAGGGATTGGGCGCCCTAGCAGGGCTCTTTGGTGTGGCTACGTTGGGAAATTTCAAGTATAAAGGAAAACTGATCACGGTTGCCGGTATATTCATGGGGCTCCTCCTGGTGGCTTTTTCTCTTTCCCACATACTGATCCTATCTATCCTGCTCCTCATCTGTGCCAACGGTTTTGGCATCACCTGCGAGAATGTGGCTCGAACGGCTCTTCAAACAATTGTTCCAAATGAGATGCGGGGACGGGTGATGAGCCTCAGAGAAGTCGTTCGGGGACTCTTTGGTACTTGGGTATCCTATGGGTTGGGATTAGGAGGGGAGTACTTGGGAGTGGTCACAGCGTCCATGTTGTTGGGAGTCTTTATCATTGTCTGTGTTTTCCTTATCGCTTTGCTCTTACCTTCGTTTAGAAAAATGTGATTCAATGTTGGATATGGGCATTAAGTATCCTAAGCGGCATTGATACAATATTCAGGTATTTATTTAAAACGTAAAACGAACCGAATGTCCCAAAACGAAACGTTTCCAAGATCTCGGAATTTTTGTGGTTGGTATGTCTTGGCTTCTTCATTTTAAAAGATTCCTCCGTTCACTAAAATTGAATAATAAAAATTCTCATTCTAATCTTCGTCAAACCTATAGAGGCCCCATTTTCTTTCTTTCTGAATCAACTTAGGGATTTCGAATTCGCAGGGGACTTTGGTCTGACAGAGGCCACATCCTGTGATTTTGACACCATATTCGGCTTTTTTGTCTCGAAGGGCGACGCCATAAGAATATTCGTGGCATTTGTCTTTATCGTGTCCCTTCGAAGTGATTGCTCCAGCCGGACAGCGGGCTGCACAAGTTTTGCAGGTATGATTAAAGAAGTAAAGACAGTTGGCGCGATGGTGGGGATAGAATTTTGCCGAAGGTTTGAGAGACAAATCGGTGACGATGCTGCCAATGCGTATGGCCTTGCCTTTTGGGGTGATCAGCCCATCACTGAGGCCGAAAGCTCCGAGACCACAAACATACGCAACATGACGTTCCGACCAGTTGGAAGCTATCCCAATGCTTGGAGATTTGAGTCGTTTAAAATAGGGAGAGTTCATCGGAGCAACGGCTTTGAACCCTTTCTTTCTTAATAATGAGACGACGTAATTTCTCAACTTGACGTTGAACTGTTCCCCGAAGTCACGCGCATGGGCCCAGAGCAGGGAAGGGTACCTCGTTTCTTTACGGTTACTTCTTTTGATATCCTCAGATGCAGGAAGAACCCAGGAGATAACAGAGAGTTCATTCCCTCGGATACCTTTTCCGAAAGCCAGATCGAATATCTCCTGGGGGGTAAAATGGAATTTCCCAATAATTTTCTTATACTGCTTGAAAAGGGGATCTTTCCCCGAGGCGAATCCAACCAAAGGGGCTTCCCAATATTTGCCTCCGTCAATTTTGCGGCGGTTGGCAGGGTTTTTCTGGACGAAAGTGGCAATGGCTTTCTCAATCATTTTCTCCGGATTTTTGTCAAACGTAATCCTTTTGGCGCCTTCCATGCTTCCTCCAAATTAAATTAAATTGGTCTTTACCCCGTTAGAAAGTCCAGTATTCATGCCTGTCGACAGACATGTATGCTGGGGATGGTATAAATAGAAAGCATTAGCTCCTTATTGAGGGCGGTGTCAAAGCCCCGCCCTTTCTAACGGGGTTAACCTGACACAAATTCCCATCCTTCACAAGTAAAAGTGTGATCATTTAAAATAGCCAACACCGAGTTCTGCTGCGGCAAAATAAATCTGGAAGAATTAAAGACCAGCCATTGCATCCGGGAGATTAAAAGGTAGATCTCCTTCTATTCTTTCCTCGTCATATAGATTTGTCTTATCGGTGACTCATACAAACAGATTGAATTCCTTAACTTTTAACGATTTGTTTTGGGTTCGATTCTTAATACCAGAATGATTGCTATCATATTAAGGCAAAAAAAACCAAGCCAAACAAAATGATAGCTTCCAAAGGTATCAAACACCGATCCAGCTAAGGTAGGCCCGATAATCCCTCCAATAGATCCTAAACCCATGATGACTCCGATCATTTTACCAAAGGAATCTTTTCCAAAATATTCCCTCTGGATCGTTCTTGCAAGAATCATGCTTCCCCAACATCCTGGTGAGAAAAGGAGAAGGAAAATGAGAATCATCCATCCCTGCTGGACATAACAAAAAGCCACAAGTCCCATCCCCATAAAACACAGTGCCACAAGCATAGTATACTTTTTGTTATAAATATCTCCTAACCATCCAAAGCCAAACCGACCGATAATGCTAAACACATGAATCGCTGCTGTCACCATCCCAGCAGTTGATCTCGGTATCCCCTTGGTGCTAAGGTAAGGCATCACATGGAGGACCACTGCTGAAACGATCATAAGCCGTATGACCTCCACCATTACTAAATATAAGAAAGTCCTCTGCTTCATCGCCTCTTTAAGATCTATTTCAAATCCCTTGCTTCTATTTTTAATTTGAGACATTGAATCAGGAAATGACTCTCTATCGGGAAGATGGACATATTGTTTTGGCCGATCACGAATAATAAAGGATAAGGGTATTCCCAAAATCCACATCCCTAATCCGAGGATGATCAATGTAGTCCTCCAATGATAAAGGTCGATAAGGCGAACGATGAGGGGGATAATCAATCCACCGGCGCCATATCCACAGGTCACCACACCGAGTGCCATCCCTAAGTTTTTATCAAACCACTTGGCAACAGCAGTCAGTAGAACAACGCTTGTACATCCACCCGCTCCAAATGAAAGTAATAGAAAAGAGGCATAGAACATAAAAAGAGATTGGGTCAAACTCAGAAGGATGAGCGCAAAGCCGACTGTGATTGTCCCAAAGAGGAGCAGCTTTCTTGAACCAAAACGATCGACGAGAAACCCAATGATAGGAGCAAAGATCCCCATTTCCAGGCCACGAAGGCTTGTAGCAAATGAGACCTGGGTATAACTCCAGCCAAATTCCTTTACGAGCGGCTCAAAAAAAGCGCTAATCCCAAAATATACCCCACCGGCCACATAGAGGCCAATGAAGAAGCAGGCAAGTAAGACCCACCATCCATAGAATATCCCTATAACCATTGATCGTTACAACTCCAACTTAGTCCACTCATCGCATGATTCAATTTTTAACTTATACCATAATTTTTAGCTACTAATAAGCATTGATTTTTTAGTTTCAGGAAGAAGTTAAGTAGAACTATCCTTGTGTCTCCAGAAAAAAAAGAGTTTGTGAAAAATCTTAGATCGGAGTCAGATTAAACATGTAATTTTTAAGGAGTGCACCTACCTATCTGCAATCGAGGCAAGTTTTAGGAGTCGAAGATTTCAGGTAGAAATCATCATGCCGTGTAGATATATGAAAATCAAATCCAAATATTTTTGGTGGCCTGAAAACAGAAGATCTATAGCAGATATTGAGACCTTTAAAAAAGCGATCCTGCCCTGTCTCCCTCGCTCATTGGTTGCACCTACAAAAAGTGGAGATTAGTCTGCTGTGAAGACTGTTTAATTCTAATAGAAACAAAGGCACACGCAAAAGCTGTCGCCTACCCACTGATCGGCTGGACTCCCAGGTTACGCACTATTTGTTCTGTGTCATCGCCCTATCTACAGGCTGCCTTATCTCCTTGTATTTACTCCCACTGCTAGGTTTTATCAATATCGCCCATAAATCGACTCTGTCATATCTGAAGCTTTATGTGTTAGAAAACATTCCAAAATATTTCCTTGACTTTTCCCATAAAGACTGATAGATATCTTTCAGAAGTTTGGGATTTTACAGGGTTTTGCTTCTTCACCGGCCATGGGGGAGCTTATGGGTGATATTGAAACGAACTCTATTTCTGAAGAGGAAATAGAGTTTTTAATTTCCAGTAGAACGTCTGGAAATCTGAAAGGAAGCTGGAATCATTACGGTTTTCGATTCTTGGGGGTGAGCTATGAATAAGATTTTCGCGATATCGGTTGGGGTTTTGTTCCTATGCACATCCTGTGCGACGATAAAGAAGCCTGAGGTAGAGGAACTTCCCGTAAAGACACCACAAGTTAGCAAAGTTCTCAAGGAAGAAGCTCCCAAAAGATTTCTGAAAAGAAAAGTCGCGATTTCCCGATTTACAAACGAGACAAAGTATGGACAAAGCTTCTTCTTGGACCAGGACCAAGATTTGATTGGAAAGCAGGCCATGGATATCTTATCCTCGCGACTTGCAGCAACAGATAAATTTATCCTTTTGGAGCGAGCGGACATTGTGAAGATCAATAAAGAACTGAAAATAGGGGGGATCTCAAGCCTAAATATCCCCGCCGATTATTTGATTGTAGGTTCAGTCTCCGAATTTGGGAGAAAAGAAACGGGCGAGGTTGGAATATTTAGCCGAACGAGAAGACAAACAACGTATGCCAAGGTTAATGTTCGGCTCGTCGATATTTATACAGGTCAAATTATCTATTCGGAAGAGGGAGAAGGTGAGGCATTTTCCGAAGCAGGTACCGTCTTAGGGGTCGGGGGACGCGCCGGCTATGATTCAACGTTGAATGATAAGGTCATTTCAGCGGCCATTTCAAAGCTGGTCAACAATCTCGTTGAAAACCTGTTAGAGAAACCGTGGAAATCTTTTATCTTAACCTATCAGGACGGAGGCTATATTATTGCAGGTGGTAAGTCTCAGGGGATTAAGGAGGGGGATTTATTTGGAGTCTATCAAAAAGGGAATCGCGTCCTTAATCCTCAAACAAACATGTATATTGAACTTCCCGGTAAACTACTCGGGACGATTAAAGTCAATAGCATGGTTGGGAAAGATCCAGTCAATGAAATTTCAGTGTGCTCTGTTCAGAGTGGCACTATTCCGACAGCCAAATTTGAAGAGCTTTATATTCAAGAATTAAGCAAATAGATAAAAACATAATTGGAGGATTCTCAATGCATCGGCTTATCATTCTTTTAATTGGAATATTCTTATTATCGGCCTGCGGCTATATCGAAGGCACGATACAAAAGGCGGAGGGGAGTTACATTGTGTTCTTGGGTGAACTAGAACAGGTCAAGGTTCAGATTGACAGCATGGAACCATTCACACCCTCTGCAGGAAAGCATTATCAGATCTCGCCTGGAAGACATACCGTTACAGCATTTAAAAATGAAAGCCAAGTTCTCAAAAGGATAATCCTCTTGGAAAATAATGTGATTACGGAGGTCAGAATACCATGAAAAAGACAGGTCTCCTGATGCTCCTGTTGTTTATTTTTCTTGTTGGTTGTGCAACTCAAAAACCCCTTTATTACTGGGGTGATTATTCTAGCTCCCTTTATAAGTATAAAAAAGTTCCCAACGAAGAAAACCTAAAAACCCATAAAATTGTCCTAGTTAATATCATCGAAGAGTCGAACAAGATGAACTTGAAAGTTCCCCCTGGGGTCTATTGTGAGTACGGATATCTTTTACTTAAAGATGGAAAAAAAGAAGAAGCTATGTATTATTTCGATCTCGAGGAAAAGAATTATCCAGAGTCAAAGCAATTCCTGGAAAGGTTTAAAGCAAAATTTATAGAAAAGAAGGGAAGCTAATGATGAAGAGGATCTTAAGTTTTTTGTTTATATGGGCTTTTTTTGTGCTGACATTTTCTGCGTGTGCTCCGAAACCTCTGAAGAAATATGAAGCCTTTCCGAAAATGTACAACGAGCGGCCACTAGCAATACTGGTTCTTCCTCCTATTAATGAAACAACGGCTTCGGACGCAAAGGAGTATTACTCCACAACAATTGCAGAACCTTTGTCTCTATCGGGTTATTACGTCTACCCGATTGAGGTTATTTCAGATATCCTGAAGAATGAGGGGATTTATGATACGGAAACACTAGTTACCACAGACCCCCGGAAGTTTAAAGAGTATTTTGGAGCGGATGGTGTCATGTACATTTGGATAAAAAAATGGAATACAGCCTACTATGTCGTCGGGGGAAATGTGACTGTGGGGGTCCTTTGTCTATTAAAGTCTACCACATCAGGGGAATCCTTGTGGGAGTATGAGGGTACCATTGTTCAAGATACTACGGCCGGTGGGAGTGGGGGGGGGCTTATTGGCCTTGTCGTGAAAGTGGTAGCCACAGCCGTCCAAACGGGCGCAACAGATTATGTACCAATCGCCAAAAGAACAAATTATATGGTTCTGCAAACGATTCCCTCAGGAAAATATCATCCAAGATTTGATAAAGACAGGGATGATGAAGTGGTAATTATTAAAACCACAAAATAACTTCGAATTCTCTCTACTATGTGATCTATTAAAATAGTTCCATCAGTCTTGATAGGAGGCAGATGCTTTTACATTTCCTCTCCCAAATTGGATTTTTATCTCCATGTCTCGAGCCATAGAGCCTTTCCAGTAATCACGGTCTATATAGCGTGGTGAATAATTCCCATGGATCAATGATTACCAATTGAATCCAAGAATAACTCGTCAACAAGTCAGGTTACGAACTACAGGAAGTACCCGCCAAGATGGCGATGAAGAATTTTAAATTCTAAACAGCGGATATCTTGCCAAGAGTTTCATCTTTCAAAAGCGTTCGATATGAAGAACAAAAATAACCACCTTGGAGGCTATAACCATTGGGAATGGGTTAAGAGTGGAGACCTTCTCTCAATTGCCAATTGTAATAAATCATACCTCACTAAATTGTCCCGATCACGATTACAGGAAGAATTTGAAGATCAATTAGGCAGAAAATGTTTTGGCAGAAAATGTTTGACAGCACATAAAAAATTATGTTTAATTATAATAAGTCTTTCAAGAGGATACACAAATGGAATTAGCAATCACAAAGGAGATCCAGGAAATCAAAAAATACCGAAAGGCTGAAGAGTCTCAAATCTTAGCCGAAGCTCTTCGCTTAGGGGTCAAGCAATTATGGAAGAAAGCTATTCTAGATGAATACGCTGAAGGGAAGATCTCCAAAAGGAAAGCTGTGAGGCTTTTAGGCCCTGAACTCGTTGAGCGTTTAGACAAAGAGAAGAGATTCATACTGAAGGACATCCGATGGGGCCTTACGGATGAATGATATTGTCATCGATGCCGGTCCTATTATTCATCTTTCCCAATTAAAACTCTTCAATCTGCTCGAACCTTTTCTTCCTTTGCACACCTCTACTGAAGTATGGAAAGAGATCACCAGTTTTGACCTTCCTGGCAAGAAGGAAGTCGAACAATTTAAAAAGATTCAGGTCCATAGGATTTTGAAGGAAGAAAAGAGAGCGATTGAGCATAAAGTCAAGAGCTTTCGACTTCAAAACCCTGACATTTCCCTTTTAACTCTCTGCCACAAATTGGACGTACGGAAGATTCTAACCGATGATTTGGAACTTCGAAAGGCTGCGGAAGCTTTGGGCTTGGAGACCTATGGATCTTTGGGAGTCATACTTCGCGCTTACAAGCAAAATCGACTGTCAGTTTCTGAGACTAAGGAGGTTTTGAATAACCTTTTCAACATCAGTTCCCTCTATCTCAGTCCCAAGTTACTCAACAGCGTTCTAGCAGAACTTTCTAAGGGAAAGAAAACATAGAGTCCCGATCACTCATATCCACAGACAACCTGCCGAATTTTCAATCTCTTGACCCCAATATGGCCCATTCCTGCTCTCTTCCTTGATTCTTTACGGGAGTTTTTGTATAGTTGCTACTAAATATCAGGCAATAAGGTCAAAGCTCAAGGCTCAAAGCTTAAAAATTAAGGACTTTTATGGAAGAGCAGGTCGTTCAGAAATTTCCTTATCGGTGTCCTTATTGCGATCAACCTATTTCTTATGACCCATTCGATTTAAAGGTTGGGGAGAATGAGATTCAATGCTTCTCATGTAAGAAGATCTATATCAAGGTTGTCTCCGATCCTTTAAAAAATGGAGAGATCAGGTAGATGCAGCGTCAATCAACTTCATACCGACCTCGAAGAGACCCTCTTCTAACCCCTATCCAGTATGTGAAAGGAGTAGGGCCAAAGCTTGCCAAACTCTTTGAGAAGAAAGGGATTCGAACCATTGAGGATGCTATCTACTTTCTTCCCCGATGCTATGAAGACCGCCGAAATTTAAAAAAAATATCCGAGTTAAAAACGGGGTGGAAAGAAACAGGTTTTGGTGAGATTCTACTTTCAGGAGTCGCTTTTTACCAGAATAAGAGGAAGAGAGTCTTTGAAGCAGTGGTTGGAGACGGAAGCGGTGTGATCACACTGAAGTGGTTCGCCGGCAATGAAAGATATCTTATTGATCGATTTAAAAAGGGACGAAAACTGATCTTTTCTGGGGAAGTAAGGTGGTTTAGGGATCAGAGAGAGATCCATCACCCTGATGTGGAGATGGTCGATGAAGATATCGAGAAGGATTACCTCAACTTCAAGCGGATCGTTCCAATCTATTCCGAAACAGAGGGTCTTCACCAGAGGACATTGAGGAAGTTGATAAAGAACATATTAGATGGATATGCCAATGAACTTTCGAGCCCCATTCCTCAAGAGATAGTGGAGCGACAGGATTTGATCGATTTTTCAGAGGCCTTTCGAAGAGTCCATTTCCCTCCTGATGGAGAATCAATGGAGGTGCTTAATAACCATCGGTCAGACGGACATCGGCGGATCATCTTCGACGAATTTTTCTTTCTGGAACTTGGACTTTCATTGAAAAAAAGAGGTATGACACTGGAGACAGGCATTGCTTTCCAAACCGATGGGACCCTTGCTCAAAGGTTGTTAGATCTTCTTTCTTTCCAATTAACACGTGCCCAAGATAAAGTCTGGGCTGAGATAAGGGAAGATTTAGAAAGACCTCATCCCATGAACCGGTTGATTCAAGGGGATGTGGGAAGTGGAAAAACGGTCGTTGCACTCCTTGCCAGTCTTTATGTAGTGGAGTGTGGCTATCAAGCTGCCATCATGGCACCCACAGAGGTATTGGCGGAGCAACATTACCTTAATCTTCATCGATGGGTTGAGCCGTTGGGAGTAAAAGTGGCTCTGCTCACAAGTAGCATCAAGGGTTCAGAAAGGGAGGATATTTACGATCGAATTCGGAGAGGAGATATTCAATTAGTGATCGGAACTCATGCCGTGATTCAAGAGGCGGTTGAATTTCAACGCTTAGGTCTCGCCATCATCGATGAACAACACAAATTCGGAGTGGTTCAAAGAGGGCTTTTAAAGAAGAAAGGTGAAAACCCTGATGTATTGGTGATGACAGCAACACCCATTCCGAGAACACTCGCCATGACCATCTATG
>CAVTZZ010000034.1:0-9563 GCA_963739325.1 uncultured delta proteobacterium | reverse complement strand
TTTCGTTCCCGGAGTGCATATTGTGCCGATTGCTTCCCTGCTTCAAACCCGAACACAATCATCTGGGTCAGGCTGTAACCCGAAAGTCTCATGCCTCCATGAACGCCTCCCATGACCTCTCCAGCCGCATAAAGGCCTGGAAGGGTTGTCTCAGTGTTTGAGTTCACCCTGATCCCACCCATCCCAAAGTGAGACCCAAGAAGGATCTCGATTCTGTTCTTCCGGGGATCGATACCCAGAGATTTGATCAACTTTATTCTCTGCTCCCAGCTTTGGATCACGGGGGCCTGCTCGGGTTGTCCGAGATTTCGCTGATCAATGTAAATGGGCCCATTCCCCTTTTCCAATTCTCGATAAAACTTCTGCACAAACAGATAGGAGTAAGACTCCCCGTGATAGGAAGAAACATTCGATTCGATGGTATCTCCGAGTCGGTTTTGGTAAGGTCCCACCCAGAAATCTGGGAAGTACCTGATATGGAGGCACCGAGGGTTGGCCGGCAGAGGAATGAACTGAATCATCTCCATATCGATCAGTTCCGCACCAGCAAGATAGGCCATCACGTGCCCGGTTCCGGATGCATCTGTCGTCACCCCAAAGGGATTATTGCTCGAATGAGAATAAAGTTCGCCTGTAAGCCCCCCTGTTGCAATGACCATGGCCGTGGCTTTGATGATAAAAAACTCTCCCGTTGCAAGATCGAGAGCTATGGCTGTCCATTCATTCCCACTGGATCTGAAGATCCGAGTGATCAAAACATCTTCTAAGAGTTCGATGTTGGGCCTTTGCAGAATATGAGCCCTCAGTCTCTTTAAAGCTTCTGTGCTGGGTACGCAGACCGATTTGCCTCTGAGAGGGGTCACAGGAATTCCAAATCGTTTCAATTTCTCGAGAGCATTTTGAATCTCGTTCACCATGAACCAGACGATATCCTGATCATTGAGGAAACTCCCCCCTGTAATCATATCCCTGAATAGCTCGTCCGGTGTACCGATTGCCTTCGTGCCCCCATTGGCTGTGGGCGTTAAGCCACTCTGGCCAATTGGAGCTTTGCTTGCCAGGATAATCCTGAGCTCCCGATGCTCGGAGGCTTCAAGACTTGCGAGAGCGCCGCTTCCACCCCCTCCGATGACCAAGACATCGCATTCTTTTACTGTGAAATTCATCTTTCCTTAATCCATTTCAAAAAGGTCACCATTTGTTCCCCCCTCCAAAACGTAGGTTGGGAGGGATGCAGACGGATTCATTTGAGCAGTTTGTATTCGCTTTTTCTACTGAGGATATACTGGGTGATCCCACCACTCTCCAGGATTGCCATGATAAAATCGGGTAACCCCTTCGCCTTTATCTCCGCTCCGGTCGTCAGATTCTTGATCTCTCCCGATCTCACATTGACCCGCACTCGATCGCCCATATTAATCTTTTCGACCTCTTTACCTATTTCAAAGATAGGAAGGCCTGAATTCAATGCATTCCGAAAAAAGATCCGCGATGCACTTTGACACAGGATCGCTCCGATTCCCTTATCCCTTAGATACAAAGGCGCATTTCTCGATGATGAACAGCCCAGGTTCGATCCACCCACCCAGATGTCACCTTTCTTGACCTTCTTGGGAAACTCTGAAATCAGTATCTCTCCAATGTGCTCCATCATTGGCTGATGCCCCTCGTGGAGCCATCTGCTCGGGGTGATGCTTTCTGTGTTCACATTATTCCCAACTCTCCAGACCGTTCCCTCTACAATCCACTCTTTACTCTTCGCCTTCTCATTCACTGTCTTTACCTCCTGACACTATTACCCCGTTAGAAATAATGCCCCGCTGGAATTTCTAACGGGGTTTACTGCATATTTTATTCATCGTTCTATAAATAGTCCCTCGGATCTGCGATCTTCCCCTCGATGGCTGTCGCGGCACAGGTGGCAGGCGACCCGAGGTACGTATATGAGCCTTCGGCCGTCCGGCCCGGCCAGTTCCGAGGTCCAGGATGCATCTGCACTTCACCTGGGGCAAGATGGCCGATGCTGAGCGTCTGGCACGTCCCACAATATGCCGGAAACAGGTCACAGCCACTTTCCACGAAGACCTGAAGGAGCCCTTCGGCAGCGCACTGCTTCATTACCTCACCGGTGCTGGGAATGATCAAGGTACGTGCCTTGACCTTTGCCCTTTCAATATCTTTGCCGCCTCGCGAAAATCGTAGATGCTCCCTCCCGTGCAGGTACCGATACAAACCTGATCGATCTTGACGCCCAGTGCCTCGGAGAGTGGTTTTGTGTTCTCAGGCGAGGAGGGTGCACAGACCTGTGGCTCGAGGGTGGACACATCGAAGGTGTAAGTCTTTTCGAACACCGCATCCGGGTCGCTCTTGACGATCTCATAAGGCTTCTTTACTCTGCCCTTTAGCCACTCCACCGTCGTCGCATCTGGCTCTAAAAAGCTGCACTTGGCGCCGAGCTCCGTGGCCATCAGCGTAAAAGGAAACCGCAGCGGCACAGGCAGCGAGTGAATGTAAGAGCCGTCCCACTCGATACACTTGTAGACGGAGGCGTCCATACCCACCTTCCCGACGATGTGCTGAATCACGTCCCGGGGATAGACACCCTTCTTCGTCTCGCCCGTGATGACGTACTTGTGGGTCTCCGGCACCTTGAACCAGAGGGTGCCGGTGAGGAAGACCTGCGCCATCTCGATGCCGCACTGAGCAGAGATGGCGCCGACCGCACCGTACGCAGGGGTATGGGAATCGCCGAAGACGCAGAGGGCTCCCGGATAAGCCAACCCTTCCTCCATGATAATGATGTGGGCAATGCCGGAGCCGAAATTGAAGACCCTGATCCCCAGTTTCTCGGCCCACTCCCTCGTCTTTTTCTGGTCTTCGGCCAATTCGTCGCTGTGCCCCGTGCAGAAATGGTGGCCCAGATACATACCCACCTTCTCAGGGTCAAAGACGCCTGTCATCTCGCCAAGATCTGTGAACTGTGTGTACTTCCGTGCGTCAAAGCCTTCGTGCATACCCGCATAGTCAATGCGGCATGTCAGGATATCCCCAGGGGATAGTTGTGTCGATAGGATCGACCGAATGTTTCATCAAAATCTTTTCGACAGCTGTAAAAGATCGCATCTCCTTTCCACCTCACAAGAAAAATTTTCGAACGAAATTATTTCCCTCCTAAGAAAACCAGACTAACGCTCGGAACATAAGTGATGACAAAGAGCCCAACCAAGAGAAGAATAAGGAAGGGAAGGACCGCCTTGACCACTTCCATCACCGGTTCTTTGCAGACAGCACTCATGACGAAGAGGTGCATCCCCACCGGAGGGGTGAGAAAGGCCAGCTCCATATTGATGGTCATGAGGATGCCGAAGTGGATTCCACTGATCCCGAGTTGTTGAAGGACAGGACTAACGATAGGGGTCACGATGAGGATAATAGATCCCGGAGAAAGGAACATTCCCATGATAAAAATAGCCAGATTGATGATGGCCAGGAACATCCAGGGTTTGATCTGGGCTGCCACCAGCGTTGCCATGAGCCGATCTGAAAGTTGTTCCATGGTGACCAGAAACCCAAAGAGGGTGGCCGTCATGATGATGAAATAGATAATTGACGTCAAGACGATGGAGTCTCGAAAGATCAAAATCAGCTCTTTGATTCCAACATTTCGGTAGATGAGGAAACAGACAAAAGTAGCGTAAAAGACCGCAATCACCGAAGCCTCGGTGACCGTAAAAATACCGCTGTAGATACCCCCTAGAACAATTACAGGCATAAGCAATGCCCAGAAGGAGCTTTTTGCCTTTTGTCCCACTTCTTTCCATGAGAATCGGTCATCGGGCCCAGGCCGACCGTACCCTTTGTACTTGCAGATGAGCCAGACCTCAATGCTCATCGCCACTCCCAGAATAAAACCCGGCAGGAATCCAGCGATGTAAAGGTCTGAGATCGATTCTCCAGAAACTGCCCCGTAGAGGATGAGAATGGTGCTGGGCGGGATGAGGATGTCCAGCGTTCCTCCCGCGCCAATGAGTCCCATACAAAATCGCTTCGGGTATCCCTTCTCCATCATCCATGGAATGGCAATAATCCCCAGGGTCGCAGCCAAGGCAGCGCTCACTCCGGAGATACATGAGAAAATAACGGCTGCGAACATCACGGCAATCGCTAATCCTCCATCAATCTTCTTAAGGAGGGCGTATCCCAATTCCAGGAGAGGGTGCGCCAGCCCTCCCTTCATCATCAAGTTTCCGGAGACGATGAAATAAGGGATGGCAATGAGCGTGAACTTGTTTACGCTCCAAAACATCTTCGGTGCAATCCCATCGATCTTGATCATGCC
The DNA here is from genome assembly GCA_963739325.1 of uncultured delta proteobacterium. Lineage (GTDB taxonomy): Bacteria > Desulfobacterota > BSN033 > BSN033 > UBA1163 > CAVTZZ01. Next base: position 5,224 of record CAVTZZ010000034.1, on the reverse strand, counting down.
GAAGAAAAGGAGGCAGATCAGCGATGAGACTCCCATACCCAACGCAATGGGCATGCCTGAGAAAAGCATCGTCACCAGAAGAAGAATGAGGGCGAGGGTGACATCGATTCGGAGAGTAAGGAAATAGACCAGACAGCCCGATAGGAACAGGATCCCATAAACCATGGGATCGGTAAAAACCTGCGTCCCCTTGAGTCTCCTGCCCAGCTTGATCAGCCGCTCTATCAAACGCCAGGAGAGAAGAATTCCTCCCAAAGGCATGATGAGAAATGGAAGATACATGGGAAACTTCAGATGACTCTCCGATATGATCATGGTCGCATGGGCTTTTTTCACCATCAAATAGCCTCCCCAGGCGACCACCAAGAGGAAGATCAATCCAAGAAGAGCGTGGAAGAAATGAAGAATATTTTGTCGCTTCTCCGAAAACCGGCTGATCAGCAAATCAACTCGAACGTGCCCATCGGTCTTAATCAGTGTACTGATACCAAACAAACTGCACAAGATGACGGCATAGATAGCGATCTCGTCCGACCAATCCAGAGGCCAGTGAAAAACATACCGCGCAACAATACTATAGAAGGAAAGGCATAATGCGAAGCCTATCAGCCCACCTGCGATCCATTTCTCGATGCCATCCCACCCGATGACTATGCGAGAGAAGAATCCGGCGGATCCTTTTTGCACCGTAGGGTCGGTTTCCATTCCCACCTCTTTCTATAGCCAATTCGTTTCTGAATGTGAATGGCCCATCCCGCAGAAGCGGGATGGACGGAGAATACCCCGCACTACATAAAGCCCTGTTCTTTAGATTAGGGTTGTAGGGGTGCATCAAATATCTACTCTGCACTTTCTCAAAGGTACGGGGTCTACTTTTTCGTTTTCGTAAGTTTTTCAACTTCCTGCTGGGCCTCTTTCACAAGATCAGATCCGATTCTCGGGCCATGTTCCTGATAGACAGGTTGTAAAGCCTTTTTCCAAGCTTCCTCTTCCGCGGGAGTAAGGGTAATCACTTGAACCCCCTTTGCTTTGATTTGGTCGAAGATTGTTTGTTCCTCCACCACAATCTCTACCCTTTGCTCTTTCACGAGCCGCTGAATAGCTTCGGACAAACCGCCTCTCACGTCCGCAGGGAGATTTTTCCACCAGTTGGTATGGGTGATGATGAAACCGAAGGTTGCATTTAACATGCCTGGGTCGGTAACATACTTTTGTACATCGTAATACTTCCGTGCCAGAAAAACGCCGGCAGGAGTGGTCGCCCCGTCGATCACCCCTTGCTGAAGGGCACTATACGTTTCTTCCGAAGCCGTAACGACCGCCATGGCGCCCAAAGCCTTCAGCGTCGTGGCACCCATCGGTCCGAAGGATCGCATCTTTAGTCCTTTGAAATCCTCCACATTTCGGATGGGGCGCTTACTATTTGATACCAAGGCGGTTCCCGAAGAAACCGAACCTACAATGGATATCCCTTTTGCCTCCACATTCGAAAAGGCCTTCTTTCCCACAGGTCCATCCATCACTTTATAACTCGTCTCTATATCGGGGAAGAGATAGGGAAGTTTCCATAACTCCATGCTCGGATGGACGAGGTCCATGGACGAGGCGATGACATAAGCCATCTGAATCTCCCCATTGACAATGGCCTGAACCTCCTCTTGCCCGGTATACAACTGCGCCGCCGGATATGTCCTGATCCGGATCTTCTCCTTCAACTTTTCTTGAGCATATTTGGCAAAACGCTCAATTCCTACTCCCATCTGCTGTTGACGAAGCTGAACCGTGGTGATTTTGATATCTACTGGCTGTGCAAAAAGTTCTGCAATTCCCACAAAAAAGAAGAGTCCTGCTGAAACGACTAAAAACACCTGGATATACTTTTTCATACGAATATCCTCCTTTCCCAAAATGATTTTCCCCTTTCATGAAAAGGCCTGCGAGTAAACCTGTCAAACCATGATCCTTGATGATTTGAGCGGGCTGGCATGATAACGTTAATACTTCAACAGGATACGAAAGTCAAGTCTCGGTTTATCTAAAAAAGTATTTTTTTCTGCTATAAAGTGTGCTATAAATATTTTTAGAGGTTCCATGAGTCAGCCACAAGAAATCTCTATGCTCATCGCTTTTTCTGCGGGACTTCTCTCTTTCGTCTCACCCTGTGTCCTTCCCCTGATTCCTTCTTATATCACTTATATCACAGGGGTCTCCTTTAAAGAACTGACCGAAGCTGAAACCAGAACAAAACTGAGATGGGCTACCATCTTCCATTCTTTACTTTTCATCATGGGGTTCTCAACGGTCTTTATCCTGATGGGTGCTTCCGCCTCCTATTTGGGGCAGTTATTGATCCAGTATCAATACTGGATCATGAAAGGAGGAGGGGTCTTGATCATTATTCTGGGAATTCACTTTACCGGGATCATCAGTCTTCCTTTCCTGCAAATGGAGAGACGGTTTGAGTTGAAAAAGAAACCTTTGGGATATGTCGGCTCATTTTTAGTTGGGATCGTTTTTGCAGCGGGATGGACCCCTTGTGTTGGCCCGATCCTTTCTACCATCCTCCTTTATGCCAGCACATCAAAAAGTTTTACTACAGGTGTCGTGCTTCTAACCGCCTATTCAATGGGGCTGGGGGTTCCGTTTTTTCTTTCATCCCTTGCCTTTAATTTATTCCTCTCCACCTTTGAAAGAATAAAACGATATATGAGGATGATCACGATCGTGAGCGGTTCTTTTCTGATCGCTATCGGGATTCTCTTACTGACCGACACGTTTAAAGAGATCACTTCCTATCTGACCATACTTATGAATCCGTAATCCCACGAGATTATTCAATTTCAGATTTCAAATTTTAGATTTAAGATTTTTCAATCTACAATCTGCTATCTGCTATCTGCAATCTAGAATTATTGTCTGACACTCATCAAGGTAAAGATTCCAGCCAGGCCAAAGAGCAATGTAGGTACCCAAGAAGAGAGGAAAGGCGAGAGGATCCCTGATTTTCCGAAGGAGAGAAAGATATAGAAGAGGATACCATAGGTGAAGCCGATCATCACACTGACCCCGATGTTCAAGGCCACTCCCCCGGATCGGCCAGTTTTCAGAGCGAAAGGGATGCCGATTAAGACCATGATCAGGTTCAAGAATGGATAAGAGAGTTTGGAATAAAGATCGACGAGATATCGAGTTGCATCATAACCTGAAGATTGGATTCCTTGGATATAAGTCCGAAGTTCTGTATAACTCATTTGTTCTGATCTTCCCTCGACGTTTTGAAGGGATTCCCAACTCTCCGATAAAGGAAAATCCAATTCCTTAAAGGAGGTCATCCGAATGGAACCGCTTTCATCGAAATCTCTCACTGTTCCATTATAGAATCGCCATTTTCCATCGATCCATTTTACAAAAAGGGCATCAATCCGTTGAATACATCGAAAACGGTTGTCGAACTGATAAAGGGTGAATCCCTCTAAGACCTTTTTTTGAGGGTCGAGAAGTTGAATATTCAATATATAAGGATCGCTGCGGTACCAGATCTTGTAGTTCTTGAAGAAACCTGAGGACCCATCCTTTCGCACTTTAACATCCAGCAGATATTGAGTCCTCTGATTGGTATACGGAACGAGGTATTCGTTACCCAAGAAGGAACATAGACTGATGAGAAAGGCAATGAAAAGCAATGGGAAGGTAATTCGGTAAAGACTGACCCCGCCTGCTTTCATAGCAGTGATCTCACTATGTCGGGAAAGTGCGCCGAGTGCGAGAAGGGTAGCGAGGAGTACAGCATAAGGAAGGGTCCGTTGAAAGATCACATCAGGGATCTTGAAGAGGAGATATTCGAAGATCAGGTAGAAAGGAGCCTGGTATTTGGTAAATTGATTCATCTTCTGAAAGAACAGGACCACAACATAGATCAGGACCAGACTGCTTAGGCTTAAGCTGAAGGTTTTCAAATACTCACGGACGACATACCGTTGAAGGGTTCGGTAACTTTCAAACATCGTTGGAAAATCCTTTCCATTTTTGTTGCACACAATCGATCGTTTTATTCAGCCATATCGATGGCTTGAAAGGGGATTCTTTAGCTGTCTTGACCAAGAGGTAGATGCCGAGGCCCCCAAAGAGAAAATTGGGTGCCCAGCCTGCTAAAAAGGATGGAATGGTATGACGCAGAGCGAAGATCTCGGAGGCGGTGAGCGAGATATAGTAAGTCAATAGGATGAAGATGCTGGAGACGAACCCATGAGATCTTCCAGAGCGTCGAGGTTGGATGCCTAGCGGAACCCCAATCAAACCAAAGATGATGCAGACGAAGGGAATAGCATATCGTTTGTGAAGCTCCACCTCCTGAGACGTGGTATCTTCCCCAGTCATCCTGTTTTTTTTAATCTTTTCTTTGAGATCGTCGATGGACATTTCATATTCTTTTAGTTTTTTACTTATTGATAAAAAAGTTTTGGCCAATTCAAGTCTAAGATCATAAACATCAAATTGGATTTTTTGATAGGTATGGGTCTGGGGCTCGAAACGATGGATATCTCCATTGAAGAGCCTTAAAATGACTTCTTGAGATTTGGGATTGCTTGTGAGGAATCCTTCCTTGGCAAAAATCGTATTGAGCTTACCCTGTTCTCTTTCATCGTAAATCAGAATTCCCTCCATCTTCTTTCCCTGAATCGGGATCTTGTCCACATAGACCACAAGGCCATCAAAGGTATCATTAAAGACCCGCTCACTGATACCAATGTCTGCTTTAGATTGAGCGATGAGATAGAGGGTTGATTTAAACCCAACGTTTCCCCACGGGAGGCCATAGAAGACCAAGAAGGCGGTGAGAAGATAGGCACAGATGGAAAAAATGGAAACAGGAAAAAAGAGTTGGTACAAACTCATACCAGACGCTTTAAAAGCAGTAATTTCACTGTCGCCGGATAGCCTTCCAAAGGCAAGGAGTATGGCTAAGAGAACTGCCATGGGGATAGTGAAGATGAGAAAGGATGGAGAGATAAAGAGAAGGAGCATCAAGATCTGAGAAACATTGCCCCCTTTGGTCACAATCAGTTCGATCAGTTTGAGAATCTTATCCATTAGGAGGATGACGGTAAAGATCATCAGGCCGATGAAAAAGATGGGGAGGATTTCTTTGAGAATATAGAGATAGGTGGTCTTTTTCATTTTAACGTATTCTAAGAAAGGGAAGAGGGGATGTCAACCCTTTGAC
>CAVTZZ010000033.1:0-73321 GCA_963739325.1 uncultured delta proteobacterium | reverse complement strand
GTCGATTTCACCCTCGATGTTTTATGAAAAAGGGAAAGATTTGTGATACAGAGGAACCTGAGTATAGGATTGGTGAGGATGGCCATAAGATAGCTTGTCATCTATATTAATTTCGGAATGCGCCTGCCTGCCGTAGGCAGGGATTTCGGAATACGGAGTTAAAACATTGATCATCGATTTAGCAGGAAGTCATTATGAGATGGGCCAACAGCACGGACTTAAATTGCTCCGATATAGACCTGCCCTTTTGGGGTTAATTGCAGACTATCAGGAGAGAGCAAGGGAATATCCCGACGAGGCCATGCGAGCAATGGTGGATGAAATCAGCCATGTCCTTCAAGTACATTCTCCCCAAACCCTCGATATGATCCACGGCATTGCCGATGGTTTTGAAGTATCAAGGAGAGACATGCTATCGATGATGATGGGTTCTTATATTGAGGACCGGTTAGCCCCGTTTTCTAAATTGTTATTTCAGGAGGACGGGTGCACGAGTTGGGCTATTTCAAAAGAAAAGGCTCGCCAAAATAAAGTTTTGCTTGCAAAAAACAGGGATTACCTGGTTTCTCACAGGCAAATGCAAGTGATCTTCCGATGCAAGCCCGAAGGCGGGCATCAATATCTCTCTATCAATAGCATCGGGGCGTGCAATGTTTTTTCAAGTGGGATCAATGCTGACGGATTGGTGATAGCCGATACAAGGGTCCCATCCACGGATGTTGGCCCAGGGCTACCTCGTTTTTCTTTAATGATGCACATCTTGGAAAATTTCCAATATGTAAATGAGGTCGTCAATTATTTGACATCCATTCCGCGCATGGGTGGAGGAAACCTCATTTTCGCTGACGCAAAAGGCGGCATTGGAAGAGCAGAAATTGGATACGAGGAGATTGGTATATTACAAGAGAGAGCTGGTTTCCTTGTATGTACAAACCATTTTGAAGAACCTTCTATGCAAAAAAAATATAGAAAAAGAAACGAGACTGAGGAGAAGGATTCAAAATGGAGATTTGAAAAAGTCTCCGAAAGCCTGTTAACCAACGGCGAGAACATGGATTCAGATCTTGCGGCCAAACTCATGGCCTATCACGATGAACGATTCGCCATCTGTCGCCACGGGGATTCAAAGCCCTTAGATGAAACGGCAACGATCTCCTCTACCATCTTTTTCCCTGAAAGGCGAGGTTTTTATTTCTGCGAAGGGTTTCCATGCTCAGACCCTTTTCATTGGATCTCATTTTAAAAAATCTTGGTTAGAATATATAAAAATAGCGAAGCGCTCCGGCCACTGGCCGGGGCTTCCCGGTAATGTAATATCATTATATATTGTGCCCCTTGACCCCGCCTACAAGGCGGGGCTTCCGGGGCACTCTCCGGCCCAATGGAGGAAAATCGAAAGTGGACCAACTCTTTTATCCAAAATCGGTGGTGGTGATTGGCATTTCGGAGAACCCAGACAATCTGGCCAGAATCATCATTGAGAATCTCTTCGAGTTTCAATTTAATGGAGAAATCCTGTTGGTGGGCAAAAAAAATGGAGTTCTCTTCGGAAGAAGAATCTGCACTTCTATGGAAGATCTTCGAGAAGGAATCGATGTGGCGGTCATTCTCACCCCCGCTCCCACCGTGCCAGGGATATTAGAGGCCTGTGGAAAGAAAAAGATCCGCTGGGCCATTATTGAGACGGTGGATTCAGAGAGTATTCCGAAGAAGGGGCAAGGCTTGATGAAGATGTCCTGAGAATTGCTAAGAAGTGGGGGATAAGGATTGTGGGGCCGAACGGCATCGGGATCATCAATGTGGAGAATGGTTTCGCGTGCCCTTCGTTAAGTTGAAGAACCCCGGTATCAACAAAGGGAAAGTCTCTGTCCTAGCCCAGAGTGGAGGGGTATCCTTAGCCTATTTCAACCTACTTGCCAGCGCCAATGTGGGGATTGCCAAAGTGGTGAGCATGGGAAACAAACTGGATCTCAACGAGATTGATTATCTTAAATATCTCATCCAAGACCCACAGACAGAGATCATCGGCCTTTATTTAGAAAGTCTCGAAAAAGGGAGGGAATTAATGGAGATCGCCCGATCCACCTCCAAGCCGATCATCCTACACAAAGCCAATATTGGAGAGGGAAGCCATCATATCGCAAAACTTCATACGGCAGCTCTTGCCAATGACGATCGTGTGGTCGATGCAGCATTGAAGCAGGCAGATATCGTGAGGACGAGGGATTTCCGATCCTTTGCCAGTGCGGTAAAGATCCTTTCTCTTCCGCCAATGAAAGGAAAGAGCCTTGTTATTCTTTCCCGCTCAGGAGGCATTGCGATCGTAGCTGCAGATTCTGCAGAACGCTATGGCTTCCGGCTCTATCCTCTGACGAAGGAATTTACGGGAAGGATTCACAGTTATTTCAGGGCAAAGGTCATCCAGCCCACCAATCCTCTCGATCTTGGAGATCTTTTCGACTTCGATCTCTACACAAAGATTCTGGAACATGTTCTCAAAATCAAGGGAGTGGATGGAATTCTTTTCCAGCATGGAGCAACCGGTGAGGAGAAGGAACCCTCTCGAAGGTTAATTCATGCGGTAAGAGAACTTTCTTTCCGTCACCAAAAGCCGGTAGTGCTCTGTTACATGACAGAGGAGGAAGAATTAGCCTTTATTAAGAGAACTTTCGACTATCCCATCTTCACGGAGCCCAGTGAGGCATTAAGCGCCCTGGCCATCTCCCGCGAGCACTACCGGAAGCAAAATATCTTGAAAGAGAAGCCTCCTTCCTATGGAGTTGACCGAATTCGAGTCAAACGCATCCTTCAAAAGGCGAAAAGAGAGAAAAGGGATCTTCTCCTTCCAGAGGCCTTCGAAGTGCTTCAGGTTTACGGAATTCCAGTAGCACCTTACCGGGTCATCCATCAAAAAAATGATTTGAATAAGGCGATCAAAGAAGTTGGAAGACCAGTCGTTCTCAAGATTATCTCCCCTGAAATTTCACACAAATCGGATGTAGGCGGTGTAATCCTTAACATCGATGACCTTCAGAAGGCAGAGGAGGCTTTTGAAAAGATCAGGAAATTGAACCGGAAAAAATCCTCTGGCGTGCTCATTCAAAAGATGATCTTGGGTGGAAAGGAGGTTATTTTAGGGGCAAAACGAGATCCTTCCTTCGGACCTGTGATCCTCTTTGGTCTGGGAGGGATCTATGTGGAGATTCTTAAGGAGACCTCTCTCCGGGTGGCTCCGATCAATCGATCCGAAGCAGAGGAGATGATTTCAGAATTGAAAGCCACGGCCATTCTCAAGGGAGTTCGAGGAGAACGGCCGTTAGATATTGAGGCATTGGTTGAAAATCTTCTCAGACTCTCTCAGTTAATGGTGGACTTTCCTGAAATCGAAGGAATTGACATCAATCCCGTTATTGTAATGAAGAAAGGGGCTGTGGCAGTGGATGCTCGCCTTCTGTTAAAGGCGGAATAAATAAATTTCAAATTGCCAAATAGTATTAGATGCCCAGATTTTCCCCAACCAATATAACCAGGACATCGGTGCGAGTCGGTTTTTTTGCCAGGGTCACATAGATATTACAAATTCGATCCGGAGAACTGCAATCCGCACATACACCTGTCTCTGTACAGGGAGTCTTCTTGTTGAGCCGCTTTGAATTCTGAGGGGCTGTCCACTCTTTCACTCTCTTCTCCGCAGATTCAACATCCTTCACGATCTTATTCACCCCGCAGATGATGATCACCTTTTCGGGGCCGATGAACATCGCACCCACTCGATTGCCTGTAGCATCGACATTGAATAATTTTCCATCCTCTGTCACTGCATTTGTACTTGAAAGAAAGACTTTGGCTAATAAAGCCTTTCGGTTCAATTCAATTCTTTCCTCATTGTTCTTCGCATGTTGTTGCGGCCAGATGAAATGAATCTTCCGCTTCCCTAAAGCCTCCAATAGTCCTATCTGAGCAAGGGTGACGGACCCCCCTACTCCTACTGTAATCCCGTCCGGTATCCGTTTCATCACCTCTTCGAATGCGGCCTTTGAATTTGGAACAAAAAGGGCCTCAAAATTATTCTTCTTCAGTGCATTGACTGTCCTCTCTACTTGCTTTTCCTGAAACCACTGTTCATATTGTTCCATCCTGCTTCTCCTTTCATTACCAGTTCGAATGACAGCTGATAACTCGAATATGATTAATAAAATTGAATATAATTCGTTAAATTCGGTGTCATTCGAATCGTTCGTTTAAATTAATGATTGACGAGATATTTTTTTAGCCCGTCGGAATTTGCCGCCATGGTATCTTTCCCCTCCTCCCAGTCTGCAGGGCAGACCTGCCCTTCATGGGCGCTGACAAATTGGAAGGCCTTCAGGACCCTCATCGCCTCAGTGACAGAGCGACCTACGGAGAGGCTGTTGATCGTGGAGTGCATCACTATCCCATCAGGATTGATGAGAAAAAGGCCTCTCAGGGCGACCCCCTCATTTTCCATCAGGATACCATAATCTCGTGCAGTCACTTTATTCAAATCAGATAAAAGAGGATAACTGAGATCGCCGCCGAGGCCTCCGTCTTCTCTCTTTGTATCCACCCATGCCTTGTGGACATACGCAGAATCTACCGAGACGCCGAAGATCTGGCAGTTTAGTTTTACGAATTGTCCTGCTGTGGCTGAGAAGTTGAGTACCTCCGTAGGACAAACAAAGGTGAAATCAAGAGGATAAAAAAGTAGGATCACCCACTTTCCTCTATAGTCCGTTAACTTATACTTTTTAAATTCTCCTTTGTAATAACCTTCGAGTTCAAAATCAGGTGCTTTATCACTGACGAAACACATGGCTTAGCCTCCTTTTTTAAATGAATTATTTCATATTAACATCCACAACCCAAAAATCAACTTGAAAAGAAGACCTCATGCTCAATAGATATTTTAAAAAATAATTGTTATATTCCATCCATCTAAGAGGGAAGGAGAAAAATATGGAGAGTTCTGATCTTTTAATAGAAGGCATTGGGAAAGGGCGGCTTGATCGAATTGTCATAGGGAAGCTGGGGATGGAGATTGATCTCTTGGAGGGAATCCGGGAGATGGTAAAAAAGGAAAAGATTCAAACAGGCATCTTCCTCTCTGCTGTGGGTGCCTTGAAAAAGGCTGTCTTTCGAAACCTAAAAATTCTCCCTTCAAATCTCAAGGTGGAAGACCGCCACCGTCTCTATCTCGAATTGGAACAACCTCTTGAGATTGTTTCACTGACAGGATGGATGGCAACGAAAGAGGACGGCGAAATAGAAGTTCATGCCCATTTTTCTGCTTCCACGGTGATGGAAGATAAGATCGTCACATTGGGTGGACATCTTACTCCTGGAACATTAACCTCGGTGAAAGTTGTTATTGTCATCGGAGTGATCGAGAACTCCAATATCAAAGCAGCATTAGATCCCAGAATCAACCAAATCGATGTCACTTTTTAGGAAGTTCGGTGATAATCCTTTGATACCCACGTGGGGGAGAAAAACCTCCTCTTTCAATTCTTTCTTTTCCAACTTCTTTACCTCCAATACATCCATCCCCAATCCATAGGCAATGGTGTAGTCCTTTATTAAGATCGGAAATCCATAAGATTTTAGTTTCTCATAGATCTCCTGGCCCTCTTTCATCTCGGATCGAAACTCCTTTGAGAATCCCTGAGCTATCCGATCCATCACCTTCCCAATCTCCTCCATAGCCACATCACGGGTGACCCAATTCTCCTCAATCAATTCCCCATCGGCCAATATCTGAATCTTCTCAGTTCGAAACCCATTGATGGAGGCTGTTTCTCCAGTTTTCCTTATCACGATTTTCCTCGCCTTTGGCTTGATCACGGGAGCCTCTCTCTTAAGCCTATTTGCAACCTCCTTTTCCCATTGGGAGAATTTTGTCTCTGCATAACTTTTTGACCGATGATCGATCATGACGATCCGATCGTTTTTAAAGTCTATGATCGTCGCCAGTCCTCCTTCTGGATGATCCGTACGAAATTGATTCTCCGAAAAATAAAGGAAGACTGTGGAAGCCCTCCCCTCCATATCCTTCACCACCTGCTCGATGGCCACACCGGCAACGCATTCTTGAGACAGGAAGATCAGCAAAAAAATTGTCATCATCCCCTGAATCACCAAGGCTACTTTTTTCATCGTATCCTCCCGCAAATCACATAGGAATTTATTCTTTTTTGGAATTCCGCAATCCACATTCCGCACTCCGCACTTCTTTTATAGTTCCGATTCCAACTCCTCTAACTTCTCGTTGATCTCCTCCAATTGCCGCAACCACCGAGAGTCCACCCACTCCTTTCCCTTCGATCTCTCCCTCTTCAATTTTCGGCGAAGCCTCTTATAACTTCTATCCAAATGATTGAAAAGCGCAGCGAACGTCTCACTGGGTTGCAATACTTCCTCAACCCTTTCTTCCGTGATCATTTCCTTCTCAGGGGTGAAGAGCATTCTTTTTTCCATCCATTGAGGGATGACTGTTTTAAAATGGAACTTTTGACGGATGATCTCAGCCCAGTTCGATCGAAATCTTCTCTTCTCCATGGTTGACGAAGACTTCGAGTTGGGGATTGTTGAAATGAGAGAGCCATTCCAGCAGTCCTTTCTGGTCGGCATGGGCAGAGAACCCTCCTAAGGTATGAATGTGAGCTTTTACCGCAATCTCTTCACCAAAAAGTCTGACCGTCTTTGCTCCATCGACGAGCCTTCTCCCGATCGTCCCTTCGCCTTGGTAACCGATGATGACGATATGGGACTCTTTTCGCCAGAGATGATGTTTCAGATGGTGTTTGATCCTTCCGGAGTCGCACATCCCGCTGGCAGAGATGATGATCCCCGCTCTGGAATCTTCATTGATCGCCTTTGATTCTTCCGTGGTCTGGGTGTAGATGATCTCAGGAAGTTCTAATGGATTTTCTCCTCCCAAAAGGAGATCTTTCGTTTCTTGGTCAAAACAATCTGAATTCCTGCTAAAGATCTCAGTGGCTGAGATCGCCAATGGACTATCAATATAGACCGGGATCGAGGGAATGAAGCCCTTCCTGAATCAACTGGCCGATGGTGTAAATGATATCTTGGGTTCGTTCCACAGCAAAGGCAGGAATCACCACTTTGGCCTGATCGCGGATAGCTTCTTGGATGATCTTTAACAATTCGTTTACGGTCTCTTCCCTCGATTTATGAAGTCGGTTCCCGTAGGTTGATTCCAACCAAAGAACATCTCCCTCTTCAATCCTGGAAGGGTCTCGGATAATGGGTTGATTCAAACTGCCCAAATCTCCTGAGAAGACCAATTTCTTCTCCTGACCTCCCTCTTCAACCCAGATTTCAATAATGGCAGAACCTAAGATATGCCCTGCATCTCGAAAACAGACTCTCACCCCGTCAGCCAAGGGAAATATCTCATCATAACGAACGGTCTGAAAATATCGAAGGCTTTTCTCTGCATCTTTCACCGTATAAAGAGGAGTCACCTCCCTCTTTCCAGACCTCTGATGTTTTCGATTCTGCCACTCTGCCTCCATTTCCTGAATATGTCCACTGTCTCGGAGCATGACTTCACAGAGATCAAACGTCGCCTTTGTGCAGAGCACCTTTCCTCGAAATCCTTCTTTGACCAGTTTTGGGATGAGACCACTGTGGTCAATGTGGGCATGAGTGAGTAAAATAAAGGAGAGGTCTCTTGGGATAGTAGGATTGGGTGTTTCGATTTCTTTCCTCAATCTCTTTACCACCCTGAAACATCCCACAATCGACCAACCATTTTAATGAATTCTTTTCCAGTAGGGTGGCTGACCCGGTAACGGTCCGAACGCCCCCTAAGAATTCCACTCTCATCATTTATCCTCCACCCCTCACCCTCCCCCTCTCCCCTTAGGGGAGAGGGTGGGGCGAGGGGATTGACTTTAAGCTCCCTTTTTCCTAATATAAAATTCTTAATTTTTCAATCAAAAAATGAGGAGAAAAAGGAGGTCACATGCCTGAGAAACAGTATCTCATTAATGAAATGACTGTACGGGATACCTGGAGAACGTTTCATATTATGGCGGAATTTGTTGAAGGATTTGAAGCCCTTTCCGAATGCCATCCAGCAGTGAGCATCTTCGGATCCACGCGAGCTAAACCCGAAGACGAGGTCTACCAGAAAGCGGAACGAATCGGTCAACTTCTCGCAGAGAATGGGTTCGGTGTCATTACAGGAGGAGGTCCTGGCGTCATGGAGGCTGTCAATAAAGGCGCCTCGTTAGCAGGAGGTAAATCGATCGGTCTGAACATTGAACTCCCCCTTGAACAGACGCCCAACCCATATACCAACCTCAATCTCATTTTCCATTATTTCTTTGTTCGCAAGGTCATGTTTATCAAATACGCCGTGGCCTATATCATCCTTCCCGGTGGTTTTGGCACGATGGATGAACTTTTCGAATCGATCACCCTCATTCAGACCCACAAGATCAGACCTTTTCCAGTCATTTTGGTCGGATCAAAATATTGGAAGGGACTCTTGGATTGGATCAAAGAGGTCGTTTTAAAGGAGGGCAAGATCTCACCTTCGGATTTGGAAATCCTTCAACTGATCGACGAACCAGAGGAGATCATTAAAATCATCAAAAAGACGGTGATCCTCTGATCTTCAATTCGGATGACTGCTGATGGCTAATAGATGAAAATATTTTACTTTTAACTATCCGCCATTTGCCATCAGATATTTGCTATTCAGAAGATTCCGCAATCATTTGTTTTTTTGAATCAGGATCCTGTTTAAAAATAGCTGGAATAAATTTAGTGTTAGGCAAAAGAGTTTGATTAAGGAATAGTCACAAGGATTTTCGGACAACTCACACTCTGAATATTTATATCGCAAGTCACTATGTCAAGATTTAGTGAACTGCTTTTAGTTCCCCGACCAATCGCTTGATGTATTGGTAATTTATAAAGACTATAATTCAGTGTCTATAAAGGCATAAATTTCAGTTAAAGAAAGGAGACAAAAATGTACGGTTGGCGTGCAAGGATTGGGGTGGCGTTCCCCTCCCGTGGGGATACTTACATATACCAGTTTTACAAAATGGTCCCTGAGGGGGTTCTCCTGGTACCCTCCATCATCGGACTATTCAACCTGACGAAGGAAGAGTTAAGCACGTCGTTTCTCAAGTATAAGGACGCGGCTAGGGAGCTTGCCCAGGTAGGCGTTGATACGATTGCTCTTACAGGATCGCCTCTTTTCCAACTCAAAGGGTTTGGAAGTGATTTGGAGATGATCAAGGAAGTGGAGAGGGAGACTGGCATTCCTACCCTAACAAGTGTAACTGCCGAGGTAGAAGCCTTACGTTTTTTGAAGATGAAAAAGCTGGTAATTGCTACACCTTTTACAGACGAGGTAAACCAGCGCAGTACTTCTTGGTATGAAAAAGCTGGATTTGAAGTATTGAAGATCAAAGGAATGGGGATCGAGAAAAATTCAGATATTGCCCGTCTTCCCTTTTATGCATCCTACCAACTTGCCCGGAAGACGTTTTTAGAGACACCAGGAGCGGATGGGATCTATATCGCCTGCCCCAGATGGGGAACCATCGAAGCGATTGAAAAATTGGAGCAGGACTTGGGGGTCCCTGTGGTAACTTCCATTCAAGCCACAACCTGGTTGGCTTTAAAAAAAGCCAATGTAAAAGAGTGTATCCCAGGATACGGAAGGCTGATGCGGATGAACTTCTAAAAAAACTGGGTGACGTTATCAATCAATGCAGGACGACCTTCTTTTTTAATGACCTGAATGGCCCGTTTGATTGCATCCTGGACCCTGCTTCCATCCTCTATCGGTCCTTCTCCATACCAACCGAAAGACTGTGCTAAAATAGCTTGACATAGAGTCAATGTTTTGATAGTTAAATCCCAATGCTTGGAAGAGGAAAGAAACAGCGATCCTTTTCGTAACCGTTTTTTATCCCCATTTGAGGTTGTCGTGGTATCTGCATCATATTGGTTTTCTAGCTTGATACAAGGAAGAAGAAATTAAGTGCAGCGACTGGAGCAGAAATAATATTTACTAAAAGCCGGTTCGAACATCTTACTTTGCTTTAGAAAAAGGAGGAGAAGATGGACAAGAAAAAATATTTTTATTTTCTAATGACATTTTTTCTTTTTCTAACATTTTTGTCAAATACTTTAGCTGCAGAAAAATATCCTTCCAGGGAGATTCAAATGATTATTCCCGTTCCCCCTGGTGGAGCTTTGAGTATTGTAATCCAATTTATAAAAGAAAATTTTGAAAAGAACTTGGGTGTTCCGATTATATTAAATTACCAAGCAGGGGGTGGGGGAGCTATCGGCCCTAACATGTTAGCCAAATCCAAGCCAGACGGGTACACTATTGGATGCCTTGATTCAGCAAAATTTTTGCTTCTTCCTGCAACCATCCCTGACGTTCCCTTCAAATATTCAGACTTTGATCCCCTCTGTAAGTTTTTCTTAAGTCCCCAAATCCTTTTCTGTAAAGGTGATGCACCCTGGAAGACCCTGGAGGATCTGGTAGCGGATGCCAAGAAGCGTCCCGGGGAGATGAATTACGGAGCGACCACTAACAGCATCTCTCAATTTATAATGATGGGCTTTTTAGAGAGTGCCGGGATAAAGATGTTGCATGTTCCCACGAAGGCAGCAGGGGAGACCATTACTCGGATCCTGGGAGGGAACCTTGATATTGGGATCGTTGCCCTTACTCCCCTTGTGGGACAGTTAAAAGCTGGAGAACTTAGGGGACTTTTTATCACGTCACCACGGATGAGCACCTTCCCTCAAATTCCTAATTTGAAGGAACTGGGATATCCCATTGTCATTAATTTGTATTATGGTTTTTTTGCCCCCCTCGGGATGCCCAGACCCGTCCGGGAGACCCTGACGAAAGCCCTTGAGAAGACCCTTCAAGACCCATCTTTGAAGAAGAAGTTGGAAGAGGTAGAGTCGGTTTTGGAGTATCTTCCATCCGAACCTTTTGCCAAAGAAGTCAAGGAGGATTATGAGCGGCTCATCAAGTTTGCCAAGACTGCTGGACCTCAAAAATAATTAATTTAAAACTACTGGTTTTCCCAGATCGATTTGTAAAGAAGGATGACGTTTTGAAGAACGATTTGACATTATAAATCTTGCAATGAAAGGGAGAGAATTATGGATGAAGCCAATAAGTCAATGGATAATGGAAGTATTCTTGCCAACCGATCCTTTCAGGTCACACCGCTTCATGCACCTCGTCTAGCAGACTTGAACGGCAAGACAATCTGTGAGCTGTCGAATGACAATTGGGAGTGGCAAAGGACATTCCCTGTAATCCGGGAGTTGCTGCAAAGGCAATTCCCTACGGCGAAGATCATCCCTTATACCGAGTTGCGTCCCGACAAGAGAGGCGATCGAAGATCTTGAACATGTCGCCAAGATGGTCAAAGGAAAAGGGATGCCAAGCTGTCATCGTCGGTAACGCTGGCTGAGGGGGCTGCTCAACAGCAAGCGGCCGTGCTGCCGCAAGAATTGAGAAACTGGGCATCCCCACGATGGTGGTTACACGTGAAGGCTTTTCACAAGTAGTAGCCAATGCGTTTGCCGGTTTGGGATTTCCTGCCGAGGCGCCCACTGTGTACGAATTCCCTATAGAGATGTTCTTGCCGGGTAGTGACCTAACCCCTATCAAGGAGAATATAGACAAGATCGTCTACGGGCTGACCAAATGGGAGCCGAAGATAAAAGAGAAAGGAGTATATCAGCCGCGCAGAAAGTAACGGTTGAGGGCAAAGATTATGAGGAAGCCGTTGCCAACATGAACCACCTGTTCCTGAAGAATATGTGGAGTGATGGACTGCCGTTACTGCCGCCAACGGAGGAGCGGGTTAACTGGATATTGACAGGCACAGACCTTCCTCGTGATACGGTGGTTGGGCAAAATCCTGCCCAGAGGCGGAATAGCCACTGTAGAAACGCTTGCTGTCGCTCTTGCCATGGCCGGAGGGCGTCCTGAGTACCTGCCGGTGCTAATAGCCGCTGTAGAGGCCATTACTCGAACCTGAATGTCAGACATGCAGAGCTGGAATGCAACCACCGGCTCGTACTATCCTGCGGTGATTGTAAACGGGCCGATAGCCAAACAAATCCGCCTTAACTCAGGGTATGGCTGTCATGGGTCCAGATCCAGCGTACCCGGCCGGTGGAGCATTGGACGTGCCATCAGATTCATCTTGATGAATCTGGGCGGAGCCATTCCAGGGATAGGAACTATGGCAATATATGGAGGGCCAGCGAGGTATACGAATGCTGTTTTCGCCGAAGATGAGGACTGGCCTTCCCTCGGGCTGGGAACCGCTTAGCGTCGAACGGGGCTTCCCTAAAGGGAGTAACATCGTTACAGTTGTCCCCGTATCCGGTGCTACAAACATACAACTTACACTCGTGGACGCAACAACTGCCGAGGACGCAGCAGCTGCAGTGGCTTTTTAGGATAGCAGGAGTTATGGGCGGTCCCGGCGGTCAAAATGCTGGCTTCGACAAGGAGCCAGGTCATACATCAGGAGTCGTTCTTTTGGGGCGCATCCAGGCTAAGGAGCTAACAAAGATTAGGCTGGACCAAAGAAAAAGTGAAAGCTTTCCTGTGGGAGAATTCAAAAATCCCGTGGTCTGAGATAGTCAAGGTAGGTAGGGCCGTTTTCGCTAAGGAAGAGTTGGGATCTCTGAAGGACAACCACTATCCCTAGCACAGCCGATTAGTCGTAGTTGCCGGGGGAGATCAGTCCGGACATGGCTATTGGATGCAGGTTGGTAAGAAGTCGATGGTAGTAAGCAAGGAAATAAAGCTACCTGCGAAAGCAAAGTGGGATGAACTGCTAATACAGGCTGAAAAGGACTTGGGGCCAATTCCGAACCAGATAGAAGCTTCTTAAAGTGTCGTTTCTGGCCTATCTTCCGAAATGTGCCCCCCTAAGATTTTTACGACTTTTAAAGTTGAAGATTTTTAATCTGTTATGAAAGCCTCTGATATTGGAAGCTCCTTCTTCCTCATGGCCTTGGGGGGATTTACTGTCTGGCAATCGAAAAAGCTCTCCCTTGGGGTTCCGCGGGCGCCAGGCCCCGGTTTTTTCCCTTTCTGCTTAGGGCTCCTTCTCATAGGTGTGGCGTTAGCCATTTTAGTCCATGGCCTCAAACAAAAAACAGAAAGCCAAAGACCGAGGTTAGCAAAGGCCGAGTGATCCTCGCTCTTGGTTCCATCTTTGCCTATTCTCTTGTGTTGGAATCCCTGGGCTATCTCCTTTCCACCTTTTTTCTCATGTTTCTTCTATTGAGAATGATGGTAAGAAAAATTTGGTGGTTTGGACCGGTAGTGGCATGTCTCATTACTCTAATTTCCTACATCCTGTTTAAGGTCTGGTTGAAAGTATTTCTCCCTACTGGAATACTGGCCTTTTAAGAGATGGAGATTCTCAACAACGTTCTATACGGTTTTTCTGTAAGTTTGGCACCAGCCAACCTACTCGCCTGCTTTATAGGGGTGTTTCTGGGAACCTTGATCGGGGTGCTTCCAGGATTGGGGCCTGTTGCAGCGATATCTCTACTTCTCCCCATTACGTTCAAAATGGGTTCGGTTCCATCCATTATCATGCTGGCCGGAATCTATTATGGAGCCCAGTATGGGGGATCCACGACATCGATTCTGGTCAATATTCCAGGGGAGGCTTCTTCAGTAGTCACCTGTTTAGATGGCTACCAGATGGCACGTCAGGGCCGGGCTGGTCCTGCCCTTGGAATTGCCGCTTTTGGTTCTTTTATCGCGGGAACCCTGAGTGTAGTAGGAATCATGTTATTGGCCCCATTTTTGGTTAAATGGGCTGTTAAGTTCGACGCTCCAGACTATGCAGGCCTTTTCATATTGGGATTGACCTTAGTGACCTATCTGGCCAGTAAATCAAAAATTAAAGCCGTAGCCATGGCTGTGGTGGGGCTCCTCCTGGGCACTATTGGGTTTGATCCTATGGCGGGGATTCCCAGGTTCAATTTTGGATCTCTAACTCTTTTGAGCGGGATCGACCTTCCGCCTATAGCAATGGGACTTTTCGGAATCTCCGAAGTCCTAATGAATCTGGAACAGAAATTGGGACAGAGGGAGATTTTTAAAACAAGGCTGAAGGGTCTTTTACCAGGTAGGAGGGATTGGCGAGTCTCTCTGGGACCTATAGGGCGAGGAACAATTTTAGGGTTCTTTCTGGGAATTCTCCCAGGAGTCGGGGCAATCATTCCCACTTTCCTTTCCTACGCCGTGGAAAAAAGAATATCGAAAACTCCAGATCAATTTGGCAAAGGTGCAATCGAAGGGGTTGCAGGTCCGGAATCAGCTAACAATGCCGCTTCCGGGGCAACACTTATACCCCTGCTCTCTCTTGGAATTCCCCCCAACGTTATTATGGCCCTTCTTATGGGAGCCTTGATGATTCACGGGGTGATACCCGGGCCCCTTTTGATGAAGGAGCACCCTGATATATTCTGGGGAGTCATTACCAGCATGTACACAGGCAATGTGATGCTTCTGATCCTGAACCTTCCCCTGATCCCTCTCTGGGTCAGGGTATTGAAACTCCCTTATTATCTTCTTTTCCCTCTGATTTTCCTTTTCTGTATCATTGGCATATATAGTGTTAACAATAGTTATATGGATGTGGTCATTATGGGGATTTTTGGAGGAGTAGGCTATCTCATGCGTAAATTCGAATACGAACCTGCCCCCTTAGTCCTGGCTTTTGTTCTGGGGGAAAGGTTAGAGTCAGCAGTTCGCCAGACGTTGATTTATTCTCGAGGGGATCTCAGTATTTTTATTCATCGTCCAGTGGCAGCGGCTTTTCTGGCAATAGCCCTCGTCCTGATCTTATCTTCTTTATTTTCAGGCTTTATAAGAAGAAAACCGTAAGGCAAAATCAATACAATTTGAAATAGTCGTTTGAAAAGAAAGGGGATGCAAGTGGGATTCTAAGTTTTGGTTCCCTGAAATTATGGTCAATGACCAATGAGAGGGTAAGATAAAAGGATCAGTCTGTATTTTTTCTGAATCAATTCTTCAACCTCACGGATGTCTCGTCGAAAAGGCCCTTCAGCTTCCAGTTTCAGGCTGGTCACAGCGGCTGCCCAAATCATCGCTTCTGATGGAGAACTATTTAATCGACGAGCTACATAGGAGGCAATACACGTATCCCCTCGACCACTTCGGCCGATCAGTTTCCCTGGATAAAATTTTGCTTCATAGAAATGACTGCCATCGTAGACCAGTAACCCATCTCTGTGGGTAAGCACGACCTCCTTCGGACCAAAGTCAGCCAGCATTTTTGCTGCAACTCGGATATCCGTTTGACCTGTAAGCAATTCCGCCTCTGCGGCATCGGTTTTAAGCACATCTACTTTGGATAGTACCTTCTCTTTTTCTGCCCATTCTTCAAATACCAGTATACCGTCACGAGCTATCCGAATAAATCCCTGTATATCAGCCGAGATCAGGGTCTCTTTCTTCCGAAGTGCTTCGATCACCTTCAGACTAACCTCACCACGAACAGAGGCACCGATCACAAAGGCTCTGGATGAGATCTCTTTCACTTCAGAAGGCGTAAATGGACCCGCAGAGCTAGTGATGTACAATATTCTTTCGTCCACGTTGGATGTAGGATACTCGAGCCGAAGACAGGTGGAATGGGGTGTGGCTTTAACAAACACATCCACCCCCAATTTTTTAAGTTCCTCTACTACACGAAAATCCTCCTGAGAGAGGCGTGTAATCGCAGCAACCTTCAGTCCCATTCGAATAGCCAGGTGCGATCCATAATTAAAAGCGCCGCCATCCACCACCCTTGTTCCTTCAGCCGAAATAATAGTGTCTTTTGTGTAATGACCCAGGAAGGCAATATCATAAGCTTTATTGGCACTCACTTTGAATCTCCAAATTTATATGAATTTCCTGATAGTTTGAATTCCCTTCCTTGCTACTTCATCTGGAGGGCGTACCCAATATTCGGGTCTAAACATTTCTATAGAAACCGGTCCATCGTAATGAATTTCTTTTAATTTAGAGATAATCTCTTTCAGAGGGATAACCCCTTCTCCGGGAAAAAGCCGATGACTATCCTGGAGTTTCTCTTTTGGAAGATTTTCAGCATCATTGATGTGGAGAATAAATATCTTTTCTTTATCAACATTTTTAATGGCTTGAACCGCTGATCCTCCGACATAGAAATGAAAAGTATCCAGGACCAGCCCGATGTTATTTCTGCCAGCTCCTTTTACAATCTTAAAATCTTGCTCCAATGTGGATACGGAGCACCAAGAAAACCCCAAGAACTCAAATGCGAATCGAACTTTATAATGTTTAAACTTATCGGATATCTCCTGTAACACATGGACGGACTCTTTATAGACTTCTTTATTGGAAACAGCAGGAGGCCGAGGGCTTGGGACAAGAACGATGTAAGGACAGTCTATTTTATCTGCCACCTCTGCATATTTCTTGATCATGTTCATGGTGTTCGTCTTCTCCCATGAGGAGTTAAACGTGATGAATTCAACAGAATTGATGGCAAGGGGTTTTAATTTTGCTTTTTTAAATAAGTCTTTCAGATCGTTAAGGCTGTGATCGGAAAGATAGGCCTCCATCTTCTTTGCCCAGATCTCAACGAAGTCGTAACCAGCCTGGGATGCAGCCTTGATGTCTCCAACAAGATCCGTTTTCATCGTCGATGCACCATTAAACCCAATCTTCATTCACTTCCTCCTTCAAATACATTATTCATCAGGAGAATGACATCTATTCAGAGGGTCTTCATCCTCGCTAACACGTCATCGACCGTTCCTAAAAAGGGCCCTGGTTTCTCCATCTTGATGCT
Source organism: uncultured delta proteobacterium (assembly GCA_963739325.1). Lineage (GTDB taxonomy): Bacteria > Desulfobacterota > BSN033 > BSN033 > UBA1163 > CAVTZZ01. The sequence goes on along the minus strand of CAVTZZ010000033.1, from coordinate 56,396 downwards.
GGTCAGGGCAGCGGCGTACCTCACAGATTCCTCAATGCCATGGCTGAGTCTCCAGCTCATATAAGAGCCAAAGCACGTATCTCCTCTTCCTGTTCGACCCGATAAATTCCTTGGATTAAAGGGGGCTCGAAAGATTCTTTCACCATTATAAAGAATAACTTCTGAGGCATGGGTGATCATGACTTCTTTCGCTCCCCATTCATGAAACATTTTGGCCGCCTTCTCACGATCAGGTGTCCCTGTAGCTACCTCTGATTCTAAGGAATCGGCTTTGAGGTAGGTGATCTTCGGGAGGTAATCTTTTTTTTCCACCCAATCTTTAAAGGCAGATCTTGCATTTCCACTGGATCGCAACATGGCTTGCATATCCAAGCCAACCTCTCCTTTCTTAGAAAGATATTCAATCAAAGCATGAGGTATCTCTCCAGAGAAAAGTCCAGCCAGGGAATATATCTTTGTTTCTCCTTCAGGAATGTCTTCGGGGTTGAAAGGATCCGCCTGAGAGATAAGTCTTGTTTTTCTCTTATCAAAATCATCCGTCTCAAAAACATTTTCGATAGAGGTGGTCTTGGGACTTGGAATGGCGATAACTTCAACCCCTTCTCCCCTCAGCTCATCAAGGATTCCAAAGTCCTTTTGGGCCAGCTTTGTCACAACACAAATTTTGGCATTGGATCTCTTTGCGGCAAAAGATGAAAAGTAAGCAGCCCCTCCTGTAAAAGGCGTTATCTCTCCTTTATATTCAAGTGTATCGTTGGTAATATGGCCAATAATCACTATATCGTACTTAGGCACTCTCTCTTTTTTCTCCGGTTCTGTTATCTTAGGAAGGGATACTTATTTTCTTATAATATTCAATCGTTAATTTTAAGCACGCCTCTGGAGTCGGTCTAGGCAATATCTCGGCAGAAATGGCTCCTTGATATCCAATTTTTACTAGAGCGTTTAAGATTTCTTTAAAATCGATATGACCGCATCCAGGAGCCCATCGGTTACTATCTGCAAAATGGACATGTGAAATGTAATCTTTCACATGGAGGATACTTTCGATGATATCCGGTTCTTCAATGTTCATATGAAAAGTATCTACTAACATTTTTAGATTGGGGCTGCCAATCTTATCAATAATCTCCTTCGCTGAACGTGTATCATTATATAAATTGGTTTCGTAACGATTGATGGGTTCCAAAGTCAAGGTGACCTCTGGCTTATCATCAAGGCATTCCAACATTGATTGAATAAACCATTTTTCAGCCTGCTCATAATCCATCCCTGGTTTGATAGTGCCCCGGATGAGGCCGATAATGACTTGGGCTTTTCCTAACTTAATAGCCAGGGTCATCTGATCTTTTATACGTTGAACTGCTTTTCTTCTTATTTCTGGATCAGGATCGGTGAAACTCAAACCTTCTTCTCCGTAAGCCTGCCCAGTACCGATGGCCGGCATGGTTAAATGATATTGCTGTAATAACCTCTTGATCTCATTGACATCAATCATTTGGGGATCTCGAATCGCCAGCTCGACTGCGTCATAGCCTAACTCAGCCACTTTTTTAATACTTTCTTTAAAATCTTCTTTGATAGCCAGAGCGGAAAACTTGGCGCCGGGAGTTGAGATCACGATGCATTTTTTCATACTGAACTCTGAGGTTGCATAGAATCTGCAGCCAGATGTGTTTCCAACCCTTTGCAATAAGGAGAAAGAGTATTTCTCATTATTTTTTAAAATCCAATTTTGGGCATCTCATAAACTGATTTCCACCCTTTGCTCAACGGCTCTTTTAAGAAAGGCTCCATTTCCTGAACTGTTCTTAAAGTGGTTCCTTCAACCGGTGGTACTTTTCCAGGTGGAAAAGCCTCTAAAATTTGATCATTCACCAAAGTTAAATATTTTAGGATCGCGGCGATCGGCCTTTTTGCTTTTCTGGCAGTGGACAAGCTGGGCTTTCCTACCACCCCTTCTGGGGTAGCCGCTCTTTCGATCGCAGCGTGGCCTTCACCCTCTGACCAGCGATGGGGACGCCGGAAAGGGTCCACTGCCTTATCAAAATGCCCATCCGGCAAATAACTTTTTCCTTCAGCATCTTGAACCACTTTCATATCGACCATACCAGGGGGGAATAACAAAAGTCCAATGGATGTTTCGGCTTCATCGGCATGAACGAAATAGGTCTCAAGACTAAGATCATTATCGACCGGGTAGAAAAATTCACGCACTGCCCGGTGCCAATCTAATACCTGGAAAATGCCGGGTAAATGGTAGCGCTTCATCAATTCTTGCAATGCCGCTTCCAGCATCCACAACTGACCATGGTTGTTAAGGATAATTTGCTTACGAAAACCGTCATTCCATAATCCAAGCATGACATAGATCAATGTTTCCCGGACCACTTCTTCTGGCATCACGACAGTACCTGGCATCCCAAGATGGTGATAGGGGTGACCGCCATAGTTTAATGGCGGCAGAGCCAGGTTAACGGGGTGTCCCTTTTTTGCGGTATACCGGCGCACACCTTCGGCGATTTGGGTCACCATGAAGGTATCCAAGCCACTGACAGTATGCACGCCATGGTTTTCGGTGCATCCCACAGGAATAAAGACGATATCATTTTTCTGCCTGTTTTTGATCACCTGATGACGGACGGTGGTTTGGATATAGCTTCCGGGTTTACCCAACTCCGGTTCAGAAGGAATTCGATAATCGGTTAGAATCCGATCGATTTCCTTTTCCGAAGCATCCCAGATCTTCTTCTTCAACCTACCTACCGTATTATCTTCAAAGATAATCGCCGGATGGTCAGTCGTTAACCATATTTTACCCGTTGCCTTTTTTGCCATTGGAATTTCCTCCTATTTATAGTCAATGGGTCATGACGGAGTCGTCACCCATAAACGATAAAAATGGTTTCATTACTTTCGTAGGGGCGGCACACTGTGGCCGCCCAGTCCGGGAACCCGCGGTGGGGCTCCCCTACGAGGGTTTGTGTCTAATGCTATTTTCTGAGCAATTAATGCGTTTGTATTACTCTGCTACATAGGTAATTTTACAATCGGTACGGTTGGTACGCAGTTGAACGATATTTTCAGGTAACTCTTCAAGTTTGATCCTCTTCGTAATCAAAGGAGTCATATCCATACCTGCAGCCATACATTCAATGACCCGTGGAAAGGTCCCATATCCAGAATGCCCTTGTGCTCCAACAATACGAGATTTTTTAACTTGGAAGACCTCACCGGTAACCGGTATTTTAGCATCCGCCCGTGCCACAATCACCACTGTGCATCCGATCGTTTTACCTCGCCAAATAGCCTGTTCGATCGCTGGATAAACGATGGTCGGTAGCCCGGTTGCCTCCAGATAAAGGCTTGCTCCCATACCATCTGTGATTTCTAAAACCTTTTCTGTGAAATTCTCTTTCAGCGGATTGATGATGAAATCGGCCCCCATCTTTCTCCCCAAGTCAGCCCTTTCTTTGACCGTCTCTGACAAAATGACCCTGGCGGCGCCTGCTCGCTTCAAAACTGCAGTGGCAGTTAAACCAATTGGACCGCCGCCACAGATAACAACGTTATCGCCCGGACGGATACCCCCGCCGCACTCGATCACGGCGTTATATGCCACTGACGTGGGCTCTACCAGACTGCCAGCCAAGAAAAGGTTCTTACCAGAGTATCTCTTTTTCAAAGGAACTAAACTCCAGACCACCCGCGAAGGAACAACAATATATTTCGTATAACCCCCATGGACATTAAAACCGATCTCATCCAATTGTTCACATTGATTGGGATAACCATCGGCGCAAGGCTTACACTGGCCACACCAAAGCATCTCTTCTACTGTCACTTCTTCTCCAGGCTCAAAAGGTTTATTCGTCCGTTTATTACGGGCTCCTTTCCCGGCTTTCACCACCACACCGGAGAGTTCATGGCCCATAATGGCTGGAAACCCGGTTAATCCAGGGTATAAGATATAGCCCTCCTTATCCGACTCTGCCATGTGGACATCGCTGCCACAGATGCCACAAGCTTTAACCTCTATCAATACCTCCTCATTACCCGGTTCGGGAACATCATAATCTCTGATCTCGATCCTTGGATTCTTCCAGACCTTACTCCCCAGATAGGTCTGCTTCTTCTCCACATCTTTGGGACCCAAGACAAAATCAGGTTTGGGTGCCCAATCCGCCATCAGTGTCACACCTTTCATCTTCCGTGCCATTCAAGATTACCTCCTTTTTGAAATGCTGGAAGCATTGCATCCACTTTTGATGAATTCGTAAAAATTCCAAATGCAGATAAAATGTCATGCTGAACTTGATTCAGCATCTAATTAAATCACAGACTTACGAGACCCTGAAACGAGTTCAGGGGACAGATGAAGACTTTTTATGAGACTGTCACTTTTACAAATGTCCCTTTTTTAAAAGATTCCAAAGCCGCGTAACCCATCGCTACTGAAATCTTTCCATCTAATCCACCGACGCACGGTTCCTTATCTTCCAAAATACAAGTAATAAAATGGTTCATTTCGGCAAGATAAGCCTCCTGATATCGTTCCAAGAAGAAATAAAGAGGTTTATCGCTTTGTATGGATTCTGCGCTGTGAAGCGTGACCTCCGTAGGCGTTTTATTTTCCACGACTACCGAACCTTCAGAACCGAAGACCTCGATTCGTTGGTCATAGCCATAGACTGCCTGACGACTGTTATCAATGGTTCCCAAAGCCCCACTTTGAAATTTGAGGAGAACCACGGCGGTATCGATATCACCGCATTGCCCAATCGAAGAATCAATGAGACAATGGCCAGTCGCCATCATTTCGGTGACCTCCTCCTTAAGGAGATATCGAGCCATATCAAAATCATGGATCATCATATCTAAAAATAACCCGCCCGAAGATTTTATATAATGAATCGGAGGCGGTTGAGGATCCCTACTTGAAATCCGCAATAGGTGGGGAGTGCCAATCTTCCCGTTTTCAACTAACTCTTTCGCCTTTTTGAAACTGGGATCAAAACGCCGATTAAAACCGACCTGTAATTTAACCCCCGCTTTATCAACCGCTGCTAAAGCCCGATCAATCTTTTCCATCTCTAAAGCAATAGGCTTTTCACAGAAAATATCTTTCCCAGCCTCTGCTGCTTCGATAATGATTTGGGCGTGAGTATCTGTGGAGGAACAGATAATTACCGCTTGAATGTCGTCATTTTTTAATAACCGGCGATAATCTTCCTCATAGACAGGAATCTCTAATTCTTCTGATAGTTTTTTAGCGGATTCTATGATCACATCTGCGATGGCGATTATTCTTGTACCCGGAATCTGGAATTTTAGATTTCGGGCGTGGATTCGCCCGATTCTTCCCGCCCCGATTACTCCGATGTTAACCTTTTTCATCGTTATCACAATCCTTCTCGTATCACAGCTCCCCCTCACCCTTCCCCTCTCCCCGTTGGGGAGAGGGGAAGGGTGAGGGGATATTAAAAGCTGGCCAGGATTTTCCCAGCCAGCTTTTAAATCTGAATAGACTCTCAGTTTATCTGATTGTCACCCGATCCAAAAGACCTTCAAAGGTGTCATCCGCGCCCTTATACTCAGGTAGATAGGAGATGTCTTTTTCAAAAACCTCCACTTTTATTTCCTTATCAGAGATGGTTAATACCCCATAATGGAATGCAGGTGCGGTTTCAGCTTTTTCGCCCCGGTCAGGTTCTGGCTTGCGGGCAGCAATCCAAGAAGAATCCCCGAGATTTTTTCTTTCCTCCATGCTTCTCTGTGCAGCTCCGGCGCCACCAAACACAATATAGATTGTTCCTTTGCCCTTGGTCGCCTCGCCAAAACGGGCAGACGCACTCTCTGCATATGCATCAGGTAATTTCACGTACGTTGCTTTTCCATCTTTTTTGACCCAGCGGTAGCCCCTGATGTTCTTGCTGCGTTCGTAATTGTGATCGTGAGCGGTTAAGCAGATATCAACCGTTCCACTGGATTCAATGACATCAACGTAAGAACCTGGCTCATGCACCCCCCAAGCATCAAGATCAATAAAATGCTCGCCAGAGGTGAAGATCGAATGGTGACACATAACAATGACCCATTTGATCTTGCCGGCTTCTTTTAACTTTTTGGCCTGAGCGAGATCAGCTTTTAACCAGTCAAGTTGGGTTTTGGTATACCATGCTTCAGTTAAATAAGTTCCGGTCGTAATCACGGCATAATGAACTGGGCCATAATTGAAAGAAAACCACTTTTCTTCGTTTCCCTTATTGTTGAGGTCGGGCCATCCCTGCATGCTTTTCTTCGGATTTTCAAATGAGTAAAAGAATGAAGGCAATAGATTCTCATGGTTACCATGAACCGCCAGGAAGGGAAAAGTGGCCACGAGTTCTTTGGAATAGGCATTTCCTTTGAAGCTGTAGTTAAACCAGGCCTCATACTCATTAAAGGCGCCGTAAGCACCAAAATCTCCCAGTTGAATAAGGAAGGTAGGGGTCGGCTGAGATTTCTTTGCCAATCCTTCTTTGACTCTCTTAAGGATCTCGCCATTTAATTCATTCGTAATATTGTATTCTGACTTCGAATCGCCATAAACAAATACCTGATATTTTCCAGGAACCTTGGGCTGAGTTCGGAAAGTATAAGTGGGAGATTTAATGGGTTCCTTGCCTTCTGAAACAGCATAGTACTCATAATAAGTGAATGGGTTAAGATCTTTGAGAATGGCCGTATAATGTCGTGCTTCGTTCAACGCCTGAGCATAGGAAGTCCCGGTGGCGGCAACCTGGTGAAATTTTGCAGCTCCTTTTTGTCGGTAGTAGACAGCTCCTTTATCAGAAGAGGTTGATGCCATCCAACTGATGGCAACCGTCTGTTTGTCACCTGTGAGTTTATCCGCATCAGGTAATGTCAGCGCAAGGTTCATATTCTTGCCTGTCACAGACTCCTTGGCTGCTAAAGGTTTCTCAGTTGTATCCAGCTTGGGCTGGTAAGCAACCGTATACTCTGGATGGATCCGGAAACCCAACTTCCCTTCAGCCTCCGTGCCCCAGGAATAGCCGTAGCTCAGATAGACCATATCACCCAGGACGAGCACAGCCCCATTGTTAAAGGCGTGGGGTAGATCGGACCTTCTGACATATTTTTTTGTGGCTGGGTCATATTCAAAAATGGTTTTAATCATATCGCCTTCGCTGGCTCCGCCAAAGAGATAGATCTTCCCTTCAAATATGGCGCCACTTGGATAGGCCAGCGCAATTGGCAGGTCCGGAAGCGACTCTAATTGAGCACCGGGATTAGCGTTTGGATCGAAGACCCATGCCTGATTTCCACCAGAGTCGTCGCCGCTTTTGTTGCCGCCGAAAAGATAAAGTTTATTATCAATCACCCCTCCTCCGACCCCTGCGACTGGCATCTCCGTGACGACGCCGTCGACCTTCACAAACTTCTCAACCGTTGGATCGAAGAAGCTGATCTTCTTGTCCTCTGACACAACCACCACATACATCTTACCTTTGATCGTCATCCGGCCCCATGTGGCTTTTGTCCTCTCCCCTTTTTCACCAAAATCCTTCACTTCTTGAAAAGTCATTTTTTGAGTGTCGAGTTTCGCCATACAGTTTGCGGCTGCCAGGTAAATCGTCGTAGGATTGTCTGGCACGGTGAAGGCCACCGATTTATAATAGGCTCTCCCCGTCATTATTTTGGTATAAGTAACCTTGTTAGTGGATAAGTCAATGATTTCAACATTGGGAAAATCTACAAATTTTTCGAACCCACTCTGACCCCATTTAGTAAAATGAGAATAATAGGCCCTTGCACCCGTAACCCAGATTTTATCGCCGATGAGGGTCAATGAATGGCCTCTTCTCGGATGCCTGAGCGCCATTTCCGGAACAATTTTCATCAGTTCTGGACTGGCTGCTGCTATAGCTGTATCATTGATGACTGGAAAGATTGATTGGGAAATACTAAAAACGGATATAAATACCAATGTTAATAACAGAAATAGAGATAAGCGCTTTTCCATTTTTTTCCCCCTTACTGATGATGAATTTCTTTTTAACTTTAGCATAAAAGTCTACCTGACACTCATAAACAAATTATTTCAGAACCACTTCATCTCCTAACGCATAGTTCTCGATTTACTCATGTGCCATCATTATCCGAAATAAGTAGCTTCACCCTTTTATCAGATAAATGCTTTTCAAATCAAAGTTCATAAACACCTTATCATTTCTATGGTAGGTACCCTGTTTAAGTGGATTAGAAATTTGAACGGTGAAAAGTTGATTATTTGCAGAGATTTCATAGATCACTTCTGATCCCAAATAAGTGACCAGGTTGACTTCCCCTTCGAAAGTACCTTCACGAGAGGACAGATCAATCATTTCCGGTCTGACCACAAGGATGACCTTATCCCCCTTTTTAAAGTCATCCTCTCTGTCAAAAGCAATCATTTTATCCCAAACTTTAACTTTTATTTTCCCGCTGTCCCTCTCGACAACTTCGCCTGTTAAGAAGTTCGTCTGTTTACCAATAAAATCAGCCACAAATTTTGTCTTTGGTCTGGCGTAAATCTCTTCGGGGGGGCCCACCTGTTCGATCTCTCCCTGGTTCATCACCACAATTCGATCGGAGAGGGTCATCGCCTCTTCCTGGTCATGAGTCACATAAACGGAAGTAATATTCGAATCCTGCTGAATTTTCCTGATGAAAATCCGCATCCTGATCCTTAGTTTTGCATCCAAGTTGGATAACGGTTCATCAAATAAGAGCACCTTGGGTTCATTGACCATGGCTCTGGCCAGCGCCACCCTTTGCTGCTGACCACCAGACAACTGCGCAACAGGCCGATTACTTAAACCTGTTAGACCAACAAGTCCCAGAATTTTTTCTACTCTCTCCTTGATCTCTTGCTTTGGGAGTTTTTTAAGCTCCAATCCATAAGCCACATTTTGGTAAATGTTCATGTGGGGAAAGAGGGCATAACTTTGAAACACCATACAGGTATCTCTTTTATTAGCAGGGATGTCGTTGATTTTCACATTATCAAGGAAGATATCTCCTCGGGTAGGATTTTCAAAACCACCGATACACCTTAAAGCGGTTGTCTTTCCACAGCCTGAGGGTCCAAGAAGTGTGACGAATTCTCCCTTATTGATTTCGAGATTAAAATTTTTGACCGCGACCACCTTCTCTTCCTGGTATTCGCTGATAAACTCTTTGGTCAGATTCCTTATTTCAAGATAAGCTTGATTCATTTTACACCAACCCCTTTGATTTAGATCGATTGCAAAGCTTCGGCCTTTTCAAACTTAATTTTTCTCCCTCTTCCCAATCGATTGACCAGAAATTGAATCAGCCACAATGCCAATAGGATAAAGACAATAATCACTATTGAAAAAGCTGCTGCCTGGGCGAGATCCGAATTTTCAACCGAACCAAGAATGGCGATGGTAATCAGATTCCATTTTCCCGAAACCACAAAGATGACCGCACTAATCGCCGTCATACATTTCACAAATGTAAAAGCCAAACCGGAATAAAATGCCGGTGCGATGAGTGGCAAAGTAATCTTCCGAAAGGTGAACGAACTATCCGCCCCCAAGTCAGTGGATGCTTCTTCAATGCTTGGGTCGATCTGCTGTAATTCCGCAATTCCGGTCTGAACGCCTACGGCAATGTCGCGGAAAATAAATAACAAGACAATGATCGCCGCCGTGCCGGTTAACACGAGGGGCGGTTGGTTGAAGGCCAGAATATAACCGATACCCACCACAGTTCCGGGGACCGCAAATGTGAGTAACGAAACCAACTCCATTAGTCTCTTGCCGGGGAAATTTTTGCGAACGACCAAAAAGGCAATAATCATCGCTAAAATTCCAGCAATGGGCGTTGCAATAGATGATAAAAGCAAGGTATCTTTGATATATTTCCATCCCACGGTAAAGACATGCTTATAATTGACCATCGTCAAGGTATGATTCGCTCCCCATAATTTAACAAAGGAACCAAAAAGGACCATTCCATAGAACAAGAAAACGATTCCGGCTAATAAGAGGCAAAGCCCAAATATAGAATATTTTGTTATGGGATGATCCATTTTGATTCGTGTGGCAGAAGGTTTACCAGTCACCGTCACATACGATTTTCGACTGACCCAATATTTTTGGAAACAAAAAGCAATTAAGGATGGGATGAGCAGTAAGATCGCTAAGGCCGCTCCAGCCTTCATATTGAACATCCCAACAATGGTTAAATAAGCCTGAATGGCCAGAATCGTATAATTGCCTGCCAAGATCATAGGATTCCCAAAATCAGCCAGTGACTGGCTGAAAACTAAGAGCATAGCGCTGGCAATTCCAGGAGTGGCAAGGGGAAGGGTAATACTTCTAAACACTTTACCTTTAGAGGCCCCCAGATCGAGCGCGGCATCCTCCAAGGCTGGGTCGATAGCTTGTAGGACACCGTATAAAGTTAAATAGGCTGTTGGAAAATAGGTCAGGGTTTCAACGACCAGAAGCCCATAAAATCCATAGATTTTAAATTCAATCATATTCTGCAAGATCATCTTACTGACAAAACCCTGCTTACCAAATAACAAAATAGCAGACAGAGACATCATGAAGGGAGGAGCAATAATCGGAAATGTAGCCGTAACATTGAAAAACCGTTTTAACGGTACATCGACCCGGGTAACGGCATAGGCAAATATAAAACCGACAAGAGTCCCCAGAATTGAAACGGCTATTCCTAAAGTTAAACTATGGATTAAAGGTTTGACATTGTAACTCTTAGACATGAGTTCATAGAAAATCCATGCACTGAAATGACCATTCTCTTCAAAACTGAGCTGAAAAATCTTGAACAAAGGCAAGACAATAAAGAGAAATAGGAAGAGATTGACTAAGATAATTCCGATGAGTAAAAGGGGTTCGTTAAATAATCTTCTGACATCCGAAGGCACTCTCTTAATATAGACAACAAATCGTTTGCCCTTGGTCATTGATCAAGAGACCTCGTTGAAAATTCTGAGAAGGAAGGGAGGAGGGGAAAAATCCCCCCCCCGATTACTTACCGATGGTCTGCCGCCATTTTTCAATCAATCTTTTATTATTATTTCCTGCCCACTCATCATCATAGTTGATGAGCTTCACATCAGAGGCCTTTGTGGCTCCTTTAGCCACTTCTGCCTGAGGGTTTAAAGGGATTCGGAACCAGACTTGCATAAGGTCTTGAGCCCGCTTTGATAACGTCCAATCGATGAACTTTTTCCCCAATTCAGGCTCTGGCCCTCCCTTTACTAAGCCAAGTCCGCCAATCTCATATCCTGTTCCCTCACTTGGGAAACTCCCTTTGACTGGGTAACCCTGCGACGTCCCTTTTGCCAGGATGTCGTGAGAGAAAGCGATCCCTATTGCTATCTCACCGAGTCCTGCCTGGGTGATGCAGGCTGAACCTGAGGTATTGTAGTGATGAATATTAGCGTCCAACTTTTTCCAGTAATCAAAGGCCTTGTCTTCTCCCATGATTTGAACTATCGTGGCGAGAGTCGTAAACGCGGTTCCCGAGGTGTAAGGATAGGCTATGGAGATATTCCCCTTGAACTCAGGCTTTAGCAAATCCTGCCAGGAGGTTGGAAAAGGAAGTTTGTTCTTTTCAAACCAGGACGTGTTGTTGCCAAAGCCAATGGCCCCGAAATAGAAACCCGTCCAAAAGTCTTGAGGGTCCTTTAAGTTTCCTTTTAGAAAGGGTGCACCGACAGGTGAGTTGTATGCGGCAAGCAATCCTTCCTTTTTCCCCGCGATGAACTCTGAGCTGGGGCCTCCAAACCAAAAGCTTACCTGCGGATTCTTCGATTCCGCTTTAAGCCGGGTTAACACCTCACCCGCTGACATCCGGACCCATTCAACGTTAATTTTGGTATCTTTTGTAAAAGCTTCGATATAAACTTTTGCTTCATTTGGATCTAAAGCCGTATACATATGCAACACATCAGCAGCTTTGACTATGGATTGACTTCCAAAAACTAAAAAAACAATTAATAACGATAAGATAAAAGTTTTTCCATTTTTCATTTTTCCCTCCTTTAATTATCTACAGATAAAAGTTGTTGATTCCAGGAAAATTAAGATCCATTCACCTCCTTTGCTCCTAATCTATCGTTCTATTTGGTTAAATTTAAACTTTTTCTCTTTTCCTTATGCATATTTAAGCAACATAAATAAAAAATGTCAACTCCAATCTTTCTCTTTTAGGCTTTCGAACTGACTGTTTTTATCGTTTCAATGATGAGGAACCATGGACGAACTACTTCGTAGACCAATGGCCCAACATCACTCCGCACTTCCCGGCACACCGGCATTCAAACCTGCGCGATTCAGTGAGAAATTTTGAAGAAGTGAATCCTGGTCCTAATAGAAAGGGAACGAAAAAAGATCAGTTGTGAAGGTTATAAACACCGTCCACAACATGGTAGGTTAGGAGAGTTGTCAATTCGATCAACTTCCGCTCCTCTTCTTCAGGGAAATATCCCAACGATTCGTTCCTGCAGATAGCTTCCCATTGACGGAGACTTTTCCGAACGGTATGCTTATTCGACCTTGAGATCCAAAGGCTGACCTGTTCGGTCAAAACCCTCGCAAATTTTCGAATCAATTTCCATGCGGGGAGAAGCCTTTTGTGCCCATTGGTTGGTTTGATGAAGAGTTCGTTCATATCATTAAGATATTCTTGAAGGTCCTGATCTAACAACTCTCCATCTAATCCCCACCACTCCGAGACGGTCTCTTCAATCACCGTATAGGCTCCATCATTTTTCTTTTTCTTGCTCAATGGTTCTTGCCCAGCAATCTCCTCCATTAAACGATCCACCATGGATAATTTTTCTAACGCATTGGGCCAGTTTCGATATTTGACGTCCCAATGAGACCGTGGATCGAGCCAGATGGCAAAGGTCTCTGCCCAATCCTCATCAGGGTGCTTCTGGGCGTAATGAGGATCACCCAAATAATGGAGGTGCCTAACATAACTTTTTGACCAGGGGTTGACTCGGGAGAGATATCCGTCTCGATACTTTTTATTAAAATCCCCGAAAGTCTCCTTCCAATCCTCTTGTTGCCAAAGTTTATAGGCATAATTAATGGCATGGCCGGTTTCATGCCGCAGGGTCTTCATGATCTCTTCATTTATGGGGACATCTCCTTCAAGAGTCCTTAACTCAGGGGTAGCTATATAGAAGGGGATGCTGATTGAAATCTTTTTATTGACACACCCCCACTCATTCCCAAAATAGAAATCAGGCCAGAGCAGGATTCGATGTTCCCTCAATTCTTTCTTCAGTCTTTCGAAAAGAAGCGCCATGCTTTCGTTGGCATCCAGTTTTAAATCGCAAATCTTCATTGTCAAAAATTTTTGATAACTGATCTCATTCATTTTTTTAGCCTCCCCACACCCAACTTTAATATAATACCCCTATCGTCAGAGGTCAAAGGAAATTTTTTCACAAGTAATTCATAAACAATATCAATAGGTTAATATAACTCCGTCTATTAAAAAGTATTCCCCTTTCCCCATTCTGAACACCCTCTTCCTGTCTATCTACCAACTGAGAGAAGTGGCATCATGCAGGCATAAACCGACTACTAAAATGGAAATTTATGTTGTAATATTAACTTTGATAGGACTTATGAAAAAGGTCTATGGTGAGTGGGTAAAAAGCTTTTTTGGTTTAGGGGCAAACGATAAAGAGTAAAATTTAAAAAAACAATGACATAACCTTTCAACCGTACAGACATCACTACCCTAACCCTTAAACCAAAAACTTCATTTTCCAATTAGATCGAGAAAACAAATGGATGCCTATATTTCAGGCGTGGGCATGACAAAGTTCGGGAGATCCAAGGATTCTCTCGAAATCATGATGGCAGAGGCTGCAGGATTAGCCTTGAAAGATGCTCAATTGGAACGTGTCGATTCAATCTATATTGGTGTCATGAATGTCGAAGAATTTGTCGGAGATTCTAACTTCGCCACCCTTTTAGCCGATACGATCGGACTCACTGGCATTCCCTCTACTCATGTCGAGACAGCCTCTTCAACAGGTGCAGGTGTTTTTGAAACTGCATTCTACGCAGTCGCCTCCGGTCACATGAAGAATGTTCTCGTTCTTGCCGGTGAGAAGATGACCCATCTCCCAACAGCCAAAACGACGAGGATTCTTTCTGAAGTGATCGACCGATCCGAGCGAAGGTATGGAGCAACCATGCCGGCTCTTGCTGCAATGATTGCACAAAGATACGCGCAGGAATTTAACCTCTCCCATCAAAAACTTGTCGACATCCTTGCGCAGGTGGCGGTAAAAAATCACTCCAATGGTTCTCTTAATCCCTATGCCCAATTCAGAAAAATTATTACTAAAGAAGATTATTTAAAAAGTCAGATGGTTTCCTACCCTTTGCGTCTCTATGATTGCGCGCCTATAACAGATGGGGCTTCCGCCATTGTCCTCACCTCTCAACCCTCCCTTGTGAAGGTTTCTGGTATCGGCCATGCCACGGATACTTCCGCTCTTAGGCATCGTGCCTCCTTTACTTGTTTCAACTCCACAAAGGAGTCTGCGATAAAGGCGTATACGATGGCCCAACTTAACCCCTCTGATATCCAATTCGGTGAGGTCCACGACGCCTTCACCCACTTTGAAATTATTGGGACGGAAGATCTGGGTTTCTTTCCACCTGGGGAGGGATGGGAGGCTTTGGAAGAAGGAATAACCCAGATTAGAGGGAGGCTTCCGATCAACCCCTCCGGAGGTCTGAAATCAAGAGGACATCCAGTGGGCGCCTCAGGTCTTGCTCAATTGGTAGAGATCGTCTATCAGCTCAGAGGAGAAGTAGGAGAAGAAAGGCAGCTGGAGAGGGCAGAAATCGGATTAGCTCAAAGCATTGGAGGACCTGGGAATAATAATCTGGTCACCATACTGGAACGAAGTGATCGAAAACGGGTCCTAAAGGAAGGCTGGAGGCTCGAATATCAACCAGGGATCAATGTTTTAAAGAAATCAACCACGCCTCCACCCTCAGAAGGAATTGGAGTCTTAGAAACCTTCACCACTCTTTATGCTCCACCGGAGGGGTTCCGTTCTCCTATCACTCTCGGTTTTGTCAAAACCAAAATGGGTGAAAGGGTACTGGCCTGTAATCCGGACTACCGCTCACCGAAAGAATTGAAGATAGGGAGGAAGGTTTATCTGAAAACAAGGGAAGGCCTCTATGTTTTTGAAAAACTTAACCTCTGGAGGCGTCTCAAACATTGGATCAAAGGCTCGCCTTGATCCGAACTGTTGAAGATCAAAAAACACTTCATTTTTGCAAGTTATCAGTACAAATAAAACATGATAAAGACCCGTTTGCTAAAGGACGGGAAGCAATACCCGACCAACTTTTTAATACAACATGTAAATTTTTAAGAAGTAATGACCTGGGCCATCTGTCCCGCATAGACTACGATATAACGCATCGCGAAACCACCGATGAGGACAGAGGTCGTGATGATCCCTGAGATCCATGGATTATGCTCTCTCAGTTCTACTTGTTGAATGTAGTGAGGGATCAATTCATAGACCTCGAGGGAGAGGGGTACGAGGATCCCTATTCCCACGACGAAGAACCAAAACATAAAAGTGAACTCCCCTCCCATGATCAAGTGGACTGCTGCGACAGAACTTCTGGGTGATACATATAATCCCAAGATGAATAGAAAGACAGCGATGATCGAGAAGACCATAAGGGTGAAGTCGATGGAATGGATCATAAACTTATTGGTGTTAATGTTCTCCCGGCTCATTCCCCGAAATCCTTTAACGAAACACCCCACAAAACAGATCGCGGCAGACCCTGTCATCATAGCGGAGATCAAAAATAACATGGGAAGCATCGGGTTATTCCAGAAGGGTCTGGCTGTGAGGGCACCCAAAAGGACACCTGTGTAGATCCCCACTCCTATGGAAATGGGAATACCGAATCCGGCGACCAGCCCTCGTATATTCGCCAAATTGTCGCCTCTAAAACGACTCAGAAATCGGTTTGATCGGATGGCAGGAATGATCTTCAAATAATCGAACCGCTCCGGGAGCCAGAGGTAAAAGTGTGCAAAACTAAAAATGGAGAAGAAGAGAAGAAGCCATGATCCAAAAGACATCACGGAGTTGGGTTGAAAGGTAACAAATAACTTCCAAAAAAGGTGTGGCCTCTCAAGATCATAAATGAGAGCGAGGATTCCAACTATCACTGGGAAGGGGGCAATATAGGCTCCGATCCTCGTCATGGGCTCATATCTATCCCTTCCGATGAAATAGGCCGTTGCAGAAATAATGAAAGCCCCTGCGCTCAGTCCCGCTCCGAAGAGATCGACCGCCACAATCCAATTCCAAATCACATGTATTTGTCCTTCCATGCTTTACTCCCTATTCTTAATCCCTCCTAACCTCCCCTACCTACCGACAGGCAGGCTTTAGAAAAGGAAGGAATCAAATCACTCCCCCTTTTTAAAGGCGGAAAGTGGAGGGTTGGGGTCTGATTCGTCTCCGACGAATCTTTTCTTAGCTTCAGCCTCCCACTACTTTCGGAACAAAATTAGGATCTGCTTTTCCCATCGAGGCATCCCGATAGAGGGCAGGCGTATCTTTAGCATATGCCAGATCAATGGGTTCCTCCATTTTGCTTTCGGCTGTGGCCAGTTGCCAGAGTTTTTCCTGGTTTCCAAAACCCAGAGGCTTCTCCTCCTCTTTACAGCCTCCTAACAGGAGAAGACCTCCAATAGTCAAAATAGCAAAAAGTCGTTCAATCAATGTCCTTCCTTCCATGATCTTCCACCTCTAACCTATTCCTCTCTCGGTTGACGAAAAGGTCAAGGACTTCTAAAACGCTCCTATAAAAAGGATGCGGGTAACCCTGTTGAAATTCTTCCTTCAGAAGAGGAATCCAATCCAGATGATCCTCGATGAACTTTTTGATTTCAACATCGGTTGCCCATCGATAAAGATAAGACAAAAATTCCAGCTCTACAGCAAGATGATCCGGACAACTCTCAAAATCCTTAGCCACCTGTATATCGCATAGACGGTAAATCTCCAGAAGATGAATGGCTGAATCTCCCATACAAAGGCCTTTCGATGAAGCAAAGGGAAGAGGACAGTGAGGATCTAAAGTCCAGGGTTTATAATACGATTCAACCAGAGAAACGTTTTCCCCCCTTAACCCTGAAAAGTGTAATTCATAAGCTTCAGTCAATTCTTTTAAAAGGACTTCTGGATCACCCTCGATGAGAAATCCTTTGAGGAGATCGGGGTTTTCTCCCCAGGACTTAAAATATTTCTGGAAATAAGGATAGAGGGCTCCCTGATGGATCTGCATCATCAATTCCTGATCTGGCGGGTATAAGAGAGATGCCAATAATTGAGAGAAAGAAACTTTTTCCTTGTGAGTCATCTCATCCTTTTTTGTAATAGATTCTCGGTTTGGTATTCAATTCCGCCTTAAATTGTTTCAGTTTATATTTGATGATGAACTTAGAAATTTCGCTATTTGGATCGTCAAGATCGCCAAACATCCGGACTCCTGTCATACAGGTCGTCATGCAGGCCGGTTTCTCCCCTTTCTCGACAAATTCGATACAAAACCGACATTTTTCAATGTAGCCCTCCTTCTTGATAATCCTGACATTGTAGGGGCAAGCAGCAATACAATATTTGCAGCCAATGCATTTATCCTTATCGACCAACACGACCCCATCTTTTCTCTTATGAGAGGCCCTCGTAGGACAGACTTTCACACAAGGAGGATTATCGCAATGCTGACATTGAACCGGTAAAAATTCACGGGTATAATTTGGGAAAGACCCATATTCACGCTCTTCGAGGTGATTATAAGCCTCCTTCTCATCGAGGTTGTTCTGATTATGGCAAGCGACTCGACAGGCATGACACCCAACACACTTCGTTTCATCAATGACCATTCCATATCGAGGCATCACTGACACCCTAAATTTCAAATTGCAGATTTCATATTTCAGATTGAAGATTAAAACTCAAAACTCCGAAATTTCTAGGCTTTACTCACATTCACGACAATCTCCGACGACATGGCATGTCCCACCGTGGGATCGAAATAAGTTGGAAGAAAATCATTGTAAGACAACCCAATATCGTAAGCCGTTTTTAAATGTTTAGAAAAGATCCCATATCCGCTTGGAAGCCATACGCAGGAAGGATGAATGCCCTCTGTCAGCCGGATGCGAATCTTTCCCTCACCCGTCATCGATTTGATCTGAACCCAATCTCCATCTTTCAATCCTAATCGATTCCCGCTCTCACGGTTCATCCATAAGCGGATCATGTCGTAGCGATAACTGAGCGCCATCAGCACGGGCTGGTTTGCCGTCATCGAATGGGTATGGATTGCTTGCTTACCATGGAGCAATCGAAAGGAGTGAGGATCTTTCGGATCAGGAGAGACGAAGGGCTCTTCCCATCGAGGAATAGAGGGAAATCCAAGTTGTTCCAACGCCTTGCAATAAATCTCAACCTTCCCGGATGGGGTCTGGAGTTTATTGAACCCTTCCTTCCACTCCTTACCCACAAAAAGAATTCCTTTTTCCTTTAACTCCTCCAACGTCACCCCTAAGGGTTTCAGTCGCAGACGGTTCGCCTCTTCGATGTCGAAATTGAAATATTTCCCAACTCCCAAATGCTTTCCCAACTCAATAATAATCTGGGTTCCAGGTCGTGTATCAAACATGGGCCTGATCACCTTCTGCTGGATGCTCACCTGGGCTCGTTTCCCACTATGTTTCGTGTCCACCGCCTCATCCCGCTCCAGGTAGAAAGATTCAGGCAGAACATAGTGAGCAACCGAGGCTGTCTCTGAAAGCACTGTGTCGATGACGACCAGGAGATCGAGCTTCTTATAACCTGCAATGACCCGCTTTGGATTCGGGTTGGTCCGCAAAGGATTATTGTGATAGACAAAGCCAGCTTTCAGCTCACCCCGCAAGGCCAATTCAGGAATGGCATGAGCAATCCCATCCCCATAACTTCCCAGGGGATACCTCCCAGGCACTCCGGTTCCATCGGCTTTCCCTACTTTTGGAAGCTCGGGTGCTGGATGTTTCGGCTGAAGCTCTCCTAACTCGGCTGATTTAGGAAAGTAGATTCCACCTTGCTGGTTGATATTACCCAAAAGGCTGTTGGCAATGGCCAATGAGCGAGCGGTCTGAAAACTGTTGAGATACTGAGAGCCAAATGCACCATGGTATCCCCGATGAAGGAGTGCTTTGGGCTTGGCCTGAGCCATCTCTTGAGTAATTCGAATGATCGTCTTTGCCGGTATTTCACAAACCCTCTCTGCCCATTCGGGAGGATAATTAACGATCTCATCCTCCAGTTGTTCGAGCCCCACGGTCTTCTCTTTCATAAACGCTTTATCATACAACCCTTCCTTCACCATCACGTTGATCATGGCCAGGAGGAACGCTAAATCAGTCCCGGGTTTAATGGGAAGCCATTCATCCGCCAAAATGGCGGTCTCGCTGTGTCTCGGATCGATGACTACAACTTTTGCACCTTTCTCCTTCGCCTCGACAATCCTCTTCACCTGAGCGAGATCGATCCCTCCTGCCGGATTGCGACCGACGATCATTATGTATCGAGCGTTACCGAGGTCATTGGATGGAAGTTCGCCGACTGTGTATACCCAACCTGCATTTCTCGCAGTGTAACAGGTGGACCCATGAGTGAAGTAATGGGGGCTGCCAAGGGCATGCATTAACCTCAAGGCATATGCATGATTGGATTGAGGATAATTGATCCAAAAGACGCTTTGGGGGCCACTTTCCATAAGGATGAGATTGATCTTTTGAGCAATCTCTTTATAAGCTTGTTCCCAGGAAATGGGTTCGAAATTATTTCCAACCCTTTTTAAAGGACCTTTAATTCGATTCGGATTATATAAATCGTGAAGATAGCCATGCCCTTTTGGACAAATCACTCCAAGATTTCCATTGGCCTCAGGATTTCCTTCGATCTTCCACAGCCTTCCATTCTTCACAAAAGCAAATATGGCACAACGGTTGCCACATCCGTTGCAAAAGGTTGGAATGCGTGTGACAGGGGCCTCCGCACTTGCATGGACCCACCTCTTAAAATCAAGTATTTCAGGGCTCAAAGAAAGAACTCCGATGCCTGCGGTTGTCGCTTTAAGGAAGCTCCTTCTTGTGATCCTTAGTTTATCAATATCCATATTGTTGTAACTTCCCTAAAAATCCCCCCATCCCCCTTAAAATTAAAGGGGAGGATGGGGGATTAAGGAATTACCTCTCCACTGGATAGCCAGCTTTGATCCAGTCTTCAAACTGAGCATCCATCAAAACGGCATTCTTGTAACCTAAGTCGTTTAAGGTTTTTGTGGCTAATGCTGAACGGCCAGCTGTCAAGCAGTAGACATAGATCTTGGCGTTCTTATCTGAAGCTTTACCCCAGACATTGAACTCCAAGGTCCCCCTGGAAACATTAATGGCTCCAGGAAGATGTCCTGCTGCATACTCATTAGGATCTCTGACATCAAGGATGATGGCCTTCTCCTTTTTGTCAATGGCTGCCTTCACATCGGCTGCTGAAACCTTTGTTATGGCTGCCTTTGCATTTGCTACCCAATCTTTTACCACAGTTGTCTGCCAGGCAGGGACCTGCGGCTTCTCCTGTGCCAGAGTCAAACTGAGCATTGAAAAGACGATCACGACCGACAACATCAAAACGAGAATTCTCTTCTTCATCACTTCTCACCTCCTTTCCTTCTTGAATTCTGCAATCCGCATTCCGAAATCCGAAATTCCTATTGCTTCTTCCAGCTGCTTCAGGTCAAAAGGCTTTTCCAGGTAACCACAAATTCCGGCCTTCAGCGCCTTCTGCCTTAACACCTCATCGCTGTGGACGGTCATCAGGATCGAGATGAGTTTTGGATTCTGATTCATTAATTCTCTTAGGATATCCAAGCCATCGCCATCCGGAAGCTTATGCCCGCAGAGAACGATATCGAAAGGAACTTTATTAAAAAGGGATATTCCTTCCCTCCATGAATGAGCTGCGAACACTTCATATCCCTTGTAGCGCTCCATGAAGTTGGAGAGGGATTGCCTGATGGTTTTTTCTTGCTCAAGAATGAGAACTTTCATAATCACTGATTTGGACAGCAAGGTTTGTGCCAATGATTAATCCCGAAGATATGAAAAAAATCCATCTTTAAAAATCTCTTTTATATTCAGAGAATTATGTCGCGTATAGAAATCATTGTTGGCGGATTATCTCTTCATTGTTGGAAAAGAAGGAAATTACAAATTGGTTTGAAAACAGATAGTAGGACAGAAAATGAAGAAATAGAAGGTCGGAATGATTATAGAATTTTTAAACTGTCTGAATTCAGATAGCTCTGTTTGAAACCAGACAATGTCAAATCCTCCCCCTCTTTAATAAAGGGAGAGGATGGGGGATTAAGTTTTGATGCCATATTTCCCCATTCGGTAGAGGAGAGCAGATCTTGAGATGCTGAGCAGCTTGGCCGCTTGGATCTTATTACCTTTCTTTGCTCTCAATGCTTCGAGAATATATTCTTTCTCCACCTCATCTAATATGACCCCTTGAGGTGGAATGAATGGTCTTAGACGAAACCCTCCTTCTTTTTGATCTCCCTTTTCGCTGAGAAAGGTGAGATGCTTACCGAGGATCGTTTCACCCCTCTCCAAAAGGACAATACGTTCCACCGCATTTCGAACTTCACGAACATTACCAAGCCAGGGATAGGATAGAATCTTCTCCTCGGCTTCTTTAGAAATCTGAACGAACCCTTTTTTGAACTGCTCATTAAACCTGTCAACAAAAAATCGAAAAAGGGGAAGAACATCCTCCTTTCGATGCCTCAAAGGAGGGATATGAAGCTTCACAACGTTAAGCCTGAAATAGAGGTCATCGCGGAAATTTCCTTTCTTCACCTCGGATTCTAAATCTTTATTCGTGGCTGCAATAATCCGGACATCGGCCTTCTTCTTTTCAACCCCACCCACCTTAAAATATTCCTTCTCTTCAAGAACCCTTAAGACCTTGACCTGTGCCGAGGCAGAAAGTTCTCCCACTTCGTCAAGAAAAAGGGCCCCCTTCTCTGCGGTCTCCACTTTTCCTATTTTCCCCTTCTCCAGGGCACCGGTGAAGGCCCCCTTTTCGTAACCGAAGAGTTCACTCTCAAAGAGGTCTTTAGGAATTGCACCGCAGTTAATCGGGATAAAAGGGAAAGAGGAACGAGGGCTTAAAAAATGGATATATTCTGCAAGGAGTTCTTTTCCTGTTCCCGTCTCCCCTTCGATCAGGACCGTTGTTTCAGAACTCTGAGCAAGCTTTTCCGCCAATTCCAGAACATCTTTGATCTTCTGACTGACTCCAATAATACCTCCTGATCGGAACCTTTCCTGATATTGGGCACGGAGCCATTCCACTTCCTTCTTTAAACGGATCCGCTCCAGTCCTTTTCTAATGAGGTCTTCCATCTGATCGAGTTCAAAGGGCTTGGCCAAAAAATCGAAGGCCCCCATCTTCATCGAGTTGACGGCCAATTCAATCGACCCCTGGGCTGTCATGATGATCACCGGTATCTCTTGATTCTCTTCCTTTATCTTGCGAAGAACTTCGTCACCGTTGATCCCGGGCAACCAGTGGTCTAAGAGGATGAGATCGGGATGCTCCTTTTGGAAAAACTCCAATCCTTCCTCTCCTGTTCTTGCCGTCATAACATCATAGCCCGATGTCTTCAAAGCCACCTCAAGGGAATCCCTCAAGATGGGTTCGTCATCGATCACTAAAATCTTGAATCTCATCGCTCCTCTCTCTTAACGATAATCCCCCCTCACCCCCCTTTAGCAAGGGGGGGATGGGGGGGATTTGTCTGACCAGGTGATATATATTTGGTAGCAGGAAAATGGATAGTAAAGGTCGTCCCCTTTCCCTCCTCACTGACCACATCAATGGTAGCCCCGTGGTTCTCTAAAATTTTAAGGCTGATCGAGAGGCCAAGGCCCGTGCCCTCCGATTTTGTCGTAAAGAAAGGATCGAAAATCTTTTTCAGATGAGAACTGGAAATTCCCACTCCTGTATCTTTTACCTCAACTCTTACTCCGCAATCTTTTCCTAAGAAAGTCCGAAGGGTCAACGTCCCTTCTTTCTCCATGGCTTGAATAGCGTTGAGCATGAGGTTGATCAAGACCTGCTGTATCTGATGGGCATCAATTCGAAGAAGGGGCAGATTCTCCCCTCGTTGTAAGACCGAAGAGATATTTCCTTTCTTTAACTTGGTCTGAAGAATGGCGAGACTTTTTTCCACTACCGAATTGATCTCTTCCTCTTTGAAATGGGAGGCCTTCGGTTTGGCGAAATGGAGCATGTCATCAACGATCTTCTGGATCTTCTCAATCCCTTCCTGGGTGCTGTCAAGAAGTTGCTTCTCCATTTTAGGGAGGTCCTTTTTTCGGGAGAGGATCTGGGTGTTGATCTTAATTCCTGCCAGAGGATTTCGAAGCTCGTGGGCCACTCCTGCGGTCAGTTCTCCCAGCGAAGAGAGTCTCTCGGCTAAGATCAACCGTTCCTCCGCCTTCTTCAAATGGGTGATATCCTTGCAGATACGCGAAGCACCGACGATCTTTCCTTCTGAATCCTTAAGAGGAGAAATGGTCATGCTGGTAATGATCTCTCTTCCGTCTTTTGTCTGTCGTTTGACCTCGACATTAGAAACTACTTCTCCTCTCGTTACTCGTGCCATCAATCCTTCCACAACTCTCTCTTCATTCGCTCTCAATTTTTCATCCTGGGGATAGAGGAAGTCGGACAATTTCCTTCCGATTACCTCCTCATTCCGATAGCCATAGATCCTTTCAGCCCCATCATTCCAGTAGAGAACCTTACCATCCAAGTCAACGACGGAGATCGCATCCCCGGCTTTCTCTACGATCGACTCGAGAAAATATTTTGTTTCAATCAGTTCCTTCTGGAGCCTCACTTTCTCCACCATTAAGCTATAACCTTCAATGGCACGATTGACTACAAATGGAAAGGCCTTCGCACACTCCGCAGATCGGTTGATATAGTCGAAAATCCCCTCCTTCATCGCCTCAATCGAAAGTTGAGGATCTCCTGCTGCCGTTACAAAGATGGTGGGGACGCCGATCCCCATCTCGTTGAAACGCCGAAGCCAATTCAATCCCTTTCCATCACGGAGGAGATGATCCAACAGGAGGATGTCAAATCTTTCATTCTGGAGCCTCTTTAAACATTCTTCTCCTGAAGAAACCTTCTCGACCTCGTAGAGCCCCTGCGATTCCTTCAGGGAATCTTCGATCATCTTAAGAAAGGCAGAATCTTCTTCTGCAACTAAAATCCGTATCCTGCGACTCACCCTGGGATCTCCTCTCTCCCTCCTAAAATATCCTATTTTGACCCGGTTGACAATCTTCTATCAATCTTTTTAATATGACCTTATGATTATCTTTATCGTTTTTCTTCTCATCCTATTACCTGTCCCTTCCTTCGGGGAAGAGCAAGTGAAGGAATCCCCTTATCAGATTTGGAGAGTAGAGGACCGGCGATGGACCGTTGAGGAAGAGTACAAGTATAGTCAATGGGTAGAAACGAATATCACGGAGGATTTCTTCATTCGCTATAAGATTCCCATTGATTGTGCAGATGTCCCTTATGCCATTCGTTGGATCTATGCACGGATCGCCCACCTCCCTGTGGCAGCCACCACCAAGGATGGTAAGTTGATCGGCCACTGGTCGATGGATTGGAAACATCTTCTCACCCATTCCGAGTGGCATAAGGACCTTCGTTTCCGCGCGGCCCTCCGTCATATACTCTCAGAAACCACCACCCGAACACTCCCTTTGGACACTTATCCGATTCAAATCACCCCAGATTCGGTTACACCTGGCACGGTTTTCTTCATTACCGAATCCCATTCCGGGATCATCGGCCGTGTTATTCTAGATGGAAGCTATGTCCATCCTCTTCAGACCTGGGAGGCGACGTCTCCTGTAAAAATCCAAAACATAAGTGGAAGGGATTTTCTGGCCACGAGGCCCGAATCGACCATTTACTCTGGTTTGGTAAAGTTTCGCTGGCCAGTGATTCAAAATGGACAATGGAGGTATCTCCCTGTCAAGGAACATCCATTCTATTCGGAAGAACAGTATAGCTCCAGTTTTTATGAAGGCTACGCTGATTTCGTTGAAGCCGTGGCGAAAAGGATTGATCCTAAGGATTACGATCCTTGGGAAAAGATGGAAAAGATTTTAGACACCACGGCTAGTTATGTCAGAGAGAGGGTCCCAATTGTTTTAGCAGGATACCAACGGTGTCGTAAAGGAGGTTGTCCAGAAGGCTCGGCTTTATGGGAGATTCATAGTACGCCTGGTCGTGATGGGAGAATCATTTTGTTGATGGATCACCTTCATCATCTCATTGAATCGAACTCTATTGATAAAGAGGTCGTGAGAAGAAAGATGGAATCGATTCACATCCCCATTTCAAAGGATCATTCGATCACATTCCATCACCTCTATGAGAACTATCTCTGGCTCTCTCCTCATCCTGAGGATCCCATTGAGGCCCGGTGGGGGTTGAAGAAGTGTGAGATGATCCTTTCCCAAATTCGAAGTGCTAAAAACTCCATGGCCTTCATTGAGAGGGCTTATCGGAAAAAGGATCCTAAATATGCAAGCTTCGCCATCCAGCAGCAGCAGGAGATTCTTCGAAGACTGAATGAGGAATGGGATAGGTCACAATGTAAACCCCGTTAGAAAGTCTTCCACTTTCTAACGGGAAGGCTCATACGGGGCATTAAACCCTGTGTTCGCTCCTGCCTGCCGGCAGGCAGGGAAAAAGGAACAGCTATCATCCCCGCTGTTCGCCCCGTTAGAGTAGGTTACCAAAGGGAACTTCTTATAGATTATGAAAAATTTCTAACGGGGCGAGTAGCGGGACTTTCTAAGGGGGTAAAGAAACATCTACAACAAAAAGAAAGATGGGGAGATAAGGTGATGAGGAGATGGGGTAAGAGAGTGATTATGAGGCTTTACTATTGAAGAAATACTTTGTGATGTCGATATGGTAATTAAAGGGGTCCAATGTTTTGATAACGTTTCGTTTGAATTTCCCTCTCCCGTCGGTTTCTGTGAGGTCAATGATCTCCTTCTTCGCCTCCCCCTTTTCATCCCGGAACACCAGTAAAAGTTGGGGACGATCTATCCATTTGGGATTGGGATTAGGTTTATAGACAATCCCCAATTCATGGGTACTGAGAAGGACTAAGGATCCAATGGGATAAGTGCCTACGAGGCCGACAAAAATCTTGAGAAGAGTGGCATCGTAATGGATGCCCCTTTCTTTTAACATCACCGCCAGAGCCTGTTCTGGAGTAAAGGGGTTTTTCCTGTAAATCGTGGGCGTGGTCATCGCATCATAGGCATCCGCAATCTGAATGATCTGCCCGAAGAGGCTCACCTCCTTTTTCCGGAAGAGTCTCGGATACCCAGAAAAATTGCTCTTCAAATGGTGGTCGAAGATACCGACCACTATCCTAGGATTGATCTCACCCAACTGCTTCAGATTGAGGAGGATCTCCACTCCCCAGAGGGGATGCCTTTTCATCATACCCCATTCTCCATCATCGAAAGGAGAAGGTTTATTTAAAACCTCTATCGGAATTTTTGATTTTCCAATATCATGAAGGAGGGACGTAATCCCCAACTCCGTCATGGTCTTCATTGAAAAT
Organism: uncultured delta proteobacterium; assembly: GCA_963739325.1. GTDB lineage: Bacteria > Desulfobacterota > BSN033 > BSN033 > UBA1163 > CAVTZZ01. Next base: position 29,535 of record CAVTZZ010000033.1, on the reverse strand, counting down.
CCCAATCGCTTTCCCATGGATAAGGAATAGATCGAGACATTGACGGAATGGTTGAAGGTATATTCATCATAGTTTTTTATCGTTGCCATTCCCAGCAAGATGGATTCGTCTTCCATGACCAGGTGGACTGCCTTCTGGGCTAACCTTTTTAATTTTCTGACCTCGGCATATTGTTTCCCCTTAATATTAGTGATCACCTCTTTGATCGTTCCAATTGTTTCAAAAAATACCTTTTTGGCAACCTCTTCAGGATTCTCTTTTCGGAGGGAAAATTCCTCCCCTTCCTCTTCAGTGACCTCCAAGGGGTTCACCTCTATGGAGTGGATATCTCTGTTGACTAATTTTTCGATGAAAAGGGTGGCATTCTCTTCTTGGTTCTCTTCCAAGCTCATTAAAGCATAGATGAATTCTTTTAAAACCCTTTCATCCAAAAGGTCTTTAAAAATAATCTCACCGATCAACCTCTTCTTCCATTGGGTCAGGAGATATTTAAAACTGGTAAATCCCTCTACTGAATAACGCAATCGGTGGTCGTTGAGAAAGAGGTCGTCTCTTATGATTTTCAGGGAAAGAGTCCCTTCCCTCTGGATCAAAGCATTAATGCTTTGGAGGGATTCTTGAATAAATTGATGAAGGGCTACATTCTTTGAATCATAAATCTGCGAGATCCTCATCAATACATGAAATTTGGTGACAAGGTTGTTCCCCAGTTTCGATAGGTCAGAATCCGCGACCTCTGATGTTTTTTGACTCACCTTCTGGGATTGGATCGTAGTTTCCATGATCTCCATCTTCTCTCTTTACCGGAACAATTGTCCGATTTGTTTTAAGTTACCTTCTCTCTGAGAGAGCTGCCTCTCCATCAGCCTCCATGAATTTTAATGTATTCGCCGCGCAGAGTCTCATCTCATCCCATTTGTCCTTCTGAAACCACCTTCTTTTTTTGGCAATCTTCTCCAGTATCGGGATCGCCTCTTTAGAGCCTGTCTCGCCCAACGCCCTGAAGAAAGAGGCTTTCTCGTTAAAATCCCGTTTGTAAAAGTCTTCGGAGAGAATGGTATCCAGTAGCGGCTTTACGGCTTCATTCCTGACGATCCTTGCCAAAGAGAGAGAAGCTTTCCCTCTGATGACGGCCAAAGAATCCTCTAAAAATTTAAGAATAAGATCCTTCCCTTTCTCTCCGCATTTGACGAGAATCTGGAGTGTCTCCTCCCTTACCTTTGGATCCTCATGGACAACTAAGTTCCTTAAATATTTTACTGTGGAGGGATGCCCAATCTTCCCAAGGGTGTAGAGAATGTGACAGATCAATAAGGAATTATGATCCGATAAGAATTTAATCAGAGGTTGAATATCCTCTTGGCAGAGTTCAGCGAGCCGATCGCAGATCACCTTTCTCCATTTCCCAGAATCCAACCCACCCAATAAATGGCAGAGAGGTTCCACAGCCTGTTTTGTCAAAAGTTGAAAGTATTGAAGAATCAATTCCGATTCCTCTTTCCCATTGTCTTTCATGACCTTCCCTAAAAGTTCGACGGGACGAGAACCTGAAAAACTTTCGACAATGCGACGAATGGCAAAGATCTGTCTGTCTTTGAGGGCGATCGATTCCATGGCATCATTGAGATTCTTTAAGATCGTCACTGCTCTCCCCACTCTTTTCTGCTCGAGGAAGGATTCGATGGCTCTCTCGAAGTAGGAAATCATATTTTCATAGGCGTCCATATCCTCGCCGAGATGAAGGAGGATTTCGATCAGGTTCTCAATCAAAACATAGATATATTCCGACTCTTGTTCCCGTTGAACCTTCCGTTTGATCTCCACCATCTCATCAGGAGTGAGCTGACAGGCTTGAATTAAGGATTGATCTGGAGAAAGATTCAGTGCTTTTTTTATACCCTCTGCTGCAAGTCCCTGATCTTCCTCAGCCTCTTCTTCCTTGGCCTTTTCCTCAAACCCTTCTCCCTCAAGTTTCTTATATTCCAGCCCTTTATCCAGGTCCTCACTCGTTGCAGGAACGAAACTAATCCCTTCCTCTAAAAATTCATCCACAGTCGTGATAGTAATGTGGGAGAAATCCTTCTCCCAGATCAAAGTAACGAGATCATCCTCCATACGATTGATGGAATCGGCCTTTCTCACAATATTGAGAAAATCGACAACCTCTCTGAATTCTAAACCTTTGAAAAATTGGATTTCACGAATCCCATCTTTAAAAAAGAGAAAGGCCAAACTCTCTTTCACATCCTGACTCTCATACACCAGTTTTCCCCGATAGAAGAGTTTATGTTCCCCTACCTGGAGGATGAAGGAATCAAATTCATTGAAGTAATGTTCAAAATCCTTCTGCAACCGATCCAAATATTTTGACAACATAGGATGGTTGGTTTCATAAAGTCGATAGACCTTCATTGTCTGGAGGAAGGTCTGAATCAATGCCTTTGTGGACTTTACCCCCTCTTCGATAAGCCTATCCTCAAAAAAATCCCCTTTGTCTTCTAACTTCCCCACCAAATTTCTCCTCCCTTATGATTGCAGGGTCATTTCCATTCTCTCTCCATTCTCTCCCCTTAGAAATCGATCCAATTCTGATTTGAGGACTTTCCACCCTTTTCCTGCTTTGGCCCCTTTAATTCTGCCCATGTAAAGATACCTCAGGTAAGTAGGCCTTGAGATTCGAAGATAATGGCAAGCTTCCTGGGTCGTCAGAACCACATCCTCTTTTTCACTTATCATAGCTTTCCACCTTTTGTATCAGAGTTTACACTAATTGTTAGCATTTTCTATACCAAACTTTTAAATATCGTTTAACTTCCCAATATTTAAAAAGAAATTATTTTTTCTACCCTCTCTATTAGAAAATGATAATGACAATTTTTGTACTTCAAAGTACAACTTTCTCCCTTTTATTGTCCCCTTTTTATTATCCCCTTTTTCTATTGTTCCTCTGAAAAGTAATCGGTTAAGATAAGATTCTTGCATGTCCCCATTCTTATCCCTACCGACTGGACATCGATTGGAGATTATGGTAAACCCCGTTAGAAAAGACGGGTTTTTAAATCCGCCCTCCCTGCCTGCGGCAGGCAGGAAAAAGGGATGAATATTTTTTGCTACTTCCTCGCTATGAATGGTGGAGTTTTCTAACGGGGTAAATATGCAAGAAAGAAGGGAGTGTTTTAATTTCTAATTTCCATTATCCAAATGGAGGAAACAATGAAAAAACCATCAGATACGAAAAGGGTGAAGGAGATCATCAAAATTCTCTCCAAGGAAATCCCGGATTCAAAGATTGCCCTGAGATTCTCCAATCCTCTCGAACTCCTGATCGCCACCATCCTCTCTGCCCAGTGCACGGATGTCAAAGTGAATCAGGTGACGAAAGATTTATTTAATAAATATCGCTTCGTAAAAGATTATGCGGAAGCCAATTTAACAGAATTGGAGGGGGCCATTAGGCCAACAGGATTCTATCGCAACAAGGCAAAATCAATTTCGAAGTGTTGTCAGGAGTTAGTGGCCCGATTTGGAGGAGGAGTTCCAAATACCTTAGAAGAGTTGGTGACTCTTCCTGGTGTGGGAAGAAAAACAGCCAATGTTATCTTGGGAAATGTCTATGGGATACCTGGAATTGTCGTCGATACCCATGTCCATCGAGTGAGTCAGAGAATCGGTTTAACCAAGAACAATGATCCGGTCAAGATTGAGTTCGATCTCATGGAGATCGTCCTAAAGGAGGAGTGGAACCATTTTTCAAACCTCCTCATCTGGCATGGCCGAAGGATCTGCATGGCAAGAAAACCGCTCTGTGAGCAATGTCCCATACGCAAGTGGTGTGATTATGGGTCAAAGTTAATAAAGAAATAGAATCTTTGCTAACACATGAGGGTCTTTTTTGCTTGACAGACAAGTCCGTTTTTCGTATATTCAACCCATCTAAAACGAGTTTTTCTCATTATCATGAGAGGGGCGCTATAAACACATTTTCCTTGAAAAAGTCAACCCTTCGGCTCCCCAGCCTGAAAGCTGGGGCTTGCTCAGGGTTGACCCTGAGCGGCGCTTTTCTACCCCGCCTTCAAAGACGGGGCTTGGCGCCGTCGAACGGGTCAAGATATAGGCTTGCTATAGTGGAAAAAGTAGGGATCGCCCTTGGGCAACCCTAAGGAAGTAAACCTTAAACCTGAAAGGAGGAATATGGGATGAAGGTTATTAAATGGTTTGCAGTGGTCCTGGTTTTGGTGCTCCTTGCGACAGGCGGTATGGCTGTTGCAGGAACCCTTGATGAAGTCCGTGCAAGAGGGGTTCTTACAGCGGGTGTGAATCCCGGTGTGGCTGGATTCGCCATGCCTGACGAAAAGGGCGTGTGGAAAGGTCTTGACGTGGATACGGCTAAAGCGATCGCTGTCGCGGTGTTTGGCGATGCCAACAAGGTGAAATATGTTGCCCTCACAGCCGTCCAGCGCCTCCCCGCTCTTCAGTCAAAGGAGGTGGATGTCTTGTGCCGTAACACCACTGCCACCTTGACCCGTGAAACCGTGAACGGCCTCAATTTTGCTCATGTGAATTATTATGACGGTCAGGGTTTTCTAATCCCCAAGAAACTGGGCGTAAAGAGCGCCAAGCAATTGAAAGGTGCTACTGTTTGCGTCCTTCCTGGAACAACTACCGAGATGAACGCAGCAGATTACTTTCGGAAAAACGGGATGCCATGGAAGCCGCTCGTTATTGAGAACAACGCCGAGCTGAACAAGGCCTTTTTTGCAGGCCGTTGCGACTGCCTGACCTCGGACGCCTCCCAGTTGGCCGCAATACGTTCAGTGGCCCAAAATCCTAATGATTACATCATTTTGCCCGAGATCATCTCCAAGGAACCCCTTTCCCCTGCGGTCCGTCATGGAGATGATCAGTGGTACGACATCGTGAACTGGACAGTCATGGCCCTGATCGAGGCCGAGGAAATGGGTATTACCTCGAAGAATGTGGACGAGATGTTAAAGAGCCCAGATCCTCAGATCCAGCGTTTCCTGGGAGTCAGCCCAGGCTATGGTAAGGGTCTCGGTCTCGATGAAAAGTGGGCATACAATATCATTAAGCAGGTAGGCAACTACGGCGAAGTCTTTGATCGCAACGTGGGTCCGAAAACACCTCTGATGCTTGAGCGCGGGCTGAACGACCTGTGGACAAGGGGTGGAATCATGTATGCCATTCCATTCAGATAATTCTCTATGCGGGGTGCCCCACAAACGGGGCACCTTTTTTTTGAATCAGTGTTCATCAGAAGACAACTGATCAAAGGCACAAGACCTTGTCCCCAGGGACTGCCAGACAAACCTCTTCAGGAAGAGCCGATCCTTTGAAAGAAGATGAAAAGTTATAGCGATAGTGCGGCACCAGAGAAGATACCCTTCTGGCTTGACCCCAAAAAAAGGGCCATCCTATTTCAGTTCATGACGTTCTGTATGGTAGGGTTGCTGGCTTACTACCTCATCTCCAACACACTGACAAATCTGCAAAGACAAAATATTGCCACAGGATTTAGTTTTCTGCACAAAGAGTCCTCTTTTGAGATCGGTGAATCTCTGATCCCCTATTCAGCAGCCAGTTCATATGGCCGAGCCCTTTTGGTCGGTGCCCTTAATACCATCAAGGTCGCTTTCATAGGCGTCATTATCACCATTATCCTGGGCACGATCCTCGGAGTTGCAAGGCTTTCTACCAACTGGCTTGTCTCAAGGTTAGCAACCCTCTACATCGAAGTCATGCAGGATATTCCTATACTTCTGCAGTTATTTTTTTGGTACGCCATCTTTTATGAAACCCTGCCCTCTCCGCGGCAGGCCATCAGCCCGGTCGCAGGAATCTTCATGTGTAACCGCGGAGTGGCGTTTACCATCCCCGAGGCCCATCCTGCTCACTACTACATGCTGCTCGCCTTTTTCGCCGGATGTTTGATCGTTTATCTGATACGTCGATGGGCAAGAGAGCGGCAGGAGAAAACAGGGCAGTTTTTCCCTACCTTCCGTGTCGGGTTAGCTATTGTTTTCGGATTGCCTTTCATCACATGGTTGGGATTCGGCGCCCCCATGGAGATGGATGCCCCCAAACTCGTTGGCTTTAACTTTGAGGGTGGTTTAACAGTGAGTCCGGAATTCATCGCCCTCCTCCTTGGCCTCGTCCTGTATACGGCCGCTTTTGTCGCCGAGGTAGTCCGTGCAGGAATCCAGTCGGTCAGCAAAGGCCAGAGAGAGGCGGCCATGTCCATCGGTCTCAGACCAACTCTCGTGTTAAATCTGGTGATCTTACCCCAAGCCCTCAGGGTCATTGTTCCCCCCTTGACCAGCCAGATGCTCAACCTGACAAAGAACAGTTCTCTGGCCGTAGCCATTGGTTATCCCGATTTTGTCTCTGTGGCCAACACGACCATGAATCAGACAGGACAGTCCATCGAGGGAGTCGCCCTTATCATGGCGGTGTATCTGTTTTTCAGTCTATCTACGTCAGTCTTCATGAACTGGTATAATAAGAGAGTCGCTCTTGTAGAGAGATAACATGGAACAAGCAGTCCAGGCTGAAGAGTTAAGACCCCCTGTAACCAGCATTGGCGTTATCGGTTGGGTAAAAAACAACTTGTTTAATGGGGTGTTCAACTCCATCCTTACCGTCGTGACCCTTTTCTTTCTCTGGAAAGTTGCTCCCCCTCTCTTCCGTTGGGCGTTCATTGATAGCGCGTGGCATACAACTGGTCAGGCGTGCAGACAGGCTGCGGGTGCCTGCTGGTCAATCATTTCCATGAACTATCGTTTTATTCTCTTCGGCTTCTATCCTTATGAACAGCAATGGCGACCTTTCCTCGCGATGATGATCCTTTTCGGTCTCCTCTTTTACAGCAGGGACCGGACCCACTGGAAAAAACCTTTGGCCTATGCCTGGATCATCGGGCTTTTCACGATGGGCCTCCTTATGAAAGGAGGTATATTTGGACTGAGGTCGGTGGAAAGCACCCAATGGGGCGGCTTACCTCTCACCCTTCTTCTCGCTGTTTTCGGCCTTACCGCCGCCTACCCTTTAGGGGTTATCCTGGCGCTGGGGCGACGATCCAAGATGCCTGGTGTCAAAGTGCTGTGTATCGTGTATATCGAGCTGATCCGGGGCGTACCCCTGATCAGCCTCCTCTTTATGTCCTCCATCATTTTTCCTCTCTTTCTGCCGGAAGGGGTCACCTTCAACAAGATTCTCAGGGCCCAGGCGGCCATTATCCTGTTTACAGCTGCTTATATTGCTGAGGTGGTCCGGGGCGGTTTGCAGGGCATGTCACGCGGACAGTATGAGGCGGCGGAGTCCTTGGGATTGAACTACTACATGACCATGCGGTTGATCATTTTACCCCAGGCCTTGAAGATCGTCATTCCACCCACGGTTAGCATTCTCATTTCAGCCTTCAAGGACACCTCACTTGTAGTGATCATTGCCCTTTTTGACCTGCTCAAGACAACTCAGTCCGTGCTCTCCAATCCTGAATGGATGGGATTCAGTCGTGAGGCCTATGTGTTTATTGCCATCCTTTATTTCTTAGGATGTTTCTCCATGTCCAACTACAGCAGAAGACTCGAAAGAGAATTGTCAAGGGGAGATTGAACGAAATGAACCTTGAAAAGAAAGCATCTGAAGAACTGATGATAGAATTCATCGATGTGCACAAATGGTTCGGTGAGTTCCATGTGCTTCAAGGCATAAACCTCACCGTAAGCAGACAGGAACGTATCGTGATCTGCGGCCCTTCAGGCTCCGGAAAATCCACCTTGATCCGTTGCATCAATCGTCTGGAGGAACATCAACGTGGCCGCATCATCGTCGACGGCATTGAGTTGATCAATAACATCAAGAATATTGAAAAAATCCGCGCTGAAGTGGGCATGGTCTTTCAGCATTTCAACCTCTTTCCGCACCTCAATATTGTTGAAAATTTGGCTTTGGGGCCCATTTGGGTGAGAAAGGTCCCAAAGAAAGAAGCGGAAGAGACGGCCATGTATTACCTCGAAAAGGTGCATATCGCTGAGCAGGCTCGAAAATACCCTGGTCAGCTTTCAGGAGGCCAACAACAGCGTGTCGCCATTGCCCGCAGTCTGTGTATGAATCCCAAGGTCATGCTCTTTGATGAGCCCACCTCAGCCCTTGACCCGGAGATGATCAAAGAAGTGCTGGACGTCATGATCGAGCTCGCCCAGGAGGGCATGACCATGATCGTGGTGACCCATGAAATGGGTTTTGCCAGGAGTGTAGCCCATAGAGTCCTTTTCATGGACTTTGGAAAAATCGTGGAAGGAAACACGCCAGAAGAGTTTTTTGCAAATCCTAAGCATGAACGAACCAAACTCTTCCTCAGCCAGATCCTTCACTAAAAACCAGTCTTCTTGGCCAATCTAAAAGGCTGAAAAGCTTAGAGAGGTGGCCCCACACTCTCCTTCCGCGGCCAATCACGTCTTAAGCCCCTTGCTTATCCGCAGCCATACTTTTAATTCCATTTCCATTTAATTTAAAATATGGTATTAAAAATTTATCCTATGAGGAGTCTCACAAATGAAAAATTTCTTTGATGCTTACCGATTAAAAACACACCTTTCAGAAAATCTTTTCAAAAGGGCAAAGGAGGTGATGCCTGGGGGGATTTCCCATAATATTTATTACTTCCCTCCCCACCCCTTCTTTGTCAAAAAGGCCAAGGGTTCCAAGATCTGGGATGTGGATGGAAATGAATATGTTGACCTCTGGATGGGCCACTATACTCATATGCTTGGCCATCACTCCGAAGTGATTATCGAAGCGATCGAACGACAATTGAAAGAAGGAATCCACTGGGGCATCCTTTTCGAGAAACAGGTGGAGTGGGCAGAACTCATTCAAGAATTGATCCCCTGTGCAGAAATGGTCCGCTTCTGTTGCTCTGGAACAGAAGCAACCATGTATGCCGTTAGGGTTGCCCGTGCCTTTACGCGAAAGAATATCATTTTAAAGATCGCCGGAGGCTGGCATGGAGCGAGTACCGATCTCTCTGTGGGCATTAAAGTTCCTTATGAAAAAGAAGAGAGTCTCGGCCTGCTTCCTGAACTGCAGAAATACACGAAGTCGATCCCATTTAACGACCTCCCTGGTTCTCTTGAAATCATTCAACAAAACAAAGACGACCTGGCAGGAGTTATTTTGGAACCTGTTATTGGTGAAGGAGGATTCATTCCAGCGACGATGGAATATCTGGAAATGCTTTGTTCCGAAACAGAGAGGGTGGGAGCCCTCCTCATCTTTGATGAAGTGATTTCAGGTTTTCGAGTCGCCTTAGGTGGGTTTCAAGAGAGGTTTCATATTTCTCCAGATCTGACCACTTTGGGAAAGATCGTGGGTGGAGGGTTCCCCGTGGGCGTCCTGGTAGGGAAAAGGGAGATTCTTGAAAAAACTTCACCCGAGCTAAAAGGAAATAAATGGGAGAGAATCCTGATTGGCGGGGGGACCTTCTCCTCCCATCCCTTCACGGCAGCAGCAGGATTGGCCATGTTAGGATATTTAAAGGACCATGCAGAAGAGGTTTATCCTCTTTTAGAAACCAAAGGTAAGAAAGTGCGAGAAGGTGTTCAGGAATCCTTCCGTCGTGAAGGATTGGATGCCATCGTCACCGGAATCGGTTCGCTCTTTCAAACCCATTTCCCTTTTCAAAAGGGAGTCACCCTTCATTCTCCTCATTCGATCAACACCTTCACCGATATAGAAAAAAGGGAAGTCGAGTTTCGTATCAGAATGCTGACAAAAGGTGTTCATGTCATGCATGGAGGAGGTGGGATATCCATTGCTCATTCGGACGAGGATATTGAAAAGATCATTGAAGCGGCAGGAGAAGTCGCCCGGGAAATGGCTGAATCTTGATTGCGGATTTCGGAATGCGGATTGCGGATTAAAAAAACGTTCAGCTTTCAGCTTTGACCTTTGAGCTTTTGATCTTAAATTTTATAATATTTAGAAGAAATGAGTTATGGGAAATGGGGGGATGAAAATATTACTCGGGGTATTATTTTTTACACTGTTTTTTGGGGGAATAACTATGGCACAAGAGACAGCCAAAACGGGTGTGATCGTGGTCGATGTCCAAGGAGACTTCACGAAATTCAAGAAGGGTTCTTTGGCAGTGGAGGGAACGGACGAAGCCTATATCAAAGCAGTAGAGGAGAGTACAAAGAAACTTAAAACAGCGGGCTTTCCCATCTTTGCAACGCAGGATTGGCATCCTGCCAATCACTTATCCTTCTTCACCAGTCATAGAAGAATGAAGGTCTTTGATGTGATTAAACTTCACGGAAAAGACCAGGTCTTGTGGCCTCCCCATTGCGTCCAGAACAGTCGTGGAGCTGATATCTTGGTCGACAAAAGGTTATTCCAGGCCGTCGTCAAAAAGGGGAGCGACCCCCGGTATGACAGTTATTCTGGTTTCAAGGATGACGGAGGGAAAAAGACTGTGATGGATGGACTTCTGAAACAGCATAAAATCACAAAAGTCGTCGTTTACGGTATCGCTACCGATTACTGTGTACGGGCGACAGCCCTTGATGCGGCCGCTTTAAAGTATAAAGTAGTTCTGATCAAGAACCTATGCAGGGGAGTGGCTCCAGACACCTCTCAAAAGGCGATCAATGAAATGAAGTCCAAAGGGATTATGGTGCTCGAAAAGATCGATTTAGAAAAAATCAAAGGCAGCTAAGAAAAAAAGCTGACCGATCGTTTATAAGATACCGGAGTTTAATAGTACCGTTTCTCCTCGACATGATCTTCGGCCAGGTCGATACCCCATTCACCGAGGACTTTCGAAACAGCCCTCTCACCGCTTTCGATACAATTCGGTACGCCCACACCCCTGTAGCTACCGCCGGCAATGGCGAAACCAGGGATTTTGGCACAGCGATTCTCAATCAATGCGACACGATCAAGGTGTCCGAGCGTGTATTGGGGCATGCCAAGGTGCCACCGGAAAACACGCGAGAATAGCGGCTTCGCAAACGGGTTGAGGCCCAGGATGTCATGGAACTCATCAATGACTATCCGCACAAGCTCCTCGTCCGAGCGCTTTAAAATCTCCTGGTTATGTGGACCGCCGACAAAACCACGTAACAGTATTTTCCCTGCCGGTGCGCGACCCGACCACTTGGTGGATGAGTACGTAGCAGCCATGAGCGCACGGCCCTCTACGAGGGGACACAGAACTCCAAAGGCATTGAGATCGAAACCGACTTCGCTCTCATTGAAGGCGATCGAAATCGTTGCCGAAGAAGAGGCGGGTATACTGGCAAGTGCGTCTGCAATGGCCTTGTCGTGGCGACGGACAAGCGGCTCGGCAGCCCATGATTCGGTGGCGATGATGACTGCGTCTCCGTCAATAGGTGAACCGTCGGACAGTTGGGCATTCCATATACCGTCTCTTGTACGATGGAGGGCGGTGACGGTCTTACCCGTGTGCATGTGCTCGCGGCCTGCAACATCAGCCATGCGGTCCGTGAGTTGCTGCATACCGTTTAAAAACGAGGTAAAGAACGTCCGAGGCTTCTCGCCCGGCTTGGTCGGGTACTTGCGTCGCATCTCTTCGACCTTTCGACGGGCTGCGATGAAGCCCTTCATGAGTGACCCATACTTCTGCTCCATTTCGAGGAGGCGCGGGAACGTTGCGGCGAGCGACATCTGTCTTGGGTCCGACGCGTGAACGCCTCCCACAAGCGGCTCGGCCAGGCGATCGAGGCACTCGCGGCCCATACGGCGGACCACGAAGCTCTCGAGTGCCTCCTCATTGAACTCTCCCGGCATAACCTTCTTACGCGGGATGAAGAGGTCCATGGCCATCCGGATCTTACCTGGCCACGAGAACAGACCGGTTGTGGCAAAGGGCAAAAATTTTGTGGGTGCGAACATGAAGATCCCATCGGGCATCTCGTGAAGCTTGTCGCGTGAGAGGATCCACGTCCGTTTGCGCGACTCGTTGGTCGGCAATTCGTCATCGAAGATTCCAGTGAGCTTCGCGATGCGGTGACAGGCCGGCTTTTCGGTCAGGAAACAGTCCGGACCGCCGTCCACGATGAATCGACCTTCCTCAGAAGGATCCGACACGATCTCCGTCTGGATCTTCCCGCCGAGGCGCCGATCTTTCTCGAGCAAAACGAACTCGACGTGGTGACCCTCGGAGGCTACCCGTGTGACTTTGTAGGCTGCGCCCAGCCCGGCAACACCCCCACCAATAATGATGATGCGTTTCATATTGATTTTCTAAAAATAAATAAAGGGTTCAAAGATTCCAATAAATTTCGGAATTCGGATTGCGGATTTCGGAATAAAATCAGGATAAAAAAATATTCTTATAACTCCGCATTCCGCAATCTTCGTTCCGCAATTGATAGGTGCTCTTCCACAATGGAAGCAATGGCCTCGATAAAACGTTCAGAATCATTTAGAGAAGACGTCCGCTTTAATACCATCTTTAATAATTTTGCCTTTTCCTGGTAAAGAATATCAATGTCATAAAGAATTTCAATATGGTCTGATACAAATCCGATGGGAACGATGAGAATTTCACGAATGCTCTCTTTCGAAAGGGCTTCTAAGACCGATTCGACATCCGGACCTGCCCACTCCTCTGGTCCACCGCCTTTGCTCTGATAAGCCATGCGCCAGGGCATAGGTTCAAACCCATCAAGAATCCCTTTGACGCTCGCCTCTATCTCTCTGGCGTAGGGGTCTTTTTCAATGATTGACTTCGGCAGGCTATGGGCAGTGAAAATGAGCTGGACCCTCTTCCTCTCTTCTGGATTAAATTCCATGATCCTTTCTCGAATCCTCTCTCGAACTGCCTCAAGAAAAAGAGGGTGCAAATGCCATCCCACTGCAAAGGAGACCTCTAATTCCTCTCCGATATTTTTCTGGACTCGCTTCACTTCTTCAATATAGGCTCCTGTGCTTTCTCGGGATTGGAAAGGCGCCATGGGAATGGCGATGACTTCATGGATCCCATCCTGAAAGATTTTTTTTAAAGTCTCTTCAATGAATGGGGACCCATAGCGCATTCCCACATATGATTTCATTCGATAACTTTTTGAATTCAACTTCTCTTCAAGACTCTTCGCCTGTCTGAAGGTAATTTCTGGCAGAGGCGAGTGCCCTCCGATCAACCGATAACGCTCTTTGACTCTTTCCAATTGCTCTGAAGATGGCTTTCGGCCTTTAAAGAGACGAGTCAAAAAGATTTCAACCTCGTCCAAAGAACGAGGTCCTCCAAAGGCCAAAAGAAGAAGGGCTCTCATGGTCTTATTTCCGATTTTCGATTTGCGATTTGCGATTTGCAATTCTTCACGCCCTTCAATCGTAAATTGGAAATTGGCAATCGAAAATTCTTGTAGGGGGAATTTTCCACGAGCAGCTCACCTTAAACTAAACCTATGCACCATATCCACTAAGGCCGCTACATTTTCGACTGGTGTGTTGGGAAGAATTCCATGACCGAGGTTGAAGATATGGCCAGGCCGGCTCCCTGCTTCATTAAGAATCCTCTTCACCTCCTTCTCGATGAGATCGGCAGAACCAAGGAGGATGACAGGATCGAGGTTTCCTTGGACGGCTACATCATATCCAAGACGTGCCCAAGCCTCACCGAGATTGACTCGCCAATCCACTCCGATAACATCCCCCCCAGCCTGCTTCATCTTTTCTAAAAGTGTTGAAGAAGTGGTAGCAAAGTGGATGAGAGGAACGCTCGAGTCTACTCTCCCAATGATCTTCTTTGAATAAGGAAGAACATACTCCTCGTAATCATTCGGACTAAGACAACCTGCCCAGGAATCAAAGAGCTGGAGAGCTTGAACGCCGGCACGAATCTGGGCATTTAGGTAACGAACCAACACTTCAGAAATTTTCTCCATTAAAGCATCCCAAGCATAGCGGTTCTGATACATCAATCCTTTGGTGAGGATGTAGTTTTTTGAATGGCCTCCTTCAATAAGATAGCTTGCAAGAGTGAAAGGAGCACCAGAGAATCCGATCAGGGGAATTTTCCCTTCTAATTCCCTCCGTACGATTTGGATCGCTCGCATCAGGAAAGAAATTTCTTCTTCTGGTTCAATGACCTTCAGCTTTTCAATCTCCTCTATCTCCCTGATAGGATGACGAAAGACAGGACCTTCACCCTTTGTGAACTCGAACTCCACCCCCATGGGTTCCAATGGAATCAGAATGTCCGAAAAGATGATGGCGGCATCCACCTTAAATTTTTCAATGGGGAGGAGTGTTACTTCGGCTGCCAGTTCAGGATTCTTGCACATTTCCAGGAAAGAATATTTTTTTCGAAGGGCTCGATACTCCTTCATGTAACGCCCCGCTTGGCGCATCAACCAGATGGGTGTATATTTTGTAGGCTGTCGATGGCAAGCCCTCAGAAATGGAGATTGCTTTTCAAGCGCGTTCATTCCATGAATCCTAACTATTTGTAATGCATAATCAACAGGTTTCCCAGTCTAAATTCCAAACTCTCTTTGGTCATTAAGTTACTTGGTCATTAAGTCATTTAATGACTAATGACTTATTGACCTAATGACATTATTACTTCAGTGATTTGGTGCTTCTCTTTCACTTCCAATCTCTTAACATTTGAACCACCAACCTGACTCCAACCCCCGTGCCTCCCTTCGGGGTATACGGTCTTTCTTTTTCGATATAGGCTGGGCCAGCAATATCCAGATGAACCCATGGGGCCTTCTCTACAAATTTGCTTAAAAAGATCCCTCCGATAATGGCACCCGCTGATCGGGTTCCCACATTCCTGAAATCGGCCACATCACTTTTCAAATATTCGGAATATTCATCCCAGAGGGGTAATCTCCAGACCTTCTCCCCTGTCTTCCCAGAAGCTTCTTCGACTCGTTTCAAAAGGGTCTCTTCGTTGCCGAAAAGGCCAATGACATAATCTCCCAAAGCGATCACACACGCTCCTGTCAAGGTAGCCAGATCGATGATCGCCTTCGGCTGATACCTTAAGCCATACGCCAGGGCATCCGAAAGGATAAGCCTTCCTTCCGCATCCGTACTGATCACTTCAACGGTCTGACCGGATAGGGTCTTTAAAACATCTCCTGGTTTATAAGCCTTTCCGCTCGGAAGATTTTCTGTCGCTGGGATAATTCCTACCAGATGAAGGGAGATCTGGAGTTTCGAGGCTACTTCCATGATGGCCAAAACAGCAGCAGCACCTGACATATCGTCTTTCATTCGTTCCATGTTCTCTGAGGGTTTGATCGAGAGTCCACCGCTATCAAAAGTAATCCCCTTCCCCACCAAAGCAATCGTATCCAATCCTTTACCTTTATTATATTCCAGGATGATAAACTTTCCGGGCTCCTGGCTTCCCTTGGCAACGGCAACGAATGCACCCATGCCCATGGCCTCTGCCTGGCTCACCTCTAATATCTGAATCTCCATTGCATGGTCTTTCGCTATTTGCTGAGCTTTTTCTGCCAGTACAGTGGGTGTAATCCGATTGCTCGGCCCATTAACGAGATCTCTTGCCATACAGACCGACTCTGAAATAATTCTCCCCGTTCTTATCCCATCACCGAGCAATTTCATTTCTTGGGCTGTCTCTCCAAGGATGATCACTTCTCGGATCTCCTTGATCTTATCCCTCTCAAGTGTCTTAAACTCATTGAACTGGTAGGCTCCGAGGAGGAGTCCCGTCACAAATGATTCGGTCAGCTCTTCCTCTGTAAAACCATTGAATCTCTTGATCGGGAAGGCAAATTTTTTAAACCCTGAATCGCGGATGAACTGTCCGGCCTTGGAAGAAGCCCCTCGCCATCTCTCCAAATCGAACTCCCCTCTTTTCCCAAGACCGGTAAGCAGCACCCTTTGGGCAGGAAGAGCGCCTTG
The DNA here is from genome assembly GCA_963739325.1 of uncultured delta proteobacterium. Taxonomy (GTDB): domain Bacteria; phylum Desulfobacterota; class BSN033; order BSN033; family UBA1163; genus CAVTZZ01. The sequence goes on along the minus strand of CAVTZZ010000033.1, from coordinate 13,602 downwards.
TGTATAGAAGAGTCGACACTGGTATAATTCTCCCTTAAAATCTCCCTGTTTCATGAGTGTGGATATAAACCCTTTCCACCCCAAATCCACATCCTGAATAGGACCTTCCAACCGTTCAGGGAGTTCAAACGAAAAGAGGAGAAGAAGTTCACAAGGAAATTTTTCTGCACTGCCTTGTTCAATTCGAATATCCATAAGAACCTCCGTGTGACCCTGCAATCTTAAGTTCAAATTCCAAAGCTCAAATTTCAAATCAATGACAAATGACTAAATTACAAACTTTTTTGTTTGCCCTTTGGATTTCATTTGGCATTTGGATTTTGATATTTGACATTGTCTTATCAAATATTATTCTCTTTCCTTCAGTTTGGAGACAGTGATAGATCGACTCTCCTCCACAGTTGAAAATCCCTTCACTTTAGTCACTAAAGAAGGAGGCCAACCTCTTCGATCGATCACTCTGGCCAACATCCAGGGGTTTAAATCGGATACCTCCATCCACTTCCCCGCCTTTTTGATCAACTCATCCAGCGTTCTTCGATTGGGGTCTCCTTTTAAAGGATATTTTTCCTTCGTCTCGATCTTAATCTTTGCCACATGATCGCTTCCAGAAATGGCTTCGAGCTCCTCCCTCTGAGCATAAGCATAAAGGGCTTCTTCTATCTTGGCTAATTCAGCATCGATCTCCTCATTTAAAAGCCTTTTCTTTTCTTTTAGCTCTACATATTGGTTGACCAAAGCCACTCCTTCCTCATTAAGATATTCGTTAGGCGGAAGGGTTCCTACGGCAATCAGATGCTTTCGTTTAGGACAGAATCCTTGATAATCGCACCAATTGCAAAGAGGTCCCTCTTTGGGGAAGAATTGTTTGTCTGTTTCAATCCTCCGGATGAGTTCTAAAGTCACCTCCCGTAATTGATGGAGTTGCTCGGGTGTTCTTGAAGAATGTATTTCAGTATCGAAGGTGAGGTAGTGCCAGATCAGTTTCACCTCTTGGATATTCTGCCATTTCCCCCCAACTCCCATTTGATAGAAGGCCAATTGCCGGTCTGACTTAGCGTCTTCCTGAGATGGAAGTCGGTTGGAGGTTTTGTAATCGTGAATTTCGAGGATGGAATTATCCACAAGGGTCAAACGATCAATGAAACCTCGGATCCAATATCCCTTCTCTTCTTCGAGAGGAAAATAGATATTTTCTTCAAGGCCCAACGTCTTTCCCTGGTCAAAGGGATAGTACCGTTTGTAATAATCGGAGACACATTTTTCTCCCAGACGCCGGTAATCCTCGGCGTTGTATTCTTTTCGTATAATCTGAACCATATCATTCCAATTCTTTTCCCAACTCTGATGGTAAAAATTGAGCAGTTCCTCCAGAGTGTTCAGTTTGGTCACCTTCAAATCTCGGTAGAGTTTTTCTAAGGCATCGTGAACCCTCGAACCCATGAAAGCTTCAATCCCTTCAGTCTCAGTCTTGATTTTCTCAATGTAAGCAAGTCTATATTGTTGAGGGCAGGTTTCATAGGTGGAAAGTTGAGAATGGGAATAGGTTGGCATCTTTCATCTCCCCCAAGGTCAATTTCTTAATGACTTTAAAGACATCATAGATTATTTTTAACAAGAAAATCCCTTTCTGTCAAAAACCAATTTTCCCAAACAAAAATTGACATCATTTTAGATTTGAATTAATAATGAATTGTAAAATCTAACGGCTGTTATTCTTACTCAGAAGAATTTTAGGGTATAGCAGGCTCACGGAATTTAAAGGAACAAAGTGCTGAGCGAAAGGAAGTGAGTTTATGATAGACTCTAACAGAAAATGGCTTTACCAAGAATGGGCGAAGCAAGTCATTAAGAATTTGAAAAATAATTATATGGAGGGTTCTTATTTTGATTCCTCCAAGGAAGCCTTACCCAGGATTCTCGAACAGATACCCCAGGGAGCAACCGTGGGTCTCGGAGACTCTATGACCTTAAAGCAGATCGGTATGATTTCCCTATTACAGAAGGGGGATTACCATTTACTTGACCCTTGGGCAGAACCGAACATGGAGAAAAGGATCCTGATGCAACGACAGGTTTTGACTTCTGATGTGTTCCTGGTTGGAACCAATGCCATTACCTTGAGTGGGGAACTGATCAATACAGATGGACGCGGAAACCGGGTTGCTGCTATGATATTTGGGCCTAAGAAAGTTCTGGTAGTAGTGGGGGTGAACAAGATCGTTCGGGATGTAGAAGAAGGGATCAACAGGATTAAGTTTATTGCCGGACCTGCCAATGCCAAACGACATGAATTTCCAAAAGATCGCTGTCCTCCCTGTGTTGTCAGTGGTTTTTGTAGCGACTGTAAACCACCCTTGACGATTTGTTGTATCCAGGTTGTCATCCGAGGACAGCGTCTCGACCGGGACAGAATTAAGGTATTCATCATAGGGGAAGAACTCGGTTTATAAAGGGATCCTCAAACTCTAAACCCTAAACACTAAATCCTAAATAAACCCAAAATCCCTGCCTACCGGCAGGCAGGCAAATGTTCAAAAAGTCAATTTTGGGTTGAAGGTGTAAGGGTTGTCTTAGGTTTTGAGTTTCTTCCTTTTTGAGTTTATTTAGAGTTTAGAGTTTCGAATTTAGGGTTTATTATAACCAAAAATTTCAAATATTTTTGGCTAGTCTTTATAAAAAAGATTGATTAAATGAACCCAGAAAAGGAACTGAGAAAATTAGAAAAGATTGTGATTCAATGCCACAAATGCCCAAGGCTGATTGCCTACCTTCGAGAGGTCTCGAATCGTAAGCCCAAAAGATACCGAGATTTGGATTACTGGTCAAAACCCCTTCCCAGTTTTGGAGATCCGGAAGCCAGAATTCTGATCGTTGGACTTGCTCCTGCAGCTAATGGGGGAAACCGGACAGGTCGAATGTTTACAGGAGATCGAAGTGGCGAATGGTTATTCGGCGCCCTTTATCAATTTGGTTTTGCCAATCGGCCCAATTCCACTAAGCGGGACGATGATTTTGCTTTGAATGACTGTTATATTACTGCAACCATTCGTTGTGCCCCACCCAACAATAAACCATTACCAGAGGAGATAGATAACTGCCGACCTTACTTCTTAAAGGAACTCGATCTTTTAAAAAAGATCAAAGTTATTGTTCCCTTGGGTCAGATCGCCTTTACTCAAACTCTAAAATCTTTGAGACTAAAGGGGCTTAAGATCCCTCCTTTATCTTTTGGTCACGGAAAGACTTACACAATTCAAATGGGTGATCGGCTCCAAACTCCTCTAGGGAACGGTTTCAAACCGTTCCCTACCCAGATGCGAACTCTCATCACCTCCTACCATCCAAGCCAGCAAAATACTCAGACCGGTAAACTTACTCAACCGATGTTTCATAAAATTTTCGAAATGGTTCAGAAAAGGATATAAGTTTCAGAAACGCTTGACAATATCAAAATAAATAACTAAAGTTCCATTTAAAAATGAATTAGAATCTAACTAATAAATCTTTTTCCTTTAGGTAATAGATCTCTTTTAGGAGGAGAGAATGCAATTATGCTTCAATGCAGGGCCTGAACCCCTTGAAGAATACTTCCCTTTCGCTTATGAGAATGGTTTCCCGTGGATGGAATTAAGCTGTAATAATCCCAAAAACTTTCTCCCCACTTTCAATACTAAACGGATCAGCAATATTAAAAAGTTACGGGATACGTATCACCTCCACTATGGTCTTCACTCAGCCTCTTTTGTCAATGCTGCTGAGATTGAGCCCACAGTGCGAAAGGCCGTTAAAAAGCATCTGCTGAACTATGTGGAGCTTGCACATCGGTTGGAAGCCGAATACCTTGTGCTTCACTTCGGCTATCATTTCAGTCTCTTCTTAGAGGAGGTCTTTAAATCCTTAATTAAGACATATACACCGGTGATTGAACTTGCGGAGAAATATGGTCTCCCAATCGGAATTGAAAACATGAATAAAGTTCATGAAGATTGTGAAATCGCTTATCTGGGAGTAACCATCGAGGAGCTTTCCAGGGTGTTTAAAGCCTTGCCGTCAAAATATTTTGGACTCACCCTTGATGTGGCCCATGCAAGTCTTCTTCCGGGGGGGACAGAATCGTTTATCCAGGCTTTTCCTGATAAAATCGTGAGTACTCATATTAGTGACAATGATTTATATCTGGATTACCATTTGCCTGTTGGAGAGGGTAAGATTGATTTCAAAAAGATCTTCAAGCTACTCATCGGTGTGGACTTCAAAGGAACGTTGAACATTGAATTGAAAAAAAATGAAGATCGTCTCATCAGTAAACAGAGACTGGTGCCTATTCTGAGGGATTTGGGTATCGAATCGACATAGAGCATTTCCGTTATCTTCTGCTTAATTTTTTTAAAAAGGAGGTGATATCCTTAAAAATTTGAAAGAAAATAGCCTGTTTTTAGATCGAAGCAATTTTTTTAAATTAAAGAAAAGGAGGTTGTGTATGAGAACATTATATAAATCGAGCGTTTTGATTGTATTAGCGCTATTACTCTCTCTTGGAATTGGGACTGCCTATGGGGCACCTAAGTTTCCAGAGAAGGCCGTTACTTTGATCGTACATGCTGCAGCCGGTGGTGGCAGTGACATCTTTGCCCGGACCCTGGCAGCAGGCAATGATAAAGATAAGTTCTTGCCACAACCGATCGTTGTGGAGAATAAACCCGGTGGGAGCGGTGCCATCGCCTTTGCCTATGTCGCAGGTAAGAAAAAAGATCCCTACTTCCTCGTGACCGCTGTCACCAGCTTCCTGACAACACCCTTGCAGGGGTTGACGCCGGTTACCATAAAGGACTTCACTCCCATTGCCAACTTTTGCTTTGATGAGTATATGCTGATGGTCAATATTAATTCAAAGTACAAATCCGTGAAGGATGTTGTGACCGACGCCAAAGCGAACCCTCAGAAGATCACAGTGGGCGGCACTCAATTAGGCTCTGCAGACTCCGTCTGTGCCTACTATCTTGAGAAGGCGGCGGGGATCAAGTTAAACTTCATCGTTTTTAATAGCGGCGGTGAAGTGAATGCAGCCCTTCTGGGCGGTCATATAGACTTGGCCGTATCCAATCCTGGCGAGGCCCTGGAGCTGATGAAAGCCAAAAAGGTCCGCCTTTTTGGTGTTTATGCAGAGAAACGCCTGGCTGGAGCTCCGGATGTGCCCACCTTGAAGGAACAGGGAATTAATGCCGTCTATGTGCAGAACCGCGGCCTCTGTGCTCCAGCAGACATCCCTGAGGATGCACGGAAGGTCTTGGAAGAGACCCTCCTGAAATATACCAAGACCGAAACCTATAAGAATTACGTCAAGGAAAATATGCTCTCCGAGGCCTGGATGGATGGCTCCACATTTGGCAAATGGCTCGATCAGGAGAATGGCCGCTACGCCATTTTGCTTAAGGACATGGGCCTTATAAAAAAGTAGAAAAGAGTGGCAGTAGGGGCGCGTAGTTTGCTATGCCCCTGCTGCTCTTGTGAAGTTTGTTAGGAAGACAAATAATCTGATGAAAAAAGCAGATCAAATCACTGGAATCATTGTATTGATCTTTTCGGGATTTGTGATAGGAGAGTCTTGGCGAATGCCTCAGCAGAGCGCAACCTTTGGGCCAGGAGTGGGGTTCCTCCCATTCTGGTTGGGAGTGCTCATGGCTATTCTTTCTATTCTTTTGATCGTCACTGCCTGGCGGCGACCTACCGATTCCACTAAAAAGGCAATCCTTCCTGGCAGACAGGCTATCATAGCTATTGTGTTAGTCCTGGTAGGCCTGGCTGTATACATTCTTCTGTTGGAGTTGTTGGGATTTCTCGTGGATACAATGCTCTTTACCGCTTTTTTGTTGAGTGTGGTGATGAGGGAGAAATGGAAAATGACTCTTGTGATAGCCTCACTGACATCCATCGGGCTTTATGTGATATTTCAGAAATTATTAGAAGTTAATCTTCCAAAGAATATGTTTGGATTCTAACAACCCTTCCCATCGCCGGAGCGATAATCTTTGGGGTCTAAATACCAAACAATTATAATCAAAATATAAGAGGGGTAACTTCTTGGATATCTTTCAGAATCTTATCATGGGTTTTCAAGTAGCCTCATCGCTTCAGAATCTGTTTTTCTGCTTCATCGGCGTGTTGATCGGGACACTCATTGGCGTACTCCCGGGTATTGGACCGACAACCGGGGTAGCCATTCTGATCCCAGTCACCTTCGGGATGAATGCGACAACGGCAATCATTACAATGGCTGGTGTTTATTATGGAGCCATGTACGGTGGTTCCACCACATCCATTCTCATCAATGTGCCGGGTGAATCGTCATCAGTCATGACCACCCTGGATGGTTACCAGATGGCTCGTAAGGGACGTGCGGGGCCTGCCTTGGGCATGGCTGCTTTGGCATCGTTCATTTCAGGCACCATTGCCGTAATCCTGCTCACATTCATGGCTCCTCCTCTGGCCAATTTCGCCGTGGCCTTTGGACCGCCGGAGTATTTTGCCCTCACCTTCATGGGATTAACTCTGGTGACCAGTCTTGCTGGCGAGTCCGTGATCAAGGGAATCATGAGCGGTGTCTTTGGACTACTTTTGGCCTGTGTGGGTATCGATGCCATTAGTGGAGCTGCACGATTCACCTACGGCGAAATTTATTTGTTGGACGGCTTGGGTTTTATCCCTGTGACAGTGGGACTCTTTGCTGTGGCCGAAGTGTTGACCAATATTGAGGAACCCATGTCTCAGGTCTATACCCAAGCTAAGCTAAGTATTAAAAGTTTACTCCCCAACCTTCAGGATTGGAAAGATTCTTTCGGGGCTTTGTGGCGGGGTTCCCTCATCGGTTTCTTTATCGGGGTTCTGCCGGGAGCCGGGGCAACCATTGCCTCTTTCATCACCTACGCCATAGAGAAAAGGGTAAGCAAACATCCAGAGAAGTTTGGCACAGGGGTCATCGAAGGGGTCGCCGCGCCAGAGGGAGCAAACAATGCTGCTGCGGGCGGAGCCTTTGTTCCTTTACTAACCCTGGGCATACCCGGTTCAGGAACCACGGCAGTGCTCATGGGTGCGCTTCTCATCCACGGACTGCGGCCGGGGCCGATGCTCTTTCAAAACAACCCTGATTTCGTGTGGGGATTGATCGCCAGCATGTACATCGGTAATGTGATGTTGATTATACTGAACATGCCCTTGATCGGGATGTGGGTGAGCTTATTGCGCGTCCCTTACAAAGCCTTGATGCCACTCATTGTCACCATATCTGCTGTCGGTGTCTTTGCGACAGACAATAACATCTTTGATATGTGGGTGATGTTTTTCTCTGGCATAATTGGCTACCTCATGCGGAAGTTGGACTTCCCTGCTGCACCAGCCGTGTTGGCTTTGGTGCTGGGCCCCATGGTAGAGAGATCTCTTCGACAATCACTGACGATATCGCACGGTAGCCTGTCCATCTTCTTTACCCGTCCTATCTCTGCGACGTTGACAATCTTTGCCCTGCTCTCTTTATTTGCCCCTCTGTTTCGTATCGGATGGCGAAAGCTAAGGGCGGCGAAATTAGGGATGTAAGAAATAGACTCAAAGAGGGATGGGATGATCGTTCATATTCCCATTGAGGATTGGATCGATCTCCACACTTTCTCACCTAAAGAGATCCCTTCTCTTTTAGGGGAATATCTCTTGGAATGCCAAAAGAAAGGATTCCAAGAGGTTCGGATTATCCATGGAAAAGGGAAAGGGGTCCAGATGAACATCGTCCATTCCTTCCTCAAAAAGAGTCCCCTTGTTGAATCGTTTAAATTGGCTCCGCCCGATGCGGGCGCCTGGGGCGCCACGATCGCCTACTTGAAGGAAGGAAAATAGGAGTTGTTCGAGGATTCGGCTCCCTTCCCTTGACCAAAGTCCTGCTCCTTTTACAACCTTTCAATCTTGAAAAATACGGGTCTGGCACCATCACTGCAACAGGAGTAGGTCAACCCGTCTTTTTTGATCCAGGGATAATTCCCGCCAAACCGCAGTCCGATCACTGCTGGATAGATGTCATGCCATGCCCAGGTGCAAAAACCAGAGGGGCATTGCTCCCGATTCTTCTACCATAAATTCTTGCCCCACTTCCAGGCGATCGCAATAAATAGCCATATCCTCTGACACCTCAGGAAGGGGTTGACCGTAAACCTCCTTCGAGCTCAACTTTTTTAACACCGTGATCTTCAACCGGTAACGTTTCGCCATCTCTTTCTCCTTTCTCTCGTTTTTATGTATTTTCAAATCCCCCCCTTTGCTAAAGGGGGGGAGGGGGGATTATGTCCTTTCATCGTTTGTTGGTGACGTATACATCGTGACAAATTTATTTAACCAGAATTAAAAGAATTGGGCAAGAATAAAAAGTGTATTTTGCGGTCATCAAGTTGACCTTTAAATCTTGGTTTAAAAAACACTTGATCACAAGGTGAAAAAAAATTATTATTTATCCGTATGGATCACTAAGATGAAAAAGTAGGAATCATGATGGAACGGAAGGGTTCGAAGACTGAAAAAAATGTTCTGAAGGGGGATAAGAGCAATGAAAAAAATCCTGATATCTTCATCGATGATTGCCATCTTGTTTTCAGTGTCTGTTGCTTCAACACTGGTTGCCAGTGTGCCTCTATCAAAGGGGGATACCTTACCGGCAATCAATCTTCCCATTCCTAAGAGCCCTGAAGAAAGGGGTTATCTGGGGCTCTCGGGTGCGGGCACTTTTAAGATACCTCAGATTAAAGCGAAAGTGGTGTTCATTGAAATTTTCAGCATGTATTGCCCCTATTGTCAGGCAGATGCACCCAAGATCAATGAACTCTACCAATTAATAGAAAACAATGCGGACCTTAAGAATAAAATTAAAATGATCGGCATTGGTGCTGGTAATACTCCCTTTGAAGTTGAAGTCTACAAGAAAACATATAAGGTCCCCTTTCCTCTTTTCCCGGACAAGGATTTTGTTGTCCACAGAGTTTGTGGGGAGCCCAGAACACCTTACTTTATTGTTGTCAAAATTAATGACGATAGATCTTACCAAATTGTTCATACCCAACTGGGTGAATTTCCAGGGGCGGAAAAATTCTTGGAGCTGATGCTCAAAGCTTCTGGATTAAAGTAGGAGGATACGTTATGCAAAAGAAAAGATTAGCCAATCTCATCTGGATCATCGGAGTTCTGTCAGTTTTTATCTCTACTTCCATCGCTTATGCCATTTCGGAGGCGTATAAAGAAAATATTTATCAGGTTGGAACGCTCAAACCGATTGATAGTGTTCTCAAAGTGAAAGTAGGGAATAGGGCTCCTGACTTCACTCTTTCTGCGATTTCTGGAGAAAAGATTTCCTTGAAGCAGTACCAAGGGAAAAAGAATGTCGTTCTCTCCTTTGTTCCTGCAGCCTGGACCCCTGTCTGTTCAGACCAATGGCCAGGGTACAACATCGTCAAAGACATTTTTGATCAAAATGAAGCCATTCTCCTCGGAATTACGGTAGACAACATCCCAACCCTTTTTGCATGGACGAATCAGATGGGTAAGTTATGGTTCCCAGTCCTTTCTGACTTCTGGCCCCATGGTGCCGTAGCTAAAAAATATAGTGTATTACGTTCAAACGGAGTTTCTGAAAGGGCCTTATTTATTATTAATAAAAAGGGAATCATTCGATATATCGACGTCCATGATATCAACAAGAGACCCCCTCTCGAGGATCTTGTGACGGCATTAGAGAAGTTGAAAAAGTAATCCCCCCATCCCCCCCTTTACTAAAGGGGGGTAGAGGGGGGATTATTTGTAAAAGCTTCAATCAGGATATCGATAAATGTTTTGGCATCTACTCCTTCACCCCATTAAAGAATGACGATCGTTTTCCGAAACACCTCCGAAAAGCCTATCAAATCTTAGGAGTTTCTTACTGGTTTTCTAACAAACTATCCAAAGGTCATATTGTATTTAGGAAAACCCTATCATCGCTGGTTTCCATAGAGTGTATCAAGGGGGCTTCTTGGAACGCTGATCACATCTCTTAAGACATGGGTGTAAATCATGGTGGTCTCAACATGCTTATGGCCCAGTAAATTCTGTATCTCCCTGATATTCACGCCATTCATTAGAAGATGTGTCGCAAATCTGTGTCTTAGGGTATGCACCGAGGCCTGTTTCACAATGCCTGCCTTTTTCACACCTTCTTTAACAGCATTCTGAATCGCCTTTTCACTGATATGATGGCGCCTTATCTTCCCGCTCCTTGGGTCAATGGAGAGTTTTGATGACGGAAAGAAATACTGCCAGCCCCATTCTTTTGGGGCATTTGGATATTTCCGTTCCAGGGCATCCGGAAGGTAAACTTCCCCGTGTCCTTCTGCAAGGTCCTTGTCATGCAATTTTTTGACTTCATCAAGGTGCAGCTTTAGTATCTCTTTTACTGTCTGAGGCAATATCGTTGTTCTGTCCTTGTCTCCCTTGCTCCCCCTTACAAATATAAGATCCGAGGCAAAATCGACATCTTTCACTCTTAAACGGGCGAGTTCCATCAGACGGAGTCCTGCCCCATAAAGCAGCTGAAGGATAAGAAGGTTCAAACCTTTTACATTCTTAAACAACGCCTGAACTTCTTCCGGAGACAAAACAACGGGTAACTTTTGTCCGCCCTTTGCCCTTACCGTTTTACTCAAATCACCAAGCTCTATCTTAAGCACATCCCTGTAAAGAAACAGAAGGGCATTGAAGGCCTGGTTTTGTGTGGAAGCCGAGATTCTCTTTGTTAGTGCAAGATAACTCAAAAAATCTCTTACATCGTCTGAGTCTAAACCCACCGTATGAACGTCTCTCTTTTTTACATTGGATATGTAATCATTGAATCTTTTAACCCAGTCAAGATACGAATGTTCCGTTCTATAAGAGTAATGTTTGATGCGTATTGCCTGACGCATCTCAGTAATGATTTTGGAAAAATCGGGTAGTCTTTTCCGGGACGTGTCGGGAGAGAGTATGGAGGTTTCACCTTTAAGAAAATGGTGGATATACAGCCGAAGCGCATCCTCTGCCTGTTTGATCTGCCAATCAGCGATATTCTTTTGTGATTTCAAGTCATTCAAAAACTTTTCAACTCTTAAATCAGGTTGGAGTTCCTCATTTCTGTTAGAGAAAGCCAAGAATTTACTCGCCCAGTGAGCATAAAAAGAGACATTTTTTTCAGGAACAAGAGAACGGGAAAGCAGAAAATCTTGGAACTCAGGCAAGACCCGATTTTTCACTTTAAGCCCCTGAATTTGCCAAAAATCCAATGATATACGAAGTGCGTCTTTTGTGCTATTATAGGGAAAATACGAATTGGAATCAATAAATTTATAGACAGAAGTGGTAAAAAGTAGTAAAAAGGTAGACGTAAGAAATCCAATTCCAAACAAATACGAAGTTCGTCTATTAATTGTTATAACTTAATAAATATATGCCATTTACACCATTTCATTTTGGCCCAAGTGCAACGATTGCAATACCTCTTCACAAACAAATAGATGTGTTTGTTTTCGTTATGGCAAATGTGATCATTGATATTGAGCCATTGCTCGTCATGACAAGCAGTTTGCATTATCCGCTTCACGGATACGCTCACACTTTTACTGGAGCTATCGCTTTGGGTGCTATATGGGGCATAACGGCATGGATATTTCATGCACCAATCAAAACGATAATTCAAGATATATTCAAATTTCCTTTTCAACCATCAAGAAGCAAAATGATTATATCTGGTGTTCTGGGAACTTGTTTTCATGTTTTGTTGGACTCACCATTATATCCAGATATAAAACCATTTTATCCAATAACTGCTAATCCTCTGTATGATCTTTTGGGACATTCGACAATGTACACGTTGTGCACACTATTCATTGTTCCAGCAATAGTTTTATATGTGCATCAAATAAAAACTAAACCGTCATAACACTTATAAGGCCTCCGTTGTCAATAGGGAAAAGAAATCCAAGACGAAAAAGTAACTGATTTTCGTTCTAAGAGACAACGACACTTTTGCCTGTTGGCAGCCGTTCCAACTTGGTTTCTGATCGGGTGCAAGAAGAGGTCCTGCGCCAAACACTTATTGAGGTTCTATCCCGTATGAAACGGGACTACAGAGAGATGAGACCACTCTGCGACCTAGAAACTATGCTGTGCCCTCGTACCGTCCTATTCAAAACGTCGGGGTATGGTCCCCAGTTAGTTACAGGTTCGGGTGAGGGGCAGAACCTGACCAACATGGCACGCTGATAAAGTATGAGGAGCGGGATGGACCGCCAATCAAATCATGGGCTACCGGGCAATATTGGCATACCATCAAGTTGGCATTCTAAGATGCATGGGTTTTCTTGACCCTGATGGATGCAGGTGCATGCTCGTGCCCGGGAAGGTTCCAGTTAGACGGCAGGCTGATCCATCCCCTCCAGTTTTTTAGAGACCGAGGAACTTTTTTTGGTTAAAAGCCTCCTTGTTTTTAAGCATGAAATAGACGGCACGCCCGAGCTTGTGGGCGAGGATAGAGAGGGCCTTGGCTTTGCCGTGCTTACGGGCAAGCCTTTGGAGATACTTTTTGGCCGGTTCGTTGCCCTTGAGGAAAAGCACCGCTGCCTCGGAGAAGGCCCACTTAAGGTGAGCGTTACCGATCTTTTTACCACTGGATCCGTATTTTTTGCCGTTGGATTCTTTGATACTCTTAATCAGACGGCAGTAGGAGACGAAATCCTGGACTTGGGGGAAGCGCTCAATGGATTCAATCTCGTAGAGGAGGACCAGGCCGAGGATTCTTCCGACACCAGGAATGGTTTGAAGCAAGGCATAGGATCGCAGATCGTGTTCTTTAGCACAGGCAATGATATCACGTTCGAGCTGGGTCAAGATGTGGTCATAGGCTTCAATCATCTCCAGGTCAACAGCCATGCTCTTTTGTACGGAAGGGTCGTCGAACCGTTGGACGATGCCTTCACGGTTCTGGGGTTTGGCAATGCATCCCAAGGGATCAGGAAGGTTATACTGGCTTCGGGTGTTCTGGATATGGGCAAAGAGTTCAGCCCGTTTTCTCATTAAGTGATTTCTCCGTCTGAGGAGATCTCGGGTTGCCCGCATCCTTGCGGGATAGACATAAGATTGAGGAATCATACCGCCTCGCAGTAGGGTAGCGATCTTAAGGGAGTCGATTTTATCGTTTTTGGCTTTTCCTCCGTGGATCGCTTTCATGTAGAGGGCATGGCCGAGAACGAAGGAGATGTTCTCTTGGATACAGAGATCGGCGATCCAGTACCAGGTGAACATGCATTCGACAGCAACCACGATGTCCTCACGGAAGGGAGCAATGATACGGAGAAAAGCTTCCTGGTCTGTGTGGATGTTTTGATGAATCCGGACATTGCCTCCGGCATCGAGGATACAGACAAACATATTTTTGGTATGCAGATCGATTCCACAATAAAACTTGTGCTGTTTGGTGTAGAAATTCATATGGCTTCCTCCTTTTGATGGGATATGGTGGTGTTGCAACCCTCAGTTTACCATCTTTAGGGGGAGGCCTTAAAT
>CAVTZZ010000032.1:0-47547 GCA_963739325.1 uncultured delta proteobacterium | reverse complement strand
CGAGAGAAAGAAGAGGACTCCCGTGTTCTTCCTTGTCTTGTAAAGACCTTTCTCAAAGAAGGCCCGCTCCGCCCTCAGCCTGACCGCTTCCTCTTTTTTTCTGATTCCAATAAAGAGCCTTTTCAATATATCTACTCTTTGAAAGAGAAACCGACAGGGGAAAAAGAATAAGAAACTCAAGGGGACATAAGACCATATGGAGGAGTGAAAATAAAGAAGAGTCGCGATCAGTGACAATAGGCTTCCGAGAAGAATCCCGCCGAGGACTTCTGCCTCAATGTAGTGATCACTATGGTCAACGACCATGACAACGATTTCACCAATCGTCTTGGATTCGACCTCGTGGACTGTGGCCTTCAGTCTCTCTTTTTCTTCCGCAGTAAAGAATTTATCTGCTTTTGAAACTCTCATCACCAACTTCCCGAGGCCCCGCCGCCCCCGAAGGAACCGCCTCCTCCGCTAAAACCACCACCTCCTATGGAGTGACCGCCCATCCCCGATCCATAGAAAAACCCACCGCCACGATGATCTCTGCAAGCCCCCCCTTCCAGAACCTCCTGAAAAAAAGAGACTGGGCAGGAAGAGGCCCGCACCAAATCCGACCAGGGCCAATAGAAAGATGGCAAGGATTCCGACAGGGAGGACGGCAAGATAAACGAAAGCAGGGAGCCCGATGGCCGCAGTAATTCCGCCTAAGATACGAGATATACTGCCTAAGATAAGCGTGAAAACACCCAAAAAAAGAAGGATGGTCAGGAAAGGAGGAAAACCCCTCTGTCTCCGTTGAAACGGCCTTTGCTCGGCTTTGAACTCGCCCCGTGTTCCCTCGATCAATGCAGAGACACCCGTTATGAAACCTCCATCAAAATCTGCCTGCATGAATCTCGGCTTGATGACCTGGTCGATAATTCTTCCCGCCATCAGATCCGTTAACTTTCCTTCGAGGCCGCGGCCGACCTCGATCCTGATCTTTCTTTCCTGTTTCGAGACGATGAAAAGAACCCCGTTGTCCTTCTGCTGTTGCCCAATCTTCCATGCCTCCGCCACTTTGATGGAGAACTCTTCGATGTTTTCCCCTTCGAGGGAGGGAATGGTCAGAATCACGATCTGGGTTGAATCCGACTGTTCAAAGGCCCTCAGTTCTTCCTCAATCTTTGACTTCGCGAAAGGACTTATCATCCCTGCATAATCGTTGACATAGCCCTGGAGCCTCGGGACATCAAGGCCGTAAGCAGCGAAAGGCAAACAGCAGAACAATAAAATAAAGAAATAAAGAATCTTTTTCATATTCTCATAAAGAAGGATTGGTTTCTTTCCTTTCCCCCTATCCCCCTTCTCCCCATCCCCTTATCTCCCTATCACCATCTCTCTATCTCCCCATCTCCGTCTCATTTAAAACTTTACCTGGGGGGCTTTTTCAGCCCCGAGCTCGGCCTTGAAGGGCTCTTTCAGACTCAAATGGAGCAGGAACTTATTGGTCAGGTTGTTCGGGAATACCCGGATGGAGGTATTGAAGACTTCGACTGCTTTGTTATAACGGGTCCGTGCGACATTGATCCTGTTCTCCGTTCCCTCCAGCTGGTGCTGGAGGTCTTGAAAGTTCTGGCTCGCCTTGAGATCAGGATAGCGCTCGACGATGACCATCAATCGCGAAAGGGCACTGCTCATTCCGGCCTGGACCTCCTGAAATTGTGAGAAGGCCTTGGGATCATCAATGATATTTTTGGGCAACTGCATCGCCCCGACCTTCGCCCTTGCCTCCGTGACAGCGGTCAGGGTTTCCCTCTCATGCTTGGCATAGGCCTTCACAACTTCCACGAGATTGGGGATGAGGTCATTCCTTCTCTGGTAGGCTGCCTCAACGTCGCCCCATGCCGCCTTGACTCCCTCCTCATTTTTCTGCATCGTGTTATAGCCACAGCCGGAAAGTACAGCAAGGATAAAAGCGGACAGAACCAACTTTATAAAGAACGACCCTCTTCTCATCTTCTCCTCCTGATTAGAATTTAGGGAACTCAGAGAGAGCGCAGTAACAGCCCCCCTTGGTTACATATAAACTGCAATTTCATTAATCCCATCACCCCTTCCCTCTCTCCGACGCTCTGGAGATAGTGCGGTAGAGTCCATGTTAGGGCTTATAATATTAATGTAACAAGGACTCTATTTCAAGTTGAAAAAAATACCAAGTGAATCATTTCAAGCACCCAGAAATCCAGCCATTAATAAAGAAAGAAGGTTTAGTAAAAGGGAGGCTAATTCTGGACTCAGTTACAAAATTTGAACGAAATGGAAACCTATGGTTACAAATTTTATATAGGTGTTTAGGCTACAAACCGTGAAACCTCTTGAATTTTAATTAGTTTTCAAATTTGAGAGTTTAGAAACAATTGGCACTAATATTGCTGCCTCAATTTGATATTCAAGGCATAAGAGGAAGACGTAGGTTCTAAAGCAACTGATGATTTGATTGACAGGTAGAACAATTATTGATAGAAACCGATTTAAATTGGATCACCCAACAGAGCTAATTCCTTCATAAGTATTGTAGAGCAAAAGGACGGTCGAAAAAAGATTCTGAAAGAATGAGGTCTTATTATGTACGGATCAGGCGTTTTTTTTGGTTTCATCGTATTGGTTCTGGTGATTGTAGGATCCATTTGCGGAATCGTGGCCCTTTCGAGGATTCAGCGCCTGGTTAGGGATCTTCAGAATGTGAGAAATCAACTAGGGTCTCTAAGGGATGACTTTGGAAAACAGGAACGCCGATCTCCTATCGCTGAAGAAGAGATTGCAGCTCCATCACGGCCTACTCCTCCCAAGGTCATTGAGCCATCGGTAGTAACTCCGATCGAGAAGGCCACGGAGGCTCCAAGTGTTCCAACCCCTCCACCGAAAAAGGAAGGAGAGACGCCTTCACCTCCACCACCCAGGACCCCGGCCCAGTCTCTGGAGATGAAGCTTGGGACCAAATGGCTGAATTGGGTCGGTATCGTAATGTTGCTTGTAGGCATCGGCTTTTTTCTCAAATATGCATATGACAACGCATGGATCGGTCCAAAAGGCCGCTTGGCGATAGGGGCGATTTTGGGGATCATCGCTCTTGGTCTTGGGGAGCGATTCCGACGACGGGATTGGTCCGTTCTGTTTCAGGTCCTCACAGGTGGCGGGTTAGCCATCTTTTACCTCTGTGTCTTCTTCTCTTTCCAGGTTTACCGTTTGGCAGACCAAACCATTTCAATGATATTGGCGATTTTTGTGACTGCCCTTGCTGTGGTGATGGCAGTGTCATACAATGCGCTTCCTATCGCCATTCTGGCTGTCGTTGGCGGTTTTCTGAGTCCGGTCCTTCTTTCAACCGGAACGAATCACCCTTACGCGCTCTTCACCTACATTGCTATCCTGGATATGGTTGCGATGGGAGCGGCGTATTTTCGCAGATGGCGCACTTTGGATTTACTCTGTTTCATCGGCACGATCGTGATGTACCTCGGCTGGCATCATAGGTTTTATGCGTCCGACCAGATGATGCCCGCCCTGATCTTTACTTCTCTTTTTTACCTGATCTTCCTCCTTATCCCCACCCTGCATAGTCTGGTGTTTCGTCTTCCCGAAACGAAAGAAACGGCGGCCTTCATTGTCTTCAGTGCGCTCTTCTCGTTTATTTCCTATTACACCATATTATTCCCGAATTACCGCTACTTCTTGGGCTTTGTGGTGATAGGACAGGCACTGCTCGTCTTCTTGCTCTTTCAGGTATGGAGCAGACGAGTGGGGATGGATAACAACATCTCGGCAGGTCTCCTTACGATCACCCTGGGCTTGGTCATCATAGCCATTCCCATCCAGCTCAAACTCTATGGTATTCCCATCGCCTGGAGCGTGGAAGGAGCGGTTCTTGTCCTGCTCGGCATCCGGTTCCGGCAAATCATTTGCAGAGTTGCGGGATTAGTTGCCCTTATTCTTGCCGCCGGGGGACTGCTTTACCGGCTGCCTCTTCACAGCACTCTTTTTACCCCGATTTTCAACATACCCTTTGTCTCTTGGTCATTTGTTATTGCCATGACGGCGATCTCAGCCTACCAGTTACACAGAAACCAGAAGAACCAGGCGAAGTGGGACGACGCCATCACCGGCATCTCCTTTCTACTGGCACTGTCTCTGGCATGTTTTCTTCTCGGTGTCGAACTGTCACAGAATTGGACCATCAACCACCCCTTCGCTCATTATCGTGCTTATGAGGCCAGTACACTGGTCGTTCTATGGTCACTGATTCCGATGGTCATAACCTTCATCCTTGTTAGAAAAGGAGCAAAGGCTTGGATGCCGCTCTCGTGGGTCTGCTTCGGCATCGGAGCCATCATGCTGTTTGTTAGTTTCGAACACTATTCTTACCCTTCGCGTTGGCTTGCCTTGAATGCCTCTTTTTTGCCTAAATTGATTTTCGTGTTCTCTCTCTGGGGAAGTGCACGCTTCTGCCGTCGGCTCGATCTGAAGTACGCAGCAGACGTGCAAGCGCTGGCCGGCCACGGGTTCCTGGCACTACTGGTGGCATTGGAATGTGAGCGCTGGGGTCACTACAGCAGCCTCATTACTCCTAAAATGGGCATAAGCTTGATCTCGGCTGCTTGGGCCATACAGGCCTTTGTTGTTATCTGGATCGGGCTGGCAAAACGATCACCTTTGCTTCGCTATCTTGGGTTTGCTTTGTTCTTATTGGCGGTGGGCAAAACATTGATCATTGATATGAGTGAACTCGAGAAGGTCTATCGCATCACCTCTTTTGCTGCATGCGGTCTGCTTCTGGTGGCTGCAGGCTACTTCTACCAGCGCTACAGTTCGAGGATCCTGGAAAAACCTGATTCGGAGAAGGGGGCATGAAGAAACTCCTGGCAGTCATCTGCTTGGTCGGCATCGCAACTTCCGCCAATGCGGCTATTGAACTTACAGGATGGAACTGGCAGCGTTCCATTAACGCAGGAACGTCCTCGGGATTCGTTCATCTCACCATACCTCCTGAAATATTTAATGAGAGTCAGGCTACACTCAACGATCTTCGGGTGATGGATGAAAGCAAAAGGCTCGTTCCTCACCTCATTCACTGGGGAGAGTGCAGGAAACTCAGCACCTGGAGTGGAAACCGGCCCGACTGATCAATTCAACATTTGCTCCGGGAAAGTATGCCGCGGTTGTTGCGGACTTCGGCGAGACAGCAGAAAAAAACCATATCACGGTAACTCTTTCCGGTCAGAACTATCGGCGCCGGGCCCTCCTTGAAGGAAGTAACGACAGCAAGGCCTGGGAGGGGGTTGCTGAAGATGTGTGGCTTTTTGATGTGAGCTTGCCGGGCCAAACCTTTAAAGTGGATACGATCAAGTTCCCTACCAATAACTTTCGCTATCTTCGATTGACGGTCTATAACATGACCGATGACCCAAGGCGCATTACCATTGAAACGGTCAAGGGTGCTTTCCTGCGAACAGAAATGGAAAAGGAACTGGCGGTTGTACCCGTGAAGCACATGGCTGTGTCTTATGATGAGAAAAATAGCCAGACGATTCTTGAGCTCGACCTCGGTTTTCGAAACCTGCCTGTGGTGAGTCTCCAGTTTGAAATCACCACTTCTTATTTCTATCGTGGATACGAACTCCTCGGACGCAACGAGTCAAAAGAGAAGGTTCCCCGTAAAACAGAGACCAGATGGGACACTATAGAACAGGATGTTCCCTGGAAATCCGTGCACCGAGGAGTGTTGTACCGAATCCAGCACAAGCAGAAAATCAGCCAATCGCTCAAGGTGGAGGGCGTCAGCGCCCCATACCGCTACTTGCAGCTTCGCATTTTCAATGAAGACAACCCGCCACTGAGGCTCGACGGAGTCTCCATCTATCGGCGCGATACCAGCCTGGTCTTTCAGTCCCAGCCGGGTCAAGTTTACACATTGATTGGAGGAAATCCCAAGGCGGGAGAGGCCAACTATGATCTCGCCAAATCAATTCAGGGCATAGATGACTTGACGCTACCCATGGTGAGTCTCGGCCCTTCAACGGCTATACCGCACAAGGAGCAAATTCCCCCCTGGACCGAACGTCACAGCACTCTCCTATGGGTCATTCTTGGTCTTGCTGTGGGTATGATGTTGATCCTTATCGTGAGAAACTTGAAGAAACTTCCATCCTCTCAGGAGCGGCCGTAGGATTTCCCTCCTCCTCACCTCCAAAGATCTCAAAAGAGCATCAAGAGGGTAATCGTAATAAACTATTGACCGAGGACTAAAGTTGCATGATTGGGAAGAATATTTTTAAGATGATCTATTGATTTCTGTTTTTGAAGGCTGCATCAAAGGGGTTATTTGTAAATGTACTTTTCTGTTTCTGTTTCTTTTCCTCTCTCCTCTCTTCTTTCTTTCTCTCTTCCCCCTTTGGGACTTCACTGGGTTTAACCTGGCTGCTCTTCATGGAAAGGGAAATTCTCCTTCTTTCAATATCCACATCCAGCACCGTGACCCATACCTTTTGATGAACCTTAACGATCTCTGAAGGGTTTTTGACAAAACGGTTTGAAAGTTCGCTGATATGGACCAGTCCGTCCTGATGGACGCCAATGTCGACAAAGACACCAAAAGCGGTGATATTCGTCACGATTCCGGGAAGCTTCATCCCTGGTTTTACATCCTCTATCTTTTCAACCCCATCTGCGAATCGGAAGGTTTCAAACTGCTCACGGGGATCGCGGCCGGGTTTGGAGAGTTCTGACAGGATATCATTCAACGTAGGAAGACCCACCTTTTCCGAGACGTATTGCTTCAGATCGATTCTCTCCCGGAGCTTTTCGTCGCGCCATCAAATCCAACACCGAACAGTTTAAAGCCCTTGCCATAGCATCAACAATGGGATAGCTCTCCGGATGGACCGCGCTACGATCAAGGGGGTTTTCCCCATCCCTGATCCGTAAAAAACCTGCGGCCTGCTCAAAGGCTTTTGGACCCAGGCGGGGGACCTGCTTCAGTTCTCCTCTCGACAGAAACGGACCATGCTCATTCCGATACTCCAAAATTCCTTTTGCAAGCTGGGGACCTAATCCTGAGATATAGGTAAGAAGCTGTTTACTTGCCGTATTTACTTCCACTCCCACACGGTTAACGCAACTCTCCACTACATCATCGAGACTGCTTTTCAATGCCCCCTGATCCACATCGTGCTGGTATTGGCCAACACCGATCGACTTCGGCTCGATCTTCACCAGCTCTGCCAGAGGATCCATCAGCCTCCGGCCGATGGATACAGCCCCCCGCAAGGTCACATCCTGATCAGGAAATTCCTCCCGTGCCACCTCGGATGCCGAATAAACCGACGCACCACTCTCGTTGACCATCACTACCTGAATGTTCTTTGAGAGATCGAGGCTGTGGATGAAAGTCTCTGTCTCTCTCCCTCCTGTGCCGTTCCCGACGGCAATGGCCTCGATCCTGAACTGTTTACACATTTCAAGGATCTTTGAGGCCGCATCGTCTGCAGCCTTTTCGGACTGGAGAAGATAAATGGTTTCGGTATGTAGCATCTTCCCTTGGCGGTCAAGGCAAACGACTTTACATCCTGTCCGGAAACCAGGATCGATAGCAAGAACATTCTTCTGGCCAAGAGGTGGAGCAAGAAGAAGCTGACGGAGGTTCTCGACAAATACCCTTATCGCTTCCTCATCCGCCCGCTTTTTTGTTGCCAGGCGGATCTCAGTCTCCATGGAAGAAGAGAGAAGTCTCTTGTAGCTGTCGTGCACGGCCATCCTCACCTGCTGGGATGCAGACCCTTCCCCTTTCACAAAAAGGCCATCGAGGATCTCCAGGGCTTCATCTTCAGGGGGTAAGACCCGCAAAATGAGAAATCCCTCATTTTCTCCTCGCCTCATGGCAAGAATCCTGTGGGAGGGTGCTGTGTTCACAGGCTCTTCCCAGTCAAAGTAATCTTTGTACTTAATTCCTTCAGCCTCTTTCTCTGGAATAACCTTTGACTTAAAGACAGCTTTTGATGTGTAGAAATCACGCATCCTGCCCCGGGCCGTCTGATCTTCATTGACCCATTCTGCAATGATGTCACGGGCTCCTGCGAGGGCATCCTCCACAGATTCAACCCCTTTTTCAGGATCGACGAAGGCGGCTGCCTCGGCCAATGGATCCATGTCCTCCTGTGCAAAAAGACGCTGGGCCAACGGTTCCAACCCCTTTTCTCTGGCGATCGTTGCCCGGGTGCGACGTTTGGGCCGGTAGGGTAAATAGATATCTTCCAGAACGACCATGGTCTCGGCCGAAAGGATCTTCTCCTTTAATTCATCTGTGAGCTGTCCCCGTTCTTCTAAAGATTTGAGGATGGCCTCACGGCGCTTGTCCAGTTCCATGAGTTGATTGAGCCGATCTCGAATCGCTGTGATGACAACCTCATCCAGAGAACCCGTGGCTTCTTTTCGGTATCGGGCAATAAAGGGGACAGTGGCCCCTTCATTCAAAAGGTCTGCCGTAGTGTGGACCTGTTTTGGGCTGAGACCCAGTTCTTGCGCAATCTTCGGAATATGTGCTTCGTTCATAACCTCCCTCCACAAAATGACAAAGAAAAGGTGGAGACTTCGGGTCGGACAATCGTAACAAAGTATTGATCGAGGTTCAATGATTGGTTGGAAGAGACATTTTATTCCTGATTATTCCTGAGGGATGAGGTGCGAATCTTTCTACCCACCCTATGAAATCGGTCTAAAGGTTAAACTTGAGCACATGAACCTTCCCACTTTCCACTTCTATTAACTGCATTCGAAGCTGCTTGGCTGAAGGAGCCTCACCCGGGAAGAAAAGAAAGCCATAGGCGATGCTTTTGGAGTTGATAGCTTTGTTCTCCATCGATTTCTGGTTCAAATCATTGATGATCGCTCGGCGAGCCTCATCTGATGAAGCGTATCCTTTAATTCCTCCCAACGTTGCCCCAGTGGCCGCCCCTACCACTGCGCCTTTACCAGCGGCAACAGCCACGTTTTCCCCTGCTACAATCCCAATGGCCGCACCGATGATTGCCCCAGCCGTCGCCCCCAAAAAGCCGTGGTAGGCACCTTCTTTGAAAATCTGTTTGGTCTGAGCGTATTTCGTGACCCGCTCGTAGGCGGTTTGCTCGGATAGGATGGGCCAGAGATTTCCCACCTCATCCTCCAAAAATGTCTGTTGGGGATTGATTTTCAAAGAATATGGACCCTGATTGTCAAATACCACTTGAACCGGAAGCATCCCAGCTCCCCGGACGTCAAACCCAAAGGCTTCTTTTGCTTTATTCGGATCTGCATAAGCCTGGGCTGCTACTAAAGCACCTCCAACCTCAACAGCATTTTCATAAGAGCCTGGTAACCTAAAGGGCAATGGCTTTGCTTTATAACTGGTAGCACAGGCAGTTGTGACAACCAAAATGATGACAGCAATGGATCATTATATTTTTTCTTCTCATAGACTTATTCCTCCTTTGCTTCTATAGAGATGGAAAATTTTTTGATCGGCTCAAAACAATCCTATAAATAAAATGACTATATAAATTATATTACGATCTCTTTTTTTTGCTATCCCCCAACGACTTTTGATCTCGATAATGAAAAAGGAAAAGGGAGTGATTCTATTAATCGACCTTAATGGGTTAAAATACCTTCGTTAATAAATTCATTACGTATTTAAGCCGCTTTGGATTAAAAAATCCTTGACTTTTGTCCTTTAAATCCTATAAGTTATGTTCTAATTGTTTTCTCTTCTCAGGAATAGGAGGAGTGGATTCGTAACTTTCGATAAAAATGTTCAAAAAAAAGGGACCAGTTTGAGGAGGGTCTAACTGATCCCTGCCAGTACATCAAATGGGGGTAAATTTAAGGAGGTGATTTGGTTTGGTGTACTGGTTTTTTTATGGATTAAATATACAATATAAACATTAAAAAAAGATTAAAATTGAATTAAAATTTTTTAAGATTCTGTTTTGGTTCATCACAACATCATTGGGGAAGAAGGCGGATTTGGGGAAATAAGAAAGGGCAGAACCATTTGGTTTTGCCCTTTCGTCTTACATCCTATGCCCCTTTATGAAGAGGGGGGGTATTATTTATTCATCAAATACTCGTGAATTGAATTGGCAGCCTTTCTTCCTGCACCCATCGCGAGAATAACAGTGGCTGAACCTGTCACGATATCTCCTCCTGCCCAGACCCCTGGTTTGCTCGTCTTTCCGGTTTCAAGATCTGCGACAATATACCCTCTCTTATTCAGTTCCAGACCCGGTGTCTGTGTAGGAAGAAGAGGATTGGCTCCTGCGCCAATGGCTACCACTGCCATATCGCACTCCAATTTGAACTCCGAACCTTTAACAGGAACAGGTCGCTTTCTTCCTGATTCATCGGGCTCTCCCAACTCCATCCGGAGACATTCCACACCGGTGACCCAACCATTATCGTCTCCCGAAAATTTTATGGGAGCTGTGAGAAGATAGAATTGGACGCCCTCTTCCTCTGCATGGTGAACCTCTTCGATACGGGCAGGCATCTCATCCCTCGATCGGCGATAGACGATCCGAACAGTATCTGCACCTAATCGAAGAGCTGTCCTGGCTGAATCCATGGCCACATTCCCAGCTCCAAAGACCGCCACATCCTTTCCTCGGGCGATCGGTGTATCATATTTGGGGAAGAGGTACGCCTTCATCAAATTGGATCGCGTCAAATATTCATTGGCTGAATAGATGCCGCAGAAGTTCTCCCCAGGAACATTCAAAAACTGGGGAAGACCTGCGCCCAAACCTAAAAATACAGCATGATATTCCTTAAGGAGTTCATCAACCGTCTCAATTCTCCCGATGACACAGTTACACTCTACCTTCACACCCAACCGCTCTAAATAGTTGACTTCTGACTGGACAATCGCCTTGGGAAGACGGAATTCTGGAATTCCGTAGATCAGAACGCCTCCAGTTTTATGAAGGGCTTCAAAAATAGTGACCTCATGTCCTTTAAGAATGAGATCCCCTGCCAGGGTCAAACCCGCTGGTCCTGATCCCACAACCGCCACTTTCTTACCAGTTGGCGGCGCCTTCTCAGGAATGGTGACCTCCCCTTTCGTCCTCTCCCAATCTGCAGCAAATCGTTCCAATCTGCCGACAGCCACGGGTTGGTCCTTCTTCCCAACGATGCATACCTTTTCACACTGGTCCTCTTGAGGACAGACGCGTCCGCAAACGGCAGGGAGACTGTTTCGTTCCTTCAATTTCCGAGCGGAACCGCCAAAATCCCCTTCATTGATGAGTTTGATAAAAGCTGGGATATCAATTTCTACCGGGCATCCCTCAATACATTTTGGCTTCTTACATTGAAGGCAGCGACTCGACTCCAACTGGGCCAATTCGGGCGTGTATCCAAAAGGAACCTCATCAAAATTCCTCGCCCTCACCTTGGGTTCCTGCTCAGGCATCTTCTGCCTTGGGACTTTTGGTTTCTTCTCTTTTTCCTCTTTCTCTGCCATCTCAACCCCCTTATTTTCCTGCCGCCGTAAATTGTTCCATGGATACCTTCTCCTCTGTGAGATAGGCCCTTTGCCGTTTTACCAGTTCATCGTAGTCGACCTCATGACCATCAAATTCCGGACCATCCACACAACAAAATCGAGTCTTCCCTCCCACCGTGACCCGGCATGCCCCGCACATT
The DNA here is from genome assembly GCA_963739325.1 of uncultured delta proteobacterium. Classification (GTDB taxonomy): domain Bacteria; phylum Desulfobacterota; class BSN033; order BSN033; family UBA1163; genus CAVTZZ01. The sequence goes on along the minus strand of CAVTZZ010000032.1, from coordinate 35,847 downwards.
CCTGTGGCATCCACCATGATGGGGTTCAAGCTCACCATCGTCTTGATCCCATATTCCTTTGTCAATTTGCATAAAAACTTCATCATGGGAACAGGGCCAATCCCCACGATTAATTTTACATCCTTGCGTTCATCCAAAATTTTCCGAAGGACATCGGTGACGAATCCATGAACACCATAAGTTCCATCATCCGTCGTCACCCTCAGGTCGTGACTGGCTGCCTTCATTTCATTCTCTAAGATCAGGAGGTCTTTTGTTCGAGCACCAATGATGGCAATCACGTTGTTCCCTGCCTCTTTGTAAGCTTTGGTGATCGGGTACATCACGGCAACCCCTGTTCCACCTCCCACACAGATCACGGTTCCAAGATTTTCAACATGGGTCGGCTTTCCTAATGGTCCGATGATATCCTGGATGGAATCGCCAACATTGAGGGTCCTCATGAGGGCAGTGGACTTTCCAACGACTTGGAAGATCAGGTCGATCAACCCTGCCGCCGGATCTGTTCCTCCCATGGTCAAAGGAATTCTCTCCCCGGTTTCATTGACCTTTAAGACGACAAACTGCCCTGGCTTTGCCTTTCGAGCAATTCTGGGTGCCTCTACCCTAAAATGGCACACCGTTTTCTCAGCCATTTCTCTTTTATATGTAATCTTATGCAATCTTCCCCCCTCCTTTCTGATAAATTTTTCACAAAGTCGTCCTATATATAAATGAAACGAAATATAATGTCAACCTTGAGCAGATCGAAGGGTCAATTTTTTTTAGAATCTCTTGCGGAATTTTTCTTGGTCGATCTGTTAAGGCAATCAGAAAGGCACAAAGGAAAGGGAAAAGAACACATAATCACAAATTTAGCTTGACAGATAATGAATTTTATATAATAAATATAACTATCTGAACTTTATAAAAAGTTTTGGGAACCTCCAAGGCTCTTTTAGGAAGTCCTGGGGGTTTTAAATTAATAGAGGAGGGAAAAGATGAATTTAAAGCTTTACGTAGGTAATATTCCCTTTGGAGCATCAGAGGAGGATCTGAAGAAACTTTTTTCGGAAGTGGGAGCGGTTCAGTCGGTCAAAATCGTCACCAATGCATATTCAGGACGGCCGAGAGGATTCGGTTTTGTGGAGATGGCCTCACAGGAGGATGCAACAAAGGCGATCTCAATGCTTAACGGCAAGACACTGATGGATCGGGCCTTAGTTGTTAACGAGGCTAGACCTCAGAATAAAAGCGGCGGTGAGTTCAGAGGAAGAGATAATAGAAACCGTTAGAATGATCCCTGAGTGGGTAAGGAGAAATCTTTGGAGGTTAAAGTTCAAGACAACCAAATCGAAAATGCCATCAAATCTCTGAAGCGTCAACTCATCAGAGATGGCATTATGAAGGAATTGAAGAATAGAAGATCCTATGAGAAACCTTCGGTGAAAAAGAAGAGAAAACAGAGGGAAGCAAGAAGAAGAAGGCAGAAAGCCGCTCGTAGGTATTCAAGATAGGGATTCTCTATCCTGCTTGCAATAGACAGGGGCCTAATGATTTTGGTCCAGACCATTAATGACCACCCAGAAATCTCCCTCCTTTGTTTGGAGAAAACCTTTCCTATAGAGAAAATTCATTGCCTCTGAAGAAAAACTCACCACATCTTTAAAATCAAGAATGACTTTTTGGATTTCAACATTTAAAACCCCTCTGAGCCTCTTCACCAACTCCTTTGCTCCCTCCCCATCAATCGATCCTTCGAGTCTGACAAAAAGGGTTTTAAGCCGTTCATTATAAACAGAATAGAGTTTGAGCGTATCGGTTGCTTTTTGGCCAATCAGAAGTTTCTTCTCTGCAATCTTCTCTCCTACCCGCTGAATCAAGTCCCGAGTATTCTGGAGAGGGATGGTATCGTTCATTCTCTGCAAGATCCTCGAAAGACTTGGAAGATAGCCTTCCGGCGTCTTCTGTACAATGCTACGATAAGCAATATTGGAAAGGACCCGAGTGAAGAATCGTTGTTGTGGATGGCAGACCCTTTTAAAGATGGAATTCCAAGAATAGGCCTCTTTGCATGCCCAATGAAATCCACGCTGAAGCGTCTCTTCCGTCATCAACCTTGGTTTGAAAACGACGGTGGCTCCATTATATTGAGCCCAATCCTTATGCAGAAGCCTTCCCTCTGATTCCATCCTTTTAAATAAAGGGGTTCCAGGCAAGGGAGTGAGGACGAAGAAACTGGGTAGTTCAATTCGATTTCGCTCGCAGAATCGAAGCGTCCTTTCAAAGACCCCTTCATCATCATGATCCAATCCAAAAATGAATCCCGCCAGAATCATGATGTCATGGTCATGAAGGGCTTTCATGGCTTCCTCAAATTGATGAGCCTGATTAAAGGCCTTGTTCACATCCTTCAGGTTTTCCGAGGAGAGGGATTCGACCCCAATAAATAAAGAGACGCATCCACTCTCCGCAGCAAGTCTCAGAAGTTCGGGGTCTCGGGTCAGGGTCATACTGGCCTGGCTGGCCCATTTCTTTTTGAGGGGCTTTAATCGGGTGAAGAGCTCTTTAGCATAATGGCGGTTCCCAGTGATGTTGTCGTCGATGAAAACAAGGAAATCCCCTTCTAACCGCTTCACCTCTTCAATCACCTCATTCACCGGCCGACAACGGTAAGTCTTTCCAAAGAAATGGGTGACATGACAAAAATCACATTGGTGAGGACAGCCACGGGTCGTCTGAACGCAATTAACCGTCATATAAGCATCTTTACGAAGAAGATCGAGCCTTGGCGAGGGAATTCTTTCCATCGAGCAGAAGGTATCTGCTTTGTAGAAAGGTTTCAAACATCTGTTCTCGAGGTCTTTAATTAACCCTTCCCAAACATTCTCTGCTTCACCGATCACCACGGCATCCACATGCTCCTTGGTTTCGAGGGGAAGACTCGAGGCATGAGGCCCCCCCATGACGACAGGGATCCCTCTCTGACGAAACCGGTGAGCGATCTGATAAGCCCTCGAGGCATGCATCACCATTCCGGTCACGCCGACCAGATCCACATCCTCTTCAAAATCGATCGGTTCCACATTTTCATCTGTGATCTTCACTTCGATATCCGGAGGGGTGAGCGCGGCCAGCGTTGTCAACGTGAGGCGGGCAAACCAGATGGTCTTGATTACTTTTTGTGAGTGGCTGATATACGGGTGTTCATAGGCTGGATCGATTAATCTAATTTTCAATTGGGTTTCCTCTCGAAACAATCTCCTATTTTGAAATGATGCAGATGGAATAAAGGGATATCCTTTTAGAAGTGAATGGACTATACCTTATCCTCTGAGAGGTGTCAATGGTAAAGTTTTTTATTTGGGGGTTTCAGATAGGTTGTAATAACTCTTTTTGCAGGAATCCCTTAAGAGGGTAAGGGATTCTCTCACTTCATTAAAGGATTTCCTCAGGGTTTCATACTTTCTTTCGAGATCCATATTTTGTGACAAGGCTTCCTCCAGTTTGGATTGGAGTTCTTGGCTCTCTTCAGAAAAATGGGAGGCTTCTCTCTCCTTCAACTTTCCCTTGATCTTAAGAACCTCATTCTGTTCCACCTGAAATTCCAGGTCACGAATTCGGTCTAAGGTTTCCTCCCGCTCCTGGGTTGCTTTTGTCAAGGCTTCCCTCATCTCTCTCAATTCCAGTTGAAACTCTTTTATCCTCTCCAGAGCGTCGGCATTCTCCTCTTGGAGGTAGATCGATTCGGACTTGAACTCTTGAAGCTTCTGGTGTTCCTTGTTCAGGACATCCAGTTGGTGGCGTAACTCTTGATTGTCTTGGGTCAATTGATGGATGGTCTTCTGATAGGAAGTCAGATCCATCTCCAGGGCCCTCTTTGTCTGGGCCGAGGCTAAAAGTTGACCCTGAAGGTCCTCGATCAATTGCAGAATATCCAGACTCTGTTCTGTCTCTATCCCTTTCTTGGGAGATTCGAAGATCACCCTCTTTTCCGTCTGCTTTTCCGGAGATCGCATTTCCAGTACGGGTTCGTGACGATCTTCTTTCAGAGGCTGGGGTTCTGCTTCTAAACGTGAAGGAAGAGGTTCTTCCAGCTTTCTGATCTTCGGCATCTTTTCAGCAACATTCTTGTCGAATCCATCGGCCGTGATCACCTGACTTCTTGGCTTCATCCTTTATCCTCCTCAGCCACTGGGCCCTTCTCCTTCCTCCTTTCCCGCCTCTGGGAATAGGAAGGAGATTATTTGATTCGTTCTCTCATGTATTCATCCATCACCCTTAACATCTCGATAATCTTCTCAACTTCTGCCTTGACCCGGTTCACCTCTTCAAGAATACGATTGGCCTTCCTCATATCCAATTCCAGGGCGGATCGAACAGTCAAAGAGGAACGAAGCTCAGAATAAAGCATATCGATCCGCTCCGTTAAATCATCCTTTTTTAACTCTTCCACTGGTTTCTTCAAAGGAGAAATGGACCTGGGTTCAGCAACATCCCAAGGCCTTTCAATAGGCTCTCTACTCAGCGTGTTTGGAAATTTTTGTGCGACGTTGTTGGTGAACTCATCCGACATGATCAACTCCTTTCAGTTCAAATATTTCATCGATGAGGCTCCGGATATCCGCTGCACCCTTTGACGATTGGGCGAATAGAAAGATTGGAGTCCCTTGGCTGGTTGCCTCTGCAATCTTTGTATCTTGGCGGATCATTGTTTGGAGGAGGTATTTTCCGTAATGGGTTTCCAGGGCCTTCTTCGAGCGTTTGCAGATTCGATGGGACTCATTGTAACGGTTCAGAAAAATGAAGATATTTTCAAAAACAAAAGAAAAATCCTCTTCGATCGTGGAGAGGGTTTCGAATAAAATCTTGAGACCATGGTAGGAAAGGAAATCAGCTAATACAGGGATGATGAGGTCGTTGGAGGCAAGGATCGCATTGAGGTTTAAGAGCCCGATGCTGGGGGAGGCGTCCATCACGATCAGTTCGTAGCTCTTCTCCACGGAACTGAGGAGCCTCCTCAATCGAAACTCTCTCGAATTCATCGAAAAGAGCGAAAGCTCCACGGGTGAGAGGTTCAGGCTGGAGGGGATGATATCCAAAGTGGGGAGATCCGTTTTGACGATGATCTTCTCAATATCCTCCTTCTCGATCAGGGCATTGAACAGGGTTTTGGGGTATTGTTGATTATTGAGACCCAAACATTGGGTCAGATGACCCTGGGGATCCAAATCGATCAAGAGTGTCCGGACCCCCATCTGGGCAAGACGAAAACCATAAGACGCCGAGATCGTGCTCTTCCCTGTTCCCCCTTTAAAGTTGAGGAAGAGTTGTTTTCGAATAGATTTTATGGGGGAAGGAATTCCAAGATAGTTTCGATACTTGCTTACATCCTCTGGCTTATAGTAGCGTTCTTTATTGGAATTCCTCTTTGCCGGTGGGAGGATTCCTTTCCCCTCTTTCTCGAGGAGCTCGTGTTTCGAAATCCCGAGGATATTTGAAAAGGCTTTCGGCGAATAGACCCTGTCTCCTAAAATCTGAGCCTTTTGAATAAGGGGGTGCGATTGAGTCGCCATGGATATTTTTCCTATCCTCAACCTCGGTTCGTAAGAGAAGCCATTTTCCTTTTCAACGGTTTAGCCACTATTTTCTCTAAAGTCATTTTCACCCACTTTCGAAGACCTGGGTCTGAATCGGCCATCGCCTCCATCAAGCGACTTTGACTCTCATCAGGATAAAGGGTGGTCAGGGAAAAGAGGGCTGCTCTTCTCACCATCGAATCCTGATCCCTTGACAACTCCATCAGGATCGGTAAGACGCCCCCTATCTGAGTCCATCCCAAAAGGGTCGCTACTTTCCGTCTCACCCAAGAGGATTCATCACTCAAAAATTGAAGGAAGAGGTTCAAATCAATTTTTTCCTGATATTGGAACATCCCTCGGAAGGCCGCGATTCTAACCTTTGGGTCACTGTCCTTAAGATACTTTTTTAAAAAAGGGGAAACGATTGGACTTCTAAATTTAATAAGAGAATGGAGGGCCTGAGCTCTGACCTCTGGGTTTCGATCAGATAAAATCTCTTGGAGGAGAGACATAGGGATGGAGGGGTAAGATTTCTCTAAGTAATATTTTATCGCCAGCATTCTTACCTTTGGATCGGGATGTTTCAGATCCGCTTTTGCCTGTTTTAGAATGGCTTCGGATGAGAAGGTTTCTGGAATATTATATTTTGTGTCGGTACGACTCCCCGCCTGCCGGTCGGGCAGGGATTCCGAGGAGAAAGAGGGAGGGCCCACCATTTTATTGTCATCATGGGATGAGAAAGATTCATTAAAATCTGATTTTTCTTGCTCTGTCGATTTTAAGTAAATCAATCGGAAACGATCTGTCACGTTACCTTCCTACCCCAATCCTAAGATGCTTTAAAAGAGATTATTCTTTGAAGTACCCTTTAAATTCGAGTTTCAATTGTTCAGAATATTTCTCCAATAGCATATCCAAAGCCTCCCTGACATAAACCGATTGGGGGACTTTGGTCTTTTCGGATAATCTCTTTAAAGCCTCCAGTTGCTCATCTTTAATATAAATGGTACGTGCAATCTTTTTCTGTGCCAAAGAAATCCTTTCTTTATAAAATTGAAATACAATATAATACAATACATATATTATGTCAAGAAAAAAGTTGGATGTCATATTCTAATATTGTGAAATTATTTCAATAAGTTATATTTTTTGAACGATCGGTAATTTTCTCCTATGGAATAATTGGGACCTATTTTCATCCTATAATAAATTTCTCTCAAGAAAATTTTCACACATTAAAAAAACACTTGACTTTTAAAAATGAATGAGGCAAATTATTTTCATTGTAAGTTGTAAGGAGTACTTTTTTTGGATCAAAAGAAAAGGTCACAAAGGTATTACTCAAAACTTTTGTGGCCTTTTTTATTAAAGACCAAAGGCTATTACAACTTACGGAAGTTTGGAAAAGAGAGGAGGTGAGTTGTAGTGGCCAAAGGTCGTGTGAAATGGTTTAATGAGAAGAAGGGTTATGGGTTCATTTCCAGAGATGATGGAAGTGATGTCTTCGTTCATTTCTCAGCCATCAAGAAGGATGGATTTAAGGTCCTTTATGAAGGTGATGAGGTAGAGTTCGAGATTTCCGATGGCCCGAAAGGTCCTCAGGCAACAAACGTCACTGTTTTGGGCTGAAAGAAAAACTCGTTAGACTGAAGCAAAAAGAGACCCCAGGATAAAACCTGGGGTTTCTTTTTAGCCCCCCTCTTTACGAAAGGAGGGTTAGGAAGAGTTAAAGAGATTATTTGTATGAGCGGAGAGCGAATCTATGGCCGAGATTAAATCAACCTTAGAGCTGGCTATGGAAAGAACGAAAAAGATCGCGATCTCCAAGGAAGAAAGAAAGGAGATTAAACAAAAAGAGATCTTGCATAAAATAAACGGCTTCTTTCACCGCTATATGGAGGGCCACCTTTCCTTGAATGAGATTCTGAAGGAGATTGGGAGAATGGATGAAAAGACAAGACCCATGGCCAAGGAGTTCCTCCTTTCCCAATGGATTGATGCCCTCTCCCTGATCGATAAAGAAGAAAGGCTTTTCAAAGGAATCGAATCACTGAAGGAACGAAGTATCGATGAGGTTAAACAGAAATTCCACCACCTGCTTTCTGAATATCAAAAAGAAAAGGAAAAGATCAAACAGACGGAAAGGGCTCAAATAGAAGAACTCTTGAGAAAAGAAGGGATCTATGGAAGCGCAGCGGAACCCAATATCGAAGGAAGTCAGCATTTGGAAAAAGAATTAGGAAATCTAAATCACCTCTTTGGAGTTAAATTGAAAGAGATCAAAGAACATCTGAGAACCTTATAATTACCAAATATGGTTAGAACGTTATGTCCGTTTGGAACCTGCCTACCGCAGGCAGGCGTTTTGATCGTTTGACGAAATTGACGATCTAAACGAACTCAACGATCCAAACGATGTTTATGTTGTTATAGATAGGGATAGATATTCTGTCTGATGAATCCGTAGTTCTGAAGAACCATCTCCTTCCCCATCACGATTTCCCCATGACCAGGTAGCAAGATCTCCGTATCCAAATCAGCCAGTCTCTCAATACTTTCCATTAATAATTTGGAATTGCCTTCCAGAAAATCTGTTCTTCCGACTCCACCATAAAAAATAAGATCGCCCGTAAAGAGAACCTTTCTTTCCGGCCAGAAGATCGAAAGAGATCCAGGGGAATGGCCAGGGGTCTGGTAGACATGGAAGGTCTTCTCTTCTAAGTGGAGTTCCCCTTCTTTCAGGTAAAAGTCGATTCGAATTTGGGGCAGGGGTTGTCTCATCATCTCAAAGAGGAGTTTACCACTTTCCAGCAGGTAACGCTCCTCCTCACGGTTCATTGCTATCTTGACCGGTTTGTCAAGAAATACTTCGAGGCCTTCAAAATGGTCTGGATGAGAATGGGTAATGATGACGACGTCAACCTTCTTAGGATCAATACCATCCTCCTCCATCTGCTGAAAGAGTCTTTCAACATGACGGGAATGACCTGGATCGATGAGAACGATCTTTTCTCCCTTGATGACATAGGTGTTACAATTGTTTTCATAGGCATTCTGCCACAGATAGGCATAAAGGTCTTTTTCAAGTTTCATTCGGTCGATCTCCAAGCAATTTCCTTAGCCCGTTCAAACTCCTTTTTTTTCATTAAATGATTAGATAGAGAATTGTCAAATAAAAAGTTGAAGCTAAGAATTTCATCCATTATAGTTATAGTATTAAAAGATCCGTTGAACCAGGAGGAAGAAGATGATTTTCAAACAGGTTGAGGTTGGAAATTTTTCGGTCTTCTGTTATCTGATCGGAGATGAGGAGACAAAGGAAGCACTCTTCATCGATCCTGCCGATGATACCGATGATCTCATCTCGGAAGCAAAGTCCAAGGGGTTAAATAAGATCAAGTATATCATCAACACCCATTCCCATGTGGACCATATCATGGGAAATGCAGAGATGGTGAAGAAGACAGGAGCCAAGATCATCATCCACGAAGAAGATGCAAAGTATCTAACTCGAACCCCCTCCGATCTTCTCATGATGTTCAGGGCCACGCCATCTCCACCTGCCGATATTCTCGTCAAAGAAGGAGATCTCATTCAGGTGGGCAAAGTCAGCCTCAAGGTGATCCATACGCCAGGTCATTCACCAGGAGGAATGTCTCTCCATATGGATGGGATGGTCTTTACAGGTGACTCTCTATTCGTGGGCTCCGTGGGAAGGACGGATTTTCCGGGAAGTTCATGGGAGGTGTTGGAAGCCTCTATTCAGAAGAAACTCTATGTATTGCCCGGAGATACAATGATTCTCCCCGGTCATAATTATGGCCCTACCCCAACCTCCACCATTCAATCTGAGAAAAGACACAACCCATTTGTCCGAGGGTGAATCAAGGGGAAATATACTAAATGGCTGGTTTCGTGCTTCGAGACACTATTTTGGAAAACCTTCCTCTGAATTGACACCTCAGGAGGCGGCGAGGCTTGCAGCCGTCCTCCCAAACCCAAGAAGGTATCATCCTGTTGGAAATCAGCGCTATGTGATGAACCGTTCAAACATCATTTACAACACTATGATCCAGAGAGGGATCGTGATCCCTGAATACGAAGAGGTGACCACGTCCGTTGAAGGAGAGAATTCCACTCCTGCTGGTTATATCCAAAAACCAAATCTCTAATAAAAGATATTTCCCATATGACAGCATCATTTTTTTATGGGTGATCTTGAATCCAAAACAGGGGATGTATCTCTATTTCCATTTTAAGTCATAAATCTGTTTAATCGAAATGAAGTCCACCTTCAGGTGCCCATAACGCCGCTGATAAGGGGATTTAATATTGGGACTTAGCACGTAATTCTTTCCTTCAGGATATAAAGAGCGAAATGTAGTAAGATGAGCAGGGTCGAAGTGATCAGGATTAATTTTGCATTCAATGGCATCTGATTTTTGCCTACCACCTTTGATTACAAAATCCACTTCCCGTTCCGGATTTATCCCTCCAGTAAAACAAGTTGCGATCGTCAACAATGGTGCGTAGGGTATCGAGTACCAAGTGCTCCCATAAAAGACCTCGATCATCCTCCCGAATATTGTCCCACCCCTTGACAAAGGTGACAAAACCTGTATCGAAGCAATAGCACTTGGGTCTTTGTGTAATTTCGCGCCGCCCTCCTCCGTGAAATGGAGGGAGCAAGAAAACCGCATGGGCGATACTCATGGCTTCCACATGAGCTTTCACAGTATGCCGGCTTAAATCACTTAACCGAGCCAGATGGGTATAATCCATGAGACTTCCACTTTGTCGCAGTAACAGATGCAATAATTTCATGAAACCAGTCCGGTTGCGGATACCGAAAAGTTCCTGAATGTCACGGGCATAAAAGCTGTCCATCCATTCCGAAAAAAAGGCCGCATTCTTTGTTTCTGACAGTAAGGATTCTGGTAGCCCTCCATGCAGCAATCGACGATCCAGTTCTTTTATATTAAAGTGATCGATGCATTCACTCCAGAGGACTGGAGATAGGTAAATCATCTGTTTTCGGCCGGTCAGGGTATCGCGAAATTTTTTAGTAGCTGCCAATGTGGAAGAGCCTGTGGCGAGCACTTTCAGATGGGGATAGGCGTCTGCAGCAATCTTTAACAAACGGCTCGGGTCTTCTAAACGGTGGATCTCGTCAAAGATAACCATGGCTCCTTTATCAAGGCTGTCATAGAAAGACTCCGGATCGAATAACTGGCGTACCACCGACGGCAGATCGCAATTTTGATAAACCGCTTTGGAAAACATTTGAGCTAAGGTTGTTTTCCCTGCCCGGCGAACCCCTGATAGCCAAACAATCGGCCGCTTTTCCCATGCCTGTCGAATGCGTTGAATCCAGAAAGGGCGCTCAATCATAGGAATCATACTTAACATTTAGCCGTCTAAATGTCAAGTATAAATTTCTTAATATGTTAGCGAAGTAAGAATGTCCCAATAATCAATAATAGAAGAGAGAAAGGCTATCAGTGGGAAGTTCTAAATGAACTTGACTCAAAATTTGAGTCAGGGGCGATAAATGGGTTGACTGAAAAATGGAAGCACCTAAAGAATTGTGCTTCCCGGAGATTTAATACCGTTTTACATTGCGCCCCTTTTTCAAATAGAAATTGCGGGGCATTTTTACATCCAGGCAGGCATGAATCGCTTGCTTTGAGCTTTCAGCCTTCAACTTTGAGCTTTATCCTATATGCTCTGCGGTATTTTGTCTGAATGGCCCACTTTTTTATGGATGATGGTCATCCAACAAATCAATACGTTATTACGATTGCCCTAAAATCTTGCGATCAACCCTGTGCACGAAGCCGTGGAGGTCGCGCACAAGGCCGGAGCAATCTGTTTCATCGATGCCGTGCAATATGCCCACACGGGCCGATCGACGTCCGGGCACTCGATTGTGACTTTTTGGTATGGTCAGCCTACAAATGCTTCGGACCCCATCTCGGCATTCTCTATGGCAAATACGATTTACTCAATCAATTGACGGCGTATAAAGTTCGCCCCGCCGGGGACTTCCCTTCCTATAAGTTTGAGACTGGAACGCAAAGTTTCGAGGGCATTGCCGGTACACTTGGTGCATTGGAATATCTGCAATGGGTGGGAGAAATGTTCGGCGCTGAGTTCGGAGCACCCTATGGCAATTTCAAAGGCCGACAATTCACCCTCAAAAAGACCATGGCCGCCATTCGAAAATATGAACTGAATCTCAGCCGTACCTTGATTGTGCCCTTTTCAAAATTGGGAGGGTAAATGCCTCTTCAATTCCAATACCCTTCATGAAGTCCGCACAACCAGTTCTATATCCTCTCGAAAATGGCCGCAATACCTAAACCGCCTCCTCCGCAGATGCATTCCAGGCCATAACGTCTATTTCGCCGTTTCATCTCGTGAAGAAGCGTGACCAGCACCCTCGTGCCTGTACAGGCAATGGGATGCCCGAGGGAGATACCGGATCCATTAACATTGATCCTTGGGTAATCTTTCTCCGTGAGATTCATCATTTTCAGATCGGCCAGCACCTGCGCAGCGAAGGCTTCTTGAATCTCTATCAGGTCCATCTGGTGGAGACCTAAACCTGATTTCTCTAAGGCCTTCTCCACTGCTTTTGGCACCGTCAGATAAGTCCGTCGCGGATCCGCACCTGCAACAGCGAAGGCCTTGATATAAACCAAAGGCTTCAGGCCGAGTGTTTTGGCCTTTTCTTCTGAAGTTATCACGCAGGCCGCAGCTCCATCGTTTTCAGTAGACGAATTTCCAGCGGTGCAAACACCTCCCAGGACAGGCTTCAGTTTCACCAATTGCTCAAAGGTGGTATCAGCCCTCGGATTTTCATCCCGATCAAAAAATAATATCTCGCCTCCCTTGGACTGTCCTATAGGTACAGGGACAATCTCTTCTTTAAATTTGCCTGATTCGATGGCTGCACAGGCCTTTCGATGGCTTTCTAGAGACCAACGATCACAGTCTTCCCTGCAAATCCCCTCCTCTTTGGCTGCCGTTTCGGCCCAAGACATCATGGCTGGCAGGATCCCAAACCTCTCCTCAGGCTGAGACATCACCCTCGCCCGCTGGATTCGATCATAAAAAGGAATTCCCCATATCGATAGGTCTCCATGGCCGCGGGGCATTCCCTTTTTGCCACCAATCCCCCACTTCATATCACCGGACACATAAAACTCAGCGCTGCTCATGCTTTCCACACCACCCGCTACTACGATCTCTGCATTATCGGTTTGAATATCCATGGCGGCAAAGCAAATCACATCGAGCCCAGTACAACAACGTCGATCCAGTGTGATCCCCGGAATAGAATCCAACCATCCTGCCTTCAGAAGAGACATACGAGCGATATTGACATACTCACCACTCTGATAGGATTGACCCAAAATGACCTCGTCGACCTGCGCCGGATCCACTCCAGCTCTCTTTACGGCTTCATTTAAGACCAGAGCACCGAGATCATAGGCAGCCACTTCTTTGAGAGCCCCCATGTATCTCCCGACCGGTGTCCTCACTCCACTAATAATCACGGCTTTCTTCAAGGTCCCCCTCCTTTCTCGCATCACTCTTTTCGATCCTGCATATCCACAGATATTTTTTATTCAATAATAGACTGAAACTTTTTTGTCAAGCCATTTGCTTTCTAAAAAATATTGACAAACTCATCATAAATGGTATACAAAATTACATGTAACTCAAATAAAAAAAACTTCAAGGAGGAAGGAATGTCTATCCAAAAAGTATTTATTGTAGGATCTGGATTAATGGGAAGCGGTATTGCTCAGGTTTGTGCCCAGGCTAGGATCCATGTTTTTATGAACGATATCAGCCAGGACATCCTCGACCGATCTTTGAAGAATATCTCCTGGTCAGTGGGCAAATTCATCGAAAAGGGAAAGGTGATGGAGAACCTGGAAACCATCATGAGCCGTATCCAAACCGGCACAGATTTCATTGCTGCGGCTGACGTGGACCTGGCCATAGAAGCTGTCTTTGAAAAGTTAGAATTGAAACAAAAAATCTTTAAGAAGCTTGAGGAGGTCTGTAAACCTGAAGCACTCCTCGCCAGTAACACTTCGGCAATTCCTATCACTGAACTGGCCGCTGTGACGAAACGTCCAGAAAAGGTTCTGGGTCTCCATTTTTTCAATCCAGTACCGATGATGGAAGTTGTGGAAGTGATAAAGGGGGTAAGAACCTCAGAAGAAACCATAAAGGTAGGTATAGATTTTGTTAAGAGCATAGGTAAGGAACCCATCCGGGTGGAAAGTGATGTGCCAGGCTTTCTGCTTAACCGGATCAATCTCATCAGCTATGTTGAGGCCATTCGTTTAGTTGAACAAGGCATAGGAAACGTACCCGATATAGATAAAGGGGTCCGGCTCGCTTTTGGCAGAAGAATGGGACCTTTTGAAACAGGGGATCTGGTAGGGTTAGATGTATCCTATGGAGGCCTAACAGCGATATATGAAGAGAGCAAGGATTTACGCTATTACCCCCCTCAGCTCTTAAGACGTAAGGTGAAAGCTGGACACTTAGGGCGTAAGACCGGTCGGGGCTGGTATGAGTATAATGAAGACGGTAGCAAGAAGGAAAAATAGAGATGGGGCACATATTAGCCCGTATGAGTTTAATTTCCACAACAATAAAGGAAAGATGAGGGATCGATATGGGATATAAAAATTTGATCTACGAAACGGACGAAGGAGTAGGCATCATCAAGGTGAATCGGCCTGACGTAAGGAATGTCTTGAATTGGGATACCTGGATGGAGTTAGGGGATGTATTAAAGCGGTTGCATGATGATCCCAATATAAGAGTAGGCATCATCACGGGTGTGGGTGATGAAGCCTTCATTGCCGGAGCGGATCTCCGCATGCTTAAAGATCGGACCCCTCAGGATGCGATCGATGCCTCGAATAAGGCAAATGAAATCCTTCTTTTCATGGAATCGATGGGAGAACCAATGATCGCTGCAATCAATGGTTGGGCTTTGGGAGGGGGTTCTGAGATCGCATTGGCTTGCGACATTCGAATCGCCAGCGATAAGGCCCAGATCGGTCAGACAGAGGTCCGGGTAGGGATCATGCCTGGGTATGGAGGGAATGTCCGCCTGATGCGGCTCATCGGTTCTGGCCGGGCCAAGGAGATGATCTATACAGGAAAGATTGTTAATGCAGAAGAAGCAGAGAGGATCGGTTTGGTCAATCGTGTGGTCCCCCACGAAAAATTGATGGGAGAAACAATGATATTGGCCAAACAGATTGCGAAGGGACCGGCCTCCATCCATTTTGCAAAAAAGGCTATGTTTGAGGCTTCTCAACTCCTCTTGAGAGAAGCATTGAAGATGGATTCAGAGCTCTATGGAGAGGTTTACAAAACCAAAGATTTCAAAGAAGGGGTGACCGCCTTTTTAGAGAAAAGAAAACCCATTTTTAAAAATCTTTAGGATCATGTAATCTCTTTCCCTGCGAGGTTTCTTTTCCGGTCTTAAGAGATATCACCCAGTTTGACCGATTTCGCCGCGAAATGTAAGAAGCTAAGAATTTAAACGAAGAGTACAGTCCCAAAATTCAGACTTCTCTGAAAAGGAGTTTTTAGCTGCGCATGACGTCTTCAAAAGTAAAGGGATTAAGCAGATCCTCGACTTGGCAATAAAATGAAATAATCAGACTCATGAATTGTTTTCTGGGAGAGGAGAAATAAATAGAGGGATGGTGAGAGACCCCGGCGCGATCATACCTTTGTGAATCAAGCCATCAAGTAATTAGGATCATTATCGTAAGTGGATCTCATTGAGATACAAAAGGGATTGGCTGTTGAGACATTGGCCGATGTCAAGATGATGAGAAGCAACAGGAAGGGATAGGGTGTTAGGCACATAAATTTATTCTAAACTAAAAGCGGGAGGAGACACATGAATGTTGAGTTAACAGAAGAACAACGGATGGTTAAAGAAGCCATAAGGCGTTTTGCTGAGAAAGAGGTTGCTCCATTGGTGGAGGAAGCAGAGGCGCATGGTAATTTTCCTTTGCACCTATTCCGGAGGATGGGAGAATTGGGTTATCTTTGCGTCAGGTATCCCTTAGAAATCGGAGGGGGTGGTGCAGATAAGGTAACAGAATGCATTCTCGCAGAAGAACTCAATCGTATCTGCGCAGGGATTGCGGCAGGTCTCATGGTTCAGGGAGGATTGGCCACGGCTCCAATCTATCGGTTTGGTTCCCAGGAACTCAAGGAGCGCATTCTTTTGCCTGCGATAAAAGGAGAAAAGATTGGGGCCTTCGCCCTTACTGAGCCGGATGTAGGATCGGACGCTGCGAGTATCAAAACGAGAGCGACAAGAGATGGAGATCACTATATTCTTCGGGGAGCCAAGACCTTCATTACGAACGGACCTATTTGTGACTACGCTGTAGTAGCGGCCACTGTAGATCCTTCCCGCAAAGCAGAAGGCGTCAGTCTCTTTGTTGTAGAGAAAGGTACGCCAGGATTTGCTGTCACTCGGAAACTGGATAAAGTAGGCAACCGATCTGCCGAGACCGGGGAACTCCTTTTTGATGACTGCCGAGTCCATAAGAGTAATCTGATCGGAGATAAGGAGGGAGTCGGGTTCGAACAGATTCGGGACACTCTTACGTCGGGGAGAATAACTTATGGGGGTCGCAGTACAGGGGTGGCCCAGGCTGCATACGAGGCCAGCCTGAAGTATGCTCGGGATCGGATCCAATTTGGCCGCCCAATTATCGAGTTCCAAGTCACTCGCTTCAAACTTGCACAGATGGCAATGAAAATCGACATTATGAGGTCATACACTTATCGTGTAGCTCGCCTTTACGATGCAAGTCAACGGGTGATGAAAGAAGCCTCCATGCTTAAACTCTTCTGCGCTGAAACCCTCCAGGAAATCCTATCTCAATCTATGCAGATCCACGGTGGATATGGATATACCATGGAGTATCCTGTCCAGCGCTATTGGAGGGATGGGAGGCTTTTTACCATCACCGAGGGAACCTCTGAAATTCATCATTTGGTGATCGCTCGGGAATCAGGGTTTTAAAGGGTAGGACCATATCGGGCATCTGATGCTATGACCGACCTATAAGGAATATGGATACAAAATTTCTCTCCATTGCTCAGTTGGAGGTCGAGAGGCGATGGGTCGGTGTATGGATGATGTTTTATGGGAAGCGAAGACTGCGGCTTTAACCAAATATCTGAGCGGCGCCTCTGAGGTTTATGAAAAATGCTATGCAATTAGGTTTCTTCTTTGATCAGACGAGATGCTCAGGATGTTACACGTGTGTTCTTGCTTGCAGACAATGGCATTCCATCGAAAACGAGGTGATGAATTGGCGAGGGGTAGAGACTTTTGAAAATGGAACTTTCCCCGATGTAAAGGTTTCTTTTTTCTCTCTCTCCTGTATGCACTGCCAAACTCCCCCTTGTGTTTCTTCCTGCCCTGTTTCAGCAATTTTCAAGCGTGAGAAAGACGGCATCGTACTGGTTGATTCTGAAAAATGTTTAGGAGAACCAGATTGCGGGCTTTGTAAAAAAGCGTGTCCCTACCAGATTCCCCAGTTCAATCCTAATCTTGATTTGAAGATGGAAAAATGTAACCTCTGCCTTGATCGCCTCGATGAGAGCAAACGACCCATCTGCGTTGATGCTTGCCCCATGCACGCACTCAATGTAGCGCCTCTGAACGAGCTTTCAAAAAGGTATGGTCACAGTAAAAAAGCCCAAAATTTCAAATATGCAGAAGCAGCCAAGCCTTCGATTATTCTAAAGGAAAAAACATGATATCGGATGTTTCAGATGGATGTCGCGATGGGGAGATCGTTCGGAGCGGAGGGTGCCATGACTGTGGAGGACGGTGTCCCTATTTCATTCATGTTAGGGACGGGAAAGCCATACGGATCGAACCCCATGAAGAGATGAAGGCTTGCGTCAGGGGTTATGCCTACATCAAGAGAGTCTATTCCCCGGACCGCCTAACACTTATAAGGCCTCCGTTGTCAATAGGGAAAAGAAATCCAAGACGAAAAAGTAACTGATTTTCGTTCTAAGAGACAACGACACTTTTGCCTGTTGGCAGCCGTTCCAACTTGGTTTCTGATCGGGTGCAAGAAGAGGTCCTGCGCCAAACACTTATTGAGGTTCTATCCCGTATGAAACGGGACTACAGAGAGATGAGACCACTCTGCGACCTAGAAACTATGCTGTGCCCTCGTACCGTCCTATTCAAAACGTCGGGGTATGGTCCCCAGTTAGTTACAGGTTCGGGTGAGGGGCAGAACCTGACCAACATGGCACGCTGATAAAGTATGAGGAGCGGGATGGACCGCCAATCAAATCATGGGCTACCGGGCAATATTGGCATACCATCAAGTTGGCATTCTAAGATGCATGGGTTTTCTTGACCCTGATGGATGCAGGTGCATGCTCGTGCCCGGGAAGGTTCCAGTTAGACGGCAGGCTGATCCATCCCCTCCAGTTTTTTAGAGACCGAGGAACTTTTTTTGGTTAAAAGCCTCCTTGTTTTTAAGCATGAAATAGACGGCACGCCCGAGCTTGTGGGCGAGGATAGAGAGGGCCTTGGCTTTGCCGTGCTTACGGGCAAGCCTTTGGAGATACTTTTTGGCCGGTTCGTTGCCCTTGAGGAAAAGCACCGCTGCCTCGGAGAAGGCCCACTTAAGGTGAGCGTTACCGATCTTTTTACCACTGGATCCGTATTTTTTGCCGTTGGATTCTTTGATACTCTTAATCAGACGGCAGTAGGAGACGAAATCCTGGACTTGGGGGAAGCGCTCAATGGATTCAATCTCGTAGAGGAGGACCAGGCCGAGGATTCTTCCGACACCAGGAATGGTTTGAAGCAAGGCATAGGATCGCAGATCGTGTTCTTTAGCACAGGCAATGATATCACGTTCGAGCTGGGTCAAGATGTGGTCATAGGCTTCAATCATCTCCAGGTCAACAGCCATGCTCTTTTGTACGGAAGGGTCGTCGAACCGTTGGACGATGCCTTCACGGTTCTGGGGTTTGGCAATGCATCCCAAGGGATCAGGAAGGTTATACTGGCTTCGGGTGTTCTGGATATGGGCAAAGAGTTCAGCCCGTTTTCTCATTAAGTGATTTCTCCGTCTGAGGAGATCTCGGGTTGCCCGCATCCTTGCGGGATAGACATAAGATTGAGGAATCATACCGCCTCGCAGTAGGGTAGCGATCTTAAGGGAGTCGATTTTATCGTTTTTGGCTTTTCCTCCGTGGATCGCTTTCATGTAGAGGGCATGGCCGAGAACGAAGGAAATGTTCTCTTGGATACAGAGATCAGCGATCCAGTACCAGGTGAACATGCATTCGACAGCAACCACGATGTCCTCACGGAAGGGAGCAATGGTATGGAGAAAAGCTTCCTGGTTTGTGTGGATGTTTTGATGAACCCGGACATTGCCTCCGGCATCGATAATGCAGACAAACATATTTTTGGTATGCAGATCGATTCCACAATAAAACTTGTGCTGTTTGGTGTAGAAATTCATATGGCTTCCTCCTTTTGATGGGATATGGTGGTGTTGCAACCCTCAGTTTACCATCTTTAGGGGGAGGCCTTAAATAGTATCATTTCCGATGAAGAGGGTGGGAAAGAGGGGTGAATCTCAATTTGAGAGAATTTCTTGGTCAGAGGCGCTCGATACGGTGGCTGAGAATCTGAAGAAAGTGATTGAAATGGATGGGCCTTCGGCCATCCTCTGTCAGGGGTCAAGTGGAAGTCCCGGTCGACTCCATAACCCCGCACCGGTCTACAGACTTTTTAACATGCTCGGTGGATGTGTCTACCGATGGGAAAGCCTTTCTGCCGAGGCTGCCTACTTTGCAGCCAAAGTCACCTTCGGAACCCATGCCACAGGCCATACCAAAGACGATCTCATCAATTCCCGATTGATCATTCTCTGGGGTCTCAATCCAGCTGAAAACATCTGGGGAACCAATACGAGTTTCCATCTTTTGAATGCAAAGGAAAAGGGGATCCGGATCATTTATGTTGATCCGAGATTCACCAATACGGCTGCCGTGTTTTCGGACCAGTGGATCCCCATCCTCCCTTGCACGGACACAGCAATGATGATTGCTATGGCCTTTGTGATCATAAAGAATAATTTACAGGATACTCATTTCCTGGATACATACACTGTTGGTTTCGATGAATTCAAAGACTATCTCCTCGGAGGTGAAGACGGAAGGGAAAAGACGCCCAGATGGGCTGAATCGATCACCGGTGTTTCTGCCAATATCATCGAAAATCTGGCCATCGAATATGCCACAGTTAAGCCTGCTGCCCTCATCACTTCTTTTGCACCTGGAAGAACAGCCTATGGAGAGCAGTTTCATCGAGCAGGTGCTGCACTGGCGGCGATGACTGGAAATATCGGAATCCCCGGCGGCAGTCCAGCCTGTTGTGACATTCCTCCAGTGGTGGTCTCTCCGGGGCAGAATATGCCCTCCTCCCCTTCGCTGATTTCCATTGAAGAGAATCCCTTTGAAAAAGGTAAGAAAGAACAAGGTCATCCACTGAGCTTCACATTTAGGAGCAAATTTAGAGTCCACAGTACAAACCTATGGGAGGCTATGCTCAAGGGAAAGGAAGGAGGTTATCCCGGCAATTTTAAGTTTTTCTATGTGGTCTGTTCCAATCCCCTCAACCAAATCCCAAATGCGAATAAGGGTGCAGAGGCTCTCGAAAGTTTAGTGTAGTGTTACAGTAACGGCTTTACAACGTGCGACCTTTTCCAAGATTGCGTCCACGTTTTTCGTCCACACGAATGGTTTTGGATTTGCGTTGTTCACTCGGATAAACTCTTCAATGGCAGACACCAGATCCGATACACTTCTGAACACACCACGCCGAATACGTTTACGAGTGATCTCCCCAAACCACCGTTCAACGAGATTCAGCCACGAGGAGGAAGTCGGGGTGAAGTGGCAATGAAAGCGGGGATGCTTTTGCAACCATGCCCTGACCTTGGGGTGATTGTGCGTGCCGTAGTTGTCCAGAACCATATGGATGGCCAAGTCTTTGGGGGTTTCACGGTCGATCTGTCGCAGAAATTTTCGGAATTCGATGTTCCGATGCCGTGGATAACAAGAGCCGATGACCTTCCCCTCCAGCACATTCAATGCCGCAAACAGGCAAGTGGTCCCGTTGCGTTTGTAATCGTGCGTCATCGTCCCACAACGCCCTTTCTTCATCGGCAATCCGGGCTGCGTCCGGTCCAGAGCCTGCACCTGCGATTTCTCATCCACGCACAGAACGACGGCCTTGTCCGGTGGGTTCAGGTATACCCCCACCACGTCCGTCAACTTTTCCACAAACCGTTTATCCTTCGAAAGCTTAAACCCTTCCACGCGGTGCGGTTGCAGCCCGTGCGCATCCCAAATCCGAGAGACTGTGGCGTTGCTGACGCCCATGGCTTCGGCCATCGTCCGCGTAGACCAGTGAGTCGCATCAGGAGGCGTCGTATGCAAAGTAGCCTCCACAATCGCCTTGACCTTATCAGCGGGCAGGGCGCGGGAACTCAGGCCGTGGGGGGCATCTTCTGCCAGCCCCTGCGAGCCTCGTTCTTCAAACCGCTTGCGCCATTGCACAACTGTCGGACGACTGGTCTTCAAGGCTTTGGCAATGGCCCTGTTGGGCAAACCCTCCGCAGCCAACAGGCAGATGCGCGCACGCAGAACGGTCCGTTGGGGACTAGTTTTGGCCGTAACCCAGGCTTTCAGGGTCTTGAGCTCCTCTTCCGTTATGGACAATTTTTCGGCTGGGTTCCACATGAACCCATGCATAACACGAAACTCGATAGTTGTAAAGATATTACTGTAACATTACATTAGATTTCATTGTCGTTCAGGACCATTTTATTAATTCGACAGCTAAATTCGCTGATATCCTTCTCCCAGCAACAACCCATTGGGAGAGAGATGATTATATGCGTCCCTGGTTGGGAGGAGACTATCACCTATTTGGCAATCAAGCCATAGAACCGGTTGGGGAGACCAAATCTGATTTCCAGATCGCATGCGAACTTGCAAAACGCCTTGGGATAAAGGACTACTCGAAGAAGACAGAAGAAGAATGGCTCGAAGAAGTCGTCTTTTCATCATCGGATTCGAAAAGAGATATCGAAAGCTATGACGAATTTCGCTCTAACGGAGTGACTAAGGCAAAGGTCAAGAGACCGGTCATCGCCTTTGAAGATCAGGTCCGTGATCCCCAACATTTTCCATTTCTAACTCCATCAGGGAAGATCGAGATCTATTCAAAGGACCTGGCAGACCTTAATGATTCCTGTCTGCCTCCTATTCCAAAATATATAGAGCCTTGGGAAGGACCTCATGATCCTCTTACTCAGAAATTTCCATTACAATTGATCACTTTCCACTTCAAGACGAGAGCCCACTCAAATTTTTACAATATCAAGTGGCTAAGGGAATTGGAACCTCATGAGGTTTGGATCAACCCCGTTGATGCCAGAGCGAGGAAGATCGAAGATGGTCAGAAGGTCAGGGTTTTTAATGATCGAGGGGAATTATGGATTCATGCTAAGGTGACCCAGAGGATTATGCCAGGTGTGGTCGCTATCGGTCAGGGAGCCTGGTACTCCCCTGATGAAAAAGGGATCGATCAAGGAGGATGTGCCAATACCCTGACAAACGATAAAGGAAGTCCGGGTGGGGCGACTCCCACCAATACTGCATTGGTTGAGGTTTGTAACTGCGAGTAATAGTTGAATTTTTATATCTGTTGTGGCTACTTCGGCATGGATCCATTTGCCCTTTTGAGGGAAAATAAGGGATGTTGATTATTCCCTTTTTCAATGGTGAAAAGACTTGACAAAAAATATTGAACGTAATATTGTATGAAATATGTAATGTTATCTATAGGGCCAGAAGAAAGAGAAATGAGGAAGGCTATGAGGGGATGATCGGTATGGAGGGCCTATCTATGATGCACCCATGAAGCGGGCCCATATGGTGGGATCGATCATGATTATCCTGGGAGGGAGTGAAAAGATCATATTGGGGAGGGATTGGCCGGCATCTCCTGCAGATCTTTCAGTGAAAGCCGTCTTGAATCTCCAGATCCCGAAGAAACTTCAGGAGGGTTGGGGATATCTTCACATCACCGATCAAGACCGCGCCAATATGTTGGGTCTTAATCTTGCCAAGCTGCTGAACATTGAAGGTCCCAAAAAATATAAATGAGAAGGTTGAAGGGAATTGGCCGACAAAATGAAGGCAGACGGAAATCTGACCCAGATGGCCTACCGGAAGATCAAAGAGATGATGCTCAACTACGATATCATTCCGGGGCAGAGGCTCGTATTTATTGATTTGGCGAAACGATTGGGGGTCAGTCGGACACCGGTAAATAACGCTCTCAGCATTCTGGCCAATGAAGGTTTCTTAGATTTCGTGCCGAATCGAGGTTACACGGTCCACCAGATTACCCATGAAGAGGCGAATGCCCTTTATGAGATTAGGGAAATCATTGAACTGGGTGCCATTGGTCCAGCCATTCTAAAACTCACCCCCAAAAAAATCGATCTTCTTAAAAACCATAAGAGTTCTTATGAAAAAGCAGTCCTTGAACAGGCGAGTAGAGGAAGGTTTATTCTCGATCAGGAATTCCATGCCTATTATGTTCAGATGGCTGGAAATCCATATTTAACTGATTATTTTCGTGAGGTCTATCAGCGAATTTTTCTCCGCCATCGGATCGAAGGGTTACGCGTGGGTCGGGCGAAAGAAGTGGTCGTGGAGCATAATGAAATATTTAAAGCCATCCGCTTAAAAGATGTAGAGAGCACCAGAGAGTTAATCAAGCACCATATCAAAGCTGGAAAAGAATATATTTTTTCCTCCATCTTTAGCTAAAGAACAGCTTAGGGGAGAGAAGATTGAATTCTGTTTCTCCTGAAAAAAAATCAAGCATCGCTTACTATCTGGCCTGGCTCATTGATCAGATTGGGTCAACACGGTTTTCGGACGAAGATCGTGCGATCGTTCGGCAACACATACTCGATGCCATTACAGCGGCCTTTATTGGATACCGAAGCAAGGTTTTTCAGGATCTTACTCAATTATGTCCGAAGGTTTCCATGGGTTCTATTTGGCCTGGAAGCGGTCAGAACCGGGCCAATACCTTAGATGCTGGAATGCTCTGGGCCTTTGCCATTAATGCCTCAGTTTTTGAGGATGGCTCCAGAGAAGGGGCCTGCCATCCTGCGGCTGTGGTTATACCGACGATCATCGCGTTGTCAGAAGGGAAAAAGTGGGAAACCATTGATAAGGCAGTTATTGCTGGATATGATGTGATGGTCCGTTTGGCCAGAAGTGGTAATCCAGAATTTACCAGAAGGGGTTTTCATCCCACAGCAATTATCGCGCCTTTTGGTGCAGCGGCAACCGCATCTTTACTCTTTGGGCATGACTTACGGGTGACTCAAAATGCACTCTGCCTAGCAGCCCTTGGCAGTGCCGGATTGATGTCGTCGTTTCGGAGGGGTGAGACTCAACCTCTCCAGGTTGCCTGGTCGGTCCGAAGCGGTCTGGCGGCTGCCATGATGGCTGGAGCCGGTCACTCAGGATATTCTCAAATCATTGAAGAGGGTTTTTTCCCTGCCTATCTGGGAAAGGCCCCCCATCCTCCCATCGACAAACCCCTCGAGTATGAATACGCTATCAGAGGTAGCTATTTAAAGCCCTATCCCGGTTGTCGACATATGCATCCCTCTATTGATGCCCTAGCGGAGATACTGAAAGAGAATAAAATCAATCCATCACAGATTAAAAAAGTACAGGTTCGAACCTATAAAATCGCTGTTGAAACAGAGATTCATTCACTGAACGAGCGGGGAGATGCCTATTTTAACATCCCTTATGCTTTAGCAGCCAGGATTGTGCTGGGCAAAAACGATTGGGAAGCCTTTGATGAGAAGCATTTCACCAATGAGCGAATCATCGAAATCATGAAAAAGGTGAGGGTTGATATCGATCCGGAGATAGAAAGTCACTATCCCAATCAAAGAGGATCCGTTGTGGAGCTTGATATAGGCAAAGGTGAACCTCTTTATGGGAAGGTATACTATCCCCGGGGTGAACCAGAAAATCCCCTTCCCTTTTCAATCACCAGAGAAAAATTTCGTGATATTGCAGGTGCGTTCTTGTCGAAAAAGAGCATGGATCGAATTGAAATGATGCTCGATGTATCAGGTTTGACGGATTCAACGGAGATGCTGTTTGACGCCCTGAGTGAAAGCAATGCAGCTCTGTTAGGAAAAGCGAGATGAATCATGAAGAATGGAAGAATTAGCTAACCCTCGATTACAAAATCCGTGGGAGGCGAAAACCTCTTAATATACCCTTTGAAGGAAACATCAATCTCACCCATAAAGGAGGAAATTAACATGAAAAAGACGATTTATGTTTTAGTCCTGATCTCATGCATGCTGGCCAGCATACTCAGCTATGCAGCCGATGTCATGGAACCTGTTTCCGGAGATTCACTTTTTGACCTGGGTTCCTGCAAAATATATGGCTTACTATGAAACGAGCAACTATATTGCAGAACAGTGGGAGAAACTGGGGCTAAAAGTGAATCTAAATCAGGCAAGCAATCCGAACCCTTTGCTAACATACTGGTTTAAGGAGCACAAATTCGATTGCGTCGTCTCGGTACTTGGAGGGCTTCCCTACCGAATGGAACCCGATTTTTTTACCAATTCTCAATTCAACTCCAAGTATTCGGCGCCCGGTGATTGGAACGTGGGCGAGTACTCCAATGCCGAGTTCGATAAAATCGGAGAGAAACAGCTCGAAATTTACGACCCGGAAAAGAGAAAACCGCTTATTTTCAGGCTCCAGGAGATCTTACAGGAAGATCAGCCGGAAATGGTGGTTTATTATCAAGTTAGGAACATGGGCATTAATACGAAACGGTGTGACCTTGAATATGAGGACTCACCTGACGGCCTTCGGTCCATATGGAACCAGGTCAAGTTTACCCCCAAGGGTGGCGTTAACGTCCTCAAAGTGGGTCGAATTTCCGATCAGCAAACCTGGAACCCATTGGCAGCCGTACAGTCTGAAGATTTTCAGATGCTCAGAATGGTATATGATCTTCTAGTCCAGATCGGCCCCAAAGGCGAAATCAAAATGTGGGCTGCAGAAAAGGTTGATCCAATCGACAATTTGACCATTGAAGTGACACTTAAGAAAGGCCTCAAGTTTTCTGATGGGAAGCCCCTGACAAGCGAAGACGTCAAATTTACCTACGAGTTTATTAGCAAATGGGAGGCCGCCTATTTCAAGAAATATCTGCAACCCATTAAGAATATCGAACTCATTGATAAATTCAAGATCCGCTTCAATCTTCAGAAGCCCTTTGCACCGTTTATCATGAACACTCTTGGTCAGGTCTTCATTCTCCCTAAACACATCTGGCAAGACGTTGTTAAAAGGCATGGGCTGACCAAGCCTCAGGATTATCCCAATACGCCGGTTGTGGGGAGTGGCTCCTATACTATGGAATACTGGAAGGAGGGATCCGAATTTTTGCTGCGAGCCAACAAAGATCATTTCATGGCTCCTAAGGCGGATTTGCTATTCATCATTTTCGGTTCAAGTGAGCTGTGCAATGCCGCACTTAAAAAGGGAGACATTGATATCAATATCCAAAGCCTGCCGCCGGAAGCGGTCAAGGATTTTGCCAATGATAAGAATATCAAGATCTTCAAGGTCCGAGAAAATGGATACACAGCCATTCGTTATAATTGCAACAGACCGATCTTTAAGCACAAAGCGCTTAGAGTAGCTCTTTCCCATGCAGTTCCCTATAGAAGGATCATCGATGAGGTGCTCGGTGGGTTTGCCGACACGAGCGCCTCTTCCATAACGCCGGTCAATTCCTACTGGCACAATGCAAATCTTAAGGTCAAAGCGTTTGATTTAGACAAAGCGCGTCAGATCCTGAAGGACGCCGGATTCCGTTGGAACAAGGAGGGACGGCTCTGCTTTCCCCCTAAATAATAATGTCCGCTAAGTGCAACCACTATGCCGGGCCCGTTAATTTGGGCCTGGCATCATTGGTGTGAAGAATCGAGAGGTTTAGCTGATCCCCGTGTTACGAAATCAAGTACCTGCAATAAAAAAGGAGACGCTTGCGATACGACGTTCTTTCTCGCCGGCCCTTTGTCAAGGAGTCGGGGTATTCCCTCTGCTTCATTCGCTTCGCCGTCCATGGCTCCGCTCACTGCGAGATTTTGGTCCTTCTGCTATCCTGCATCAGGGCCAAAATACGCCGCAACCAGGAATGCCCTTTTCCCTTGACTTTGACCACGAACCCACTTTGGACAGATATGGCCCGGGATACTTTTTAACCTTTGCCAAGCAATATCCAATGGGATCACCCCCCCATATGTCGGGAGAATCATGATATCAGCGGTTAATCTTAAAAAATATTTTCCGGTCGTATCAGGTATCCGTTCACTTTTTTCAAAAGCCAAAGGCAAATATGTGAAAGCCGTGGATGATGTAAGCTTTGCTATCGCTCGTCGGGAAGTGCTGGGGCTCGTGGGGGAGAGTGGATGCGGCAAAACTACAACCGGTAGAGTGTTGGTAGGGCTGGAACCGCTTACCGGAGGTGATGTTTTCATCAACGACCAAAGTGGTCGACAATTGAAGGCAAAGGATCCAAGAAACTTTTATCGGATGGTACAGATGATTTTTCAGGATCCTTATGGGTCTATCAATCCGCAGCACAACGTCATTCAGATTTTATCCAGGCCACTACAATATCAGGGAAAATCAGATAAAAAACATATCCGACAAAAAGTAGTTGAAACCCTTGAACTGGTGGGCTTAAGCCCAGTCGAAGAATATTTAGAAAAATATCCCCATATGCTCAGCGGGGGGCAGCGCCAAAGGCTTTGCATTGGACGCTCCATCATCCTTGATCCCGAATTTCTTGTAGCTGACGAACCGATCTCCATGTTGGACGTATCGATCAAATCGAGTATCTTGACGCTTCTTAAAAATTTGATTCACCATAAAAATCTTGCTCTGCTTTACATCACACACGACCTAGCCACAGTAAGTCACATTTGCCATTCCATTGCCATCATGTATCTAGGGAAAATTGCGGAAATCGGTCGCACGGATGCCGTGTTAGATCATCCCCTGCATCCTTATACGAAAGCCTTAATTTCGGCGATCCCAATTCCGGATCCGAATCTGTCAAGGGAAACCATCAGCATCTCTGGCGCTATTTCTGACCCTATCAATCTTCCTGCTGGCTGTCGCTTTGGCCCCCGTTGTCCCCGTGCGGTTTCTGATTGCACTAATACTGAACCGACACTTACCGGGTTTGGCCCCAATGAAAACCATATGGTAGCCTGTCATCAACCCCTTGTAGGTATATCAAATCCACTTGTGAAACAATAACAGGGTATGTTGCTTTTAAATTTGCTATGTTTTTAGGAACGCTAACCACCAATTATTAGGATCGTTTTTCGAATGGCCCAATACATTTTAAAACGATTGTTATTCATTCTGTTTACCTTCTATGTTCTTGCAACCCTCATGTTTTTCATGTTTAGGATGTTGCCAGGGGATCCCACCATAACGGTTATCAGTTCGGCGCTCAATCCCAATGCCCAGGAAGCCATGAAGCGTCAATACGGTCTGGACAAACCGTTGCATCAACAGTATCTTGCCTACTTAAAAAACATCGTCAATCTTGACTTTGGTTATTCCTTTCATCATTCGCGGAAGGTTAGCGACATGATTTCCGGCCGCATGCTCAACACCATTCTCCTGATCCTGCCATCCATGATTGCGGCCTACTTTTTAGGTGTTCTCGGCGGTTCATTCATCGCCTGGAGAAGGGGTAGTAAAACCGAGATCGGGGCGGTAATTGTTAGTACGGCTTTTCAATCGGCGCCGGCTTTCTGGCTCAGTATGCTCGCCATTTTCGTTTCTCAGTACATCTGGACATTTTCCCTCTGGGCCACATCGTCACTCCCGGTATGCATTACGGTAAAAGCGATTGGCAAATATATTTCAGTCTTGATTTTCTACATCATCTTGCTCTTCCGTTTATCGTTAACACTTTATACCATATATGCTTTCCGCTCTTACTGATGAGGGGCAGCATGCTTGAGACCTTTGGGGAGGACTTCATCGAACTGTGCAAAATGAAGGGGATGCGTGAGAGAAGGATCATTTATAAACATGCCATGCGTAACTCATTTCTGCCCATTGCGACGACGATTCCTTTGATCCTTGGATGGTCCGTAGCAGGATCCGTAGTTATAGAGACGGTTTTTTCATGGCCCGGCTTGGGATTTCTTATGGTCCAGTCGGTCCAGAGCAGCGATTACCCGGTGGTTCAAGCTTGTTTCCTGTTGATTGCCGTATTAACTATTGTAGGAAACTTTGTGGCTGATCTTCTATACGGAATTTTAGATCCGAGAGTCGTCTATAAATAGTGAATCAACAATAGAATGTCGGGGGAAGGTCGTGATACACGATTTTATCAAATCTTTCGCCAGCTCTAAGATCGGGTTATTCGGTTTTATTGTATTTATTGTTTTTATCCTGGTGGCGATTCTTGCACCCATCCTGGCGCCTTATGACCCGATGCAAAAAAATTATGACGCATCAGGAAGGTTGATGAAACTGAAACCACCCTCCCGTGATCACCTGTTGGGAACAACACTATTGGGTCGGGATGTCTTCAGCCAGCTCATATGGGGAGCCCGGCCTGCTTTGATTATCGGAGTCATTACCGCTGTCGGCGTTATTCTCATTGGTGTCAACATCGGCCTTATTGCAGGATACTATGGTGGCTGGGTCGATAATCTTCTAATGAGGATCACAGATATCTTTATGGGGGTACCTTTTTTACCATTCATTATTGTGATTCTCTCTCTGACCGGCAATAATATCTGGACGATCATCATGGCCATGGCCATTATTATGTGGCGTTCTACTGCCCGGGTCATCCGCTCCCAGGTTCTGACCATAAGAGAACGCTCTTTTGTAGACGCAGCCCGCATCTCGGGTGCAAGTAACTTGAAGATCATCTATTTTGAGATCGCCCCCAATATTCTGCCAATCACTCTAGTTAATGTTACTTTTGCCCTGGCCTGGGCAATCATTACCGAGGCCAGTATTGGTTTCCCTGGTTTCGGCGATCCGAAAGTTCTGAGCTGGGGTTCCATCATATATTGGGCTTTTGCCTCTGAGATGTCCTACAAAGCATGGTGGTGGATCATCCCGCCAGGAGTGATGATTATGGTTCTGGTAACAGCTGTTTACTTTATCGGCCGGACCTACGAGGAGATGATCAATCCAAGGCTTAAAAGGTGGTGATTGGGGCGATGGTTAGCTATGAGGCCCTTAGGGCTTGTTAACTGACAGCATACTGGTAAGAGACTGAATATTACTGGTGCCAGAAGCATCGATTGAGAGTATTTAAACCCATAATTTAAAAACTAAACCCTGCGAATTTCGTATTTTTTGCTTCGAATTTCCGGTTTGCCTTAGTAAGGGCTTATAGAATGAATTCCATCAAGATATGAGACAAAACCATGCCCTTGTTAAAAATAGATAACCTGAAGTTGATTTACAGAACACAAATGGGAGACGTCAAGGCTCTTGAGAACGTTTCCTTTGAGATGGAAGAAGGAAGTAATTTCGGTCTAGTCGGGGAATCGGGTTGTGGGAAATCAACCTTACTCAAATCTGTGATCGGGGTTTTGCCTCCCAATGCCTATATAGCTGACGGCCGGATTTTTTTTAAAGAACTCGAATTAACAAGGCTTGATGAAGAGGAAATGCGAAACGTTCGCTGGCGAAAAATCTCCATGATCACTCAAAGTGCCATGAATGCCCTAGATCCTGTTTACAAAGTGGGGTACCAGATTATCGAGGCCATTAAAATTCACCAAAACATCGACATTGGAAAGGCCAGGGAAAAGGTTGAGAAAATGTTTGCTCTGGTAGGTATCGATGCAAAAAGATTTCTCGAATACCCTCATCAGTTCAGCGGTGGGATGAGACAGCGGGCAATCATTGCGATGAGCCTTATTCTGGAGCCTTCTCTTGTTATTGCAGATGAACCGACAACCTCCCTGGACGTTATTACTCAGGATCAGATCTTCAAGAACATAAAAAAACTCCAGGAGATTATGGGTTTTTCAATGCTTCTTGTCACCCATGACATTGCTCTGGTCATAGAAAACTGCAACGATATCGGTGTGATGTACGGTGGCAAAATCATGGAACTCGGCTCTAAGAAGGAAGTGATCAACTACCCATTTCACCCTTACACGATGGGTCTAAAGAACTCTTTCCCCAATATCTTGAATCGACACGCAGAGCTTATCTCTATTCCGGGAAACCCGCCAAGCCTAATAGGCGATCTCCAGGGGTGCCGATTCTATTTTAGATGTCCCTTCGCCACAGAGCGATGCTCGTATGATGATCCGCCTCTGGTGGAAGTCGGATCACGGCACAGAGCAGCCTGCCATTACCTGCAGTATGCCGAACAAATGCGGCAAAAAGCCGCCTTTGCGAATACCTGGCCCAAAATTTCAAAAGTCCCCTAAAAGAGTTGTGAAAACTTGGGTCACGATAGGAATGCCTCTTACAAGGTAACTTCCGCATAGATCCGAGCGTGATGAATTCCCTCATCTGGCTCCTGCCTCGGGTAATAACGCCAAAACGAACTAAAAGATACGGATGACAAATGCGGACTATCCCAGAAAATTCCCCAAGGTTTTAAGCAAGGTGATCTTTCTGTTGAGTGTGGTTGAGTGTTGTAAATGTTGAGTTCTCTATTCTCCACTGCTCAGTGCCTTGAAAATAGGTCGCTATATTCACATGGAATCCCATTTTAAGCATAAAATGATCGAGGCAGTGACCGACACAAACTATAGTTTTCCTAAAAAATTAGAATTATAAGGGCGCTATCTCCAAATGATAAATAATCTACTTTTTCATTATTTTATTTAGATAATGAACATGTTACCCTCCCATAGGGTCCGGTAATCATTTCAAAGGTGGCAGCCTATAAAGTTTACGTGCGAGATTGGCATGTTCTAGAATTGTTTCAGATAGAGGTCGGAGTTCAAAATCCAAATCCTCTTTGGCCCTATTGTTTGAAATTCGCCATGACAAGGGCTGTGATCCTGAATCCGCAAATGAAAATTGGGCATCCGGTATAAAATTTTTAACTATTTGGGCTAACTCTTGATTGGACACG
Source organism: uncultured delta proteobacterium (assembly GCA_963739325.1). Classification (GTDB taxonomy): domain Bacteria; phylum Desulfobacterota; class BSN033; order BSN033; family UBA1163; genus CAVTZZ01. The sequence continues at coordinate 3,927 of CAVTZZ010000032.1, read as the reverse complement.
TCATGCCCGCCAGTATTGTACATATCATATTTCAAAGTCGGCTTATCTGCTAGTCGAGCATAGACTTCTGCAGCATCATCAACCCAAAGCAATGATGTTCGCTGCTCGGCAGGGTAAGGGAAGTGCATTGGTTTGCCAATCGCTGGGAAGGTTACAAAATCGTTCGACCAGCGGGTGTAGCCTACGTCCTTTTGCGGGCTGTGGCATACGCTTGGTCGTACACCCACAATTTCTACACCAGTCTTTTGCCTATAGCGGGGAGCAAAGAACTCAACGGCAAATTGTGTGACCCGAAAAGCGTAGGATAGATTTTTAAACATCGCATCTTCTTCTGTGATGGCTTGTTCCCCATGGTCTTCTTGAACACCGTATACACCTATGGCACTTTCATAGACGACCCTGCGTATACCAACCAATGCAGCAATTTCAAATACATGCAATGCTCCAATAAGATTCATCTTAACTGTGCGCAGGTATCTTTCTTCCGTCTCGTTTCCGTAAAGCACATCTCGGTGGATAATCACATCTGGTTTCTCTGTTCGGACGACCTCTGTGAGTGCCCCTAGATCTGAAACTGATCCTCTATACACTTTCACAGGTCTCTTTAACCCCCCACTCCATGGAGCGGGGCTTTCATCAAAAGAGACTATATCATGATCATGGAGCAAAAGACGCTGGACAATGCTCTGACCAAACCACGTTGTACCACCAGTAATCAATGTTTTCATATGGGTGAAAAGAACATACTTTAGGATGGATTTAATTTAAAAAAAAAGGAATAGTCTGTCAAGAGAAAATTTTCTGTTGTCAAGCCAATTTAGAAATGTCCTATTCTTACCAAAGTAGAAATGTCCTGTTTTCAGGGTTGAGATTCAATGGGTCTTCCTCGTTCATAACGATGTTTACCAAACTTGAATCTCCTCCAGGGATGACTCGTTGGAGGAGTGTAAGAGCTGGTCTTTTTTGTAAGAGCTAAAGGCTTCTTATCTCTTAGAGGTCTCTCGGTGATCTCTCTAAATCTTAGAGTTCGATCTTTGTAAGAGATGCGCAGTGAACCGTCGATTCGATCTTGGACCATCACTTTGGATGCCTGAATGGCCTCCTCCACCTGATAAAGTTTGCTGTTATGAGCCACGGTAAAGTCATTCCGGAGAGTTCTCTCCGTCCTCTTGCATAAGATCGCCTCCAGATCCAGTCCTCTTCCCAAGGGCCTGTGTAAGTTGCCCCTTTCTTTTGGACTCACAGAGAACCTTCGGTTGTAGATGGGAAGATATTCCTCTAAGAAGATATTTGCTTCTTCAAAAGTCCTGATTCCTCTTAAGCGCATCTCTTTGACCAGCCTGTCTTGAAGCGTCCCGAAAAGTCGCTCAATCCGCCCCTTGGCCTGTGGCGAGTTGGCATGCTTCACCTCCACCCCAAGCTCTCTTAAGGCTCTCTCAAAGTCGCTTAAAGGCTCCCGGTCATTCAACTCGTCCTCGATGGTAGGCTTCGCCGTCGATTTATAGGTTTTATACTTGTCCAAATAGACACACAGCGGTAACCCGTGACTCTTGATATACCGCTTGAAACTGTCCATCGCCGGAAGGGTCCCCTCATACCCATAAAACCTCCCAAACACAGCCCCCGTCGCATCGTCGATATAGCCCATCAACACACACCCCGGCCCTCTCCCTTCGAACCAATCGTGATGAGATCCGTCCATCTGCACTATCTCCCCGTAATGATGCTTCCGTTCTCTCCATTGACGATGCCCTCTTCTCTTGCGGGTCTTCTTCCAATCTCCCGCCTCAATAAGCCACATCCGTAAGGTTTCATCATTGACTCCAATCCCATCTCTTTCTAATAACTTCTCCGAAGCAAGTGTCGGACCAAAATCCCCATAATGCTTCCGATAGAGCTGGATTACTTTGTCTCTGATCTTACCCGGAATCCGGCGGTTTGAAGGCCTCCCCCTCGATTTATGGATGATGCCTTTATCCCCTTCGATTCTTACTCTCTTGACGATCCTTCGGATTTGCCTCGAACTGAGCGAAAGTATCTCTACCGCCTCTACCTGCTCGATGACCCTCTCCAGAACCTTCTGAATGACATGTAACCGCCTCAATTCTCCCTGACGTGCCATGATTATGTCCTCTTCTGCCATCATGCCCTCCTCCCAAAAAAAGGGCATTGTAGCATGTCACAAAGAGGACATTTCTATTTTGGCCAATTAGGACATTATCATTTTGGGATGACAGAGAAAATTTTCTGTTTAAATAATGCTTGACAAATTTATTTAAAAAGTATACAAAATTACATGTAATTTTTACCCCAATTGAGATATAATTTGAACAAACCCCATCTCACTCCCCTTTGCTAAAGGGGAGAACCTGTTGTTATCCCCCTTTTATTAAAGGAGATTGAGGCGGATTTTAAAATGATGGTTAAAAAACTTTCTAACAGCCTAACCATAATGGAAACATTTTGTTGAAGGCATTATTTTTCACTCAATTGGGGTTTTACATCATTAAAAAAGGAGAGGTTAATGATAATCAAAAAAGTTTTTAAAGGAGTGTGCCCAAAAGGCAGGGTGACCTCTCTCTGGGGCATCCCTTTATGATCGTATTCAGAGGGGAAGGGTTATATCTCCACAAGAGGAACGATATGAAATTTTGCCTGCCATATTGAAAGCTGTGGATGAGGCCCTTAAAAAGGCATACCTGACCTTTGATTCGATAGATCTCATAGAGATTCAAGAGGCATTTGTAGGACAAGTATTGGCTGATTTTAAAAAATGGGTATCACGAACAAAGATTACTAGTGTAGTGTTACAGTAACGGCTTTACAACGTGCGACCTTTTCCAAGATTGCGTCCACGTTTTTCGTCCACACGAATGGTTTTGGATTTGCGTTGTTCACTCGGATAAACTCTTCAATGGCAGACACCAGATCCGATACACTTCTGAACACACCACGCCGAATACGTTTACGAGTGATCTCCCCAAACCACCGTTCAACGAGATTCAGCCACGAGGAGGAAGTCGGGGTGAAGTGGCAATGAAAGCGGGGATGCTTTTGCAACCATGCCCTGACCTTGGGGTGATTGTGCGTGCCGTAGTTGTCCAGAACCATATGGATGGCCAAGTCTTTGGGGGTTTCACGGTCGATCTGTCGCAGAAATTTTCGGAATTCGATGTTCCGATGCCGTGGATAACAAGAGCCGATGACCTTCCCCTCCAGCACATTCAATGCCGCAAACAGGCAAGTGGTCCCGTTGCGTTTGTAATCGTGCGTCATCGTCCCACAACGCCCTTTCTTCATCGGCAATCCGGGCTGCGTCCGGTCCAGAGCCTGCACCTGCGATTTCTCATCCACGCACAGAACGACGGCCTTGTCCGGTGGGTTCAGGTATACCCCCACCACGTCCGTCAACTTTTCCACAAACCGTTTATCCTTCGAAAGCTTAAACCCTTCCACGCGGTGCGGTTGCAGCCCGTGCGCATCCCAAATCCGAGAGACTGTGGCGTTGCTGACGCCCATGGCTTCGGCCATCGTCCGCGTAGACCAGTGAGTCGCATCAGGAGGCGTCGTATGCAAAGTAGCCTCCACAATCGCCTTGACCTTATCAGCGGGCAGGGCGCGGGAACTCAGGCCGTGGGGGGCATCTTCTGCCAGCCCCTGCGAGCCTCGTTCTTCAAACCGCTTGCGCCATTGCACAACTGTCGGACGACTGGTCTTCAAGGCTTTGGCAATGGCCCTGTTGGGCAAACCCTCCGCAGCCAACAGGCAGATGCGCGCACGCAGAACGGTCCGTTGGGGACTAGTTTTGGCCGTAACCCAGGCTTTCAGGGTCTTGAGCTCCTCTTCCGTTATGGACAATTTTTCGGCTGGGTTCCACATGAACCCATGCATAACACGAAACTCGATAGTTGTAAAGATATTACTGTA
>CAVTZZ010000031.1:0-44873 GCA_963739325.1 uncultured delta proteobacterium | reverse complement strand
TGCCATCTCTTTAGGGAAACTGAGCTAATCCCTTTTTACTTTTTCGTAAAGTCTGAGAAAGGTCCCCAGGTATTGACAGCATTAAAAATAAATTTTATTTTAAGATTATAGGCACCCTTAAGTGGCTAAGTATGATAAAAAAAATCTTTTTCCCCTTATCGGTAGCGGCCACTTTCTTTCTCATCTCGACTATTTTTGAGATAAGTTTAACTCTTACCAATGCGCACTCCCTTTCCATTGCTTCTTTTGGTGTCCAGAGGCTCGAGGAAAAGCGAGAAGCTCCACCTTTTTCTCTTAAGACCTTGAATGGAGGTCAAGTCTCTCTCAATGACTTCAAAGGGAAGCCGATCTTATTGAAGTTCTGGGCCACCTGGTGTCCCTCCTGCGTGGAAGAACTTTCCCCAATGGAAAAATTCTCCGAAGGAAAGAGGGATCAATTGTGCATCCTCATGCCGGCCATTGATGGGGAAAAAGAGAAAAGAGTCCAGAACGTCGTCAAAAAGCATAAGGTCACGCTCCCTATCCTCTTGGATTTGAATGAAAAGATCGCCCGGACTTACAAGGTCACCTTTGTTCCTACGGTATTCCTTATTGATCGAGAGGGTATGATCGTAGGGATGATCGTGGGAGAGAGGGATTGGTTTTCACCTGAAGCATGGTCTTCCATAAAAGAGATTCTCCAGCTTCATTAGCAAACCCTGTCATTTCAAAGATCCCCGACCTGAGAATATCCTCGATGTTTTTAAACTTTTACAACCCTTCTAATGTGGGGAGAAATGAGGTATTTCAACTGAAGGATTTTCTCTGTCGAGGATAGCCGAAAAGAGGGTGCCACCCAAATATCTCGGGATCAAATCGGAGAGTTCCCGGATGATTTCTTCAGCGCACCCCCTTCCCACTTCCTCCAAGACATCGATGGGAATGAAGATATTTTTTGTTTCTTCGGTTGCTTTATCTTTCTCGCACTGGCGCCATACCCAATTTCGGGTCAGCACCTCCTGATCATCCCGATAGACCAACTCCCCTTTTGGCACAGTCATCGTCTCGCCCCCGCCCATCGGAGTAAATGGCTCCCAACCTTCAACAAATTTAAGATAGATATTCCCCTTAATGGTATTAAGGTCATGTCCTCCCATTGGGACCAAATATTTCAACGAGACACTATTATAGAGATCGACGAGGGGGTTGATCCTTGGAAAAGGATCTCCCCTGAGAGTCCTCTTTGCCATGGATTCGATGGAACTTGGAAATTTACTTCCCGAGATGGACAATTTGGAGAAGGCCATTCTCCAAGGTTTAATCCTTGGGTGTTCCTGAGCTTTATCAACGATGAAATTTTTTTTCATCTCCTCAATGGTATTGCTGAGAAGGGTTTCAATTTCTCTGGAGGGATGGGTATTATCTACACCTGCGGCCACCACCATCCCAATAGTGAGATCAGGTAGGATATGGAATAACTCCTTCTGAATGGAAAAGTACATTTTTTCTCCTTTTCATTTCCCTAACACTCCGAGATTTAAAAGTCAATCCTTCGACTCCCCAGCCTGATCCTTCGACTACGCTTAGGACAAGAAACTTGGGGGTTAGCGCTGTCGAACGGGTCAACCTCCTGGCCCTTCTTGACGAGAGAAACCATTTCCTATATAGTGGCAATCAATGGAGATAAAACCCACCATCTTGATTGTGGATGACGAACCAGGTGCAAGGGAGTCTCTGGAGGTGATTCTCGAGGAGGATTATCAACTCCTGAGTGTGGGGAGCGGTCAAGAGGCAATGGAAACCTTTCGAAAGGTACCTATCAATCTTATCCTCCTGGATGTTAACATGCCAGATATGGATGGACTGACCGTCCTTCGAAAGATCAAGGAACTGGATGAAGAGATCGATGTCATCATGATCTCTGCCCTCAATCAGGCTCGAAAGGCTGTCGATGCCATCAAATTGGGCGCTTATGATTATATCACCAAGCCCTATGAACCTGAGGATATCCTTTCTACAGTGAATCGTGTCATCAGTAAGCAGAAACTCTATAAAGAATTGGACTTCCTTCGGAGAGAGGTAGAGGAGTCTCATGGATTTGACCAGATCGTCAGCCAGACCAAGACGATGCAGGAGATCTTTCAACTCATTAAGAAGGTTGCTTTCACCTCTACCAATATTTTGATTACAGGTGAAAGTGGAACGGGCAAGGAACTCATCGCCCGCTCCATACACCGTCAGGGGATTCGAAAGAACGGGCCCTTTGTGGCCATCAATTGTGCAGCCATCCCCTCTGAATTGATGGAGAGCGAGATGTTTGGCCACGAGAAAGGGGCTTTCACAGGTGCCCATACACGAACCATTGGGAAGTTTGAACATGCCAATGGAGGGACCCTCTTTCTTGATGAAGTCTCTGTGTTGAGGTCTGATCTTCAGGCAAAACTTCTCCGGGTTCTTCAAGAGAGGGAGGTTGAGCGGATTGGTTCTAATAAACCCATCAAAGTCGATATCCGGGTCATTTCCGCCACCAATACTAACTTGGAGGATGCTATGATACGGGGGAAATTCCGCCAAGACCTCTACTTCCGGCTCAATGTGGTCCCTATCCCCATTCCCCCTCTTCGGGAGAGAAGGGAAGATATTTCCCTTCTGGCCAAACACTTCCTCAACAAATTTAACACAGCCTTCAATAAAAAGATCCCAGGATTTACCGAAAAAGCCATGGACGGCCTCACCAAATACCACTGGCCGGGTAATATCCGAGAGCTGGAGAACCTCATTGAACGGATCGTTGTTCTCTTACCTGGAAACGAAGTGATTGATTTAAAGGATATTCCCCTTGAAATCCTAATGGACTCAAGTCAAGACATCCAGGGTTTAGAAACGGAGAAGATGGGGCTCCATAAGATCAGGGAAGCCATTGAAAAGCGAATCATCCTCAATGTCCTCGAAGCTACCAAGTGGAATCAGACAGAGGCGGCTAAAATCCTCAAGGTCAATCGGAACACCCTCATCCAGAAAGCCAAGCAATTGGGCATCCTGTTGAAAAAATAGATGTGCCCACTGTTTCATTTTTTATGGATTGCCTATAATTCTGTGCAGTCCCAACTCCTTCAATCAAATCAAGTATTTTACTCTTCTTCATCCTCTATTTTCTTTTTCTGTGCTCATCATCATAGGCAATGGATCCAATGGGTATGATTTAGGCCTCGAAAATCACCTCCTCTAAAATTGATTTAAAAACAATGCATTAAAGTATGTCGGAAAAGAAAAAATTTCTTTTTTCCTTTTGGCACCCATCTTGCTCAATACTAAATATCTTACAGCTTCTTCTTCCATCATAAATCCATTTTAAAGGAGGTGATATCATGAAGAGGATCGCAATCCAGCTTTTTATTATTGCAGTCACAGTGATGACCTATGTTCTCCCCGTTTTGGCTGATGAAGGAGGTTGGTAATCTTTTAAATTTATTCTGAGTCTATTTTACCCTGTCTTCCATTGAAAAAAGGCATATCTTCTTTTGAGATATGCCTTTTTTTTCAAATAACCTTTGACATTTTTTCCACTTCTCCCTAATATATCGTCAAAATTGTCTAAATGACTGGAAGGGTTTGAATCAATGAGGCTTAAAATCTACATGGTCACTCCATTCCTCTTCATTTCATTCCTCTTTTTCTTTTTTTCATTCAATAGTTTTTCCCAAGAAAAAGGGAATAAAAAAGGGGGTCCAGTGGTTGGAGGAATTTATCGAAGGCCTCTTGAGTTCAATCCCAGAACTCTTGACCCAGCCTTATCTACGGACATCTATTCTGTCACCATTATCCAACAAATCTATGATGGCTTGGTTCAATTCGATAAAAATCTTAATGTTGTTCCAGCCCTTGCCAAATCATGGAAGATCTCTCCCGATGGTCTTAATTATATTTTCTATTTAAGGGAAGGAGTGAAATTCCATAATGGAAGGGAGGTTACAGCAGATGACTTTGTCTATTCTTTTACTCGAATAGTCGATCCCGAAACCAAATCCAGTTCTTCCACCTTTTTTACAAAGATCCTTGGAGCAAAAGAATTTATAGATAAAAAATCAAAAGAAGTGAAGGGTCTTACTGCTCTGGATAGATACATTCTCAAGATCTCACTTTCCGAACCCTATGCTCCTTTTATTAGCATATTGGCGATGAAGGGCGCTAAAGTTGTTCCAAAGGAAGAGTTTGAGAAAACAGGAAATGATTTTGGGAAATCTCCGGTTGGAACAGGACCATTTAAATTTGTATCGATGAAGGAAGGAGAGGAGATTGTCCTTGAATCAAATCCTGACTATTTCGAGGGAAGACCTTATCTGGATAAAATCATCTTCAAAATCTTTCACGGAGCCCCTCAGGAAAAGATTCTTAAAGAATTCAAAGAAGGAAGTCTTGAGGAATCATTTATCCCCCCTGAGGAAATAGAGAGTGTCTTGCAGGGGAGACGATACCTTTTTGTACAGAAGCCTATTCTTTCATTGAGATTCTATGGATTTAATTTATTATTAAAACCATTAGACAACAAAAAACTGAGAAAAGCGATCAATTTTGCAATTGATAAAAAGGCCATCATCTCTCAAATCCATAAGAACCAGTTCCATTTGGCCAAAGGCATTCTTCCTCCTGGAATGCCTGGATATAACCCGATGAATAATCCCTATCCCTTTAATTTGACACAGGCCGTCAAACTTCTATCTGAGGCAGGGCTCTCTAAAGGGAAGGATATGCAGCCTTTGGAGATCTGGAGTGCAACAAACTCTGAAGCAGCCCAGAGGGAATTGAACGAAATAAGGTCCCAATTAAACAAAGTAGGGGTTCAGGCTGATATTCATTATGAAACGAACTACCCAACATTTTTATCGATGATGAGGGATAAGAAAGCCTCTATCTTTATGCGGGCCTGGTATGCAGACTTTCCTGATCCTGATAATTTCTTGGGAAGTCCTCTTCCACTCCAAATCTCAATATAATTACCTGGGTTATCATAATCCGGAGGTCGATCGTCTCCTCGATAGAGCAAAAGCAGAAAGAGATTACTTGAAACGAATGGAGATGTATCGAAAAATCGAAGGGATCGTTTTGGAAGATGCACCGATCGTCCCCATGGTTCATCATTTATTCCAAATGGCGTACCAGCCTTATGTCAGGGGTATTGAAGTGAATGCTCTTGGCGGTCCTTATATCCCAATGAAAAAAATCTGGTTGGAAAAGGAACAATAATCCTCTTTTCTCGGAATCCAGATGGATTCAAAAAAAGTATCCAAATCCATTCGTCTTCAGACCAGACTCATTCTCTACTCCACCCTTCTCATTCTCTTCTTATGGTTTTGATTATTTTCCTGGTGGAGAAACGGCAGTCCGAAACGATTCAGGAGGAAGCCCAAAAACGAGGAATAGCTATTGCCAGGAATTTAGCTGCGGTGAGCACCAATGCCCTCCTCACCTACAATTATGTTGTTCTGGAGCAAAATGCTGAAAGGATTGCCCTTGAAGAAGACATCGTCTATGTCATCATCCATGATAAAGAGAGTCGGGTAGCCGCCTATAGTCAGCACGATGAAAAACAGGGCATGATCCTAACGGATGAATTGAGCCAGAGGGCTATAAAGGTGACAGAACCATTGATCCAAGCGACTTACTCTGAGGAAAAGAAAGCCCAACTATTGGATATCTCAATCCCTGTCTATATCAAAGAATCTCAGGAGAAGTGGGGAACCATTCGAATCGGACTCTCTTTGGAGAGGATGTACAGCCAGATTTTAAAGACCCGTCTCAACCTTCTTCTATTAGGTCTTTTCGCCATTGCCCTTGGCATTCTTGGATCGATTTTTTTCGCCAGACGCATCACTAAACCCATTTCTAAATTGGTGAGAACGACCATCTCCGCAGCGGAGGGAAACCTTGAACAGATTATCGACATTCAGACCCGAGATGAAATTGAAGAACTGGGAAAGAATTTCAACCATATGATCCAACAGATCCGCCTCCATCGAAATGAGTTGGAGAGCCGCCTTCGAGAGATCACCTCCCTCAAGGTCTATACGGATAACATTCTATCCTCAATGACGAATGGACTGATTACCATCGATCTTGAAAAGAAGATCGTTACCCTCAATGAAATGGCGGAGAAGATTCTGGGAAAGAAGACGGAAGAAATGGTAACCCTCACATTCGATCAGGTTTTCGGTGACCATCATCCCCTTCACCGGATGATGATTGAGACATTATCGCAGGGAGAAGGCATATTCTATTCGGAACTGGAGTTGAAGAAGGGGGAAGAAAACCTATGGTTGACGGCAAGCACATCTTTGCTGGTTGATGGAGAGGGAAAGAGGATGGGCGCCATGGTGGTCTTCCAGGATATCACTGAAATGAAGGCCCTTGAAGAGAAGCTCCGGCAAGCGGATCGACTGGCTGCCTTAGGAACTCTCTCCGCAGGTCTGGCCCATGAGATTAAGAATCCCCTCTCCGCCATTAAGACCTTTGTTCAGCTCCTTCCCCAAAGGCTTGAAAGTCCGTCTTTTATGGAGAAGTTTAACATCACGGTCCCCCGGGAGATCGACCGGATCAATCAATTGGTAGAAGACCTATTGGAGTTGACCCGAAGTAGGGTGAGACCTATCGTCACTCTGGATGTGAATCGACTGATCCTTCAAGTCATCGATCTTCATGGAGAAGAAATGGACAAGAAGCATATCATCTTCGAAGACCATCTGGACAAAACGATCCTTCCCATCCATGGCGACCCAGAGAGGCTCTATCGGGCTTTCTCTAATCTTGTGATCAATGCAATCCAGGCAATGCCCAATGGTGGATCGCTGACCCTCTCATCCGGGCAGGAAACTTCCTCATCCATGGTCAGAATCATTTTCAGAGATACAGGAATCGGAATGGATGAAAAGACATCGAAGAACCTTTTTAATCCATTCTTCACCACAAAGGAAAAAGGTGTTGGACTTGGAATGGCTCTCACCCACAAGATCATTGAAGACCACCGAGGGACGATCGAGGCGATGAGTGAGAAAGGAAAGGGAACTACCTTTATTCTATCCCTCCCTGTTGTAAAAATCTAAAATTGCCTATAAATATAGGCAATCAAAAACGATCACCTAAAATCTTCATTTCATCTTCAAAATTATAACAATTTGAAATTAAAGAAATTTTATTTTTCGAAAAAATTAAAGGAAGTTGGCATTCTATTTGCTAATACAATTAAGGATGATGATTTCAATTTTGGAGGAAGATTATGGTAAATTTTACTAAACGCATTTTAGTGGTAGATGATGATCAGGGCATTTTGGACTCCTTCGAAGTCCTCCTGGGTGATCGTTATGATCTCGTCAAGGCAGAAAACGGTTATGAGGCCCTCCGAATCCTCGAGAGTGATCCTCCCCAACTGATCTTCTTAGATATCAAAATGCCTGGGCTTGATGGTATCGATGTCTTGAAAAAACTTCAGAAAGATCAAAAGAATGTGGAGGTGGTGATCATCACAGCCACCGACCAGGAGAAGACCGAAGAAGAGGCGAAATCCTTAGGGGTCATCGATTACTTGAAGAAACCCCTCGATATCTTTGAGTTGGAGAGGATTACTTCCCAGGTTCTCAATTAAAACACAAAGAGAAGTGGTCGGAACAGGCAGATGCGATCAGGAGCGAGTTTACAAAAAGAGGCTTCTTTACATGGCGACACAGAGCATGAAGCGAAACTTCAAGGAGGGCCACTGGTATGTCTCTATTCTTGATGCCAACAAAAGACCTGTCCGCAAAGTTGGTTCTGGAGTGGAGGCATTCCGTCCAGAGATAGTGATTAGGTTTATTCCGTGAAATGTGAATGGTTTTACTCTATGCACTCTGCTCTATGCTCTTTGCAGCCACAGGAAAGGAGGTTTAAATGCCAAATAACGTGAGGAACACCCTTGAGGAACTCATTCAGCAAGTCACCAACGATACTTCATTACCCTCGGAGCAAAAGATAAAGCTTCTCAGCAATCTTCAGAAGTTATCCAGTCCTCTTCAAACTGACCGATGGATCTTTCGTTTGGTAGTGGCCTTCCTTGGCTTGGCTGTCCTATTGACCATCATTGGCGGTTTTATCATAGTCTTCAAAACAGCAGCAACCATTCCCGAAGGTTTGATCGCTTTAGGATCAGTCGCTGTCGGCGCATTGGCGGGCTTGTTAGCCCCATCCCCAATGGCAAGATAGGTCTTTTCAATTTAACCATTGCCATCCTTTGATGTTTATTGGTATATTCCGCCAACCCCACGATCATTAATCCATGGTAATGAAACTTACGAAGAGGAGGTTGGAAACGGTTTCTTATGGAAAGGGAACTAACTTCAAAAAGGATTCAGTTTTTAAAGAAAGATTATTCCCGGGGATTTGTTGCAGATGTTGGTTATGAGGCTAATAGAACAATTGTCCCCTTTTTTCTATTCTTAGAAAATCAAGGTCTGAAAAAACCGGAACTGATTTTTAAGATTTGATATCTGAAGATTTCGTGTTATACTTCGTTTCATCTTATCCTACATTATCAAATAAGCTTTAATCATAGATAATTTCTCTTCGGCTTTAAATTCCTTTTAAATAATTTTGAAACACTGTGTCTTTTCTTGTCTTTTGAATGGGGTGGAAATTCTGTAGGAGGAGGAAGGGATATGAAACTTTTCAATATCATTGTGATTCCATGTAGTTCGGTCAGCGACTTTTACTTGAGATTCAAAAAAAGGATCATGCTTCACAGCATCATCGAAGGAGCTAAACTGGTTTTCATCGTTGCCATCTCCGTTTTCATTCTCTTGGGATACATTGCGCCTGTTGCCCAAAAGAGCCTGCGAGTTGACTTTCCAGTTAGAATAAAGCAATTTCTCTCCTTCACAAAATTGGGCCATGGCTCCAACGTAAAAGAAGTTTTGAATTTAGCCAGTATGATCCGATTGATCACCGATGGTCAGCTTTCCGAAGCTAAAGCTTTGAGGTATGCGGGACTGGTCTTCCATGCTTCCCAGAAATATGGAGTGGATCCCCTGGAGATCATTTCGATCATCATGGCTGAAAGTGGTTTCAAGGAGAATAGCATTAATCAGGAGACCGGCGATTATGGTTTAGGGCAGGTCAATTGGGAACACTGGGGCAAAGATTACGGATACACGCCGCAGCAACTTCTGAATCCATCGATCAACATCTTTTTGACGTGCCATGTCTATAAATTTTTTGGAGAGGATTTTGGCAAATACCATCGGGGCAACGGCATTCAAAGCAGAGCTTACCTGGTGAATGTAAAAGGTATTCTTTCCACTTTGAATGCTTTTGGTAAATTGAAGAAAGAGAAAATTTCTTAAAAGTTAACTTCTTTCTGATAAGTTCAGAAATATGGGCCAGTGGTTTTGATAAATGCTTTTCATTTGGCACTGGCAGAGATGTCTCTGGGTTAAAGCATCAGAGTCGTTTGTATTGATTTGAAGCTTAGACGAAGTTAAGAAAGGAGGCTGACTGAAATGATTGAACCAATCAAGTTTAAGCTCAATCGTAAACCAATGCAATTGAAAGGTGATGGAGAACGAAAGCTTTTGTGGGTCCTACGCTCCGATCTTAGTGTCACCGGACCGAAATACGGCTGTGGAGAAGGTATTTGTGGAGCCTGCACCGTTCTCATCAACAATAAAGCAACCCGTTCGTGTCAGGTACCTGTGAAAGAGATCAAAGGAAAGGAAGTGATAACGATTGAGGGGTTAGTGAGGAATGGAAAACTCCATCCTCTCCAAAAAGCCTTTATGGACCATAACGCCCTCCAATGCGGATTTTGTACCTCGGGGATGATCCTCAGTGCTTATAGTCTACTACTGGAAAAACCTCGACCCACGGAGGCAGAAATCATTGAGGGTATGAATGATAACCTGTGCCGCTGTGGAGCACACGTCCGTATTATTCAGGCTATCCAAAGTGCGGCTTTAGAAATGAGAGGAGGGAGGAGAGGATGAAAGAGGACAAATCGCCCGATCTGGAATCGAAGGATAGAGAGAACCCATTTTCTCTTAGTCGGCGCGAGTTCCTCAAGGCTGTGGGTGGAGGAATCATCATCTTTTTTTCCTGCGGGGATTTAACAGCCCAGGAACGACGGCCACGAGGTTACCAGAATTTACCCACTGATTTTAATGCCTTCCTCAGAATTGGAGCTGATGGTCGGGTTACGTGTTTCACGGGCAAAGTCGAATTGGGGCAAGGCATTGTGACATCCCTCGCACAGATGCTGGCTGACGAGCTCGATGTACCTTTAAATTCAGTCGATATGGTCATGGGTGATACAGATCTCTGCCCCTGGGACATGGGGACGTTCGGATCAATGAGCACCCGGTTCTTTGGTCCTCCTTTAAGAGAAGCGGCTGCCGAGGCAAAAGCCATACTCATTGGTTTGGCTTCGGAGCATCTCCATTTGAATGAGAATCAACTGAAAGTAAAAGATGGCGTTGTGATGGATAAAAATAATACCAGAAACCGTGTGACCTACGCCCAGCTTGCAAAGGGGAAGTCGATTGAAAAGCATCTGTCGAAAAAACCGGCATTAAAGAATGTTTCAGAGTTTACAATTGTTAGCAAATCAGCTTCGCGTAAGGATGCTTTAGTGAAAGTAACCGGAAAGGCTCAATATGCCGGAGATATTCGAGTCCCCGGCATGTACTATGCGAAGATTTTAAGACCTCCGGTTCACGGGGCAAAGTTAAAAAGCTTGGATACATCTGCTCTGCAAAAGTATAAAGAGATCCAGATTATTCAGGATCGAGATTTAATTGCGGTTCTTCATCGACACCCTGATGTGGCTGAAGAGGCCTTGTCGAAAATCAAAGCTGAGTTTGACTTACCAGAGGCCAAAGTCGATCCCCAGACAATCTTTAAACATCTTTTGAATGTTGCACCAGAAGGGGAAGTGATTACACAAGGGGGGAACATTAATGAGGGAGAAAGGGCTGCCCGAGAAGCTTTTGAAGCAAACTATCTGAATGAGTATGTCGCTCATGCAACGATCGAAACCCACACGGCCCTTGCTAAAATCGAGAAGGATCGAGTGACAGTTTGGGCATCGACCCAGAGGCCTTTCGGTGCCAAAGAGGAAGTGGCTCAGGCACTGGAGATTCCTTCTCAGAAAGTTCGCATCATCACTCCATTTGTGGGAGGGGGATTTGGTGGAAAGACTCAAAACAGACAAGTCGTTGAGGCGGCACGCCTTGCAAAACTGACGGGGAAACCCTGTTCAGGTCGCCTGGAGCCGACAAGAAGAGTTCTTCTACGATACCTTCCGGCCTGCAGCAATCGTGAAAATTAAATCCGGAGTGTCCGAGGCAAATCAGATCGTTTTTTGGAATTACGATGTCTATTTTGGAGGGTCCAGGGGCGCAGAGCAGTTTTATAATATCCCCCATCATCGGGAACTCTCCCATGGGAATTATAGTGGTCTTCCAGGTGCTCACCCCTTCGGCACAGGGCCCTGGCGGGCACCTGGAAATAATACGAATACCTTTGCGAGAGAATCGCATATCGATATCATGGCTGCAAAGGTGGCGATGGATCCCTTGGAGTTCCGTCTGAAAAATCTTAACGATAAGAGGATGATTGGAGTCCTCAAGGCTGCGGCTGAGAAATTTGGCTGGAGAGCTTCGCCAGCTCCGAGCGGTCGAGGCTTTGGTATAGCCTGCGGTATAGATGCGGGTGCGTATGTCGCCACGATGGCCGAAGTGGAAGTAGATCAAGCAAGTGGATGGGTTCGGGTGAAACGGGTCGTCTGTGCTCAGGACATGGGCCTTGTGATCAATCCCGAGGGAGCAAAGATGCAGATGGAGGGATGCCTTACGATGGGGCTGGGGTACGCCTTGACTGAAGAAGTCCGTTTCAAGGGTGGAGAAATTCTTGACCGCAACTTTGATACCTATGAGATTCCTCGCTTCTCTTGGCTACCAAAGATTGAGACTGTGCTGATTGACAATTCTGGAATTCCTCCGGCAGGTGGAGGAGAGCCGGCAATTGTCTGTATGGGAGGAGTCATCGCCAACGCCATTTTTGATGCTGTAGGTGTCAGGTTATTCGAGCTTCCCATGACTCCGGAAAGGATCAAAAAAGCTCTGACCGAAGCTAAGACTAAAAAAGCTTAAAGGATTGGATCTTGATCATTAACAAACGATAATCGTCATTGGGTTATTAGGTCATTGAGTCAATAAATTAATGGGTCATTGTGTTATTCAGTTATTAAATCAGTTTTCGCCACCTCTGACTTAATTTTTATCTCATTGATAAATTCCTTCTCGACTTATAGAATGTCCTTTGCCTGAAAAGAAGTTGGAGTCAACCCTAAGTAGAAATTTTGGAAAAAGATCTCTATGGTTTTTCTCGAGTTTAAGGTGAGAAAAGACGAATGTTAAGGATAACAGGAGAGAAAAGGTTATTCTATGGCTATATTGTGGTAGCCGCTGGGTGTGTTATTTGGGCATTAGGTTGGGGGACATACACTCCTTGTTTTAGCGTATTTTTGAAACCCTTGTCGGCTGAGTTTGGCTGGTCCAGGGCAGAAACGTCACTGGCCTTTTCGCTTTCTTACATGGTTTACGCTTTTTTGACGATTATGATGGGGTGGTTAACGGATAAGTTTGGTCCCAGGATCGTGATGATGGTTTTGGGCTCTTTTTTGGGATTATGTTATCTACTGATGTCACAGGTTACCGCTCTATGGCAGTTTCAGATAAACTATGTGATTGTGGGAGGCATTGGTATCAGTACACTGACTGTACCTGTAATGGTTACGACGTCCCGGTGGTTTATCAAGAAACGGGGATTGATGATTGGCATTGTCCAGGCGGGAAATGGCATAGGCGGATTCATTTTTCCTCCCCTCGCCGGGTGGCTCATTCTTGCCTACGGTTGGCGCTCTGCATACGCGATCGTGGGTATCATTACCTTCATTGGAATTCTCGTAGCAGGGTTCTTTCTCAGGCGTGACCCAAGGGATATAGGAGAGTTGCCAGATGGGGAGAGTGTAGAAACGGCCCCTGAGGTAAAGCAGTTAAATCCGAGCTTCCAGGCAGTCGGGATTTCCCTTCATGAGGCTCTTCACATGAAGCAGTTCTGGATGATCGCTGGATTATTTTGTTGTTTTGGCTTCTGCAGGCAAGCATTCACAGCCCACCTTACTGCCCATGTCCAAGATTTGGGATTTTCGCTGACCGATGGGGCCAATGTTTTGGCGGTTGTTATAGGGTCAAGTATGTTTAGCAGGGTAGGTATGGGTCGAGTGGCGGATATCATAGGCAATCGACCGGCTTTTATGATCAGCTTTGCCGCTACAGCCGTTAGCCTGATCTGGGGCTTGGTAACTAAGGATTTATGGGGACTCTATCTGTTTGCCTTTGTCTTCGGTTTCGGCTGGGGAAATCAGGCCGTCTTGAGGTTCGCCTTAACTTCTGAAGTATTTGGGCTCGCTTCACTTGGTTTAGTTATGGGAGCACTGGGGGTTGCTGAACAGGTGACTGCTGCCTTTGGCTCATTTATTGCTGGTTATATCTTTGATGTGGTGGGTAACTACCAACCCGTTTTTTGGATAGGTATTGGTATCTCCCTCATGGGCATTCTATTTGCCTGGGGGTTAAAGCCAGCGATTCGGAAATATCAATAATTCGTCAAGAAATTTTGATTGAGCTCTCACTGCATTGGAGATTGTATGGCGAAGCTGTTTGAGACGACGACTATCAACGCTATGAGTCTTGAGAACCGGTTTGTCCGATCTGCCACCTGGGAGGGATTAGCCGGGGATGATGGGTCGGTGAGCCCCAGGCTCATCGATATGTCCGTGAATCTTGCAAAGGGTGGTGTCGGCCTGATCATCACGGGCCACGCTTATATAAGCAAAGAGGGCCAGGCGGGACCCTGGCAGCTTGGTGTCTATAGTGACAGGCTGACCGGAGGGCTTGGTGCAATGGTCGATGCTGTACACGAAGCGGGCGGGAAAATCGTTCTTCAGCTGGCTCATGCAGGCTGCCGCGCCGCTTACGGGCTGACAGGAATCGAACCGCTCGGGCCTTCTGTCACGGAAGTAGAGAAAGGGACGCTCTGCCGGGCGATGACACAGGATGAGATTCTTAAGATCGGTGAAGGGTTCGCACAGGCTGCAGCGAGGGCAGAGAAGGCTGGTTTCGATGGCGTTCAAATCCATGCGGCTCACGGCTATCTTCTGAGCCAGTTTCTTTCCCCTTTCCACAATAAGAGAGAAGATGGATACGGCGGGAGCGTTGAAGGCCGTGCGCGCATCGTTCTTGAGGTGGTCGGCAGAGTGCGGGACACGATCGGTCCTCACCGCGCCCTCCTGATCAAAATGAACTCTGAGGATTTCGTCGAGGGCGGCTTCTCAGTGGAGGATATGCTCGAAGTCGCAGCACTGTTAGAGAAGGCAGGTGTCGATGCGATAGAGCTGAGCGGGGGAAGCCCTTTTTCTCCGAAATACGTCGCGTATCGCTATGGTCCGATTAAAAGCGAGGAAGAGGAGGGCTACTACCGGGAAGCAGCACGTCGCTACAAGGAAAGGGTGCGTGTTCCGCTTATGCTCGTGGGAGGCATCCGCTCGTATGGGGTGGCGGAGAAACTTGTGGAAGGGGGAGTAGCAGATTACATCTCCCTTTGCCGCCCTCTAATTAGGGAGCCGGGTCTCATCAACCGCTGGAGATCTGGCGACACCCGCAAGTCGACCTGCCTTTCGGACAATCTATGCTTCAAACCTGCACGAGCCGGTCAGGGGCTCTTCTGCATGGTTGAGCACAGCGCCAAGGGTAAGGAAGCAGGATAAACTCGTAACGCCTTAATGTTGGCAGTATTTAGAGGCATCCGGTCGAATAGTACTTCCTCCTGAAAGTGAGATTTGACTTCGTGGCGTTTGATAATTTTATTGGCGTTCATTTTCCTATGAGGACAACCGTGCTTCTCGGATTGGCGAGGTAATGATCGGGAGGATCGATCCTTATCTCCTTGCCGACGTCAAGAAAGTCTTCCCCACTCTTAAGGCTTGTGTCAATCACCCTGTACCATTGCCTGCCGTTTGTAAGTTCAGGGAGTCTGATCGATTGTAAATTAAAATCAGCATTCAAAATAAAAAAAAGATGATAATCACCCAGTTCGGATCTTTCGTCGCCTCCGTCAATCTGATAGCATAGGGTGCGCAGTTCGGGGTCATCCCAGGAAGGCTTTCCGAGATCTTTTCCAAACCATGTAAGGTCAGGGATATGGTCCGCATCTAAATCCGTTCCGAGGAAGAATTTTCTCCTCTGAAGTATCGTATATCTTTTTTCAAAGGCAATCGCCTTCTTGAAAAAATCGAGAATGTCCCGATTCTTCTTTACCTCATCCCACTGAAACCAACTGATCTCGTTATCCTGGCAGTAAGCATTATTATTACCCCTCTGAGTTCTCATGAATTCGTCGCCGCCAAGGATCATGGGCGTACCACATGAAAAAAGGAGATAACAGATATAATTTTTTACAAGTTGTTTTCTAAGATGGATGATATGGATATCATCTGTTTCTCCTTCCACTCCGCAGTTCCATGAATGATTGTCATTCGAACCATCCTGGTTATTTTCGAGATTGGCTTCATTATGTTTGTTATTATAAGAGACAAGATCATGGAGCGTGAAACCATCGTGGCAGGTGATGAAGTTGATACTGTTATAGGCAGACCTCCCGTCATCTCCATAGAGATCAGCAGATCCTGTCAATCTCCAACCGAGATCCCTTACCTGTCCTCCATCGCCTTTGCCAAATCTTCTTATCGTATCCCTGAATTTTCCATTCCATTCAGACCAGTCCACAGGGAAGTTCCCCACTTGATAGGTCCCGATGTCCCAGGGTTCGGCAATTAGCTTCACCCTGTTTAAAATAGGATCTTGTGAGATCGCATCAAAAAAAGAAGCAGATTTTTGGAAGAATCCATTTTCGCGGCCTAAGACCGATGCAAGGTCAAACCTGAACCCGTCCACATGCATGACCTCCACCCAATAACGAAGGGAGTCCATGACCAATCGAATGACATGGGGATGAGCGAGATTAAGACTGTTGCCGCATCCTGTATAATTCATGTAATAACGGTAGGGTTCTGTGGGAGTGCCTGTTAGACAGTAATAGGTGGGATTATCGATGCCTTTGAAACAGAGGGTAGGGCCAAGCTCATTCCCTTCGCCCGTGTGGTTATAAACCACATCCATGATGATCTCAATGCCTGCCTTATGAAGTTCACGCACAAGCGTCTTAAATTCATTCACCTGACAGCCAGGGAACCTCTTTGTACTGTAGGACGATTCAGGTGCAAAAAACCCGATGGTATTATACCCCCAATAATTGGTCAGCCCTCGGTTGACGAGAAAATCCTCAACATAGAATTCCTGGAGCGGAAGGAATTCGACAGCTGTTACTCCTAAATCCTTGAGGTAAGGGATCTTTTCAATAAAGCCCAGATAGGTCCCCGGTTCTTTGACACCCGATGACCTGTGTGCGGTAAACCCTTTGAGATGGACTTCGTAAATAATCAATTGTTGGAAGGGAATATCTGGAGGCACATCACCCTGCCAGTCGAAATGGTCATCCACCACAATGGACTTAGGTACAACAGGAGTATTGTCACATCCGTCCTTGGAAAGGTCTCTCACAGGTGAATTCGGATCATAGGCAAGAAGGAGGTTATCCATGTTTTTAAACTTACCCGTCAGCGCTTTCGCATAAGGGTCGATCAAAAGTTTATTTTCATTGAATCGCATCCCGTATCCAGGGCTGAAATTCGCCTCTGACTTTGTACCCATAAAGCTGTCCTGCCTTTAATCCATGAACAAATGCATGCCATATATACTTTGTACGGTTTTCAAGTCTGATGATGTCTGTTGGTTCACTGTCAGGTCTGTCGAACAAAAGAAGAAATACCTCACTGGCATACTGTGAGTAGATGGCAAAATTAACACCCTTCTCGGACAAGGTGGCACCGAGTGGATAATATCTACCCGGAGAAATTTGTCTGTTTGTTTTGTGTTTTAATTCGTATGCCATCTCTTGTATGTTTGGAGAAATAACCATAAAAGTTGGCCCTGTCAAGCCGAGAATGTAAAATGCTACCAAAAGATTTTGACTCCACTTTCCTTAACCATTGCTATGAACCTTTGTTTTTGATATGGTTGGACGGTCTCATTAAAGATGAAGTGAGACAACTTTTAATCAAAAGGTTTTCCTATCAAAGCTGGTAACAGATTAAGGGTTATATGCAGGATCTCATCGGTGTTCTTCTCATCATTGTATCGGGTATCTCCTTTGGTGCGGCGGCCATTTTTGCACGTTTTGCATACGAAGCGGGGACGAATCCGATTACCCTTCTATTTCTGAGATTTGGGATTTCCTCTGTATGTATGCTTTTACTGACCCTGGTGCGTGGCACTCCGTTTCCTCGTGGACGAATTCTGTTGGGTCTTATGCTCATGGGCGCTGTTGGCTATTTTGGCCAGTCATTTTGTTATTTCACAGCGCTCACTTTAACTTCGGCTGGTTTGGTCGCGCTCTTACTCTACTTATATCCAGCCATTGTGACGGTGCTCGCTGTGGTTATCCTGAGAGAGCCAGTCTCAACATTGAAGATCATTGCGCTCACCCTTGCGCTTATAGGCACTGCACTCACGATTGGACCTGCTGGAGGTGGAGAGCCGCTGGGCATCGTCTTGAGCCTGGGTGCGGCTTTTATCTATTCCGTCTATATTCTTGTCGGAAGTAGAATCACAAGACCTGGAACAGCGATTCAATCCTCGACTGTTATTATCACTTCTGCAGCCGTTATGTATGGGGCCTGATCGCGATAAAAGGTGCATCCTTTCCAACCACATTTTCTGGTTGGGCATCGGTCAGTGCTGTTGCGCTCATTTCAACGGTGCTGGCGGTCGTAACATTCCTGGCTGGTCTCGAACGTGTCGGGCCGACGAATGCTGCAACCCTCTCCACGATCGAACCCGTCGTCACCGTGATTCTCGCCGCGCTGGTACTTGATGAAGCCATCACACCGCTTCGTATCGCAGGCGGGGTGATGATTCTCCTTGCCGTGATTCTTTTAACAAGGAGTAAGTTGGCAGTCAAGAGAGACCTTCAGCAACTTGATCGTTGATGGAGGCTGTGTATTGTCTTTCCTGAAGACCCTTTATTATAATTGGAAGAGAAACGGTTTCCCTTTTGGAAATAGACCATGAATGAGACGATTCAGTTCTTAATCCATCATGGATATTCTGTGCTCTTCCTATGGGTGCTTTTTGAGCAGTTGGGTTTGCCCATTCCCACTGCCCCATTGTTGATCGCAGCCGGAGCCCTGGCTGGTATCGGGCAATTAAACTTAGCCACCGTCCTCGGTGTGGCCTTCGCCGCTTCATTGTTAAGCGATCACTTCTGGTATCAGATAGGCTACCATCGCGGCAGAAAAGTCTTATCCCTGCTTTGCCGCATCTCTCTCGATCCTGATTCCTGTGTTCGAAAAACCAAAGAGATCTTTACCCGTCACGGGGCTCGCTCTCTCCTGGTGGCAAAATTCGTTCCTGGAATGACTGCAGTGGCACCACCTCTGGCAGGGATCTTTCACATGCGCCGGCTTCACTTTCTTTTATTTGATGGCCTCGGAGCCTTTTTCTGGGTAGGGATTTTCATAAGCGTTGGTTATTTATTTAGCCACCAGATTAAACACCTTGCGGCAAACACCAGTGGGATGGGTCCCTGGATGGGTCTGGTTGTTCCAGGATGTCTGGCAGGGTATATCGCCTGGAAATATATCCAGCGCAAGCGTTTTCTCCATCATTTAGCCATCGCACGGATCACTCCTGAAGAAGTGAAACAGAGGCTTGATGCGGGGGAAGCCCTTTTAATTTTAGATATGCGCGGTGGCCTCGAATTTGAGGCCGAACCCTATACGATCCCGGGTGCTTTCCACCTGCCCATTGAAGAGTTGGATGAAAAACATCATCAGATACCCCGTGACCGTGATATTGTCTTGTACTGTACTTGACCCAATGAGGCTTCAAGCGCCCGTGCGGCGCTGCTACTGAAGCAACAGGGAATTACACGGGTCCGACCTCTTGCTGGCGGTCTCGAGGCCTGGCTCCAAAGATCCTTTCCTGTGGAGCCTCGGGGCCTTCAGTCGTTACCAGCGACTTTTGGGTCTGGACAAGGAGGATTGAGAAAGTGATGCCCATTTTATTCTTCCTGTGGATGACTGATAGTTGTTTCTTTGAGCAGTCTCTTCTTTCGTTCTTTTTGCGTCCAGTCAAAAAACGTTGCTTCTGTGCTGCACATGAAGTAAGATAGGGACACTGTGAACGACGCACCTCCAACTTTTTTCTCCCTTTCTTTTCACACCCATTTTTTTCCATCCTTGCTTTGGAGACGTCTGCGTCCAAAGGGGGAAGGGTATCAATCTCCTTTTGCCAACCATGTACCAATGGAGTTCATGATCCTGATCTTCATATCGATTGCTGCTGGTGTTGCTGGATTGACAGCCGGTCTTGGCAGAGGATCGATCATTGGCTGGGGATTTGGTGTCTTGGGAGGAGCAGGCTTTTTGGTTTTATTGGTCAGCAGCATTTGTTCCCAGATGGGAAGCCGACCCTCTTTCGATTCATTTAGCTTCGGCATCTTCTTCTTTTTTGTTGTTCTGGGTATCACCGTCGGATTATTTGAAGGGACCCTTCACCATTCTCAATCCTTAGCCGGATGGGCAGGGCTGGCGGGATTTGTGGCAGGTTATGGAGCGGGAATTTTTGCAGGCCTCTGGATTCAATCTATCGGCTGGATCATGGTCCTGTTCAACGTATTAGCTATTCCGGCGATTATCGGTTTGCTGGTTTTGGATTGCGTCCTATTGTCTTCTCTCTTTTTTTAGTGTAAGAGATAGATACTTTACAAATTTTGACGAAAGGAGGAGACCATGCCAACGATATTCTTCTATGGCCCAAAAATGGATAAGGAGAAGAGAAAGGAGATGATCAAGTCATTCACCGATACTGCGAGCCGGTTGACAGGTGTTAGGAGAGAGGCTTTTGTCGTCTATCTGAGGGAATCGAATCCTGAAAATGTGGGGGTAGGAGGAGAACTCTTAGAGGATGTGCAGAAAGCAAGATGAGAAGGGAGACGGGAGTTTGGGCAGATCATCTTAGTCCGTTGCATCAACAGTGTTGATGCAAGAACTGCGACAGCTGTCAAAATCCCCTGGAAGAAGCTTTTCAGAATATGTGAACGGATCACATCGATCAAAGACGTTAACCGCTGTCTCTACGACCTTACGCCCAAGCCCCCTGCGACGATTGAATATATCTAATCGGAGTTAAAGAATAGGGAGATTCTTCTTACATCTTTCACAGAAAGCAGGACCTTTCATGTCGGTATCGATTAGACCCTTGGAAGAAAACATCACACAATGAGAGTTTCCACAGTGTTTTAATCCATAGGTATGACCTAATTCATGAACCGCTTCAGTGAGGACCCTCCTGCGAAAGAGCCCCTGATCCTTCGGTAGGTTATAAAACTCATACCTCAGACGAGTGAGGGAAATGACGGCAACTCTTTGGCTTGCTTCACCGAAGACAAAATTTAACTTGGGGACATAGAGATCATGATCAATAATTCCCAAAGTTTTTTCATAAGTCGCATCCTCTTTTTTCTCTATCATCGCCTTTAATATGGCTGTGGAGAGATACTGATTTCTTTTTTTGTTAAAGGTATCATCCGGTCGAGGCATTTCTTTACCCATCAGGACTTTCTTCTTAAATACTTTACTAAGATCAAACCTCAACGTCTCGATGACCTTATGATCGACCTCACCAATGGGAACGAGAAGGATATCCATGTCTGATTCCTTTACCCCGTTAGAAAGCCCCGCCATTTATGGTGGGGATGATATAAATAAAGCTTCTCGTAGAGTCGAGTCTACGACAGTTCCTAACAGAAAGGGCGGGACCCGTTAGAAATTTGAGTAAACCTCAATTAGAACTCCACTTCCCCGAGGGGTTTAGCGGCATCCGCTCAAGGAGACTTCTTTCTAACGGGTCCCGTCCTTTCTAACGGGGTAAACCTCCTTATCTCCTTTAAAATCTCTGATAGCAGAGCTTCTCTGTTACGGTGTGTTAATTCAAAGAGCTTCACGTCCTCTCCTTCTTTTATCTCTGCAATCAGGCCGCCCCCCTTTAGGGCAATGGTAGCAATGAACAATTTTCCAGAATTAAAAATTTTTTTCAAGAGGTTTTTGAATCGATCCGATAAACACTCCATCTTTCCGATCTCATCAATGATGATCAAACGATTACCCCTTTCTCTGTCCTTCTTCTCTTATCTCTTCGGTGTAAAATCCAGCAGGATGAAGAACCTTTAACTCCTCCGAAAGTTTTTTGATCAATGTGGTCTTGCCTATCCCTGGAAGTCCTGTGATGAGGAGATTCTTTTTTATTGGCCTCCCCGTGAGGTGGCCGGTCTCCTTGTCGCTTAATGGTTTGCGTTTGTTTGGGTAGGGCATAGATGTAGATAACGACCTCAAATAATCGAATCTATTTTGTTCATCTCCAAATGAACCCTCTATTGTCTATTATACAAAAAAGCGACAATATGACGCAATTTATTGATTCATGTAAAATTAATGTCCCATGCATGCCGGTGTGTACGTCATTCCTGCCCCGTACTTGATACGGGGCGGGAATGACAGATTGAAGAGGACATTATAAAGTTGTGGATTACACATAGAAATAGAGGATCATGATGATGTCGTATTGGAAAGGCTCTCCAGCAATGGGCAGGAGCCTAAAAAAACATGTCATCCTTGGAAAGGGAACTTTCATTAACCTTTAAAAGGTTTCTCGGATGCCGCTTGCCTTCCTGCGATACGGCCAAATGCCCATGCTTCCGGATAATTTGTACCTGGCTGGTAAAGAAAGCCAAAGAATGATCCGAGTTCACCTGCAGCATACAGCCTCGGTATAGGTTTGTCGTCGGGATCCAAAACCTGGCAATATCTATTGTGTTTAGGACCTCCTTGCGTGTTGACAAGAACGAGGCCCAATTCGAGTGCATAGTAGGGAGGAGTCCGTATGGGTGCCATAGAATCCCTGCTTCTATTGAATTCGAGATCTTTGCCGCTGGTACAATAGCTATTGAATTTGCTGATCGTTTCTTCCAGGCCCTTACGGTCTACTTTCACCCTCTTGGCCAAATCTGCGACTGTATCCGCCTTAATAATCCATCCTTTCTCCATCTCCGCACTGTTATCATCGCTCCAATCATAAATCTCGTGGACTATTGCATACCCGAATGGCGCTCCTCCCAAAGCCTTCGAGGTGCGAGTCATTGGACCGCTCTTCCGATAAACTTCGTCAAAAATCAGATAAGCCGGAACATGGGGGTATTCCGCACGTTCATGGTCAAAATAGAGGACGTCCAAGGGTCCCTTAAAGTGCATATAACTTTTCGTTTCTTTCATGAATCTATTTCCGTACTTATTGACGAAGACGAAATTCTGTGCCTTTGTCGTCCTTGGAATGCCTTCACCGACCGCCACACCGAATTGCTTGCTCGCCGCTTTGGCGCAGAAACTCGACCACTGTAAAGCCGCCGTATGCCACAGATACGCGCCGGCGGCAGACGCCATTCTCAATCCATCTCCCGTGTTACCCGGAGTTCCATAAGGAAAAATGAAATCTTTTAACCCCGGGTAATTGTAATATCCGAACATCTCCGGGTTATTTTCATAACCTCCGCAGGATAAGACAACTCCCTTTTCAGCTTTGATGTAGATCTCTCTCCCTTCGTTCTCTGCTTTGACGCCCACTATCTCACCTGTATCAGGAATTTGAATAAGGCTCTTTACGGATGTTTTGAGCATTACTTTGATTCCCCGCTTCTCTACGAGTCCGGAAAGAAATTGAAATCCCTCTTTCCCGGTTGGATTAAACCTGAAAGCTGGAATCGTTGATGAATTCAGTAAGGCGGGGAAGGCCGGGGGATGTTTACCAATCCTAAGTGTCGCGCCGAATTGATTGAGCAAATGGGGTACCCCGACGATCGCTTCCGCAAAGCCCCGAAGCATGTCTTCATCAACAGTGCCAAAAGACAGTTTCCGATAATAGTCGATCGCTTCGGAGACGGTGTCGGGAATGACCATGCCTCCGAGACAAACCGCACTGTTCCCTCCGGCCATGGGCATCTTTTCCAAAACGAGGACCTTCGCTCCGGCATCATGGGCTGCAATGGCAGCATTCCCACCCGCGGCCCCGTACCCGATGACTACCACGTCTGCCGTGTAATCCCATTTCGGGACTTGTTGCAGGTTTACAGTCTTCGCTTCCGCAGCACTCAATCCTGCCATCCCGATAGCACCCATTCCTGCCACAGCCCCTTTGAGGAATGTTCTCCGGGTTATCTCTTTACCATCCACCTTTTTGTTCATTTTGCTCGGCTCCTTTAAAGACAAAACCCCACCTCTTTTGAGAAACGGGGCTTCGATAATCAGCCCATTTTACCCCTCAGGTGAGGGTAAAGGGTTTGGGGGCTTTTTTTACAGTGTAATTCACATAGAAATATTTTTATCATGATTTCCATTAGAAATCTACAATAAAAGTGGAATGTGATAGGTTAACACGTTCAGGAAGAAATGCCACCTTTTTACACAGAAAGCGACAAAATAGGGAAAAGTTTATCGATCTCTTTTTGAGTCATGAGATAGAATAGCATGAAAAAGTCCTGTCCGTCTCACATAATATCAGTTTTGAAAATAGGAAAGATTTTTGTTTTATTGAACCTTGGTAGAAAATGTATGTTATAATAAATTATCTTTTTTCTAATTGGAGGCGGCGGTGACGCCAAAAGAGAATTTGCACCGTGATTATGGCCTCCTTGCCAGGTTTCTCCGGGGCATATCCTTTCGCATTCAGGTCTGCACTACTCTGGAATTTCTCCTTCTCTTGGCCTCAGGTTCTATCCTGGTTCTTTTAGGAAGCCTTTTTGCCATCGGACTGAGGGAGAAATTTCCATACCTGCCCTTCCTCTATTCCCTTGCCGCAATCGCATTTCTATCCTTCCTCTTGTTGTTAGGGTTATGGCGTTTTTTCTCCAGGCCATCCATGGTACGGGTGGCAAGAGGGTTGGAGGAGAAGTTCCCTCAATTGAAGGATGACGTAACCAATTCGATCCTCCTTTTTAATGAGATGAACAGAGGCCCAGGTTTGGGCCAGACTTCAGAAGGGTTAATCACAGCTCAACTCAGGAAGACAGTGAGTGAGGTGTGTGTGATTAAACCTCAGCAAGTGGTAAGCCTTAAAAGGGGTCTCAGACATCTCAGGTTATTTGTCCCCCTTGCTTTAACCTTCTCATTGGTTTTCGCCTTCGACCCTCACTTCTTAGGCCGATCCCTCGCCCTGATCATCCATCCTTTTTCGAATCTACCTATGAAGGAGACGTTCATCTCTGTCGAGCCTCGCGGATCAGCCGTTTTGCGCGGCACTCAGGTAATGATAAAGGCTAAGACCATAGGAGATTTGCCGGATAAGCTTATGTTAGAAGTTTGGCCTGAGCGTGGCGAAGCAATGCAGTTACCCATGGAGTCGGAAGGGGATGGAAAGTTCACCTACGGGATGTCTTCGGTCCAGCAATCCTTTCGTTATCAGGCCCATGGAGGCCGTGCCGCTTCTCCGGTTTACAGCATCCGTGTGGTGGACTCTCCTGAGGTGGGAAAAGTGAAACTCACCTTGATTCCTCCTGACTATACCCATCTTCCCAAGGAGGTCAGACAGGAAGGACACATCGAAGCTTTGAAAGGTACAATGGTAAATCTGGAGGCACAAACAAATAAACCTGTGAAGGAGGGGAAGGTTGTCTTGAACCAGGGAAACCAGCTCGTCCTCCATGTAAAAGGGGACCACCTGACAGGAAGTTTAGCAATCTTCTATCCTGGCACCTATTCCATTCATGTGAAGGATGAATTGGGATTCGAGAACCTCAACCCGGTCCAGTACCGGATCCATCTTCTTCCTGATAAATATCCTGAAACAGAAATCATCAGCCCCGCACAGGATCTCGAGGTCGCGGGCACAGAGATTACTCCCATCGTTTACACGGCCAAAGACGATTTTGGAATTACGGCAGTAAGATTGAGTTATCAGATGGGTGGAGCCGAACGCTTCATCAGTCTGAAGAATATTAGCAGTAGTCGTTCTTTAGGCCCCGAAACATTCAAGTGGGATCTGACCGGTCTGGCCCTGACTCCGGGAGATAGGGTGGTCTATCGTCTTGAGGTCTGGGACAACGATTCTGTCTCCGGCCCCAAGGTAGGTTATTCAAGAACTTTTACCCTATATGTCAGGGATGAGAGGGATCGGGCTGCCAAGGAGGTGGAAGAGGCCCAGCGGATTTCGGACGCCCTCCTCGATCTTCTGGCAGATCAGTTGGAAGAGAAAGGGGACAAAAATGAGTTAGTCCAACGGTTGACAAAAATATTGGAACAGGTTGATAAGAATCTTGAGCGAATCGGGGAGGACAAGATACAACGATACGATCTGGAGGCTCTCAAACGAAATCTGGACTTTTTAAATAAGAGAATCGATAAAGAACCGAAAGAGACGGTCACCCGGGAACTGGAAAGATTGGCCCTTCTTGCAGAGGATGTTGCTAAAAAAGCTAAGATGAATGAATTGGAGGCCCTGGCCCGTGAGATAAGAAACCGAGAGAGACGTCTCATCGATACCCTGCGTGACTTCAAGGGACCTTTGACCAAAGAAGCCCTGGAGACCATGATGAAAGAGCTGGACAAACTGAGACAGCTTCTCCAAACGGTCATGGATGCCTTGAGCAAAATGGCAACCCAACTGCCCGATGAGTTTATCAACAGCCCTGAGCTTAGCGGAATGGATTTCCAGGATCTGTTCAAAGACCTTGATGAGATTCAGAGAAAGCTCATGGCTGGAGATCTGGCAGGTGCTCTTGAGGCAGCTCAGAGGTTACTCCAGACCCTCTCGGAGATGATGGCCGCCCTGGGAAGAGCAGGAGCACAATCGAACATGGGCTCCTTCGACAGACTCCAGGCTGAGATGGCCCGCCAGACCGGTGAGCTTGAAAAAATATTGGGTGAGCAGAAAGAAATCCTTTCCGGAACAGAGAGGATTGATCAGGAGATCATGCGAAGGGTAGAGGAGGAGACTGAAAAGCGATTGAATCTTTCTCTTCCCCGACTTCAAGAGTCCCTGGAAGGACTGCATCGTTCTCTTCAAGCCGAACAGAGCGATGTGATTGAGGAGTTGGAAAAACTTCTCAAAGAACAAAATCTCGAAAGATTCTCTGGACTCGCCAAGAATCTGGAGAAAGAACTCTCGGGGAGGCCGGATATCCAGAAGTTCATCGAAGAGTTGAGGAAGATAGCAGAGAGTCTGAGCCCGGATCCCAGGGAGCTTATGACCCCAGATAATAAGGGTAGGTTCCCTCGTCTCTCTTCGCGACAGGAGAACCTCGAGAAGAGAACCCGTGATTTGACCGAGAAACTGGAGATGCTTTCCCAACTCTTTCCCGGCATGGATACGGAGATTCTAAGCGACCTGAAGGAAGCAACCGACTCCATGAACAGGGCCTCTGGAAGACTTAAAGGGGAGGATGCCCCGGGTGCCATTCCTCCAGAACAGGAGGCCATCAGAAGTTTGACTCGATCACAGCAGGCGATGCAGCAGATGGCCCAACAGATGGCTCAGCAAATGGCCATGCAGATGCAGAGTCGTTGGGGTTATCTTTGGGGTTATGATCCCAGGCCCGGATGGTATTATGGTCAATGGGTTCCTATGCCCACACTTCCACAGCCTGAATTGAGAAGGCCTCGGGAGAAGGGCTATACAGGCATTGACAGGGAGGAGTTTGATCCGCCTTCAAAAGATGCCTATAAGGCACCCCAGATCTTGAGAGAGAAGGTCATGGAATCCCTGAAGGAAGGTATCCCTTCTCAATATAGAAGAGAGGTAGAAAGATACTTCAAAGGTCTAACAGAATGAGAACGATAGCCATTATCACCACCGTTCTTCTATTGATACTCCCCTCGATCTCTCAGGCAGCTTCCCCAGAGGTGATCAGTTCCCTAACGGCGAAGTTAGAGAGTTGGGATGTGGAAGACATCTGGTCGGAGGTTAAGGAAGCTCTTGCAAGAGAGCCGAAGGATGCACAGCTTCTTGAGCTTGCTTCACAGATCGCATTCCATCGGGGTGACTACCAGGAATCCCTGAAGCTGATGAAATCGGCCATGGAAGTGGGCGGAGAGGATGATACCCGGAGAGGCTATGCCCTGCTGACCGAGGAAACGATCAATGTCCTATCGCCCTTCAAGCGATATGAAACCCCCCATTTCGTGATTCTTCTCGACGAGAAGCAGGACGGCATCCTGGTGGATTACCTGACCGATGCACTGGAGAAGACTTACCAGATTATGACTCAGCAATACGGGTTTCAACCCAAAGAGAAGGTGAGGGTTGAATTATTTCCGGATGCCAAAGCCTTTTACCTCGCCTCCACGCTATCCGTCCGGGATATTGAGGTCACCGGTGCAGTGGGCCTCACCAAGTTCAACAAGCTGCAGTTCCTCTCTCCGAAGGCTTTGGTCTATGGTTACCGCTGGCTGGACGCCATCAGCCATGAATATATGCACTATCTGATCGTGAAGTTGACCTCGAATAAAGCCCCCATCTGGTTCCATGAGGGACTGGCAAAGTATGAGGAGACCCGATGGCGAAATGGTCCATCCTATCTTTCACTTCTTTATGAGACTCTCTTAGCTCATGCCTTAACCGAAAGGAAACTGATTGACTTTGACCGGATGGAACCCTCGCTGATCAGGTTGGAGACTCCGGAGGATGTACAACTTGCCTACGCGCAGGCCGCCTCAGCCATCGAGTTTATCATCGCCAAGTCCGGACACGAAAGGGTCAGGGAGATCATGAATCGGATGGCCAGTGGAACCACGCGGGGCGCAAGTGAAGCCATTCGCGAAGTTCTGGGGCTGCAGTTCTCCGAGTTCGAGGAGAACTGGAAGAGTTTTTTAGCATCGAAGGGATTCAAAGAGGTGAGTGGGGTTAATGTACGCCGCTACAAAATAAAGGAGGGAAGGGCTGACGAGGAACGCCTCGACATGGAGGAGATCAAATCGCTGGTGGCGAGGAATAGAGCGCATCTGGCAGATCTGCTCAAAGAGAGAGGGAGAATCAGTGCCGCCGTCCTTGAATATCGTCGGGCGATGGCTGAGACACGGGATTCTGTGCCCATTATGAATAGGCTCTCCTCTGCTCTCATCGACCTTAGCCGAGATGAAGAGGCTCTCGACATTTTAAATCGCGTGAAGGAGATATCACCCGACCATCCAACTCCTTACACGCAATTAGGCCAGATCTATATGAAGCTGAAAGATTTTAAGAAAGCCAGGGAGGCGTTTGAGGATTCCATACAGATAAACCCATTTGACCCGGAAGCCCATCTGGGATTGGCCAACGCTCATGAGATGTTGGGAGATCCGTCGGATGCGACAAAAGAGAGAGAGATCGCCAAAAAATTAGGAAGATGAGGAGAGAAATGGAGGCAGCAAGAGAAAGTCATATATCGGATGAGGATTTGGCTCAAGTTGAGGAGATGGGCAGGAAGAAGGCTGAGATCACCTCTGAGATCAAGAAGGTGATTGTAGGTCAAGATAAGGTGATTGAAGAGATTTTGATCGCGCTCTTCTGCCGTGGTCACTGTCTCTTGGTTGGAGTTCCGGGTCTTGCCAAGACCTTGCTCATTTCAACATTGGCAGGGATCATGGAACTGAACTTCAACCGTGTCCAGTTCACCCCTGACCTCATGCCTTCGGATATTACAGGAACGGATATTTTGGAAGAAGAGGTGGGAAGCAAGCAGCGTTCGTTCCGCTTCATCAAAGGACCTATCTTCACGAACATCCTTTTGGCGGATGAGATCAACCGAACACCTCCTAAAACCCAGGCCGCTCTGCTTCAGGCCATGCAGGAGTATAAGGTGACCGCAGGGGGTGTCACCCACACCCTCAACCTCCCCTTCTTTGTCTTGGCCACACAGAATCCTATTGAGCAGGAGGGAACCTATCCGCTGCCCGAGGCTCAGCTTGACAGGTTCATGTTCAACATCGAAATCAACTATCCCACCTTCAACCAAGAGATGGAGATCGTGGCCTCGACTACCAGTTCCTACCAGCCAGTTCTCGAGAAGGTAATCCATGCGGACAAGATTCTCGATTTACAGAACTTGGTGAGAAAGGTTCCCGCCTCTTCCCATGTCATCGGTTATGCGGTAAAGCTCGTCCGCTCTTCTCGGCCCAAGGAATCTGAAGCCCTTCCCTTCGTGAAGGAATGGACGGAGTGGGGAGCAGGACCCAGGGCCTCCCAATACCTGATCCTTGCAGCAAAGGCGAGGGCGGTCATGGATAGCAGATACGTCGCTTCCGTGGAGGATGTGAGGGCCGTCGTTCCTTCTATTTTGAGACATCGGATTATCACCAATTTTAAGGCGCAGGCAGAGGGGATCACCTCGCTCGATATCATCAGCCGTCTCCTTCAAGAGGTGAAGCCTTGAACTATTTCGATCCAAAAGTCTTGTCGGGATTAAAAAACCTCTATCTGAGAGCCAGGTTTGTCGTCGATGGAGTGATGGTGGGAATCCATCCTTCCCAGGCCAAAGGATTGAGCTCCGAATTTGAGGAACATCGGGGATATTCCCAGGGGGATGATATTCGCCATATTGACTGGAAGGCCTACGCCAAATTCGATCGTTACTTCATCAAGGAATATCACGAAGCCACCAATTTGAAAGCTTATATCGCTATGGATTCCAGTTCCTCCATGAGTTATGCCTCGGACGGATGGAGCAAATTCGATTACGGTTCCACCCTTGCTGCGTCCCTGGCTTATCTGATGTTAAAGCAGCAGGACTCCGTGGGACTGATCACCTTCTCCAACAGGATCGAAAAGATGATCCCTCCGAAGGCCACTCACGACCATCTCTTCGCCATTTTGAAAGAATTGGAGGATCGGAGACCAGAAGGAGAAACCTCCGCGGCTTCAGTGCTCCAGGAGCTTGCTGCCTCTTTGAAGAGACGGGGCCTCATCATCCTGATCTCAGACCTTCTGGATAAACCTGAGGAAGTCGTCAAGGGGTTGAAACAGCTCCGTTCGAGAGGCAGTGACATCATGGTATTCCAGCTTCTGGACAGGGATGAACTCCAGTTTCCTTTTAAAGAGCCGTCCCTTTTCCAAGATATGGAGGAAGACCTGAAACTCCTTGCAGACCCTCACGCCATCCGATCTGCTTATCTGGATACGATCCACTCATTGATCGATGCCTACAGAGAAGCCTGTGCCTCGCACCTCATCGATTATTCTCTCTTTGACACCTCCATCGGCCTGGATCGAGCCTTGGTACGATATCTCTCCTGGAGAGGGAAGTTTAGACCCCTATGAGTTGAAAATTCGAAGCACGAAATTCGAATTTCGAAACGAAGATGTTAAATCCTAAACTCGAAACCCTAAACTCTAAACAAACTCAAATGTCCAAAGCACTAAACTCAAAATCGTATGACTTAAGAAATATTCGGTTCAATTATTGAGAGGTCAAAATTACCTTTTGAGTTTTATATTTTGGATTTGCTCGCCCTGTTAAGTACAGGATGAGTTATTTCTGGTTTGATTTTCATGACTCTTCCGGAAGAGTACGGTCATCAATTTCATGCAGGATTACTTAACAGGGTGAAGATTTAGAGTTTAAACAGATTTGGATTTTGATATTCGGGTTTAGAAATTTTCAGTTACAAATGAACCTCACATTTCTCAATCCATTATTCTTATTTGGCCTGGCGGCTGCGATTCTGCCCATCCTCATTCATCGGCTGACGCAGAGGAAAGCCATTCTGCGAAAATTCTCTGCGGTCCGTCTTCTTCTTCAATCACAACGGGTGACAACCAAACCTCAACGGCTAAAGCATCTTCTTCTTCTCGCCCTTAGGATCCTGGCGGTGCTCGGTATCGTCTTTATGATGGCCAGACCCGTGCTCACCCGGTCGGGAGTCGCTGGCCTCCGAGGTGGAGGGGCGAAGGTCATCATTCTCGACAACTCCCTCAGCATGGGTTTTCGCGAGGAGAGGGGAGAACGTTATGATCTCGCCAGGAAGGCAACCAAGGAAGCCCTGAGAGGTTTCGAAGGCCAGGTGGCCATCCTCCCAACAACGAATGTTCAGATGAGACAGGCAGCGGCTAAGGGAGTCCAATGGATGAAAGCAGAGGAGGCGCTGAAAGAACTGGAGTCCATTCCTCTCTCCTTTAGTCGGGGTGACCCAGCTTCTGTCCTGGGCCTGGCCTATCAGCGATTGAAGGATTTAAAAACCTCCAAACAGATATTGATCCTGAGTGACATGGCCCGCGGAGATTGGGAGGCTCTCGACCTGAGCAAAATCGGCGTGGTCTCCGATGCGGAGGTGACCTTTTTAAAAATAGGCGGTCAGGAGCGAGATCCCAATTTCTGCATCAAAAGCGTAAGTTTGATCGAAGGCGAGGCGGTCGTAGGAGCTCCCGCGCGCTTGGAGGTAGTCGCATCCAATCTGTCTGAGAAATCCGGAACCACACTCGTTCAGCTCTATCTCTCAGGTATCAAAGTAGATCAGAAATCGATAGACGCCAAAGCTGGAGAGGATGGTAAAGTCTATTTCGAACTCTTTCTTGAGAAACCTGGCTGGATCGATGGGGAGGTCAGGTTATCCGAAGACAGGTTGCCTTCGGATGACATATTCTACTTTCCTCTCAAGATCAGAGAGAAGGTAAAAGTTCTCATCGTCGATGGAGACCCTAAGACTTCTCTGAAGGCCAGTGAAAGCTATTACCTGATGAACGCCCTTCGTCCCGGAGGAGTGGAAAACTCACCCTTTCTGGTCCGAGTGATCACAGAGACCGAAGTGGCCTCCGTCGATTTGCGACCTTACGATGCAATCTTTCTTCTCAATGTATCCAAGCCCTATCCCTCGAGACTGGCCTCTTTTCTGGAGTTGGGTAAGCCTGTCTTTATCTTTCTTGGGGACCGGGTCTTGCCTGCAGAATACAATACCTTTACCCTTCTTCCTTGGAGAATAGGAGAACTGAGAGACTTGGGTCAGAAATCGGAGCGAATCGCCCAGATCGATCCTGGTCGAGAGGCTCTCATCTCTCTTTCCAGAGGAAGCGAGAGCCTGAAGAACGCCTCCTTCTGGCGCTATTTCAAGATCGAGGGGAGCATCAAAAATCTCCTCACCCTGGGGAGCCAGGATCCTTTGCTCATAGAAGCGGAGACAGGAAGATCCAGGCTCTTCTTGTTCACCTCCAGTGCCGATCTGGATTGGAACGATCTCCCTTTGAAGGCCGCCTATCTCCCCTTGATCCAGGGACTGCTGAAGGAGGCTGTGGGCTTGACAGGGAGCTCTCTTCCGGCAGGCCTTAGAGTGGGAGAACCTTTTAAGGAGCAGGTTCGTCCTGTGCAGATCAAGGGGGCCCAGGGAGGGCCAGGCATCTATCAGTTCTCCCTTCCATCAGGCGAGTTGAGGCGGGGAGTGAATGCTCCATATGAGGAATCAGATCTAGCGAAGATGGCAGAGGGTGAACTTCAAAAAAAGTTTGGAGCGATCCCAGTGAAGGTCATCGAGTATAAGGAAGGAACCTTGAAGGATCTTCAGGCAGGAAGAAAAGAACTGTGGCCCTTTCTCCTGGCCTTCGTCATGGTGGTCCTCGCCGTGGAGATGGGTTTAGCGAATGGAGCACCCTGGAAAAAATAAATATCCAATGATCGAGCACCAAAAACCAAATAATAACCAATATCCAAATCTTAATGACCTATCATTATTTTATAGGAGAGGAATGATTTCAAGGAGAAATTTCTTGTTGGCAGTATTGAGTATTGCTGCAGGGTTTTTTTTTCCGGGTCCCAAGCCCTCCTTGAGCGCTTCCTTCCCCCATTTCTTCTTCGCCCAACTCAAATACCGCGGCGGCGAATGGGATCCGAATCCTCAATTTGCTGAGGCCATCACCGAGGAATTAGAGTTAAGAACCAGTATCGATGGGATGAAGGAAAGACGGGTGACAACTTTTTCTGACTCTGATCTCTTCTTCTATCCCTTTCTTTATATGGCGGGAAAATATGAGT
The DNA here is from genome assembly GCA_963739325.1 of uncultured delta proteobacterium. Taxonomy (GTDB): domain Bacteria; phylum Desulfobacterota; class BSN033; order BSN033; family UBA1163; genus CAVTZZ01. The sequence goes on along the minus strand of CAVTZZ010000031.1, from coordinate 11,660 downwards.
TTGATCCTTTCACCCTACAGGAAAGGGAGATTCTGAGACGATTCCTCAGCTACGGAGGATTTCTTTTTGCAGAGGATACGGTGGGGGCCAAAGGGTTCGGGTTTGATCAGGCTTTCCGACGAGAGATGAAACAGCTTTTCCCTGACAATGAGTTAAGACGACTTGCTTCTGACCACTCTGTTTATCAGAGTTTCTATATTATAAGTAGTGTTGGGGGCCGTCAGAGAGTCAATGCCTACTTAGAGGGCATCAACATTGATACCTGGACACCGGTTCTATACTCACAAAACGACCTGTCCGGAGCCTGGGCGAGAGACAGATTCGGCAAGTGGGTCAATGAATGCGTGCCAGGGGGCGAACTCCAGAGGAGCGCCGCTTTCAAACTTGGGATCAATATCATCGTCTATTCCCTTACTTCAGATTACAAGAAGGATGTCATTCATCATCCCTTCATCAAGAGGCGTCAGAGTTTATGAATCTGGATCAGATTACGATTGCCCCTGTGTTTCCCCTATGGCTCATCCTTCTCCTTTTCTCCCTCGGATTTGCATCAGCCATCGCTCAGTATCGCTTTATGCGGGAAAAATTGGGGCATTCCAGGGCCTTGGGTCTATCACTCCTCCGACTCGGCGCGATTTCCTTTCTTGTCGCTTTTGCGCTCAATCCCTCTCTGGTGGCTAAGAAGGAACATAAGGTATTCCCGGCAATAGCGGTCCTGTTCGATACCTCTCAGAGCATGGGTCAATCTGGAGGTCCAGGGAAATTGAGCCGTCTTGAAGAAGCCAGGGTCCTTCTTACGGAAGGGGCAAATCCGTTGTTGAAGTCCCTCAGTGAAAGGTTTGAGGTCAGGCTTTATGGCTTGGGTGAATCACTAAGGACCATAGAGGCCAAAGAACTGGCAGACTTGAAGGCTGAAGGCATGCAGGGAAACCTGAGTGAGATCCTGAAGGAGCTTAGCGGAAAGAACACCCTCGCTCTTCTTTTGAGCGATGGAAATTTGAGATGGAATGAGGGACAGTCTTCCAATCTTCCCGTTATTACCGTCCCCCTGGGAATTACGAGAGAGTATAAGGATATCCTGATCAAGGCTGTCAAAGCTCCCTCGCTGGTTTTCAGAGGAAGGGAGGTCATGATCGACGTCACCATCAAGAGCTATGGTTACACGGGTCTTTCACTTCCTGTGCTTTTGAAAGAAGGGAGTAAACTCCTTACAGCCAAAAACACCCGCATCAACACCAGCCCTGGTGAGGTCACTGTCTCTCTCTCTTTCATTCCGGATGAGGTCGGCCAGAAAAACCTTTCCATCTCAATTCCACAACAATTTGGAGAAAGCTTGCTCTCCAACAACAGTTTCAACCTTTCCCTGAAGGTCGTCCGCGACAAGATTAGAGTCCTGATGGTTTCGGGTAACCCCAGTATGAATTACCGGTTTATGAGAATAGCCCTCAAGAACGACCCCTCCATCGATCTCCTCTCCTTCGTCATTCTGAGGACGCCTTCAGATATCCTCAATGTCCCCACTCACGAACAGAGCCTGATTCCCTTTCCTGTGGAAACCCTCTTCTCTAAGGAGATTAAGACCTTCGACCTTCTGATATTCGATAATCTTAAATACACTCTTTACCTCAGCCCCCATCACCTCGAGAGCATCAAGGAATTTGTGAGGGGTGGAGGTGGCTTCGCCATGATCGGAGGGCCCAATCTCTTTAACGAGGGGAGGTCAATGACTCCGATAGGAGAAATCCTACCTGTCAGATTTGCAGAGAAGGAGGACTATCGCAGGGATTCCCGGGTAGGTGTAAGGTTGAGCCGGGCTGGAGTCGTCCATCCCATCACGCGCTTGTCATTAGATACCGTGGGGGATACCGTAGGGGATATCGCGGGTGATGAGGCCCGACGTCTTAGGTTCTGGCAGGAGATGCCACCCCTGGATGGCTTTAACCTGCTGGAGCCTAAGAGTTCTGCGACCGTTCTTCTGGAAAGCACAGATGGAATCCCATGGCCCATTCTCACTGTCTCTAATTACGGGAACGGAAGAGTTCTCACCCTTGCCACAGACTATTCCTGGAAATGGGATATGGGAATGGTTGCCAAAGGCAAGGGGAATTTGGCCTATCTCAGGCTCGTGGACAGAATGGTCCGGTGGCTCACGAAAGATCCGGGCTTGGAGCCTGTTCAGATCACCCTATCGGAGAACCCAGGGTCCACTGGTCAGGAGATTGAAATAAGGATCAAACTCAGGGAAGAAGATCTCTCTCCGAATCTCCGATCCATGGTCTCTTTTTCTGTTCTTAATCCCGATGGTCTTAAGATTGAATCGAAACTAAAGCCCACCGGGCAATCGGGGGAGTATCTGGGTTCCTTCCTCCCTCAAAAAGGCGGGATATACAAATTAAAAGTTGAAACTTCAGCCGGTCATCTGGAGGAATCTATCGTCGTATCCGGACTTCTCGACACTCTGGATGCTTCGCCCGATCATGAGCAACTCAAGAAGATCTCCACCTCCACCGGCGGAAAATTCTTATTGAGGAGCGAAGACCTTTTAAAAGAGGTAGAAGATTACGCCCGAAAGGCTGAGAGCCGATTCATTGAAGAGAGACGGTCGTCCGTTTGGACAAGTCCGTTTGTGATGGTTCTTGTTCTGGGCTTCCTTATTGTGGAATGGTATTTCAGAAGGCGCTGGGGGCTCGTATAACAAACACCAAACGACAAAATTACTGCGTCATTAGGTCAATAAGTCATTAGTCATGGAATACCTTAATTACCCAGTAACTTAATGACAAAGAAAGATTTGGGATTTGTGATTTAGAGTGTAAGATAGGAGGTTGAAAATGAGGAGATATTTGATACTTTTAATACTTATCTTCCAAATTTTCTTTACTTGGGAGGTGCAGGCTGCTTGTCGAAATCCTAATATTGCCGAGGGAGATCCCTTTGTCGTGCCGGCAGCAGCCTCAGGGTTTATCGAAATCAAATGGTTCGGCCATTCCTTTTTTCAGATCACTTCCAGTAGTGGGACAAAGATCATCACCGATCCCTTCGGGGCGATGGGGTTCCCCATGCCTGAGGTATGGCCCCATATCGTGACCATAGGCAGGGAGCATGGGAACCATAACAATGCTCGACTGGCCAAGGGAGATCCTATTGTCCTGCGAGGTCTTAAAGAAGGAGCTCAAGATTGGAATCAGGTGAATACGACCTTCCGTGATATCCTGATCTACAATGTCCCGATTCATCAGAGAGGGTTTCCTGGATATGAAGGGAGTTTAAGGGGATCGGCTTTCGTCTTTGAGATGGACGGTCTCTGCATCTGCCATTCAGGAGATGTGAGCGAACCGTTCAACGAGGATCAACTCGATCTGATAGGGCATGTGGACATTCTGCTCCAGACCATTGGAGGAACCTATACCGCTGGACCGGAAGCCGCCAAAAAGATCGTCGAGCAGTTAAAGCCCAAGGTTGTTGTCCCGATGCACTATTGGTATTATACGAATGTCCTGGAGAGATTTACGGATGGTCCCTATCGGACCAAGTCTCTCAATAGCAACAAGTTCACTGTGAGCAAGGATACTCTCCCCGACGTCCCGGAAATCTATGTCCTGAAGGTGGTGAGAGAGGGTGACCTATAAAACCAATCCGGAGGTGAACAGAAATTGAAAGCAAGAAGATCTTCACCCTTTCTGATACTTATTCTTTTCAGTTTATTGTCCTTTCTCCCTATCCATATTTCTCGGGTTCAGGCCGCCTGCCGAAATCCAAACATCGCAGGGGATGATGATCCTTTTCTGAGGTGGGTTGCAAACTCAGGGATGATTGAGATCAAATGGTTCGGCCATTCCTTCTTCCAGATCACATCGAGCGAAGGGACCAAGATCATCACCGATCCTTTTGGGAACATGGGTTACCCTATGCCTGAAGTATGGGCCCATGTGGTGACCGTGGGAAAGAGGAGCGGGAATCACAGTAATGTAGGACTCGCAAAAGGAGATCCCGTCATCTTGTGGGGTCTAAAAAATGGAGCTAATGATTGGACCCAGATCAATACGACCTTCCGCGATGTCCTGATCTACAATGTCCCTATCCATCAGAGAGGGCTTTATGGGTATGAGGGGAGTATGAGGGGTTCTGCCTTCGTCTTCGAGATGGATGGTCTCTGCATCTGCCACACCGGTGATGTCGGTGAGCCCTTCAATGAGGATCAGCTTGAGCTGATAGGACATGTGGACATCGTGCTCCTTCCTATCGGAGGAGTCTCTACCATGGGGCCCGAGAATGCCAAGAAGGTCGTGGAACAGCTGAAGCCCAAGATTGCCATCCCCATGCACTATTACAATGACCTATTCTCTGTCCAGAGATTTATTGATGGTCCTTACAAAGTTTGGTCTCTCAATACGAATCGTTTTACCGTCAGCAAAGATACTCTGCCTCAAAACACAGAGATCTTCCTCCTGAAGGTTATCAGAGAGGGCGATCTTTAAGAGAGATGATTCGATTTTAACTCCGATACGATAGTCGTTCTTCAAGAAGAAAATCATCTCCAAAAAAGATTTCATTGACCCCCAATGGGTATTTTTATAAAATTTAATAAATTGAATTGAACTTATTTCCCGAGTGGGGAGTATTCTTCAGTTACGAATGAAGGGGTAATAAGAAGAATCTGATAATACTTAAAAACGTTGTTTAATGAACAGAATGTCAATATAAGTAATGGAGGCAAATGGTTCAGGTTGACCCAAAATTCAAACAAAAGGTGATAATCCTTGAATCTGAGGAGGATAGATTATATGGGAAAATGGAGGGTGAATTCATTTGAAAATTGTGGTATGTGGTATTATGAAAAAAATTAAAAAATTACTTGACAAAATAATTATTTTTGCTAATTTGTCTGTGAGACATCGCCTGCAGCCTGGGAATTTTACATGGCCTTCTTCATAACCAGCGTGCTGCAGAGAGAATAGAAAGTGGCAAAAACCGAAGAAATCAATATTCACGGCGTGAAACTCAATTAGAACTTTTCTAATAGAATTAATATGGTAGCAAGGTGAAGTATCATGAAACGATCTTCGGGAGAACTAGGAACCTTGTTTATGGAGATTTTATTCTTTGATGCGATCAGACCAGCCGATGAACTGATCCCGGCACGAAACCCTCCAGGCAGGGGAGCCCCAGCCGAGGCAGGCGAAGACCTAGCCACCCAGAAAGGGGATGTATTTAAGGTGAGCGCCAACGATCTGGCGATAGCCCAGGTAGTGGTAACGATGGATGAGGCTGTTATAGAGGGGTTCGAAGGGAGTGTGACGAACCATCTTGAGTTCGAGGGAGCTAAATTGGGAGAGTTTCCCTTCCAGTGGGGTTTCCAAGGTTTTGACCATGGAAGGCATCCAATGGCGTCTTTCATTAATTAGCAGAGTTTCGCCTTGAAGGGAGTTGAATCAGCCCCATCCGTTCCAGGCGCAAGAGGAGTTCTCTGCAGGCCATGTCTTTGAGGTTTCCGTTGGGCTGGTACCAGTGCCACTGGCGGGATAACTCACGGGAGATGAGCTTTCGCCCCCTTTGCCAGTAGGTTTGGATAAAGAATTGGATGAGAGGCAGGTCATCGGAGGTGATCTGACGTCCGCGGAGGATGAGAGACCCTTCCATGGACCACTATATAACAAATTATTTTGTCGGACGCCAGTAAAAAATTATCAGACGCGCAAAAAGTTTTTAAGGAGGAGAACCCCGGTGGGCGAGGAACCCGGTCAAAGATCGGGATTGGGTTGATCGACATAAGACCCGGGTAGCAGTTAACTGAAAAAATTACACTTTCAATTCTTCAATTGGCTAATGGAACATGATATCCAGATTCTGTCGGGTAAAGTGTCACGCGACCATATTCACGTTTTCATCTCGTATCATCCCCATCAACACATCAGTAAAATAGTGCAATGGTTGAAGGGGACAAGTTCTCGGGTGCTGCTTCAAGAATTTCCCCATCTCCGGAAGCAACTGTGGGGCAGACACCTTTGGGCCCGTGGGTATCTGGTTGTCAGCTCCGGAACCATCACAGATAAGATGGTTGAGGAGTACATAGCTGAACAAGAAGGAGAACCCATGCAAGACGACAGTCAATTTGTAATTGACGAAACTACGAATCTACCGCCTTCCAGGCGGTAGTTGTTCAATTGATATATGCTTAATGCCTTCGAATGGGAAGGAGGGGATGCTCCATAAAATTAAAATTTTGAGGCAAATGTTTAAGAGGAATGGTATCAACTTATGATCTAAATAAGATAAGGAGGGCAAAATGAGAAAAGCCATTTATGTATTAATTGTCTTTGCTTTATTATTGGGTTGGGATTTGCCGGCTCAAGCACAAAAGCCTTCCGGAGAGTTGCGGATGGGGCTTTCTACCCTCTTCGATCAGACATTTCATCCGTTTTGGACGACTGCGTATAACAAGCAATATTTGGAGCCAATGTATGATTACATTATTGGAGTCAATAAAGATGGGGAGTTCGATCCAAAGCCTAGCGTAGCCTATAAGTGGGAGACGTCTCCTGACTTTTTGACCTGGACCTTTTACATAAGGGATGGGATAAAATTCCACAATGGCGATCCACTGACTGCCGAGGACGTAAAGTATACAATAGAGCAGTGTGCGGGAAAGAAGAATTTAGCAACTAATGTAGCCGATTTTAAACTCAAGGTAAAGTCGGTGGAGACAGTTCCCCCAAACAAGGTGGTTCTGCATTTGACGGAGCCATGGCCTACGATAATGTATGTTCTTAGTAGCCTTGGCGGTTCTAGCATGATCGTACCTAAAAAATACATTGAGGAGAACGGAGATGATTATTTTAAGGCCCACCCTATAGGATCAGGCCCTTACAAATTATACGAGTGGAAGGAAGGTGTTCATATCAAGTTGGTGGCCCAAGATTCCCACTGGCGGGTGGGTGTGCCCAAATACAAGTATTTAACCTTCAAGCTCATGCCGGAGGAGGGAACCCGGGCTGCAGCTTTACAGTCGGGTGAGCTAGATGTCATTGACGTCGGCCTCCGGAGGGCAATAGCACTTAAAGATGCTGGTTTCAAGATCAATCAGAAGAAAGATGGTCTATACTTGGCTATGATGTGGTTGGGGGTATTTCGTCCGGACTTTCCGATCAATAAGCTGAAGGTGAGACAGGCCCTGATCTATGCCATCAACAAGGATGAGATTGTCGAGCAAATACTGATGGGCCAGGGAAAGGTGGTAGGGACTGCGCCATGTATGTTTACCTGGGCAATAGAGTACAAGCCCTATCCTCACACACCATATGATCCGAAAATGGCCAGGAAGCTTCTGGCTGAAGCTGGGTACCCTAATGGATTTACCATGTACATATACTCCTTTGTAACCATGCTTCCCGAATCTAAGATAATCAATGAAGCTATCAGTGGCTATTGGGAGGCAATAGGGGTAAAGACGAAAATCCTGGAAATGGACTATGATGGCTTTAAACCTTATTGGACTAAAAACAAAGAGCCACCGGGGCCAGCTGCCTTTCTAATGCCTTTGCCCAATAGGCCAGTTTATGCATGGAGTACGATATATCACTCAGCTTCCATATATAGCCAGACAAAAGACCCCAAATTAGACCAATTGATCGAAGTACATGGAGTTCAGAGCACCAAAGATAAATATATAGATTATGGCCGGAGAATCATGGATTATGTTCTGGAAAATTTCTATAACACTGGCATTTGTACTACTCACCAGTTATATATCCTAAGCAACAAAGTGCCTACGTGGGAAATGGGCAAAGGTGTTGGTTCTTATAGGTGGGAATACATAGGCTTGGAGTAGCCTCCTCTAAGTTGTTTAGAGCTCAGAGGGGCCTAGCGGAAGCGCTTCTGTTTGGCTCCTCTGAGAAGAAAATAGTGGGATTTGTGCAAAAAAAGAACTAGAAAGATGTGAAAATGGGTTGATCGACTTTCTAGAGGTCAGCTAAAGCTAGAATGAAAGCTCAATCCGGGCTCTTAAATTGGCTAAATGAGAAGATATATAACAATTCGATTACTTAGGAGGATAAGCAACTTATGTCCCAAAGTTCTTTATACCAGTAATTTGCCTTTTTCTACCACTTTTTGATCATCTATGTAAAATGTTGGTTTCAGCATTAGAATATCCACGTGGAGATCTGATTTTGATTTTCCTGCAGCATCAGGGTGGCCTTGTCCGAAACTGGTATTATTTCCGAAGGCGATATGCATAGTTCCCAACAGGTTCTTCCATTCATGCACAGTTACTCCTCGCCCTGTTCTAGCTTTTGGGCACGTTCCAACCGACAGCTCACAGAGGTTCTTTGCGCCTTCATCGTATCCGTAAGTTTCAAATATGAGTTTTTTGAGTAGAGAAGCTTCAATTCCGCCTTCTGCGTCCACAATCTTACCTTCGCGTATCGTTATTTTCACGGGTTCACTAACAACACCGATCCCAGCACCAATGCAACCATCGCATACGAAAGTACCTTCGGAGGTTCCTTCAATGGGAGCCATCATAGTCTCACCGCCGGCGAAGGTAGCTGAATAATAAGGCGCCTCCGCGATTTGACATAGGACCCAGGATTTTCTGCCTTCTATGCTCCCTACCAGTTCTTCTCCATCCCCTGTTACAAGTCGATATCTCTTTCCCTCGTTGTAAAGCTTCTCAACGGCTTTTGAATATTTTTGAACTTCATACGGATCAGCTTTTCCTGCAACCAGCATAGCGTCTACAGAAAACATGTTAGATACGCTTATGACCCCGCGTTTAGCCGCTTCCACCCTAGCATCTCCGTATATCCACGTGATACCATTTGGCTCTCCAGAGTAAAAGCAAATGTTGGCAAGTTTCATAGCTTCAGCAATGGCTTTTGGAGGTTCTCTCTTATGCCAATGATCAACAGGCACCATTAACACTATCGGTAAGCCACCTACAGTTTGGATTGCTCCCGCTAATCCGTTCCACAGCGCTGGATTTTGCCCCGGCGTAGTGAATATGAAAGCGACGTCTCCAGGTTTCATGTTCGCCTTGACCAGCCTGAAAAACAGCGGCACCAACTCTGTCTCTAGAAAGCCTCTACCGAAATATACTTTGTCTGACATTTTTCATCCTTTCCTTTTAAGTACTAACTTCTCCTTGTTTATATGTAACTGTCTTTAAAAGTTTTTGCATAAAATCTATCGGATTGTTCCGAGAGCTTTTCGAGTTCCACACCGTTTAGGTGAAGGAGACTCGCTTTTTCTAAGTCACTATATAGCGGATTTCTCCTTGTGTGTCAAGGATAAAATGATCTTGCCCACCTTCACTTTTGGATGGTGGAACGACGATGCCGACTACCATGGTTCCGGTTCCAACACCGGCGGAAATAATTCCGGCCGCAAACCCTCGTCTTTTTTTTCACAAACCAGGTCGAAGCCATGGCCATGGCCGGCACAAATGCACCCCCACACCCAAGGCCGGCAAGGATTCTCATTAAAAGGGCAAAACTAAAACTCTGAGCCAAGCCCGTTAGGATCGTTGAAATTCCCATAAGGACCAGAGCCAAAGCGATAATGATTCTCGGGCCAAACTGAGTGGCCAGAAATCCTCCAATGATCGCCGAACAGAGATATCCGATAAAATTCCCTGTCCCGAGGAGTCCCAGTTGAGCATACTTTAGATCAAGTCCATCTTTCATGGAAGGAAGGATGATGGTATAGGCCATTCGCCCAAATCCGTGCGTCCCTATAGTCGTCAACATACCCATGCTCATGACAATCCAACCATAATGTATCCCATGGCCTCTGCTTGTATCTTTTTCTATATCTTTTGCCAATTCCATCGTTATTGCGCTAAGAAAGGCCTACCGCGCCATGTGGTATGCGCCTCAAACAAAGCCAGATAAGCCATCATCCTGAAAAAAGTCATTCTAATCCGAGATCCGACAGAGTTATTCTCTAGATCAGTTTAACTGGAAACAGGGAGTTCCTTGTGAATCGAAAGGGTGATATTTCTTTTATCTGTGTGCCTATCAAAAATGGTCCGAACGTCCTGGGTGCATTAAGCGTCGATCGCCTTTTCAGCGAAGATATTGCTTTCGAAGAAGATGTTCGCCTTCTCTCCATCATTGCCTCCATGATCGCTCAAGGTCTCAAGATCCAGCAGATGGTCCAGGATGAAAAGAAACAACTTTTGAGTGAGAACATCACCCTTAAGGAAAAATTAAAAGAGAGATACAGTCTCTACAATATTGTGGGGACAAGCAATAAGATGACTGAAGTCTTTCAAATGATTGAGAGGATCGCGAACACGGATGTAACCGTTCTCATCCGAGGTGAAAGCGGTACCGGGAAAGAGTTAGTAGCAAATGCTATCCATTTCAATAGCTCTCGAGCCTTGAAGCCTTTCTTAAAACTGAACTGCGCAGTCCTTCCAGACACACTCATCGAGAGCGAACTTTTCGGACATGAGAAGGGAGCCTTTACAGGAGCAACTGAGCAGAGGATGGGGAGATTTGAAAGGGCCGATGGCGGAACTCTTTTTCTTGATGAAATTGGAACATTAAATCTTACTGCGCAGGCGAAGCTCCTGAGGGTTCTTCAAGAGAGGGAATTCGAAAGGATTGGAGGAAACCGAACGTTCCGGGTGGATGTCCGTATCGTCGCTGCAACCAGTAAGGACTTGGAGAGATCAATTGAGGAGGGAACTTTCAGGGAAGACTTATATTACCGTCTGAACGTATTCCCCATCTTCATGCCCGCTCTACGGGAGAGGAAGACAGACATCCTCCTCCTTGCAGATTATTTTGTTGAAAAATTCAACCAAAAACATAAAAAAGATGTCCGAAGGATTTCAACCCCAGCCATTGACATGCTTATTCAATACCATTGGCCAGGTAATGTGAGAGAACTCGAGAATTGTATTGAGAGAGCTGTCCTTTTCTGCACTGATCGGGTTATCCATAGCTATCATCTTCCCCCTACCCTTCAAACCGGAGAGCGATCTGGCACAATTCCTTCACTCTCTTTTGAAGAAGCAATGCAAAGCTATGAGAAGGAACTAATTATCGATGCTCTTAAAAATTCCAGGGGAAATATGGCCGAAGCGGCCAGGCTTCTTAATACCACGGAGAGGATTGTATCTTACAGCGTAAAGAAGCTTCAAATCAATCCAAAGTCTTATCGTCCCTAATCCCACAATATTGTGGGTTTTCTCTCTCTTTTCCAACATAATTGTTGCTTTTAGTTTCCTCTCTCATTCCATTTCCATCCTCACTTCAACTTCTTGCTTCAATCAAAAAATAGTTTGAATTTGAAACCTTAGATTTCATTCCCTGCCGATAAAATTTCTTTGGCATCATTCTTGATAAAGTCAGAAATAGAAATTTGAAAGTTAAGAAAAGAATCATTATTCAAAAATCAAGCTGAAGGAGGAAGAAAATGTCAAGGGTCCAGAGATTTTCAAACACAAGATTGGATTCTACCCTTTCGGGGAAACCTTTAAGGATACGGGAGGGTTTATATAAGCAGTTACGTGAGCGCGAATGGATTTTTAATAGGATGGAGAATAATTTGATTTTCTTAATTCACAAAAATGGAGCTTATGGTGTGGTCGTAAGAAATGAGGATATTGACTGGAATGAATGATAAACCAAACTCTCTGCACACAGGCTTCT
>CAVTZZ010000030.1:0-11135 GCA_963739325.1 uncultured delta proteobacterium | reverse complement strand
ACTTCATTCGTTCTTATTCCGAGCGTAGCAAGCTCTCTCCGTATTCCCATTATTGCCGGGGGCGGGATTGCGGATGCCAGAGGTTTTTTAGCTGCCCTCGCTCTGGGAGCGGATGGGGTGTTGATGGGAACACGCTTTGTTGCCACCCATGAATGTCCAGCCCATCCCAAGATCAAAGAATGGTTCGTCAAGGCAGGAGCGACCGATACCATGGTGATTCAGCGTTCCATCCGAAATGCAGCGAGAGTCATTAAAAATAAAGCGGCTGAAAAAACACTTTCCATGGAAGAAAGAGGAGCTCCATTGGAAGAGCTTCTGACCGTCATCAGTGGCCTCATGGGTCAGAAAGCCCTTTCAGAAGGAGATCTGGAGGATGCCATCATCTCCTGTGGCCAGTGCGTGGGATTGATCCATGAAATAAAAAGTGTGAAGGATGTGATTGAAGAGATTATCCAGGGTGCTCAAACCATTCTCACGAACTTAAACAGCAAGTTATTAAGTCATTAGTCATTGAGTTATTAAGCCAAAAAGCAAAAATTCTAATGACCCAGTAACCCAGTGACTCAATGACTTAGAAGGGACTCTATCATGATCATACGTAACCTGGAACATCCTGAAGTAAGAGCTACCCGCTACCAAGCCCATGAACAAGGTATAGCCCATTTCCTGCTCGATACCCGACACCTTCAAACCCTGATGTTTCTTGCCCATGCCTCATTAGCCCCGGGGAAGAAGCTCATGGGTCACGAAGATCCCATGGAAGAGATTTATATTATCCAAAAGGGCCGTGGTCGCATTCAGGTGGGTGACGAGGTGCGTGAGGTAATTTCTGGAGATGCGATCCATATCCCCATCGGCCATTTTCATGAGCTGACCAATACAGGGGATGAGGAACTCACCATTCTGGTCGTTGCTGGACTCGTTCTATCATTAAATCTCTGAGGGGCTGGGAATCCTCAATTCAATCTTTTCGATATTTTAAAAGCCAAATCAGGCCGATAACGATCAGAAGGGCCGGTAGAAAGTATGTTTTGATAATGGAGGGGATCGAAAATTGGATGGAGTAATATTTTCCACCCAGGATTAAGATCCCGATGATCGTTGTAATCCACGCAGGCAGGCTCTTTCTATTCCGAAAAATACCCCCTACTCCAAGAGCAACGACCACCCAGGGCCATCCCTCCCGCAAACCATATCCTGCACCCATTCGATCTATAAAAATGAGCACTCCTATTACGATCAGCACCAATCCTAAACCCATCTTCTACCTCCTCTCCCTAATTTTCAATTTCCGATTTTCGATTTACGATTTTTCGAATCGGGCCCAAAATTGAAAATGGGAAATCGCAAATCGTAAATCCTTTTGAGGCACACAATTTTCTTGAAATTTACTAAACGATCGTTATATGTTTACCCTGTTAGAAAGTTCCACCATTTATGGCGGGGATAACATAAATAAAGTTTCTCGTAGAGTCGAGTCTACGACATTCTCTCACAGAAAGGCCACGGTTCAAGCCCCGTCCTTTCTAACGGGGTTGACTTACAATGATTATTTCCATACACTATTCTTGATAAAAACGCAATTGAAAGGAGAATGCCGATATGGATCCTAAATTAGTCAAACAGTTTATTATCTTCTTGGTTGTCCTCTTTGGATGGACCATTGTCATACTGCTGGCTGGACCCAAATAATTAAGTAGGTGGGGCGATTCATGAATTGCCCCACCTACTCCAAACTGAATAGGAAAGGAGTACTTTTATGCTTAAAAAAACTTCTCTCCTCATTTTAATTTTCTCTTTTTATCTTCTATCTCTCCCTTGCCCGTTCGGCAAAAGAAACCGTTCCAAAGGGAGAAGGTTTATGTCTGGAGTGTCATGAGACGATCAAATCACTCAAGGGTGGCAGTAAGCATGCTTCTCTTCCCTGTGCAAGATGCCACAGTCAATTGGCTGAACATCTGAAAGATCCAGAAAAGGTTCCAGAAACGAATTTAGAATTATCCCTCTGCGGGCGATGCCACCCATTCCAATACGAAACCTTCGTCTCGGTCAATCTAAAATCGAGGGGAAAAGTTGAGAAGGCTACAACCACAAGCCGATCCCCAACCTTCGATCTCTTGATGATGCCTCATGGCTTTACAAGAGAACATGATGAGCCCAGATCTCATATCTTCATGCTGACCGACCACCTCTTGGTAGATCGAGCCTATGGAGGAATATTCCAATTAAAGAGTTGGAAAGAGATTACAAAACCGGGGAAGGTCTGGGATCTTTTGGTCGATACAGGAAAAGAACTTCCCCAGACGGCAAAAGCAGGAAATACCGTCTGCCTCACCTGCAAGACGACAGACACCATCTTGAAGTGGCCTTATATGGGTGACCCTCATCCCTCAACAGATTTAAAGAGGGGGGGAAACCCCGCCGCCATCTATATGGCTAAGAAGTATCTCAAGAACCCAATGGGTTGCATCCATTGTCATGATCCCCATGCAGCAAAACCGAGGGTGGTGAGAGATGCATTAATCGAAGCCGTTGTCAATAGAAAAGAAGGAACCTATCCTTACGACAAAGAGAAGAGTAAGAAAGTAACTATGACAAAGATAGAATTTGAGCGGAATGGAAAACCCTTCAGGGCGATTGCCATTCTCAACAAACCCGATTCAAATCTCTTGTGCGCTCAATGCCACGTCGAATACAACTGCAACCCAGGGTTTGATCCAAAGACGGGAGTATTTATCGGGATGGACGATCGGAGAACCAACTACTTTCCTTGGGTCAATGTCTTTGGCATTCAGAAAAGGTATGCTGAGATCGGTTTTAAGGACTTTCATCACGGAATCACCGGCGTGCCACTCACAAAACTCCAACATCCTGAAACAGAAACCTTCTGGGGGAGTAAACACGAACGAGCTGGGGTCGAATGTAAAGACTGCCATATGCCCAAGGTTAAGGACAAAAAGGGAACGCTGGTAACTTATCACGGTCAGAGAAGTGCGAGGTATATGCTCAAAGATACCTGTGGTCGTTGCCATACGTATTGGTCCCAGGAGGAAGCCGAATATCAGGTCGATGCGATTCAAAATTATGTCCGTGGAAAAATGAGAAAGGCTGAATTTTGGTTAGGAAAATTGATCGAGACTTATACACGAGCCAGAGATATGGGAGTGAGAGATGACATTCTCCGAGAGGCATGGCCCCTTCACGACAGAGCTCACATCCTTTGGGAATGGTGGACGGCTGAGAACAGCGATGGGTTTCACAACCCTCAGCAGGCAAGGGAATCCCTGACTCAATCGATCAATACCTCCCAGGAGGCAATTAAGATCTTAGAAAAAGCAATCGAAGAGAAAAGAAAGTGATGAGTTGTGAGTTATGAGGTTTGAATTTAGAGGACCAATGTCATCTTCTTTTTGTACTATGGTCTATGCGCTGTACCCGGAGATTTGATAACCTTTTAGAAATATGATAAAAAATAGAATATCCAGACGGACACGGATCACGTGACACGAGCACGTTAAAAATGCCCACGTAGCTCAATGGTAGAGCTGCTGATTTGTAATCAGCGGGTTGGCGGTTCAAATCCGTCCGTGGGCTCCATAAAAAAACTATGGGAGACGCCCTTCCCTGGCGACACCGTATTAGATCACTTTAAACCTGTATAACAGCTGACAATGTTTCCGATCAATGGCTTTTTCAATGGCTTATAAACGGGACTATTACTTACCTAACAAAAATCGCTAAATTTAGTTTAAGAAAGGAGATCTATTATGAAGCCATGGGATGTAAAAGGGAAATGGTCTGTATCACACTTTGGTTGGGCCGAGCAAGTTCGAAACGAAATGCCTCTCCTCCCTAAGAAGGTGGGTATCCGAGATGTGACGTTTCGGGAAGGAGATGATTGTGTAGGATATAGAGTCAGCGTAGAGGATAAACTCAAAATGCTCCGATTGGCAGTCGAAATGGGCATTGAAGAGATCGACATCGGTGGTCCTTCGATGCACGTGCATCAATATGAATTTGGGAAAGCCGTGGCGAAATCAGGGATCAAGGTCCGAAAGACGGGCCGTTTCTTTGCCAACAACACAAAAGACTTCAAACGAGATGTGGATGTGTGCGTGGAGGCAGGGAGTGATAATTTCCGCATTATATTGATGTATCTCAACGAAAAGACGCTACTGGATCAACTCAAGGCATTCCCTGCCATGGTGGATTATATTCACACCCAGTACAAGAAAGAGGTCTGTTGGGGGATGTCTGACGGACCCCGGGCCAGCTTGGACTTGATCCAGAAGGTTTATAAGGAAGGAGTGGCTGCAGGTGGAGACAAGGCAGGAATCTTTGATACCTTTGGCGTAGCCAATCCTCCGACCATGAGATACATAGCAACCAAGGTGAGAGAAATGATTCCGCCCACGATGAAACTCATGACCCATTGCCATAATACCTTTGGTTTGGCCACTGCTAACACGCTGGCATGTGTGGAAGGCGGAGCGGACGAAGTGGATGTGGTCATCAATGGGTATGGTGACGAAGCAGGCAATGCCTCGCTCGAGGAGGTGGTAGTGAGTCTGGAAGCTCTATACGGAATTGAAACAGGGATGAAACTTGAGATGCTCAACCAATATTCCCGGATGGCTGTGGAGAAGGGGAAGGTTCCTATTCAGCCTCATAAGGCCATCGTAGGGGAAAATGCCTTTCTACGACCGATGTATATTTGGGCGGGAATTGATATGGCCAAAGAATCCTGGATGCTCCATGAGCCGTTGAGTTCCCACTTGGTAGGGACCCAATCCACGGTCGTCTTTGGGCCGGAGGGGAGCCTCGATGATGCACCGATCGAGACAAAACTGCGGGAACTAGGCATTCCATTTACACCTGCGGATGTAGTGCGTGTTCGGGCGACTGTCGAGGCAGCGCTCCTTAAAGAGCACACCTTCAAGAGCAGAAGAAGATTTATCAGTGAGATGGAGTTCGAGGATATTCTCCGTAAAGTGGTGGCCAAGAAGAAGAGATAGTTCCATGGGCTGAAGGAATTCTGCTTTTTACTATTTCGAAAAGTTTTGCTAGAATTTTAACGAAATAAAGGTGGGGTTAAAGGTCAGTTTCAATCTCAGCAAAGAGGGGGGTTCCGATGATGAAAGCTGATAAATATGGGAGAGGGAGGGAGCCCGGGAGATCTGACAATCAATTGCTTTTGACTGCTGTGGGTGATGTGTTCCTACCTGGAACGGTTCGTTTTGTTGATGGTAAGATACTGGCATCTGATGAGGAACTAGGAAAGACCGTCTTTGACAAGGTAGCCCCGTATTTCCAGAAGTCAGATGTAAATTTCTGCAATTTGGAGGCGGCTCTTTCCAATAAAGGGAACCCCCAGGCCGGAAGGTATGCCTCATTCAGATCCTACCCCAGCATGGTGGAGGTTCTGAAGAAGGGAAGAATTGACTTTGTTTCGCTTGCAAACAATCACAGCATTGATTATGGTTGGGAGGCATTGTCAGACACCATGGATCTTCTCAACCAAAACGGCATTGGCTTTTCAGGTGGAGGGAAAACCATGGAAGAGGCCCGAAAACCGGCCTTGATTGAAAAAAAAGGTCTAACGATAGGGCTTCTTTCCTACACGGCGAACGTGAATACTCCCTTTGGGTTCAAAGCAAGCCAGGAAAGAGAAGGCTTAGCCCCGATGAGAATCTCCCCATTTTTTTTGCCTGATCATACGAATCAGGAAGATGTCGAGGCGATGCAGAAAGATATGGAAAAATGGAAGTCGTTGGTCGATTTTCTTGTCGTCTCTTTTCACTGGGGAATTTCTGAGGGCGGCACCCACACCGTTGCGTTGCACCAGAAGATCATTGCCCACCATGCCGTTCATGCCGGTGCCGATCTCATTCTTGGCCACCATTCCCACGCGCTCCAGGCGGTCGAGATTTATAGAAATAAGCCGATATGTTATGGCCTGGGAAACTTCGTTTTTGCTTTGGAGGAAGGGTTCCCAAGGGAAACGATGCTTTTCCAGTGTCGGATCTCTCGCCATAAAATCCATGAAGTAAATTTTCTGCCAGTGTATGTTTCCAAACAGGGGCAACCTGAAGTCGTTTCTCCTGAGCAAGGGGAGGGTTTGAAAATCGTTTCCCTCATGAGGAAACTCTGCTTACGGTTTGGGACGAAGCTGGTTGTTCGAAACCAGGCGGGAGAAGTCCTTCTCAAAAGGAAGAACCATGGCAAAAAGTGATCAGACGTCAGCCCTTTTTTTTATTGGGCTTTCTCTTTTCGTTTGCCAGCAATCTACAACGATCGGGCTCGGGACCCTCCGGAAACCAGGGCCGGGGCTTCTCGCTTTTGGCACTGGAGTTGGAATCGGTCTTTTGTCTTTGGGACTTCTGATCCAATCCCTTACTTCAAAGGCAAAGGAGATGGGGCTTGCCCATGGCGAAAAGATGATCTACAGAGTAAAGTTCCTGCTCATCTGTGTCTCTCTCTTCGCCTATACAATAATCATCAACTGGCTCGGTTTTGTTTTTTCTACATTCCTCTTTGTGCTTTTCCTTCTCTATGCGATCGAATCTGAACGATGGTGGCGCAGGGTATTGAAAGCAGTGCTGATTACAATTGGTAACTACCTCATCTTTGTCGTATGGCTGGGGTTGAGCTTGCCAAAAGGATTCTGGGCCGAGTAGGGCCTTGTTGCCAGAAGTGCTGTTGATGAGGCCTCATCTAATGGAGGCGATCCGAATGGAAATCGAATATGGGAATCTTCCGCGAGGAACATCGGGAGATAGGAAATATAACAAATTTTTCACGCAAGGGGATGAAGATGACCCAAGGGATTATCCACTAATATGAAAGGAGGTTTTTATGCAAACGAGAGGACGAAGAGATTTGCATCGAAAGATTTTTTTATGTGGGATCGTAGCAATGGGCCTGATTTCACTCGTCGGTGCGGCACCGATCTTAGGGCAAGAGGCGGCGTTTCCTTCAAAGCCCGTGGAGATCGTTGTCCCTTTTGGACCAGGGGGCATCATTGACGTGGGAACTCGAATCTTCGTGCCCCCCCTTTCGAAAGAGTTGAAGGTTCCCATTGTCGTAAGAAATCAGACAGGTGGTGGAGGGCTGATTGGATCTACGGCTTTCTTGAAAACAAAGCCCGACGGCTACACATTGCTTTCAGCCAGCGGTGGGGCGGTCATCTCAACCGTCCATCTCTCCAAGACACCCGCTTTTGATCCACGAAAAGATTTCTTGCCCGTAAGTTATATTGCGGATGCGCCGGTCGCCATGTCTGTTCCTAAGAACTCACCCTTCAAGACCTTTGATGAGTTTCTTCAATTTGCTAAAAATAACCCTGGAAAACTCAAGGGAGGGGTTTCCAGTCTGGGTGGGGAGACGCACATCATGTTCGCCTCAATCGTTGGAGAGAATAAGCTGGATGTCAAGATGATTCCGTATCCGGCAACAGGAGAACTCGTCACGGCCATTTTGGGAGGACATGTGGACTGGATGACCTTATCCCTCCCTGCAACGATGGCATATGCAAAATCCGGTGATGTGAGGATATTGCTGCTAACTCGTAGGACCCCCGAGCTTCCAGGTGTTCCTTCCGGACCGGATGTCGGCTTACCCAAAGTTTCAGTGAGTATATGGATGGGTCTTTTCGCGCTTCCACAGACTCCCAAAGCTGCCTACGATAGATTGGTTTCAGCCGTGAGCAATGCCTCCAAAGATCCGGAGATGGCTAAGAAGCTGGCACAGGCCGGATTTAATGTGGCGTACAAAAATCCTCAAGAATTCTCTAAGTTGCTCAATGATCAATGGGAGATTTTTGCTCGGGTCATTAAAGAGGCTGATATAACAACTCACTGAGAAGTTTATTGGGCCGATGAGAAATAATCATGCTGTATGAGTCCGAATCTGGTAACTTCAGGATTGCTCTTGCATGAATATTCCACAATCTTAGAAATCTTTAATAAAAGACGAAGGTGGGTGAGTGGATTCTATAAATAATTTTCTGTTCGGGCTGGGTATCGCTCTCCAACCCAACAATCTCTTCTATTGCTTTATCGGCGTCTTAGCAGGGACGCTCGTCGGAGTTCTCCCGGGGATAGGTCCTACTTCGGCCGTTGCTCTTCTTCTTCCTGCGACTTATCACTTGAATCCGATCTCTTCGATCATCATGATGTGTGGCATTGCTTACGGGGCGATGTACGGGGGATCAACCACTTCGATCCTGGTCAACGTTCCCGGTGAGGCAGCATCGGTGGTTACGTGTTTAGATGGTTATCAAATGGCTCAAAAAGGCCGCGCTGGTCCTGCCCTTGGTATTTCAGCTTTTGGATCCTTTATCGCAGGGACAATCAGCGTCGTTGGATTGATGTTTCTTGCGCCCACCCTGGCGAGAGCCGCCCTGATATTTGGTTCGCCCGAATATTTTTCTCTGATGCTGATGTCCTTGGTTATCGTTACCTACCTGGTGAGGGGCTCTATGATCAAAGCGTTAATCATGGTGGGAGTAGGTTTGCTTCTCGGAACGGTGGGTATGGATGTGATTAGCGGTAGAGAGCGTTTTACTTATGGACTACCTGTCTTGAAAGATGGTATTGGAATCATCCCTGTGGTCATAGGCATGTTTGGTGTTGCGGAGATTTTGGAGACATTGGGCTCCACGATTGAAAGGAAGGTCTTTGAAACGAAGATTAAGGGATATTGGCCTAACCGCCAGGACTGGAAGGACTCAGGGGGTGCCATCGCTCGTGGAACCATTTTAGGATTTGTCATGGGAATTTTTCCCGGGATATCACCGATGATACCTACATTTTTATCCTACGGTATCGAGAAAAGGCTTTCCAAACACCCGGAGCGATTTGGAACAGGAGTGATTGAGGGCGTTGCCGGTCCTGAGTCCTGCAATAACGCAGCTGCTGTTGGATCCTTCGTGCCGCTGTTAAGCTTAGGGATACCCTCCAATGCGTTCAATGCTGTTTTACTCGGAGCATTGATGATCTATGGCTTGCAGCCTGGTCCACTATTGATCAAGACCAACCCGAATTTGTTCTGGGGGGTTGTGGCCAGCATGTATATTGGGAACGCAATGCTGTTGGTCCTCAATCTGCCTTTGATCCCTGTCTGGGTAAAAGTTTTGCGGATCCCTTATAAGTTGCTTTCTATCCTGATCCTCCTCTTCTGTTTCCTTGGCTCTTACAGCATCAATAATAGCATCTATGACGCTATCATTACATTTGCCTTTGGGATATTCGGCTATCTGATCAAAAGAGGCGGGTTTGAGCCCGCTCCTTTAATCTTAGCTTTTGTTTTGGGTCCTTTAATCGAGATTGCTTTTCGACAATCGATGATCGCTTCGGATGGCAGCTTTATGGTATTCATTAACCGCCCGATTTCTGCTTTCTTGATTTTTGTAGCCCTGGGAATCATCGTAACGGCTTTTATAAAGAAAAGGACCTTTGCCAGCAGAATCGAGAGGGAAGAATAATGCGTTTTTTTCATTAATAAACAGTTCTAAGTCAGCGAAAATATGGCAGACAACGGAAATACTTTATAATAAGCGGGTTGGCGGTTCTCATCCTTTAATTGAATTTCGAAAGTTTGATCCTCCGGCCTTTTCCACTCCTTATATTAAGTGAAATTGAAAATCACGAATTGAAAGAATCGACACGAAATTGGGTGGCATCCAGAAGGCGATATCGTAACTTTCACATATCAAAACACGGCTTTCCAACGAGGCTTGCGAGGCTTGACCTTTTTGGGGCTGCTTTCCTTTAAAGGAGGATGGTTTTTATTGGGTACCAATTTTGACTTCTCCTTATAAAGATTTTCTAATTTTTCTTCCTGATGTTCTGTGAGCGCATGGTTCTTATCGAAGTCTTCCGCTGCAGTTCTGATAAATTGGTCTTCAGTCTTACTTAATGCATGTTGGGTTAATCCTGACATAACCCATTCAAGCCTTTCCTTATTCATAATGACTCCTTTCCATCCTGATGACCGGGTTATTTAAATTTCTATTACTATCTTCCTCTGAAGCCACGTTTTTCCGTTGCCTCTTTTACCAGTAAATTTTTCCCCATGAAATCTGTCCGGTTAAGCATGGAAGCAGCTCTCCGGCCTTCCCATTGCGTGGACATCTCCACAAAGGCAATACCCCTCGGTTGGCCAGTTTGCCTGTCCTTGACAATCTGGACAGACATAACACTTCCAGCCTTGGAGAAAAGGGCTTTGAGTTCAGACTCGCTGGCCTGGGAAGGGAGGTTGGCTACGTAAACTTTCTTATTCATCTTTCCTCCTTAGATATCTCTATTTGCTGAAGCACTCTATACATAGTAGTTTTTTGTCATTGGGTGGGGGAACCTGGACGATAGCTTCCTTTCCGCAACCCGAACATACAACTTTATAGGATTTTGGACGCCTTAAATGGTTCGGTTTTGAAGCACGAAATCTCCCCTGTCTTCTTCGCTGTATCATTAATCAACCTCTCTTCACCCTTTCCCTGACCTTTATATGCAATTACCGTTTTCACCTCCATGTTGGCCTTGATTTCACCATGGAGCCCCACGGGCAAACCCGTGGTCTTCTGCGTAGGCGGATAAAAAAAGCCCGCAAAGAAGTCGTTTAGAGTTCTCGCGGGCATAAGCTTTAAATAAGCCTAAAAGGCTCTTTGCAACTTATTTTAATTAACTATATACTAATTTATGTTTAAAAGCAAGAAAATCTGTCAATTTATGTAAGGGAAGCAAGGGGTAAATAGGAAAGATATTGTATTTTTTGAAGAAAACGGCCAAAAATTTATTCAGCCAGATGGAACCTGCTCACTCTATTTTAGGGAAATAGCCTATAGGAATGATTTCCAGGTGAAGTGTTGTATGAAGTAACGAAATTTAGAATTGACCATTACAGAATGAAAATAGCGTTAAAAAAGGGGGGGGCACCTACAAGCCCGTAATCCAACGCTAAAATGAAAATCAACGATTGCTGGTAGAAAGTTACATAGAAAATGGCAGAGCCATTTCTGATTCTTTCCGGTTCCCTATAACCTCGGCAATCTTAATTTCTATACTTGGGTCTCCTGTTGGATTCGAGGATCTTTTTTCTGATGCGTACGGAGGTTGGGGTCACCTCAACCAGTTCAT
>CAVTZZ010000029.1:0-32837 GCA_963739325.1 uncultured delta proteobacterium | reverse complement strand
CGGTGAACGGAGCAACCCTTACTGTTGGGAAAGGTGAGATCGTGGCAGTGATCGGACCCAATGGTGCTGGAAAGACCACTTTATTTAACCTCATCACGGGTGCACTGAAGCGGGACAAAGGGAGAATTATTTTTAAAGGTGAAGATATTAGCGAATACCCTCCTTATGAGATCTGCAAAAAAGGAATTTCCCGATCCTATCAAATTGTCAATATCTTTCCTCGACTGAATGTCTTCAGAAACGTTCAGGTAGCAGTGCTGTCCCGCAAAGAAAGAGTCATCAGCTCTTCCACCCAGCCAAGAACATGGTCGTAAAGGAGACGAACAATATTCTGGAGAGTGTCGGGCTCTTAGATAAAGCTCACAGCATCGCTGGATCGTTATCCCATGGCGACCAGAAAATACTTGAGATAGCCATCGCTTTGGGGAATGAACCAGAGCTATTGATACTGGATGAACCGACCGCAGGTATGTCTCCCGAGGAGACATCGGCAACCATGGAGCTCATCAAGCGATTGGCACAAATGCGGGGTTTAACTATTTTATTCTGTGAGCATGACATGGATATCGTTTTCTCAATTGCTAAAAGCATTATGGTGATGCATCAAGGACGGACCCTTATTCAGGGAAAGCCAGAAGAAGTGAGAAAAAATCCGATCGTCCAGGAAGCCTATTTAGGGATTGAGTGATGCTTGAAGTCGAGGGAATTCACACCTTTTATGGTCTGAGCCATATCCTCTTTGGCGTTTCTCTGAAGGTCGAGTTCAGGGAAGTGGTATGCCTTCTTGGACGAAATGGAGCAGGAAAGACGACCACCATGAAGAGTGTGATAGGGATCATCCCTCCTAAGCAAGGAGCCATAAGATATAAAGGAGAGGAGATTACAGGGTTAGCCCCTTATTTGCTGGCTCGAAAGGGAATAGGCTATGTTCCTGACGATAGAAGGATCTTTGCTGACCTGACAGTAGGCGAAAATATCGAGATAGCTGAAAAGAAGGCCAGAGGCGGTGAGGAGTGGAATAGAGAACGCGTTTACGGATTATTTCCTGCCCTGAAAGAGATAGAACATCGCAGAGGCGGTTGCCTCAGTGGAGGGGAACAGAAGATGTTAGCGATTGCCAGGGCATTGATGGGCAATCCCGAGCTCTTGCTTCTCGATGAGCCCTTTGAAGGACTTGCCCCTTCACTTGTTCGCATTTTAGAAGAACAGATAAAAAAGTTAAAGGAAACCGGTTTAACTGTTTTATTGGCTGAACAGAACGTGAGGTCAGCCTTAAAGCTGAGCGACCGTGGTTATATCATTGATGATGGACATATCCGTTATCAAGGAAGTATTGAAGATTTGAAGGATAATGACGAAGTAAGAAAAAAATATTTGCTGGTGTAGGGTGAGGAGCCAACCGACGGAGAGAGAAGAAAGTTCGATGGGAACGGTTTGGAACCGTTCCCTACAGGAGTTCGGAGATTAAAAACCAAATGCTCCAAATTAATATAGCATTGGGACATGGAGAATGGAAGAGAATGATGTTGTCGTAGTCAGCGCGGTTCGGACACCCTTCGGAAAATTTGGTGGAGTTCTCAGAGACATTCCTTCCATTGAGCTCGGGGCGATGGTGATCCGAGAGGTTCTTCGGAGGGTAAATATCAAAGGGGAGGAGGTCGAGGAGACTTATTATGGAACAGCGATCCCTGCGGAGGTCGCTTTGGAAACGGATGTCCCTGCCAGACAGGCCACCCTCAAGGCAGGGATGACCCCTGGCTCGATCTCCCTTACGATCGACCGTGCCTGCTGTTCATCGCTGGCTGCGGTGAGGTTAGGGTTCAGGGCGATCAAAGCTGGAGAGATCGAAGTTGCCTTAGCCGTCGGTGCTGACAATATGAGTCGAACTCCTTATTTTCTTACTGATATTCGATGGGGCAAGGGATTGGGTCATATTCAACTTTTGGATGGTCTATATGGACTGGGTTATTCAGAGTTCAACCCTGTTTCGGTCGATGCTGGAGAGGTAGCTTTAGAGTATGGGATCACACGGGAGAATCAAGACCGATGGGCTTTTCAGAGTCAGATGAAGTATGCTAAGGCTTTTGCAGAGGGGAAGTTTAAGGTTGGGGAGGAGCTCATGAGGGTTGAGGTTCCACAGAAGAAAGGGGCTCCGATCATTTTTGAGAAGGACGAATTTCCAAGGCCAGACACCACACTTGAGAAACTCTCCAAGTTACCCCTTATCTACGGCAGTCCGACAGTGACAGCAGGAAATGCTCCAGGGCTTGATACGGGTGGTTCAGCCATCCTCATCATGAGTCGGAAGAAGGCAAAGGAGAAGGGACTCCGGCCTTTAGCAAAAATTATCTCCATGGTCGCAACTGCCATGGCTCCCAGATTACTTGCAGCGACTCCGGGATTCACTATTCCGAAGGTTTTGGAAAAGGCTCATATGAATCTCGATCAAGTAGATCTTATTGAGATCAATGAGGCATTTGCCGCAGTGCCTCTGGTAAGCACAAAGATATTGGCTAATGGGGATCTCAAGAAGATGGGGGAACTCTTAAAAAAGACGAATGTCAATGGGGGGGCCATTGCCATCGGTCATCCCGTAGGTGCAAGCGGAGCCAGAATTCTAATGACTCTGATTTATGAATTGAGGAGGAGAAAGGGAGGAATAGGGGTGGCATCTATTTGTGGTGGGTTAGCCCAGGGAGATGGAACAATGGTGCAGGTGGAGGCTGAATGAAATTACAGGGTTGACATTTCAGAAGGTTCTTATAAAATAGAGTTAAAAGGGCGCTTAGTTCAGGGGGAGAACGCCTGCTTCACACGCAGGAAGTCACTGGTTCAAATCCAGTAGCGCCCACCATAAAAATATTCCTATAACAATCTCTCTTTTGCCGTGTTGACTTGGACGGTTTTGATTTCTCAGGTTTTATCCCCTCTCTGATCTTCTGTTTCTCCATCCTTTACCCCGTTAGAAAGCCCCAGCATTTATGCTGGGGATGGTAGAAATAGAAAGCATTAGCTCCTTATTCCTGCCTGCCGGCAGGCAGGGAGGGCGGGGTCAAAGCCCCGCCCTTTCTAACGGGGTTTACTTTTCGTTGAGAGTTTGAAGAATCCTTAAATAGTCCTTCTGACTTTCGTAAACCATTGCTACGATGAGACTGATAAAAGGTTTGTTATCTCCTCGATTACCGACCTTTAGACTATCCAAATACTCACGTCTCAAAACAGGAGGGATTATGGTTATGACATATCCCGCTTGCAGCAAAACCAAATTCATCAGAAGTCGGGCTGCTCTCCCATTACCGTCGATAAAGGGATGAATATTAACAAACCTGAGATGAATCAATGCAGAATATTCCACAGGGTAATACTTTTTCCTTAACGAGGAGATATCTTTTACGAATTCTTGCATGAGAGGTCTTATTTTACTTGGTGGAGGAAACTTAAAATCCACTCCAGTAATGATCACAGGCACCTTTCGATAGACCCCGGCATTCTCTTTATCAATCCTGTAATAGAAAAGCTTGTGCAGCTCCAATATGTCCTCTTCAGTAATAACTCTGTTTTTGGAGAGTTTGTGCAGGTGGTCGTAAGCTTCGCTATGCCCCAGAGCCTCAAAGTGGTCTTTCAGAGGTTTTCCTCCGATCGTAATCCCTTCTTCCAAGACGATTTTGGTTTCCGTCTCTGTCAAAGAGTTACCTTCCATGGCATTACTGGAATAGGTCAGCCGAATTCGGTAAAATTCTTTCAACTGCTTCAATGCGTTTCGAGATAGAGGTCTATATGCATTTATCTCCTTCTGGAGATCATCGACTGCTTTAACGGTTCTCTCATACATCCCTTTCACCTCCCCCGTCTTTTCTGCTTGACCAAGCGAATCTCATAGCCCAAGTAGTCCAGAACTTTCTTAATCGTATTCAATTCGAAGTTACTGCCGTCCTTTAGAGATTTGTAGAGGCTTCCACGGTCAATACCTATAGCTTTGGCCATGCTATAGAATGTGATCCTTCTTTCCTTCATGATTTTTCTTATTTCAGCTTGAAAATTGTTCACGATGGTTTATATACCACTAATTCAACTTTCTGTCAACTTTTTTCTTTTCACTTTTTCTTTTCACAAATTCAATTCTCTCAATAAAATGATTTGAGTTAGTGGATGAGAAGGAGGGAGTCTCTGAAATATGTAATGCTCCTGCAAAGCGAAAGAGTACTCTCCTTTGTTGCACCTACAACTGTTT
Source organism: uncultured delta proteobacterium (assembly GCA_963739325.1). GTDB lineage: Bacteria > Desulfobacterota > BSN033 > BSN033 > UBA1163 > CAVTZZ01. The sequence continues at coordinate 28,606 of CAVTZZ010000029.1, read as the reverse complement.
AGTGGCGAGTTACTATAAAAACCGGGGATTACGGGGAGAATGGGTAACCCTATTCCCCCACTTGCCCTCATTTGGACATATCAGATATCGACTTTTTCAGATGGGCAAAGTAAATATCAGAGAGCACATTGAAACTGGGGTCAGTACTAACACGGTATGAAGCACTGTCAAAATGTTCAGGCCATCGAGGTGCTGTCAGCGGATCCAATTTACCGCCTGCGGGAACCTCAGCTATTAATTTATTAATCTGACGCATGTATTTGCGCGTTGCAAGAAATTTGGAGATTTCCGAAGCCGCGCACTGGTTAGCCTTATCAAAGAGCCTTAATTCCTCCTGACTTACCGGAGGCGTTAATTGTGACAAAACTGATTCTTTATCAACAGGCGTACCACAGTAGACGCTGACGGGACTGGTTCGGCCATTTTTCCCGGGGCATGAAGTCAGAAGTGCAAGAAAAAGGATCTGTTCCTCATAAGTGACAAGATAGTCAGTATTATATTTTTTAAGATAATGGTCTGTGTATTTGAAATCACCACTTTCAAATGGCGGTAGCGGACACCCATGTGTAGAAGGATGATAGTCCACTCCTTTCGGGAGTTGCGCTGCAAATGATGTGACTGTACGCGATAAATAATCGCGTATTGATGAACCTTTCGATCTCTTTCTTATCGTTGCCGATTTTTTGATAGAGCGTCTTTTCTTCTTTTGTCAAAGGAGGATCAAATAAAGAAAAGGTATCCTCGGCAGCAATACACTGGATACTGAGAGATATTAGTGCCACGAGTGACCCGGCTAAAATAATTAATGCATAAGCACTTATTTTTTTCTCCCTATTTATAGGTCATGTACTCCTTTCTTTCGTAATTAAATTGCCGTTTATGTGTGCCGATCCCCTCAGGATGTAGTTGACTAACATGACAACCTCGCCGATTCTTCGATTCGCCAATTCATGTCTTTATTTGTTTTCCGACCATGAATCAATTCTCCTACAATCTTCATCAATCTTCAAGCAGAAAATCGTCGGCTCGACAATTGAATGCCAGGTGAAAGTTTGTATCTACAATTGCGGATCAAAAAACAATAGTACAAGGAAGAATTTCTCGCAGGCCTTCCGCTGAAGAGTTGATTAAAAGTTCTTTATTTCGAGATAATTCTGAAAACTGAGGATTGAGGATTAATGATTGAAAGAAAGGTTAACGCCAGAATTGAGCGGCGGTTAAGCCGCAGAGCGGACTCATCGTAAGCTTCATTTCATTATTCGCTCATATTTCTTCCCAGGGTTCAGATATGGGCTATCGGGTCCGGTTGTACTCGTAGTCTTCGCGCTCAGGACTCCCTGCACGCAACTCTGGCAGGAGCGGAGGACGCGTGCTGTTCAATCGTGCATGCACGTCCAGAGCTGCCTGGTCTACCCAGCGTTCCAGCAGGGCCAGCTTATCGGGGTTCACGACGCTCTGGAAGACCTCGAACTGTTCGCAGCCGGGCTCTTTCATCACCTCTGCGCAGCGAGCCTTATACGCCTGGGCCAGCTCGGAGCCCTTTCCACGTGTCGCGGTGATCGTTACAACGAGTCGGATTGCCATATCGTCTCCTCTGTGCGGCGGATTAACCGGCGAGATGTTGCTAATGCAAGCCAGTCGTTAGTTATAGTGAGTGAAGTGAGTCGAATAGACCGGTTTCTCCAAATACCGCAAGTTAAGGTTTGTTTTCTCCGTTCGCCGCCTGGTTTCACAGCGGTGCCACAAATCTCAATCCTTTTTCCGTTGTCCCTTGAATCTCACATTATCGGAGTTACAGCTTTATCGCATCCCGCTCTTCAGCCTGGCCTTGTAAGCAGCTCGATTCTCCAGACTTTTCCTGAGCACTTAAAACTTGCCTTAGGGTGGGTTGAATATACGAAAAGGGGGATAGCCTGTCAAGAAAAATTGACTACAAGATATGGGAGTGGCCTCCTCATCCGTTCGGGCGTCAACAAGACAAGAAGCTTTAACAGGTAATTCGAAACCATCGCGGAAAGGGATTCCGCCTAACTCTAAAACCGAGGATAGCTTGTCAAGATGTTTCCCCTCCAAAGGGCTTCGATATGAAAAACAGACCAAAGCCCAGGATTCGTCCCGTTGATTACCATTTGGAATGTTGCATTGAGGCGAGATTTTGGAAAATAGCGATTACAAGGAAGTACCTAGCAGAAGATACTTCCAACAATTTATAGAGATGAAGTTTGGAGCTTACGGCTAAGTACTAATTCTTTTATTGGGGTTTGAATAAGATATTTGTGGTCACAACAGGAGAAAGGGGAGGGACCTCCAAGGCCACAGGTTGATAGCTTTGGAGGTCCTCCTTTTAGTGTTTCCAAATTGTTTCCATATATTCCTTGATACCAAAAAAATTCCCTTGATTTTCTTTGGTAAATGTTATCCAGGCTCAGGGGAGAGCATTTCTCAATGGTTTTACCCCGTTAGAAATAATGCCCCGCTGCTCTGCAGTGGGATTAAGTCCCAGAATAATTCCGGAGGGGTTTAATGCCCCGCTGAAATTTCTAACGGGGTTTACTAAAATAAAATAAGCAAGGCCGAAGCTTCTACCGCTTTTGGGTGATCGTGTCTACCAGCGCTGGCTGACCGGCCTTGACACGTTCAATCGCCCGCTTGAGCGCAGGCTTAACATCCTTTCCCTTGTCAATAGGTCCTTCCGCATACCAGCCCATCGCCCGCGCAAGACCAGCAAAATCAGGGTCAGGATCGCATAAATCCATGCCGATGTGGGCGCGTTCCACCGGTGTCCCTCGGAGTTTTGCCATACGGATCTGGTGATCCCAGTCGTTATAGTAAGCGCGGTTATTATGCATGACGACGAGCATAGGAATCTTATGTTTTGCCGCCACCCACAAAGCCCCTGCATCATACATCAGGTCGCCGTCTGGCTGCAGGTCAACCACCAAACGACCCTTGCCCCGGTGCGCCAGAGCTACACCGATAGAAATACCTATCTGCGTTGATGTTCCCATTGACTTGCCGGGATGCCGGTAATGTTTGTCAAAATTCCAGAGCTTATGCGTCCAGTCTTCCAGTGTACCAGCAGTTAAAACCCAATCTTCGTTTTTAATGACCTCCCATACCTCACTGGCCAGACGCGGCAGGCTGATGGGGCTGGCATCCCAATTCTCCTGCGCCTCTTTTGCCCACTTCGCTCTGATCGCTTCATGCTTTTTCTTGGTCTCGTCAAAACGTTTTTCTATCATGGGTTTCAGAGAACCATTTTTTGTCAACAGCTCGCGGCATAATTTGGCGAGCGCCGGGATGGCCGTAGTGGTGTCTGCCATGATACGCAGATCAGCGTTCAGCAGCCGCAGGTAATCCATAGCCCAGCTGCTGAGTTCCAGATCGCCGAAGCCGATATCTATCCATTTGCAGCCCGATGGTACAAGGCTCTTCATGGTGCGGGTAGTTCTGTCGAGCTCTGTAGTGGGCCTTTCCCAATCCCGTGTATCCAGACAGAGTACCAGATCGGCATCCCTGAAAACATCTTTTGTCATGCTCAGATTGAGAGGATGGTTACCAGGGAAATTCAAACGGCTGTTGACATCATAAACCGGAGCGGCTACTGTCTCGGCCAATTTTACCAGGGCCTCATAACCGGCCGATTGGCGGCCGACGAACTCCGCCATAAGGACCGGATGTTTTGCCCTCACCAGCATCTGAGCAGCCTGAGCAAGGGCATCTGGGTCGGCAGCCATAAGTGTGGGCGCCTTCATTGCCTCTGGAGGCGGAAGCGGAACATCGTGATCAAGCGGGGCTTCTTGGAGCCAGGCATCGTAGCACATATAGATTGGCCCTTGAGGTTCCGTCATCATGACAGCGTAGGCACGGGCAAAGGATTCGGGGACTCCATCGATGACAGTTGGCTGGTAGTCCCATTTGGTATAGGGCCTCAGAGCCTCGCCCTGAACATTGGCGGAATGGATCCAGTCGATGCGTGGACGACGCTTCGTCTCGTTCATGGGGCCGGTAGCACCGATGATGAAAACGGGCGCCCGGTCGATATAGGCATAATATACGGCAAGGTTCGCATGTAGCATGCCGACAAGGTTGTGGAGCATTGCTACCATGGGTTTCCCTGATGCCTTAGCATACCCATGGGCGATTTCTACGGCAATTTCCTCATGCTGACAGAGCATCAGGGTGGGTTTGTTCTGGCCATAATTGACGACGGAATCATGCAAACCCCTGTAACTTGCGCCCGGGTTCATAGAAGCATAAGGAAGATCGTACATGTGCAGCATGTCAACAATGACGTCCGACGACCATCGCTGTTTGGCAGGAACGACCTTGGGTTTTTTTACTTTTTCGCTTTTTTCAGTCATAAATCCCTCCTATTAAAAAGTTGTTTTAATTATCTGAGTTTTGTGGCAATGGATCTTTATCTTAGGAGAAAATACTGGACGAACCGTCTGTAAGCCTCTCTATTCTTGGGTTAGCAGAAAAAGAAACAGAAGCCAAGAATCAATAGTGAGGTCACTCCAAAGGCCAAGTCCAGGGATAAGCATAATCAAAAAAAAAGCATAAAACAAGAGGCCCATCTCCTCACCCCTTCCATTAGCCTATGTGTTTCAAAAGCATTTCCATATCCCCTTTGATACCTAAAAATTTCCCTTGATTTTCTTTGACAAATGTTATATCTTCCTTCTTGACATTTTTATTAAATACCTTATAAATTTTAGTGGGTTGCATTTTTTCTCCTGTACGCTTCGTTTACGGGAGCCACTGGTTCAAATCCAAAAGGTGCCAGTGGCCAGTAGTCAGTTGTAAGTAGTTTTTTTAAATCACAACGGACCACGTACTACTTACAACAAACAGGTTAGGAGACCCATGTCAGGCCATTCCAAATGGAGTACCATTAAGAGGAAAAAGGGCGCAGCAGATGCCAAGAGGGGAAAACTCTTTACCAAAGTCATTAAGGAGATCATGGTCGCCGCCCGTTTTGGGGGAGGGGATATGAATTCCAACCCGAGGCTTCGAACAGCGGTCCTTGCAGCCAAAGCCGAGAACATGCCCAAAGATAATATTGAAAGGGCGATTAAAAAAGGGACCGGAGAACTGGAGGGGGTCAACTACGAAGAACTGATTTATGAGGGTTATGGACCCGGCGGCGTGGCAATGATCCTGGAAGTGTTGACAGATAATAAAAACCGTACAGTGGCCGATGTGAGACACGTTTTTTCGAAACATAACGGGAGCCTTGGAGAAGGGGGATGTGTTTCCTGGATGTTCGAAAAGAAGGGATTAATCGTCATCAATAAGAATGGTGCGGATGAAGACCGCCTGATCGAGGTGGCCTTGGATGCAGGTGCCCTCGATGTGAAAGATGCGGGTAAAGAATTTGATGTGACGACCGAGATTGCAAAGTTTGAAGAGGTAAAGAAGGCGATCGAAGTCGCTGGTTTCAAATACAACTACGCGGAGGTGACGATGGTTCCTCAAAGCACTGTCCGTTTAACAGGGAAAGAGGCGGAGCAGATGCTCAAATTGATGGAGGGGCTTGAAGATTCTGATGATGTCCAGAAGGTTTATGCCAATTTCGATATCGCTGATGAGGAGATGGAAAGGCTCAGTGCTTAAACATTCCTATTGCAGTTAGCTGAAAAGCCACCCCCTCTCAATGAGAGAGAGGGTGGCTTTTTCACATCTGGAGGAAATATTTCGGTGAAAGCGATTGGAATCGATCCAGGGTTGGCCATGACGGGCTTTGGAGTTGTAGAGACTCTCCCTCGAGGCGGAAGGGCGTGTGATTGGGGCGCTATTCGAACAGAAGCGGGTTGTCCCATCCCTATCCGTCTAAAAACGATCTATGATGAATTAAAGAGACTTTTCGAAACATGGAAACCCAACTTACTCGTCTTAGAAGAGGTCTTTGTCTTAAAACAATTTCCAAAAGCAGCTATCCAGCTTGGAGAGGTCAGGGGGATTGTCTATCTCGCTGCTCAAGAGATGGGTATCCCGGTCATCGGAATTAAACCGACAGAAGTGAAGAGCGCCTTGACCGGAAGTGGTCGTGCCGAGAAAGCACAGATTCAAAAAACGATTCGACGAATCTTAGGGATAGAGGTTCCCATCCATTCGAGTCATGCTGGTGATGCCCTTGCTCTGGCCTTAACTGGCCTCTCTCGAAATGGGAACTTACGATGGTGAGTATGGAGAACTCCAAGCTGAAAGCTCAAAGTTCAATAAAATTCGAAATCCAAATTTCAGAGATACATTCGCTCATTTTCAAAGTCATTGAATGACCTAATGACTGAATAACTTAATGACTAAAATTTTGTCATTTGACTTTTGACATTTGAGGAAGCGGATGATTCGATACATTGAAGGGAAATTGTTTAAGAAGGAAGAAGATAGGATCGTCGTTTTGGCGAATGGAGTCGGTTACGAGATCCTCCTGCCCGCTATTGTGCGGAAGACCTTTGTCCCCAAAAGGGCAGGGGAAGATGGGGAGATGGTCAAACTTTTCATCTATTTTCACCAGACCGAACGACAACCCAAACCGCTGCTGATCGGTTTCAACTTTGAACCGGAGAAGGAATTTTTTGAAAAATTTATTACCGTAGAGGATATCGGCCCTCCCACAGCAGTGAAAGCCCTTATCTTGCCGATCCCAAAGATTGCCAAGGCGATTGAAGAGAGGGATTCGAAGACCCTTGAAAGCCTGAAGGGGATTGGGAAGAGAACAGCAGACAAGATCATCGCTACGCTCCATGGGAAGGTTGGCAAATTCGCCCTGATGAGGGAGGATCAAATTCCAGTCGATGTCGAGGTCGTGGACTTTAAGAAGCAGGTCGAAGAAGTCTTGGTGAAGGATCTTGGCCATAAGGTGAGCGAGGCACAGAGGTTGGTGAAGGAGGCGGTGCAGAGGAATCCGAATATCACTACACCTGAAGAGCTCTTTGAAGAGGTGTATCGAGGACAAAAAGAGATTTAGCCCTAACCTCCACTTAATGGGAACTAAAAGGATAATGCTCGAATGGGCTATTTGAAATCCCAAATTCCAAATGCATATGAGTCATTAAGTCACTAGGTCAATAAGTCATTCAATGACCAATGACTTATTGACCTAATGACACAACAACTTTGTTATTGGGTGCTTACGTGGTGAGAAAGATATGAAGAAATCTGAAGGGGAGATAGAGGATGGTTCAAACGAGGTCAGCGAAGGAATTCCTCCAGAAGTTGAGGATTATCTTAATCTGAGGCCTCGAAAGCTCTCCGAATATATCGGTCAAAAACAGGTAGTGGAGACCTTGGAGATTGCGATACAGGCGGCCAAGAAACGAGGGGAACCTCTGGATCACGTTCTCTTTCATTCCCCTCCAGGGCTGGGGAAGACGACGCTCGCCCATATCATTGCCACAGAGATGGATGTTCGTCTCGTAACCTCTTCTGGGCCTGCCCTTGAAAAAGGAGGTGACCTCATCAGCATCCTTACTCATTTGGAACGAGGGGATGTCCTTTTTATCGATGAAGTGCACCGTCTGCCCAAGGTGGTCGAAGAATTTCTCTATCCTGCCATGGAAGATTTTTGCATCGATTTCATTTTTGACAAGGGAGCCCATGCGAGAAGTCATCGCTACCGGTTGGAGCGGTTCACCCTCGTAGGTGCTACCACACGGGCCGGGCTTCTTTCAGCACCTCTTCGGGAAAGGTTTGGAATACTGCGGAACCTTGATTTTTATTGTGCAGAAGAACTCTGCCAAGTCGTTAGGCGTTCTGCAGCCCTCTTAGGAGTGCCCATCGATCAAGAAGGGATAGAGGAGATCGCCAAGCGATCCAGAGGCACCCCGAGAATTTCGAACCGCCTTCTCAAAAGGGTCAGAGATTTTGCTGAAATCCGGGGTCAAGGGAAGATTGACAAAGGGATCGCTGATGAAGCATTGCAATTGGAAGGAGTGGATGAGATCGGTTTGACAAGCCTCGACCGAAGGTTCCTGGAGACGATCATCCGGTACTATAAAGGGGGGCCCGTAGGGCTGGAAGCTATTGCTGCGACCCTACAGGAAGAAGCGGATACGCTGGTCGATATGATCGAGCCTTTTCTTCTGAAGATCGGTTTTGTTGCCAGAATGCAGAATGGAAGAAAGGCCACCGAATTGGCCTACCAACATTTTGGGATCCCCTATTCTGAATCTGGGAGACAGCTCTCCCTCCCCACCCGCAGAAAACATTAATTAGAGAAACAAGGGAAGGACTCGAAGGAAAAATGAGACCCAAGAGAAATTCGAAAGCATTTCTCACAATGATCACTTTGGCTGTAACCATTGTTTTAATGACCGTGGTTTGCTCCTCCTATGCGCAGAATATCCAGCAGAGGTATCCTTCCCTATCAGAAATTAAAGAAATGCCTACAAACGCTTGGTATGAATTACAACAAAGAACAGCTTATCCTTTCACGATCCCCCTTCCTCCACCCACATCAACCATCTTAGATGGAACCTATACCAAGTTAGAGCTTAAAGAGAGTCCGCCTGTCCCTTGCAGACGCTGTCCCGACTATGCCCCGGAAGGGGGGATATGGAAGTTGCGTTTGGATAAGGGCGTTTTCAGAATATTCCACGACGTCACAGAATGGCGGAGTTTAGGGTCCTTCATTGTAACAAGAGATGAATCGTCAAGTCCGAAATCAGGCCAACTTTTAGTTGCGAACGACCCGGTCTGTCAAGAAGTTATCGGCCGCTATCGATGGAAATTAGAAGAAGGAAAATTGATTCTCATGATGATTGAAGACCCATGCGCCATCCGCTTGAGGGCAATGAATTTGACGAATCTTCCTTGGTCCTCATGCCAACCGCCTTCAACAGAAGCTGCCATCACGGATCATTGGCCCAAGCCGCCCGGCTGTGAATAATGATTTGAATTTTTCAGATGTGAGCGTATTCATCTAAGCAAGCCAGAAATCCTAAAGCAGGGAATCAAAGCTTAACGGAGAAGGTTGGAGATAATAACTCCAGAGAGAAGAAGAGTTGTATCAAAAGATTCACTTTAGAAATGTTCGTCGTGACCTTCGCCCGATAGACCATCGATTTGGACCCCTCTACTCCGCCCCCATGCACTCGTCTGCCAGTTGTCAATACGACCGGATTTAAGGATCCAGGGTGGAATAGTGATGTGCAGGTAGTTGGAAAGGGAATAGACATAAGGTTCGTACATTCGGCGAAGCTCTGAAAGCTTTTGATCGACGCCAGTTCCCTCGCGGAGCTTTAGTCCTGCCTCTGTGAGGGTGGTACGTATACGAACCAAATCAACCGATGGAAGGCGGTCGTGTTTTGGTTTATGAGGAGGGCAGTTGAAGACTTGAGCGAGGTCGACAATGGTGTGTCGAGTGATCGCAAAGGTTAGCTGGGCCTGGCGCTCACAGGGTCCTTCCAAAGTGACGATGGCGAAGGCGCTGGTATCTAAAATTGCTGTAAGAGCTCCAAGCCAGGACTGGTTATCGTGGTGAGAACGAAAATAAGCAAGCACGGGATAGGAGAGATGGCTTTCGAGTAAATCCGCTGACCAGCGTTCCCACTCGTGAAGGAGTTGCCGAAGTTCCTCCAACCCATGGTCGTGGCTGTGTCGGCGTAGCATCTCGGCGGGAGTGGGTGGCGACCCCGCCCGTGCATCGAGGAGAGAAATGTTCACTTCCCTCCTGGCAAAAGACTGATTGAGCGCGGGGAGGTAACCAATGACAAGGGCCAGGAAACCAAAACCCATTCCTGCCTCAAAGGCGATAAGCCCCCTTCCAAAGGTCGTCGTGGGGATAACATCTCCCAACCCAAGGGTGAAGAAGGTGGTGCCACTCAAATAAAGATAGGTACCAAAACGAGCCGTCCCCTCTGATGTTTTAATGACCGAGCCAGAGGACCAGTGCACGAGTGCAAAACCAATCACTAGACAGGTCGCCCAAAAAATTAATAATAGAAGCAACGAGAGTGGCCCGTACCAGCTTAGAAAGGTTTCCTGACGTTTACCCGAAAATATCGAACGAACCGCTCCTGACCAGGAAAGCCAGGTGGATTGATAGAAAAAACGGGCAAGACTGATCTGACGCATCACTCGGCGAGGGAGAACGATCGTCTCAAAAGCATCTCCTAAAACGATAAGGATGAGGGCTACACCGAGAGCACCGGATAGGATGAACATACCATCCCCACTAAAAATGAATTATACAACATATGCCGATGAGTTAAAAATAAACCCCCTGTTGAAAAAAACCTTCATTGTCACCCTGAACTTGTTTCAGGGTCTATAAAACGTTGATTTTGTTAGATGCTGAAATAAATTCAGCATGACATCAATTGCTGTTTTATAGATTTTCAACAGCCTGTAAAAACTCAGTACTCTATATAAATTTGATGACCACAATCTCCGGCTTTGTATCGAGGCGCATGGGAGGACCCCAAGTGCCGGCCCCGCTGGAGGTATAGACTAAGAGATCGCCAAACCATTTCAATCCATAATCGTACCTCCGATAGACACGTGAGGTGATCATTCGAAAAAGGAAAACCTGACCCTGGTGAGTGTGGCCTGAAAGCTGGAGCGAGATTCCTTCTTCCTTTGCTACCTCCAAATCAAAAGGGGAGTGTTTCAACAAAATACTGGGCTTACTACGGTCGATACCCATCTTTTGCAAAATCGTTTTAAACTGATTTTTATTTCTTGAATCCCTATAATCTACTCCAATGATCTGAAGCCCATCCAGATCAACCTTTTCATTATATAAGATCCGTATCCCTGCACGCCGAATAGCTTGAAGGTAAGGAGTGTTATCAGAAAATTCTTCATGATTCCCGGTAATAAAATAGATCCCATAAGGAGCAGAGATTCTGGAGAAAGGTTCGATCACCTTATCCAGATCCACTGCGACACCATCATACAGATCGCCACCGATAAAGACAATATCCGGATGTAAATTCTGTACCATTTTGGCAATCTGCTGAGCAAACCCGTAATTTCTTACCTGGCCTAAATGGGTATCGCTCACCCAGACAGCCGTTTTGTCTTTCCACTGACTAGGTAAACCAGGAAGTTGAAGGCTCATACGAGTAGTGCGAATCATTCCTCCGTTGATGAATCCATAGATGCTTGCCATTAAGGCCAGGGCAATCATAATCTCAATCAACATTTTTTGGTTCAGGGGAAGATGAAACAATACAGTCAGACCATAGAAGATCCAACAAAGGATCGATGCAAGAATAAGAATATAAAGAATCCCTAACCAGGATGCGGCCCCTGCGTAGAGGAACCGCACCGGAAGGTTCGAAAAACGGAAGGCAAGGAATGAGGTTGCAACGAGACTGACGGATAACAAAACCATGGCAGCTCGCAACGCAAAGGGAACCGATGGATTTGCCAGTCCGAAAAAGCGCACCAGCGTCCGATAGAAGAACCAGTGCCCCAAAAAGAGGATCGACTGGACAATGCTGATAAATAGTATATAGCGCATAAGAGTTTACGCATTATAATTCATAAACCTCTGATTTGCCATTGATTCAGTTCAAAACATTAAACTTTGGAATCTGGGCAAGAAATGCTGGGGTAGGGACATCGGTTATTAAGGTTCTCAAAATTGAACTGACATCGTGATCGGAAAATCTCCCCTCGCCCCTCTTTGCCAAAGAGGGGTAATTCCTCCCTTAGGAAAAGGGAGGTCAGGAGGGATTTTACGAATCGATGTAGCTACTATTTTGAGATGATTAATAAATCTTCAGGGCAACAGGATTCCGATGAGCATCCCGATCATCCACTGGAAGAGTCGGATCAGTGGATCTAAAATGCCTAAATAAAGGAAACCGATGATGATAAAAAATCCGTAAGGCTCCAGGCGGGCGAGGAAATAGTGTGTTCTTCTCGATGCGATTCCCATCAGTATCTTTGAGCCGTCTAGGGGTGGGATGGGAATCAAATTAAGGGCGGCCAGTGTGATGTTGATCTGGACTACATAGTAAACGAGAAGGGTGGTCATCCCTGAGGAAGATGTTGAGAATAGACGGGTAAACAAGAGGGCGATGAAGGCGAAGAGGATGTTTGAAACAATCCCGGCCGCCGAGACAAAGATAAGTCCCTTCCGCCTGTCTGAGATGTTGCTGAAGTTGACAGGAACCGGTTTCGCCCATCCGAATCCTACGAGAAAGAGCATGAGGGTCCCGATGGGGTCGAGGTGTTTGAGCGGGTTGAGGCTCAACCGGCCTAACCATTTGGCAGTCGGGTCCCCCATCCTGTAAGCTACCCAGCCGTGCGCCACCTCATGGATGATGACGGAAAAAAGAAGGGGGATGACCACAAGAGCAAAAGCCAAAGGATCTTTGATCAGCAGCTTCAGAAGTCCCATTTAGGTTACCTCGCCATGTGACGTTTCATTTCGTAGCTTCTCCATCAAACATTTATCTGGCCCATTCAACCCGTGAAGGGGCAAAGATATTTATACAATGAAATTGATAACTCAACAATATATGGGGATATAAATAAAATGGTCATTTACCCCGTTAGAAAGCCCCAGCATTTACCCCGTTGGATAGTAAACATCCTACGGGGTTTATGCTAGGGATGGTATAAATAGAAAGCATTAACTCCTATTGAGGGTTAGGTCAAAGCCCCGCCCTTTCTAACGGGGTTTACTTTTTTCAAGAATTTTAGTAAGAGAAAGGCGAGTGGGGTCATGCATAAAATTGTAAAACAAGTGTCAATATCGAGCCGTTTCGTATGAGGGGGAACGAAAATGGATATTCATAAGGTTGCCTGTGTTGGAGCAGGTCTTATAGGCCAAGGTTGGGCGACTCTATTTTCCTCAGCAGGCTTTGAAGTGATTCTTCAAGACGTTACTGAAGCTATTCTAGAAAAGTCAGTGAGAGGTGTAAAGTCAAACCTCATGTTTCTGGAAGCGAACAACCTTCTGAAACAAGGTGAGGCTGACGCCGCCCTGAAGCGGATAAAGGTGAGCACGCTCATTGGTGAAGCAGTAGGTCATGCGGACTACGTTCAAGAATCCGTACCTGATCATTATGATATTAAGAAAAAAATATTTAAAGAAATGGGTGCCGCAGCCCCTGATGACGCCATTTTGGCGAGTAGCTCTTCGGGGTTACTGATGACAGAAATTCAGAGCGTGACAACGAGACCTCAGCGCTGTGTGTTAGTCCATCCTGTCCTTCCGGTTTACCTTATCCCTCTGGTTGAGATCGTTGGAGGCAAACAAACCTCTCGCGAAACAGTGAGTATCGCCTGTGATTTAATGAAGAAGTTAGGAAAGAGTCCTGCCTTGCTGAAACGAGAAGTTCCTGGTTACATTGTGAACAGATTGCAGGCAGCATTATTGCGTGAAGCCATTGATCTCGTTGACAAGGGTGTCGCGAGTGCCGAAGACGTGGATAAAGCCTTTTGTATGGGAATTGGCCTTCGCGATCCCATCATCGGTCCATTCTTGCGGATACATTTAGCTGGAGAAGGCGTTGAACGATTTATCGAGAATTATTCTGAATCATACCGTCACCGATGGGAGACGATGGAAACCTGGACCTCCATCCCTCCTGCAGCAGTGAAAAAGATTGTAAAGACCGTCAAGGAGATGGAAGTGGTTCGTACAAAAACTTTGGAAGAGATTAAAGACTGGAGAGATAAAATGTTAATTAAGGTCCTCCAAGTCATACGTGAGGTATAGGATAGAGTGAGCGTTCTTACTCCGATGATTGAGTCAATGGGTTAATGGATTCTTGAAAGTGATGTTCATTTATATTATATCCCCAAGGATATGGGTTTAAGGTTTATTTCTTGATCATCAACAAAGGAAAAGGAGGTGAAAGGGATGCGCTTAATAGGATTGGTTTTTACTTTGCTCGTTGCAGTTGCATTTGTAGGAAGCGCTCTTGCTGTCTCTTCAGATAAGAAGATTGAGTTTGCAGATGGATCCACTGGCAAGATCGTATTTGACGGTAAAGTCCATGCAGACAAGGGTTTAAAATGTACGGACTGTCATACGAAGATTTTCCAGATGAAGAAGGGTGCAAAAATTACAATGGCTGAGATGAACGCGGGTAAATACTGCGGGACATGCCATAACGGTGGAAAGGCCTTCAAATCCGGCGATCCAGCAAATTGTGGAAAATGCCATAAGAAATAGGACGGCTTGAAGATAAAAAGGCTCCTGAAAATTCTGGGAGCCTGTTCTGTCCAATAGTGATAGCGGAGTCGTTGAGGAAATTGGGATGAAAAAGGTCTTATTGAGCATCGCTTCGTTAATGTGTTCTGCTCTGATCCTCTTGGGCTGTGGTACCACCACTTCAGAGAATAGGGAGACAAAGACTGCTTCGAAAGTCGAAAGACCTCCTTCCGAGGGAAATATCTGGTTTATCGATGCTCATAATCACCTCGTCGGGCGTTATGTTTCCCGTCCTGGTGTCCACGAAATAGACTATGAAGGTGCTGCAAGGGTTGCATTGGATACCATGAACAGGCTCGGCATCAAAAAGATGTTTATCATGCCGTCCCCCTTTTCTCCTGACCAGCCGAATCGATTTACGTTTGAAGATTTAATCGGCGTTGTCAAAAAATATCCTGACCGTTTTGCTTTCTTGGGAGGCGGTGGAACGCTCAATGTGATGATCCAGGAAGCGGTGCGCGAGGGAGCAACCAGCGAGAGCTTGAAAAGCCGATTTGAGAAGACGGCGTTAGAGATCCTATCAAAGGGGGCCATTGGATTTGGGGAATTGACTGCGGAACACTTCTCCCTCAATATCGATCACCCTTACGAATCGGCTCCTCCCGATCATCCCCTGTTTCTTTTCCTTTCAGATATCGCAGCCCGTCGTGGAGTGGCTATCGATATTCACATAGAAGCCGTTCCTGAAAATCTACCCCTGCCCAAGATTCGGAGGCTTGAATCACCCCATAACCCTAAGGTCCTTCGCGCAAACATTCCGGCACTTGAGCGGCTCCTGGCTCATAACCGAAGTACGAAGATTATCTGGGCTCATGCGGGCTGGTGCAATACAGGACGCCGCACAGCGGCCCTCTGTGCCGAACTCCTGAGAAGGCACTCCAACCTTTATATGAGCTTCAAGATCAGTCCGGACAGCATGTCAGAAACAAGGCCCCTGACCGAAGCTCTCCAGATAAGAGATGAATGGCTCAATTTGATCCGTGAATATCCCGAACGATTCATTGTTGGAAGTGATCGGTTCTATGTAACCCCAAAAGCCAACCTACAGATAGGGCCTCCCAAAAGAGAAGGGGAGGGACCTGAACGATTGTTAACCCTTCTGCCTTCAGAACTGGCTCGGAGGGTTGGCTACGAAAATGCCACCCAGATCTTCAAACTTGGAAAATGAATCGTTGTTGAATCACCCTAAACTTAGACCCTGAGGTGTTATTGTGTCTGAGATGATCACGTTTTCTCCGTCCCTCTCTCTCTTTGGTTTTGGGGCTTTGGTAAAGCTTCCGGAGGTATTGAAGTCGAGAGGCTTCAAGCGGATCTTAATCATCACCGATCCTCAGATCGGCGCCAGCGCTATTCTCGAGAGAATCCTTGATTTGTTGAAAGGACCATTTGACGTAGAGCGATTCGATCAAGCACCGAGTGAACCTCATAGTACGGATGTGGATAGGCAAAGAGAACGTTTCGGGTCCGATTTCGATGTCCTTTTAGGCGTTGGAGGCGGCAGTGCTATGGATTTTGCAAAAGCACTTTCCATCATTATCACTCACGGAGGGCTGCTTGGAGATTATGTGGGTGAAGGAACCGTTCCGGGACCGGTGATTCCGATCGTTTGCATACCCACAACATCTGGGACGGGTTCGCAAAACACCCAGACTACGGTTTTTACCGTAGGGGGTGTTAAACTCGGATGCTCCTCTGAGTATATCCGTCCGGTTGCCTCTATTGTAGATCCAGAACTAACGATGGGGCTTCCCCCGATGGTGACCAGGAATTCGGGATATGATGCTCTGATGCATGCAACCGAAAGCTTCATCGCCCGCTCCCATGTTCAGGTTCCGGAACGTCCGATTCTTTACCAGGGAAGCAACCCTTTCAGTCGGGGGTTGGCCCTTGAAGCCTTTCGTTCCATTTGGGCCTCCTATTGGCAGGCTGTAAAGCATGGTGATCATCGTGAAGCCCGGATGGGAATGTCCATAGGCTCGCATTTAGCAGGTATCGCCTTCAGCCACAGTGGCCTGGGTTTAGTCCATGCGCTTGGATCATCCCTGGGAGGTATGGTAGATGCGCCCCATGGCGTCTGTCTCGCAGCCTGCACAAACATTGGGTTAAGCTATAATTTCAAAACGTGTGAAAAAGATCTCGCCATCTTAGCGACGATCATGGAGGAGAAAGAGGGACGGAGGACTCATCCGGTTTCTGCGGAGCGTTTCCTCATCCATATCCAAAACCTGATAAGCGATCTGAACTTTCCTTCCAGACCTTCAGAGCTGGGGATCAAGAAGCAGGATGCCCGAACGCTTTTAAAGAATACGCTCATTCAAACAAGGCGGACGAAGACGAATCCTCGCCCCCTCGACGATGAACTGCTCTCATATATTGAAAAGGGTATTTAGTTTTGGCACTTAAGCATTAAGAAACTCGTCCACTAACTCACCACTCCAGGGATAACCTCTGGCTTTTACAGATTACTATTTAAAATTACATTCCAAAACCTTCCCAAGTAAATGATTTATTAAAGAAGTCGAGATGGTTTGCCTAAATATTGAAATCTTATTTTTTTACTTTTATGATATGGATAATCGATTCGTATTTTAATGAGAGGCGTTTATCATACTAAATAGAGTTATTTGGTATTGAGGTAAAGAATTTGAACTTCACGCTTTCGATAAAACAGAGTCAAATAAGACAAATGGCACGACAATTTGCCAGGGCTGAGCTGGCTCCTATCGCCAAGGAGATTGATGAAGAAGGGCGTTTCCCTTGGGAGGCAGTTGAAAAGATGGGTCCCCTCAATTTTTTCGGGATGCAGGCCCCTCGACCATACGGTGGAGCCGAGTTGGATTCCATCTCCTATTGTCTGGTGATTGAGGAGATCTCCCGGGTGTGTGGGGCCATGGGGCTGACATTAGCTGTGCATAACGGCGTGGCGGTGTATCCCTTAAGTAAATTCGGGAATGATGAGCAAAAGACAAAATTCCTTCGTCCTTTGGCTGCGGGCGAAAAGATTGGAGCTTTTTGTTTAACCGAACCCAATGCTGGATCGGACGCTCTGGCCATTGAATCTACTGCCATCAGGGACGGGGACTCCTATATCGTCAATGCCAATAAAATATTTGTCACCAACGGCGGAGTGGCCGACACCCTGATTATTTTTACTTCAGTCAATCCAGGCGATGTCAAAAAAGGCTTCAGTGCCATCTTAGTGGAACGCGGCACTCCTGGGTTTGAATTGGGGCTCCTCGAAAATAATTGCGGCATGCGTGCCAATCCGGTATGTTCGATTCTCCTTACAGACTGCCGAGTCCCCAAGGCCAACCTTCTGGGACAGGAGGGTGATGGATTCAAAATTGCATTGACGGCTCTGGATACCGGTCGGATCGGTATCGCAGCCCAGGCCGTAGGAATCGGTCAGGGCGCCCTGGATGTGTCCTTGAAATATGCCAAAGAACGCATCCAATTCCGCGTCCCCTTGGCCCAACATCAGGCCATTCAGATGATGCTCGCTGACATGGGTACAATGGTGGAGGCAGCAAGGCTTCTGACCTTACAGGCAGCCCACATTAAGGATCAGGGAGGAGAACTGGCCGGCCCCTCAGCAATGGCCAAGCTCTTTGCCGCCCGCACAGCTTCGAAAGTGGCTTCTATGGGTGTACAGATCCACGGGGGTTACGGATACAGCAAGGACTATCCCATCGAGCGTTATTTTCGAGATGCCCGAGTGACGGAGATTTATGAGGGGACCAATGAGATTCAACAAATTGTTATCGCTCGGGAGCTATTAAAAAGGGGGGAAGACTGATTCCAATTGAAGATGTTATTAGGTCAATAAGTCATTAGTCATTGAATGACTTAATTACACAGTGACTTAATGACAAGAAAGATTTTTGAATATTGGGATTTGGTTATTGGAATTTTATTTAAACATTTGCATTAAGCGGTGGTGCTTCAGGAGCCAGGATGGACATTATTGTCTGTATTAAACAAGTGGTCGTTGGAGATCAGGTGAAGATGGATTCCCACACCCACAGTCTTGTGCGTTCCGCAGAGTTCTCCCGTATCAACCCTTTTGATCTGTTTGCCCTCGATATGGCCGTGCAACTCAAAAAGGAGTGTTCCGGCTCGATTACTGCTGTAACGATGGGGCCTCCGATCAGCGAAGAGGTGCTGCGGGAGGCTTTAGCCATCGGGGCAGACCGGGCAATACTTCTATCCGATCCCCGGTTTGCTGCCAGCGATACTCTCGCCACCTCTTATGTGCTGGGGATGGGGATCCGAAGAATCGGCAAGTTTGACCTGATCCTTTGCGGAATGCGAACAACGGACAGCGATACGGCGCAGATAGGCCCCCAACTCGCTGAGGAACTCGACATTCCCCATGTCGCCGCTATTGAGAAGCTGGAAAAGAAGAAGAATCTGTTTCGTGTAGAACGAGTCTCCGATGGGTTTCGAGAAATCTTAGAAGTATCCACACCCTGTTTGTTTACCATCTCTCCAAAGGCTGCAGTGCGCCTCCCGAGTTTAATAGAAATCCAGGATGCTTTCACCCAATACTCCATCGAATGCTGGCATTTGGAGGATTTAAACGTTGACCCAACGAAGGTCGGCAGTGGAGGTTCCTGTACGTGGGTAGAAGCGTTAATCCCAATCGGACAAAAAAAATCCCTGCCTCTTTATCGAAGGAGAACCTCGGCAGCAGGTAAAGTTGCTTCTTTCAAAATTAATCGAGAAAAGTCTGTTATCTTAGAATAGGGCCATGAAAAAAGATTTAGAGATCTGGGTGTTTGGAGACCATCGCAATTATCCTCATGATCGCTTGACCCTGCAAGTATTGGGGGAGGCGTGCTCTCTTTCTAAAGATCAAGGAAGGGTGACGGTGATCCTCCTGGGGCACAACGTTGAAAGGATTGCCAAAGAATATATTGCGTATGGTGCCCAGCGCATTCTACTGGTAGATCACCCGCAGTTAATGTTCTATAGGACGGATTTATTTACAACCATCATTTGTGATCTCATTCTGGAGCATCAACCTGGGATCTTTCTTGTGGGGGTTTCGGAATTTGGTAAAGAACTGGCGCCCAGGGTCGCGAAGCGGCTCGGGGTAGGCCTTTGCGCAGATTGCATCTCTTTAGATTGGGATGAGCAGAAGGAAAAACTCATCGCCTCCAGTCCGGCCTTCGGTGGCAAATTTTTAGCCCGTATCGTATGGAGTCCTCACCAACCCTATATGGCTACAGTAAGCTCTGGAACTTTTCTTGAACGTCCGTATGACAAAGATGCCTGTGGGGAGATAGTGAGAGTAGAAAAAAAATTAAACGAACCTCTTTCTAAAATTTCTGTCATTTCTTCCCTTTACGAGTCCCACCCGACGGCTAAACTGGGTCAAGCAAAAATCGTGGTCGCAGGGGGCCGGGGAGTCAAGAATTTGGAGGGATTCAACACCATCAGAGAGTTGGCCTTGCTTCTGGGGGGCGAGGTGGGGGCAACCCGGCCGGCCGTGGATGCCCATTGGACCTCACCCGAACAGTTAATCGGTCAGACCGGTAAGTCCATCAAACCGGAGTTGTTGATCACTTGTGGTACTTCTGGCGCAGTTCAATATACTGCTGCCATTAGAGGAGCTGGGACGATTGTGGCTGTCAACCGCGATCCTCATGCTCCGATATTTAAGATCGCTGATTTTGGATTAGTAGGAGATGCGCTCTCCTTCTTGCCTGCTTTTATTGTGGAGTTAAAAAATCATCTTTCTCGGGAGATTGCAGATTTATATCGTAACCAAGTCAAAACTGGCAGGAGCCAGAAGTCGGCTTCTTTCGGCCAGCGGATTAAAAAACTGAGGAAAGACCATAAAATGAGCGTGGTCGATTTGGCGGAAAAAACCGGGCAGCCCATAGAGTTTATTGAGCAAGTAGAATCGGACAGCCTGACGCCGCCAGTTTCTTTTCTGTTGCAACTATCCAATGCTCTCCAGATTGATCCCAGTCATTTTCTGACCGAGCAGGACAAGATTCAAATCGATGGAAAGAGGCAAGAGGTTTTTGTAAAGCGCACTCAGAACTACTCTTATCGTACTCTCACTCCGGGGGCTGCGGACAAGCATCTGCGGGCTTTTATGGTTACTATTGAACCGAAAGAAAAGCATAAAATGGTAGAATATAAACATCCGGGAGAAGAGTTCATTTTCGTATATAAGGGAGAATTAGAACTTACCTTAGGAAGCACAGTGTTCCATTTGAAGCAGGGAGAGACCCTCCATTTCGATCCTGAAACCAAACACAAACTTCGAAATATTTCAGATGAAAAGTGTGAGCTTATTGTAACGCTTTATACCCCCTAATCCCCCCTCCTGTAAAGGAAATTTCTTCTCCTCTGGTTGGCCGAAGAGTAGCCCTGAAGCCTTCACTGAATGGGCAGGGCGTAAAGCACAATAGGATTGAAAAGTCGAGGCGTCTGATCTATAGTATTTGGAGGCTTTTGAGCTATCCCAAAAGGGGTTGATGGTGACGGGGCTTCATAAGCACGTGGAGTTTCTCTCCATGAATATCGGAGAACGACATCTCTGGAAGGATGCTTCTCTTAACAGGGCTGCAGATTATATTGAGTCGGCTTTTACCTCTTATGGATATCCGGTATGGCGACAAACGTATTCCTGTTATGGCAAAAACGTTTCAAATCTACTCGCTGAAAAACCTGGGACGGAAAAGGAGGTAGTGATCATTGGCGCCCATTATGATACCGTGCCTGGAACACCCGGTGCAGATGACAATGCCTCGGCCGTAGCGGGTTTATTGGAACTCGCAAGGCTGAATAAAAACATTCCGAGTAAGAAGACCTTTGTGTTTGCTGCTTTTGTGAATGAAGAACCTCCTTGCTTTGGATCATACAATATGGGGAGTATGGTTTACGCAAGGCACCTTAAAGAGAGGGGGATTCCGGTCGAAGTAATGGTTTCCTTGGAGATGATTGGATTTTTCAGCGAAAAAGCCATACAAACGTACCCGTTTCCGGGAATGAATTTTTTTTATCCTAGAACAGGAGACTACATCGGGGTTGTGGGAAACTTTCATTCATCAAAATACGTCTCTTTTTTTAAGAAAGGGATAAGAAAATATTCAAGTATCGACTCAAGGTCTTTAACAGCACCGGAATTTTTCGGAGGCATTAATCTTTCTGACAACTACTCATTCTGGCATCATGGATACAGAGCCGTCATGATTACAGACACTTCCTTTTTCAGAAATCGAAATTATCATCAGGAGACCGACACCATCGACACCCTCAACTTTGAAAAGATGACAGAAGTGGTCAAGGGATTGTATGATACACTCTTAGAATTTTAAGGAAAAGGTAAACAGAATGATCTATCTGAATGAAACTTTTGATAAAATATTGATGCTTTGATAAAATGTTTTTTATCATTATCGGATGAATGAAGATTTAACGATACGGAAAAGTAGGGAGGAGGTTATGGGAAAGAAAGTTGATGGAAAAGGCCAGAAGGGGATAACCCGACGAGGATTTCTCCAGTTAATGGGAGTTGGCGCGATGGCCTCTACAGCAACCCGCGGGTTGGGTGCCGAACCGGCAACCGAAGTCATGGAGCCTTCTGAAATGACCAAGATCAAGTTGTTGATCAACGGCAGGCGCCATCGCCTGCTGGTGGAACCCCGTTGGTCATTGCTCTTTGTTCTCCGTGAGAAACTGGGATTGACCGGGACCAAGGTCGGCTGTGAGCGCGGGGAGTGCGGCGCATGTACCGTCCTCATCAATGGACAGCCACGCTATGCATGCATGACCTTGGCGTTGGAAGCAGAGGGGAAAGAGATTACAACCCTCGAAGGGATAATGAAGGGCGAGGAACTCGGGTCGGTGCAGCAGGCGTTCTTAGAACATGATGCTTTCCAATGCGGTTACTGTACGCCTGGTCAGATCATGGCGGTGGAGGGACTCCTGCGGTCCAACCCTGCCCCTTCCCTTGAGGAGATCCGACAGGGCCTCAGTGGCAACCTCTGCC
The DNA here is from genome assembly GCA_963739325.1 of uncultured delta proteobacterium. Classification (GTDB taxonomy): domain Bacteria; phylum Desulfobacterota; class BSN033; order BSN033; family UBA1163; genus CAVTZZ01. Next base: position 6,413 of record CAVTZZ010000029.1, on the reverse strand, counting down.
GTTGCGGGGCCTATGAACATATCTTTAAGGCAGTGCGACGGGCTGCTGACCTGAGGAGAGGTAAGGGAGGTACATCATGACGGAAGAGAAAGAAAGGTTGTATTATGTTCAGGCCATTCCTGTTCCGGAAACACCCAAGCCAAGCTACACGCCTTCGGCCTTGAAGGAAACAAAGGTGATCGGGAAACGCCTGCCCCGTGTCGATGCCTACGAGCGAGTGAGTGGATCAGCGGTTTACCCATCAGACACCTTTTTTCCAGACATGCTTTACGGAGCAATTCTCAGATCTCCTCACGCTCATGCAAAAGTTCTGAGCATGGACACCCGGGAGGCGGAGAGAATGCCAGGGGTTCAGGCTGTGATTACGGGAAACACACCCGGAGCTGCTTTGGATTGGACTTATTCCCGAGGATTCAAGACCAAGCTTTTTGATCCTTACTGCCGTCATGAAGGAGAGGAAGTAGCTGCAGTGGCAGCCGAGACTCCTTATCAGGCATGGGATGCCCTCAAGGCGATCAAGGTGAAGTATGAGATTCTTCCCTTTGTCGCAGACGAACAAAAAGCCCTCGATCCAGGTGCACCTGCTATTCATCCAGGAGGAAACCGTTCAGGGGAGACGCAGATCTACGAACGTGGCAATATTGAGAAAGGATTTGTCGATGCAGATGTGGTGCTTGAGGAAAGTTACAGGACCGAAAGTGAGCTTCACACCCCGATGGAACTTCATGGCTGCGTCGCCAAATGGGATAGAGATCGCCTCACTGTATGGGAGTCCACGCAAGGGGTCTATGCTGTCCAAGCAAGGGTCGCTGAAGTTCTTGGCCTCTCATTGGCTCATGTGCGTGTCATCGGACACTACATGGGAGGCGGTTTCGGAAGCAAGCTGCAGGCCGGGAAGTACACCATCATCGCGGCCTTGCTTGCTAAAATGACAGCTCAGCCGGTGAAGCTTTTCCTGACCCGAGAAGAGACCTATCTCTGTGTTGGCAACAGACCTCCCAGTAATATGAAGTTGAAGGCAGGTGTCAAGAAGGACGGTACCCTGACAGGACTGGAATTCACTTGTATCGGGACAGGAGGTGCTTATCCGGCAGGGGGGACATCTCAGGTGGATTGGCAAGTCCGGGATCTCTATAAATGTCCAAACGTCCGCACAAAAATGACAGACGTTTACATCAATGCCGGTCCATCACGCGCTTGCCGAGCTCCTGGCCATCCACAGGGAGCTTGGGCGCTGGAGCAGATGCTGGACTCGTTAGCCGAGGCCATCAAGATGGATCCTGTTGAGCTTCGACTAAAAAACATCACCCCCTATAGTCAGGCACGAGAAAGGAATCCATCTTATACCACCACAGGACTCAAGGCGTGTTTGGAAGAAGGGGCAAAGGCCTTCGGATGGGAGGAAGCGAAGAGGAAAGCAGCTGAAACGAAGAGAGGTAGTACCATTCGTCGTGGAGTTGGAATGGCAAGCTGTCTCTGGGCTGCAGGAGGCGGTGGGCCACCCTCCACAGTAATCGTCAAATTCTTTTCTGACGGCAGTGTTAATCTGAATATGGGTGCCAGTGACGTTGGCACCGGTACGAAAACCGTTATGGCTATGGTGGTTTCCGAGGAGTTAGGAGTGCCATTAGAGAAGATTCAGATCGAGCATGCGGATACCGGAACGACTCAGTATGCGACTCCAAGCGGTGGTAGCAAGACTGTGCCCACGGAGTCACCCGCTGTTCGAGCTGCTGCTGTGGAGGTCAAACGGCAACTCCTCGAACTGGCGAGCAAAGAATTAAAAGTGGATTCAAAAGATTTGATCCTCAAAGATGGGGAGATTGTTTCGAAGAGTGATCCATCGAAAACGACCAAGATGGCCAATCTTTCCGAACTCAGAAGACGCGGGCTCCTTCTTGGAGTTGGCTATCGCGGGCCGAACCCGGAGGGGAAGGTGGTCAATCCTTTTGCTGCCCAGTTCTGCGAAGTGGAGGTGAATACCAAAACGGGAGAGGTCAAGATTTTGCGATTTTTAAGCGCAAATGACAGCGGCCGCGTCATGAACCGGTTGACCTATGATAATCAGGTCTTTGGTGGAATCACCTGGGGGATCGGTCTTGCGATGACAGAGGCTCGGATCCTGGATGGGAAACAGACCGGGAAGATGGTGAATCGAAACTGGCATGATTATAAACTGCCCACTGCTCTGGATGTTCCCATAGAGGTTCACTCCCTTCCCATTGAGCTGGAAGATACTGAAGCCAACACGATGGGGGCCAAGGGACTGGGTGAACCGGTTACCATTCCAACGGCTGCGGCCGTTGCCAATGCCGTGTATCATGCGACTGGAATCCGGGTGACGACAACTCCCATCAATCCGATGAAACTCAGTCCGTTGCTTTCGCGACAGAGGAAGGAGGGATGAACCATGCTCATGCCGAATTTTGCCTATGTCCGGGCCAGATCCATTAAAGAAGCGATCCAGCATCTATCATCAGATAGTGCAAGGATCCATGCTGGTGGTACGGATCTCCTGGGCTGTCTTCGCGACGATATCTTTGGCGCTAAGAAACTTGTTAGTCTCAGCCAACTTAAAGATCTGCGTGGGATTCGTATGACGAAGGAGGGCGGATTGCGGATCGGAGCACTCGCCACCATTACTGAAGTGGCCCATCACAAAATGGTCCAAGAACGTTATACGGCGCTTGCCAAGGCTGCCTCCGAGGTGGCAAGCCCTCAGCTTCGAAACCAAGGAACGTTGGGTGGCAATATCTGCCAGAAACCGAGATGCTGGTACTACCGGGGAGAGTTCCATTGTCTGCGTAAAGGTGGAGACAGGTGTTATGCTTACAATGGCGAAAACCAGTTTCATTCTATATTTGGAAGCGGCGGCATTTGCTACATCGTTCACCCTTCTGACACTGCGCCCGTTTTAGTGGCCTATGGGGCAGTCGTCCAGGTTGCTGGATCCAAAGGCACAAGAAAGATCCCTCTCGAAAAATTCCATGTCCTGCCCAGGGAAGATGTAAGGAAGGAAACTGTGCTGAAACAAAACGAGATTGTCACAGAAATTCTCTTACCGCCACCGGTGAAGGGGCTCCGCAGTTCGTATCGGAAGGTGCGAGCGCGCCGATCATGGGATTTTGCCTTAGCTGGAGTGGCCCTTGCGTTGCAATTCAAGGGTGATCGTGTGGAGAAGGCTCGTGTGGTACTCAGCGGTGCGGCACCCATCCCCTGGCGATCCAAAGAGGTGGAAGAAACCATTATAGGAAAGAGATTAGATGTTGAAACAGTGGCCCAGGCTGCAGAAGCTGTTGTTAAGAATGCTGAACCCCTCGAGAAGAATGCCTACAAGATTCCTCTCTTCCGCGGCATCATCGAGGAGGAGTTGTTGGCAATCGCGAAGGTGTGAGGAAGGTAATAAGGAAAGAAAAGAGGATGGTTCTCTTTTCCAAGCTTTCACCCTCAACAGCATGGCTCCATTGTCTGGGATGTGGGGCAAAGCTTCTTACCCTGACAATCATGTAGCAAGTTTTTGCAGCACTTCAGTTACTGTCCTTTGCGGCAAACTGCATATCAATTCTGCGTCCCTGGCACGCCAATCCAAATTCTTAACTTGGTCAGCTAAGATTGCTCCAGTGATGGATAGGTTTGGAGGGACGAGAACCTCAAATGGATAACCTTTGATTTGATTCGTGAGGGGACAAAGAATTGATTACCTATCCAGATCTTATGTAAAATATGTTAAAAAGTTTAAGCGTGTTATCGTATGAAAGGAGTTAATGGATGCCAAAGGATTTAAAGAGGACACCCCTCCATGCATGGCATAAGGAACATGGTGCTCAGATGGTAGAGTTTGCTGGCTGGGAGATGCCTGTTGCTTACCAGCGGGGCATTCTTGAGGAGCACCTAGCTACAAGAAAATACGGTGGGCTTTTCGATATCTCCCACATGGGACGATTTTTGATTCGGGGAGTGGATGCCATTCCTTTTATGCAATATGTCTTAACGAACAATGCAGTGGCTCTCGATCCTGGTATGGCTCAATACACTCTGATCCAGAATGAAAGAGGGGGTGCCATTGATGACGCCTACCTCTACCGGTTGGAAGAAGATCGCCCATCTCTGGAAGCAAATTATCTTCTCGTGGTCAATGCAGCGAATACAGAGAAAGACTGGGATTGGTTCCTGGCACAGAAAAACCGGTTCAAAAACCTCATGATTGAAAATAAAACGGATGAAATCGGTATGCTTGCACTCCAGGGGCCTCACACAAAGAGGGTCATGGAGAAGATCCTTTTAGAAGATTACTCGAAGCTTCCTGATCCCTGGAGAAATCGTTTGAAAGTCTGTGAATTAGAGGGCCAGCAGGTCTCTATCACGATCTCAAGAACAGGCTATACAGGAGAACCGATCTGTTTCGAGTTGTTCTTACCAGCCGATAAGACAGTGCTGATATGGGAGAAGATCCTCGAGATTGGGGAAGACGGAAGGGATTGATCCCGGTCGGTCTGGGAGCAAGAGATACCCTGAGACTGGAGGCAGGACTTCCCCTTTACGGTCATGAGTTGGGAGTGGATCCAGAAGGAAAAGAGATCCCCATCTATGCGGTTCCCTCGGCGGCAAGATTGGCAATGAGTTTTTCTCCCTTAAAAGGGGAATTCATCGGAAAGGAAATTCTGAGAAGACAATTTGAAGAGGTGACAGCAAGAGAAGGGGGAAAACCTCTGCCTCCTAAAGAGAGACAGCTTGTTCCTAAGAAGATCTTTCCCATCAGGATCACTGGTCAGGGAATCGCCAGACAGGGATATGAGGTTTTAGTCAATGAAACACTTCTGGGTCACGTGACGAGTGGAACCATGGTTCCCTATTGGGTCTTTTCGGATCGAGGGATCCTTTCGGAACCCACCGATGAAAAAAAGATGAGATCCATCGCGTTGGCCTATATCGATTCAGATCTGAAAGAAGGACAGAAAATAGAAATCGTGCAGCGAGGAAAAAAGTTTGAAGGGATGATCGTTGAGAGACATCTGTCAGGGGAAGCGCCGCCTTATGCCCGGCCGATCCTCATCGAAGAACCTAAGAAAAAAGAGGTACCCAGAGGGAACCTGAAGGACTTGACAGAGAGATTGGTCAGCCGTGTGGTGGAGAATACCTACTGGAGACAGAGAGAGACGATCAATCTCATTCCCTCAGAAACGACTCCTTCCCTTCTCGTCAGGCTTCTTACCATCACTGATCCGTCCGGCCGGTATGCGGAACATCGTCTGATGAAGGCATTTAAGGAAACCGATGTCTTCTATTATCAAGGGACCAAACTGATCGGGGAGGTTGAGGTCTTTTTGGCAGATGAACTTCGCCGTTTCATACGGTGCTCAGAAGTTGAGCCGAGGGTGATCAGCGGGCAGATGGCCAATACCGCTGTCTTCAGTGGGATCGTAGATTACCTCAATCGACTCGATCGTAGAAGTGAACCCCGAAGAATCAGAAAGATGATCAACCATCATCTCGGAAGAGGCGGACACCTGAGCGCACAGCCCATGGGTGCCTTAAAAGATTTTATCGCCCATGATCCGCAAACCGAAAGGCCTGCAGCCGTTCCTTTTCCAGTCTTGAAAGAGGATCCTTACCGGATCGATCTCTTAAAAGCGAAAGAACTGATAGAGGAACACAGACCTGAATTAATTGTTCTTGGCAAAAGCATGGTCATCTATAAGGAGCCTGTGAGAGAGATTGCTGCAATGATCGGATCCATGAATCCGAAGCCGTTTCTGCTTTATGATATGGCCCATGTCCTGGGATTGATCGGGCCTTATTTCCAAGAGCCTTTTCAGGAAGGAGCGGATATCGTCACAGGTTCCACCCATAAGACATTTTTTGGACCCCAGCGAGGTGTGATTGCAAGCAATATGTCGGAAGGGACTGAGTACGAGGAACTTTGGGAGGCCATTGTCCGCAGGGTCTTCCCTGGAAGCGTCAGCAATCATCATCTTGGAACGCTGGTAGGACTTTTGTTAGCTGCCTATGAGATGAATGCTTTTAAATCGGAGTACCAGAAGGCTGTTATCACGAATGCCAAAGTCTTTGCCCGTTCTCTTAAAGAGCAAGGATTAATGGTAGAGGGGGATCCAAAAATTGGATATACAGAAACCCATCAGGTGATTATTAGGGTGGGCTATGGAAAAGGGCCGATGATGGCTGAACGATTGGAGGAGAATAATATCATCTGTCAACTATCAGAGGTGCACCGGATGATGAGGCCTTCACAACTGCCAGCTGCCTGAGGATGGGAGTTCAGGAAATGACCCGATTCGGGATGGAGGAGAATGACTTTGCCCAACTGGCAGAGTATGTGAGCCAGGTGATCCTCAAAGACCGACCCATGGCCAAAGAGGTCTCCCGGTTTAGAAAGAGATTTACAGAAATGAGAT
>CAVTZZ010000028.1:0-61819 GCA_963739325.1 uncultured delta proteobacterium | reverse complement strand
AATCACCTTGTTATAAAAATCATCCTTAGAATAAGGCTCAATGTCGATCGTTCCTGTTGGCAACGTCGTCCCTTTTAAGAGGGGAAGATAGTCCTTATTCCCTTCTGTCGCTATTCTGAAAAGCCCCCCGGAAAGCCGGCTGTCCCCCACGAGCTTTCTTCGGCGCTTTTTCGATCAAAAGAACCTCAGCGCCAGCATTTCTGGCTTCGATGGCGGCTATCAGTCCTGCATTTCCTCCTCCGACAACGAGTACATCGCAGTTCATTGTCTTTTTCAGGTCCATTCCTTCCCCTTCCTTCAAATATTTTCGGCCGAAATGCCTTTCTTATTATTCAATCGGCAGTCAATCCGAATAACAGTCCTCGAAGCCACGAATTGTCCGATAATAAAGTCATTAGAACTCGCTTCAAATGGTTGCATAGATAAAAGGGGAACCAGTTTGTCACAAAAATGACACAAACAATGGTCGGAGATAGTTTGGATGACAGAAGTTCCGGGGACAGTATATCTAATTATTCGTATCTTTCTTTCTCGGTCCCGGTTTTCTCCTCCGCAGAGGACGGCAGGCCTGCTTCTCGATCCTCTATAAGGAAGGTTTCGTCTCCAAGAGGACGACCAGTCCGCTCATGAAAGCGAAAGCACTCCATTTCTTCCTTGGTAATATCTTCTTCCAAAAAACTGCGCCAGTCTGCCATCAGCTCAAGCAGTGGCTCAACCCGCACAGAACCCATTACCACGCCCCTCGATATGGGCCGCAGCACTGCTCATTTTATATGACCACGCCTCCTTTGTCAAACCGGCACGTACCGGATTCAGTTTAACATAGCGGGAGGCGGCAAGGAGGTGGTGCTCACTCATTAGATATGACGCAAAACGTTCCTGCCAGAGGTGCCCCCTCCATCAAAAAAAAGGGGCGCGATCAATCCGCAACCCCTCGATAGGATGTGGAAGGAAGCTAAGGTTGAATATGAATACCATCAGCAAACTGCCGGTACTTCTCTCACTTGATCAATCCTACTTTTCTATACAGCTCCCCATTATCCTTATAGTGTTTACTGAAAGCTTTTGTTAACTCTTGTCCAAACAATGGCTTCTTCGTATAAATTTCAAGATGGTCAGCTACTTTTTTGAATTCAGGGGTCATCATCGCCTTTCCGAAAGCATCTTCCAGTTTCTTCACAATCGAAGTCTCCATGTTCTTTGGCCCATAAATGGCGTACCAACTTTGGATGACTAAAGAAGGGTAGCCCACTTCTTTTATTGTGGGTACCTCAGGGGATTGCTCCATTCTCTCTTCACCATAAGTGACTAAAAGTCTGACCGTTCCCCCTTTAACATGGGGTGCATATCCCGAGCTCGCAGTGCTGGCTATCATAATGTGCCCTCCTAACAATGCTGTCATCGTCGGTGCGGCTCCATCAAAGGGGACAAATCTAATTTTCAGATTCTCAAAAAGCGCAAGGGCCTGTAAAGCGATATGATCGGTCGTATTCACTCCGACAATACCCACGGTTAATTTGTCAGGATTTGCCCGTGCAAACTCGATGACTTCTTTAAAGGTCTTAAAAGGAGAGCCCTGAACTACCGAAACTCCAAAATTAAGGGTTCCATATTGATTGATGTAAGTGAAATCTTCAAACTTGTAAGGAACCGACTCAAGATGGGGTGCTGCAACAATGCAAGACGATGTTGTGGCCCCCAATGAATAGCCATCAGGCTTTGCTTTGGAGGTTAATGTCATGGCCACTCTTCCCGCCCCTCCAGGTTTATTGACACATACGACGTCTACTCCAAGAATTTTTCTTGATTGTTCGGCGATCATTCGTGCACCCAGATCTGTTCCAGCGCCAGGGGCAAATCCAATGACCATCTCTATCGGTCTTGTGGGATAAGCCGTCTCCGCAGCCATTGCATTGAGACTGAAAAACATCATACAGAATATAGTAAATGCCATTCCTATTCTTTTCATTCCGATCCCTCCTATTTAAAAGTATTTGAATATCTACTTAATGAATGGACCCCCTCTTAAGAAAATGTATACCGCAGTTAGGGAACACAAGCCTTGTCAATCAGTATACGAATGTCTTTGAGTCCCTCAAGTTGCTCGATCGTTGCCAAGAGCTCCTCAGCGTGATTGCGGTTCAATACTCTTTGAACACAGTCATTAAACTTTTCAGCTATCTCTTCCTTACCGAGAGGATTCTGAGGACTTCCTCGTAGGTATTCAGCAGATTTGCCTTTTATTAATCTTCCATCTTTTAGGCGGATTTCAATCACACTGATATACCTATTGCGGCCCATGACATCAAACTCCGGATTTACTACTGTTTCCACCCGGTCCATCATCTCCTGTACCATGGGGTTTTGCACAAATTCATCCGTGAATTCCATCATACCTACTTTTCGGTGGATGAGCATGCTAGCCATCAGAAAAGGGATACTGAATTTGGCCTGAAGGGCTGTTTGTGCCTTCTTATATTTTAATGGACCTTTCGGAGGAAGGATATTAGACCCTGTAGTCACTTTGACACGATCTATTTCCTCAGGTTTAATATCATGTTCAACGACAAGACTCCGCATGGCATCTATCGTTGAATGCCCCACAACGCCACAAGGGTAAAACTTAATGGAAACTCCGGGATCGACAATAGCAAATGGACGTCCGAGCTTCCCGTGAATTCGATCCGGATCAAATCCTCCTCCAAAAGCTTCAAAGAATCCTTTATGTCCTTCAAGAGCCTCCAAATTCGCTTCAAATCCCAAAGCCGATAGTTGGGTGCAGATGACCCCATTCTCTGCCGCTCGCCCTACATGCAAAGGTTTCGTCATGGTGCCTAGGTTCACATCGAGTCCAGCGGCCATGCTCACTGTCATTCCAAGTATAGATCGAACCTGTTCAACAGATAATTTCATCAATTTTGAAACGGTGACAGCAGCTCCAAAAATTCCACAGGTCCCTGAGGTATGATAACCTCGAATTCGATGATCCGCGCTGATGGCTTCGGCCAACTTGCATTCCACTTCGAACCCAACCAGAAAGGCCGTGAGTAAATCTCGGCCTGACACACCCAATTTCTCTCCCATAGCGAGCCCTGCAGCTAAAGGAGGGATCGTCGGATGAAGGAGTACTCCCCGTTCAGGGGTTTTGGAAATCGCCGTGTCATCCCAATCTATGGCATGCCCAGACGTCCCGTTCACCAATGCTGCGAATCGAACAGGTACTTGGACTCCCCCTTTCCCTAAAATGGTACTTTCCTTCTTACCTCCCGTAGAGAGCACATATTCCCGAACGATGCGAGAACAGGGTTCCGTGGAACCGGCGAGGATGACCCCTACTCCGTCCATAATGCAGCGTTTGGCAATCTGTTGAACATCTCTTGAGAAATCCTCAAACTGTGTATCGACCACAAAATTTGCAATCTCTTCGGTGATCCCGACTGTTGATCCCATTCCCTTCAAGGACTTATATTGAATTAGACCCACCCCACCCCACCCCACCCCTCTCCTCCCCCACCGAAAGGGGGAGGAGACTATGGGGTCGATTGTCTCTTTTTTCCAGGGGCGTTTGTTTTACTCACTTGATCAAACCCACTTTTTTATACATCTCCACATTTTGCTTATTTCGCTGAATGAGAGCTTCTCTTAAGTTTTGCCCAAACAATGGCTTCTTCGTATAAATTTCAAGATCGTTAGCCAGTTTCTTGAATTCAGGGGTCATCATTGCCTTTCCGAAAGCATCTGCCAGTTTATTCACAATCGAATTTTCAACGTTTTTTGGTCCAGAAATGATATACCAACTTTGGATGACTAAAGAAGAGTAACCCAGCTCCTTTAATGTGGGTACATCAGGGTATTGTTCCATTCTCTCTTCACCCATCACGGCCAAAAGTCGGACTGTTTTCCCTTTGACATGAGGTGCATATCCTGAGCTTGCAGTACTCGCTATCATAACGTGCTTTCCTAATAAGCCCGTCATCGTCGGTGCAGCCCCATCAAAAGGTACAAATTTGATTTTCAGGTTCTCCATACTCGCAAGGGCCTGTAAAGCGATATGATCGCTCGTATTCACTCCGACAATCCCCATGGTTAATTTTTCAGGATTTGCCCGTGCAAACTCGATGACCTCTTTAAAAGTCTTAAAAGGAGAATCTGAAACTACTGAAACTCCAAAATCAAGGGTTCCATATTGACTGATAAAAGTGAAATCTTCAAAAGGCTTGTATGGAACCGACTCAAGATGGGGTGCTGAAATAATGCAACCATCTGTTGTAGCCGCCAATGAATAACCATCAGGCTTTGCTTTGGAGATCAATGTTATAGCAATCCTGCCTGCTCCTCCAGGTTTATTAATACAAACGACTTCTTGACCAAGATGTTTTTTTGAATTTTCGGCAATCATTCTCGCGCCCAGATCCGTCCCAGCACCCGGCGCATATCCAATCGTAATCTCAATCGGTCTGGTAGGATAAGCTGTTTCTGCGGCCATTGAATTAAGACTAAAAAGGACTCCGCAAAATAAAAAAAATACCATCCATGCAGTCTTCATAGCCATCCCTCCTTTTTGAAAGTGGATAAATTTTCACTTAGTGACTGTACTCGCTAAGAAAAAGAAGACAGTACCTCCGCCTAAAAGCATTCCTACGGTTTGTTACCTGAAAATATCATCATCTTCGTCAATATTCCCATGTCATCAAGCTTTTCCAAATTCCAGACCTTGTCAAATATCTTCTGGATCTGTTGCTCCTCCATATATTTTGAAGCCATTTGCCTAAACTTATCTTCCAATTCCTGATCTGAAAAGGGATCATCACCCAAGCCATGAGGGGTATCAATACGCTTTTGAAACTGACGACCGTCTTTGGCCGTAATTTCTGAAATGCCTTGAAAACAATTTACAGGCATACTGGGATCGGGTTCTACGACTATTTTTTCAATCAATTCCAGTACCACAGGATTCATAAATTTTTCGGGTGTGAATTGATCAGGACCAACTCTGCGTTCTTTAATTGCGATGGCTGTCAAATAAAAAGCACTGTGGTCTGCACTCTCAGCATTTCTCGGATACTTCTTTGCAGGGGTCGTCGTATGATTATACTCCCGAAGGCATGCCTTTATCCGTACCTTTGCAATATCTTCTGGCCTTAAATCATGTTCTTTAACAAGTGCCAAGGTCGCGAGGAGATATCCCATACTGCTTCCATTGGCACTCAGGCACTTGTGCCTCGTCTTCAGAATTTGCCAGCCACTGAAGTCTGTCAAACGCTCCAGATCCATCTCACCTCTTAAAATAACATCGCGCACTCCTGAGTCTCCTTCGACGATGCGAACAGGACCAGTGAATCCTCTCTTGGCCAACAGGCAGGCCATGATAGCCTGATATCCAACCATGCCAAATCTGAGGTTTTTCATCATCGTCATCTCTTCCCGGTCCGCATCTAAGATTCCCAAGGGGAGACAGTGGGTCGTACAGATCCCAATGGCGTTCGCGGTTTGCTCTTCACTCAGCCTCATCAGCTTTGCTAAAGCAGGAGGCGTATTGAGCCCTCCCCGGATGTCGATGCTCCAACCTCTCCCCTCCAATGATGGACCCTTTATTGATTCTCTGACTCTTGCTCCTAACTCGTAGGAAATAACCAATGCCGTTAAGAAATCTCTGCCTCTTGCCTTTTCTCGTTCAGCAACTGCGAGAATACTCGGTATGGCGTCGCTGTTATGACCACCTCCTCCTAAGTCATTGTAATCGAGAAAACGGACGAGGAAACTATTTACCAGAGAAGCATTAAGTGCGCTGGTCCGTAGACCGGAACCGAATACGGTCGCCTCCTGAACTCCTCCTAACTCCTTTACCACGGCTTCACAAATGGAGAACCCCGGAGCCTCATAGGCTCCAATTGCGCAACCCAAAGCATCCAGCAAACATCTCTTGGCCTGGTGGATAACCTCTTTGGGAAGGAGTTCATAGTTAAGGCTGAGGGCGTAGCGGGCAAACTGGTGGGCAATGCTTGAGCGATACACATAATCGAGTGTCTCCCACGTTAAATCACGGCTGAGAGTCATCACATGTCTCTATCGTATCTCTTAAGAATCCTCAACCTTCACTCTTGCAGTTCTTTCACCACTTCAAGCCGCTTTTTCTTCGAGATTCCTGTAATGGCAGTAATCAGCAAAAAAGCCGAACCCCTAAACAAACAGCCGAGATAGGTCGGACAACAAATATCTTAAAACTTCCATTGGAGATGATCAGGGATTGTCGCAATGCCTTCTCCATCATAGGTCCTAAAACATAGGCCAGCACCAGTGGAGCGGGTTCGTATTGGCACTTCTTCATGACATATCCGACCACTCCAAAAATGATCATGATCCAGATGTCAAAGACTGAATTCTTTAGCGTATATACGCCGATAATGCAAATAAGGATGATGATCGGAAACAGCAGGCGGAAAGGTACTTTTGTGATTTGAACCCACATCCTGATCAAGGGCAGGTTCAAAACCAAAAGCATGACATTTCCAATATACATACTCGTGATGACCCCCCAAAAGATATCCGGATGGTTTTTGAGGAGCAAGGGGCCAGGTGTAATATTGTGAATCAGCAGCCCTGCAAAGAGCATGGCCATTACAACATTAGAAGGGATTCCAAGAGTCAGGAGGGGAACAAAGGCACTACTGGAAGCAGCATTATTCGCCGATTCCGGAGAAGCGACACCTTCGATGACTCCTGTACCAAATTTTTCAGGATGCTTTGATACTCTTTTTTCTATAGCATAGGCCATAAATGAAGCGATCACCGCTCCGCCTCCTGGAAGTATTCCTAAAAAGAAACCTATCACCGTCCCCCGAACAATGGCCCAAATTGAATCTGCCCAGTCTTTCAAGCTCGGAAGAAGTCCCTTAATATGAGTTTGGTACAGACTTCTTATGCCCTTCGTCTCCAGATTTTCAAAAATCTCTGCAATACCAAAAAAACCCATCACCACAGGAACGATCCCTATCCCATCCAGCAATTCATCGATGTCATAGGTATATCGAATCTGGCCGCTTATCACATCCATCCCGACAAAACTCAATATGAGTCCGAGAGCTCCCATGCTGATGGCTTTAATCAAAGATCTTTGCGTCAAGTAGATAAGGATGACCAGGCCCAACACCATCAGACTAAAATATTCAGGGGGCCCAAATCTGAGGGCAAAACGAACCAAAGGTTGTGCAATCATCATCACACCAAAAACGCCGATTGTCCCTGCGATGAACGACCCAAAAGCAGATATCCCCAAGGCTGGCCCAGCCCTTCCTTGACGGGCCATCTGGTGGCCATCTAAGCAGGTAACGATGGAAGAGGGTTCTCCTGGAATGTTCACCAGAATGGAGGTGGTGGATCCCCCGTATTGGGCTCCATAATAGATGCCTGCCAACATGATGATGCTGGAAAGAGGAGGGGCATAAAAAGTAATAGGCAAGAGGATGGCCATAGTACCTGTTGGCCCTAATCCAGGTAGAACCCCAACCAGCGTGCCAATGAGCACCCCAATAAAACAAAAGAGTAAATTAATGGGCTGAAGACTGGCTTGAAATCCAAGAAGGATGCTTTGAGAAAATTCCATTATTTTACCATTGTATACGAAAGATGCCTGCCGGGAATATAACCCGGAGTAATTTACATAAGACAAGGTAACTCACATTGACCACAATGAACGCAACAAGCATATGGTAATACCATTTCCTGGGATTGTCGATGAGGAGCATGATCCACATTAGGATGAAACTGGAAATGAGAAATCCTAAAGGTTCCAAAAAAAAGGCGTAACCGCATAAGGCAACCGTTATAATAAATTGTTTGGACAAGTTCTCCCAGCCGAGACGTATTTCCTTCTCTTCGGTCGACTTAGTGCTCTCTTTAATAAGGATGACCAATGAAAGGACAAGGAGAAGAATGGAAGCTAAAAATCCCACAAACCCTGGCCCTGGAGCCTTGAGGCTTCCGATCCCAAGTTTAAGGCTTGAAGTGATGATCAGTATAGAAAAAACCATAAGAAATAGACTGGTCGTCTGATTTAATCGCTTCATTCCTCATTCATCCTATTGCCACATTATTCTTTACCCCGTTAGAAATAATGCTCCGCTGCTCTGCAGCGGGGTTACATTTTAAAACAATTCCGGCGGGTTTAATGCCCCGCTGGAATTTCTAACGGGGTTTACTTCGATAGTTTTTCAAAGCCTTCGAGTTCAATCCTCCTCTATTTCTTTAACGCCTGCCTCCCCAGTAATAGAACTTGATAAAATGGTTGTTCAGGGAAATTAACTTTAGGATATGTAACCCCCCATGAACTGTCAAGGAGAAAAAGACGAACTCTCTTCCGTAATCTTTTTCAAAATGGGAATAATTCCACCCGCATTCAAGATCCGCAACGGGGTGCCCGAAAGAGGTTCAAAAGAAGCTTTTTCTCCTGTCCGTAAATTTTTCAGTTCTCCTTGTTGAATGTCAATTTCGATTTCGTCCCCTTCGTCAAACATCTGGCTGACTCCTTTTCGGAGGACCGGGTAGATTCCAAGTCCAATGCAGTTACGGAAATAGATCCTCGCCATCGATTCACAAACCACAAAACGAAATCCCATCTCTTTGACAACCATCGTTGCCTGTTCCCTGCTCGATCCACATCCAAAGTTGTTTCCAGCAACAATAATATCTCCCTCTTTAACGGTTTTATAAAACTCCGGATGAATAGGGCTGAAAGCATGCTTCTTCATCTCTTCGACCGGCAGCTGAAGTGTCGTGCCAGGTGTTATCGTATCGGTGTCAATATTATCCCCAAATTTTCTAACTCGACCTTTTATCTTTTCCATCTACATCACCTCTCTTGGATCAACGATTTTCCCCTTGATTGCAGACGCAGTCACCGTGGCAGGAGAGGCCAAATAAATCTCCGCATCGGAGCTTCCCATCCTCCCCTTAAAGTTGCTCGGCGTTGCGGCAATACATTTTTCTCCCCCCGCAAGTACTCCTTGGTAGCCCGTGCAGAGACCACAGGAAGGATTGCCGATCATCACACCAGAGTCAATCAACTTACTCAATAGGCCTTTCTCTAAGGCCTCCTTATAAACCTCCCATGAAGCAGGGGCAACATAAAACCTCACTCCTGGATGCACTTTCTTTCCTTTAAGCATCCGTACAGCAATCTCTAAATCTTCAATCCGACCATGACAGCAGGAGGCGATAACCGCCTGATCGATCTTGACGTCTTTAACCTCTCGAGCCTTAACTACATTTCCCACAGTATGTGGGAGGGCGACTTGAGGTTCGAGGTTTGCTCCATCGATAATATATGTTTCTGCATAGACCGCATCCGGGTCGCTCTCAACAGGTTCAAAGGGTTTGTCCGTTCTTGCCCGTACATAGTCGATCACCTTCTGATCTGCCCTGAAGATTCCGAATTTGGCGCCCAGTTCTACAGACATATTTCCCATGGTGAACCGGCTATCAAGCTTCATCTCATCCACAGCTGATCCTGTCCATTCGATCGCCTTATACTGGGCCACCTCCGTCGTGTATTTCCCTGCAATGAAGAGAATGATGTCCTTGGAGTGGACCAAATCCGGTAGTTTACCGCTGATCTCAAACTTGATTGTTTCCGGCACCCTGAACCACAATTCACCCGTCTGGATAACGTAAGCCATCTCTGAAGTACCAATTCCTGTAGCAGCAGCATTGAGCGCCCCGTAGGTTGTGGTATGAGAATCAGCCCCCACAATCAACTCTCCTGGCCTGACGTGTCCCTTCTCCATCATGATTTGGTGACCAATCCCGGGAAAGACATCATAGAAATATTTAACCTTTAACTTCTTCGCAAACTCTCTGCAGCTCTTTTGGGTTTCTGCATTTGGCACTGCAAACGGTGGAACTCTGTGGTCGATGATAACAAAAAATCTCTCGCGATCCCATATCTTGAGAGCCTCCGCTTGTATGCCTCCCTTAGAAAGCACTGTCCTGAGCAGCTGAAACATTTCAGGCATCATGGCAACATCAATCTTGGCCGTAACATATTCATTCGGTGACGTTTTTCTAAGACCGGATGCCCTTGCCAATATTTTTTCAACAATAGTCATCCTCCTTCTCCCTTCTGGTCTGTAATTAGACAACTGCCTTTTATCGAGTAAGCACTTCTGGACCTTTCTTTGAAAGATAAATCGTATTCCCGATCATGATAGGTCCCGTCTCTTTATCACGAATCCCAAGACGCAGGGAAAAACACATTCCCTGACTAAAAATGTTTCGATCCTCCTTGACAATCACTGGAAATTCTTTCGGGCTAAGGCCTATGCCTTGTCCCAATCCGTACTCAGGGATAAAATCGAAATGACCTTTTTTTATCTTCGCCATAGTCTCCTTATAGAATTGCGAGATCTTCTTTCCAGTACTCATTCCCTCCATGATTGTTTCATACAGTGTTTTGATCCCTTCGGGTTGAATTTCAACAAAAGAAGAATCTCTCACGCTGAATGTCCGGGCTGCTTCCGCCCAGTATCTCTCGAATTCTATGGCCAAATAAATGATGACTTTGTCTTCTGATCGCAGAGGTTTCTCTTCCGGGGGTTTGAAGGCCCATCTTTCTTCAAGTGGTTTTGCGATCATCATTCTGAAATCTTCCGCCCCTTCGAGGCGTGCCTCCCGGCGTGCAGCTGCCTCAAGAACTTCTTCACGAAGATTCACGAAGGAAGTACTTGTGATAAAATCAAACGTCCGAACGACAATACGAGAAGCCCTCCGAATCTGGAGGATCTCCATCGGCGACTTGACCATTCTCAACTCGTCGACAAGAGGATCAGCATTGACGATTTTGCATTTCGGGAGTGAATCCAAGAGGAATTGTAACTGATCGTGGGGCATCAGGCGTTTAAGACCAGCAAATCCAATGACAGAAGGAAGGAGATTCTTTTCCTTCAAATATTTGACACACTCCTTCGATACATCTCCGGTCGCCCGGATGTCGTCGATCCATGTCATCTTTTTTACCGAGGGTACTCCTCGGGAGGCTCCTTCAAACATCAGGTCAACTCTCCTTTTGGGACCACCACCATAGCCCCCTTGGGGAAGCCGTATCATATGGTTGCTCAAATAGCAGTAATTCCCATATTCATTGAACGCCTTCCCATAGAGGAGAAGAAGATCGATCCCTTCTTTCTTCATTCCTTGTCTGATTTTCTTGACCCTCTCATGGAATTCTTCCACAGGCATATTGATTCGATCCCACGTATTTCGGCCACTCTTTAATGTAGGCTGCATTGTCTCCATCGTCATCCCTCTTTGATGTAAAGTTTTGTTTCGGTCTTTGTGAGTCGCTCTACCCCTGCATCGGTGACCAAGACCGTCTCCCCGCAAGCCAAATATCCTGTCTCAGGAATATATTGGTTCGGGTGAACCGCTATCACCTGGTGCTTCTCCAGATTGACTTTCATTTTGTCTGTGATCTCTGCTCCCGGCGCAATCGATCCTACTCCAAAACCGTGTCCTCGTGATCGCATGTAAGGCGGATTGCAGTACTTGGCATAACCTGCCTCGCTAATAATACGATTCATGGTGATCGTGATGATGGATGCGGGGGCACCGGCTTTCATCTGCTTCAATGACTCTTCGAGGGCGTGGATTAGGATTTTATATTTTTCCACGAGAACCGGTGTCGGCTTCCCTATGACCACTGTTGGGCAGAGCTGGATAAATTGTCCTTTGTAAACAGGGGTGATCTCACCGATGACAATATCTCCCTCTCTGAGCCTTCGATCTGTCGGCTCATGCATTTCGTTATTGTGTCTCCCTGAACTCATGAGAATGAAGATGTCATCCGCACCTGCAGATCGCATGGCATATTCCAATTCCGCTACGAGTTCGTATTCCCGAATACCCACCCGTACGGAATTCACAAAGGCCTCGGATCCTACATCGGCTATCCTTGCTGTCTTTCGAACGATCTCTATCTCCTCTGCGTGTCTTCTCCTTTGCCATCTCCTCGATGATGTCATCAGCGTTTTTTGGAAGCGCTTCTTTTTGAATGCCGACATAGACCTCTTGGGTCATCTCTCTCGAACCCACTACGCCGACCGGACCTGAGATCTTAAACCTCCGCAGGATGCCGATCAGGTCTTTCACAAAGTCTTTTCCACCCTCAACATTCTTGATCCAGCTTTTTTCAGAAGCCCGTAAAGAATCCCAGGGAGGCTCCACCAGAAGGGCAACTTCTCCGGATTTCGACAGAATGGCTGCATTTCGAGGCCCCATGGGCTTAAATCCTGAGAAGTAGAGCAAATAACCCGGACGCAAAATATTGCAGACCCCATTCGAATAGATGATCAACCCATTCAGTCCTCTTTGCCTCATGAGCTTGAGAGCCTTCTCCAATTTTATGTTAGTATCGTCCATTATTTTCCCCCGACTATTCGTTTTTTCCAAAATGATCTTCTTCAATCTCACTAACACAAGGGTTGATTCTTAATATCTTTCCTCGACAATCTCTAAAACAGTGCAATCAATTCTCCGATATCCTCAATCTTTTCCATATTCATGACCGCATCGAATATACGGCGGCTCTGGTCGTGGGAATAATTCAATTGGGCGCAATCCATGAATTTATCCGTGATTTCTTCATTACTGAGTGGATTTAATGGGCTCCCTTTCCTCTCTTTAACTCTGGAAGGATAACTTTCCCCATTTTTCATTCGAACTGTCAGGATTGCAATCGGATGTTCAGTCCCTTTCTTTCCAGCCTCCTCAGTCACCTCTTTCTTCACCCTTTTGATGAGCTGTTGAATTCCAGGTTCCTTCACTTTTGAATCGGTAAATTGCCGGAGGCTCACATCCCTTTCCTTCAATGCCAGGGCAATACAGAATTCGAGGCTGAACTTTCCTTCCAGACCTGTCTTCGGGTTGGAGTGGATCAGCATTTTCGGATAACGATAAAAAATCCCACATTCAACAGAATCCACATCCTCAGCTTTAATATCATATTGACTGATGAGACCGAAGATTCCATCCAAAAAAGAATGGGTTGCTGCACAAGAAGGATAAGGTTTTATACCAACACCCGGAGAAAAAATAGAAAAGGGAGCCCCTAAGCCTTCGACGATTTTCCGTAGGTCGTAATTTCTTCCTTCCGTAAAAATATTGCAGAAACCGAGATCATTTTCTAAGATATCTTTACTCGCTGTAAATCCAAGCGAAGCCAGGATGGCTGACTCAACACCGTTTCTTGCTGCATGGCCTGCATGAAAAGCCTTCGTCATTGTTCCAAAGTTTCCTCTCAATCCACTCGACATGGAGGCTGCGATTCCAAGCGCCATTTTCACTCTTTCTAAATCGAGCTTCAAAAGTTTTGACGAAGCAGAGGCAGCCCCCAACGCTCCGAGTGTCCCGGTGGAATGCCATCCTTTATCATAGTGATCGGGATTGATCCCTCGACCGACTTTTGATATGACCTCCATGCCTACGAGATAGGCTTCGAGACATTCCTTCCCAGACGCCTTTAGTCTTTCTCCCAACGCCAAAACAGCAGGGAGGACGGTCACGCTCGGATGGGCCATGGAAGGTACCTCATAATCGTCGAAATCCAAGACATGAGCAATCACCCCATTACCAAAAGCTGCGTATGGAGCTGAAGTCTTCATTCTCTGCGTGATGAGTGTGGATTCTTGCCCGCACCCAAGGACTGAATATACCGCTTTATAATCCCTGTGACATCCTCTTTTGAACCTGCAATCAGGACACCCAAGGTATCCAGGATGTGAAGCTTGCTCACCTCTAAAACTTCACGAGGAATATTTTCATAATGGGTGTTGCAGATAAACTCTGCAATTTTCTCAGTGACTTTTTCCACAGGGCTCTCTTCAGTTATCTTTACCCAATAGATTAAGATAAAAAACTGTTCTTTGCCTTTACCCTGATCATTTATAAGCCATGCCAGAAAACCCCAGGCTTTCAAGCCTGGGGATGAATGGCATCCTTTCGGAGCGAAGCGGAGGCCTTTTCCGGCATATTCTGGCATGGTCGAAGGTCATGCCAGGTATGCCAGAGGCCTGAAACCCCGGTCTTTAGACCGGGGAGTGGTTCATTTTCTTCAGAGGTTGGCTACAGCCTCTGCTCCTGCAATCCGGCCCATGACCGCCCCTCTCACCAGACCTGTCCCACTGGGATAATTATGATAGAAAAATCCACCCGTTACCTCTCCTACTGCATAAAACCCTTTGATCACCTGTTCCGAAGTATCGATCACCTGCGCCCTCTCATTCGTCCTTATCCCCCCATAGGTCATGGTCAATCCGCAGACTACTGCATAGGCTTGAAATGGAGGGGTATCGATTTTCTGTGCCCAGTTCATCTTGTCCGGGTTTAACCCCTTCGTTCGTCGGCCATCCAGCTTGTACGTCAAAAATGGCTGATCTTCATTGACAATGGATTCATTAAAGGTCTTGACCGTTTGTAGAAATTTCTCAACATCGATATCTAACTCCTCTGCCAATTCCTCAAGTGAGTTACTCTCCACTTTCAAGGCGTTCTGATATTCGGGTCTCAAAATTGGTATCACCTTGGCATCGTAAATCTGAAAGGCCACACCCCCTGGCTGCCTCAAAATCTCTTTGCCAAATTTGGCATAAGTGAAGGCGATGAAATCCTCACCTTCGTCGAGAAACCTTTTCCCATCCCGGTTCACCATGATGCAGAACTGATAGGAATACCTTTCAGAACCCGCAGAGGCCGCCTCAATCATCGGCGAATCTTCGCTGACGATCGACGCATGACATCCTCCCCAGTGACCCACCAGTTGAGCCCCTATCTCAACCGCCATATCAATTCCATCTCCCGTGTCGTAACGTGTCCCTCTAAGCTTCACCAGGTCCCAATTCTCTCCTAAATACCGCCGCCGCCATGCCGGGTTCGCCTGAAACCCACCACAGGACAAAATCGTGCTTTTGGCATCAATCTCGAGAAATCCGTCCAATCCTTTAGCCACCACACCACAAACCTTTCCATCCGAGTTCAGAATGAAGGAACGAGCAGCAGTCTCATAGAGAATCTCAATCCCCTTCTTCTCTGCAATCCCATATTCCATCTCCACCAATCCCTCTCCAGCACCATTGGCTACCAGGACTTGTTGACCAGCAGGCCAGAATAACCGATCACCTCTTTTAACCATATGCACAGGATAAATATCCCATTTTACCCCCTGTTCTTTCATCCATCTCACAGTGTCCAACGATCGATTGACAAATATCTCTGTCAGTCTCTGGTCGGAACGCCCCTGGGATAATCGAAGCACTTTGTTATAAAAGTCATCTTTGGAATAGGGTTCAATGTCAATCTGGCCCTTGGGTAATTGTGTCTCCTCCAGCAGGGGAAGATAGTCTTTGTTCCCGTCTGCCGCTATCCTGAAGAGTCCTCCCGAAAGTCGGCTGTTTCCGCCTCGAGCTTTCTTTGGGGATTTCTCAATCAATAAAACATGAGCTCCTAAATTCTTGGCCTCCATCGCAGCCACTAATCCAGCATTGCCTCCCCCCACTACCAACACATCGCATTTCATCTTCTCCTTCACGCCCATTTTAACTTTTCTCCTCAAGAGGGATTTTAATGTGATGAATTAATAACTCCATAAAACACCCTCTTTCATTTCCATTCTCTTTTTCCTTGGTAAAAGTAAAAAAATTGGGCCAAGGGTTATGATGTTTGTTGTTGATTGATCTGCTCTATAAGCTCTGGAACAAACTCCAGGATATCATCCACCACCCCATAGTGGGCAACATTAAAAATCGGAGCCAAGGGATCTTTATTCACGGCGATGATGATCCTTGACGCATCCATGCCTGCGAGATGATTTGATTGGCCAGAAATTCCTAAGGCGAGATAAATAACAGGAGCGACAGTCTTCCCAGAGATACCCACTTGGCGGGGTCCAGGCAACCAACCCAGATCGACGACCGGACGGGAACACGAGATCATTCCCCCCATTTTTTCAGCCAGTTCTTTCATGTTGGGAAGATTCTCAGGACTTCCCAATCCACGACCTACAGAAACCAAAATTTCTGCTTTGGCAATATCCTCTTCTCCTTCCATACTTTCTTCAATGATTCCCAACACCTCTGTCTTCTCAGAAACCCAGGCCTCCTTCCAGGAAAGATGAGTTATAGTGATGGGAGTCTCTTGCGTTTCACTCTTTGGTTCATCCTTCCATGCTCCTTTTTGGATACTGATCACAGCTCCACGCTCTATGTTGACCTCCATAGAAATGATTAGCTTCCCTCCTTGGATGGGCCGTTTAATAGTCGCTCGTTCCCCCTCCGTCCAATCCAATCCAACACAATTCGTTACCACAGGAACCTTTAAACGCCAACCTACTGCAGGGCCAAGTTCCATCCCCTGATGAGTAAAGCCGAGAAAAAGAAGCGCAGGACCATTTCCACCAACGATCTCAGTCAGGATCTTAGATACGACTTCGATATTGTATTCCTTATCGGAGGGAACGTCTATTTTGATTAATTCATCGAGGATTCCTCTGAGCTCGGAATCTTTACCTTCTAAATGCTTCCCAATACTTATTCCTTTCAAAGGACCACGAAGCTCAGAAGGAATTTTCCTAATTCCTGAAACAATCTGTCTCGTTAGAGAATCAATCCCTTCCTCAGATGGTTCGATATAAATGAAACTATTCATTGTGTACCTTCCCGATTCCTTGATCACTTCCCATTACACAGCGTTTCCAATGATCTCGAGGACCTTCTTGGCTCTTTCCGGCCTTTCCCCTGTAATCATCTCGGCATGTCCCTCTTTCGAAGGAAGCAAGACTTCTTTGATGTCATAAGCCAGCATCCCCGCAATCATTTGTTTTATGCCTTCCCGGTCCAGTTTACCTCCTGATCTGATGGGTGTGTTCCTTGCTTTCTGTCTTTTCATCGCAGACAAATAACGAAGAGGCTGAATTCCTGTCTGAACACAAAGGACCGCAGGTAACTTCAATCGTAACTCGGCTTTACGTCCTCCTCCAATCTCCTTTTTAATGCGAACATGAGTCTCGTTGAGCTCGCAAATTTCCACCACAGCAAAAGCCATTCCCATATTGAGGGCTTGCGCCAAGTAAATCCCCACCTCTCCTCCCATCCAATCTTCCGACTGAACTCCTACCAAAATAAGCTGAGGAGCAAGCTCTTTTAAGGGCGGAATTAAACCGCCTGCGATGAGTTCTGGAAGACTGGTCTCCCCATCAATCCGAATCACTTGATCAATGCCCTTGGCAATGGCAATATAGAGAACCTCCTGCGCCCGTAACGGGCCAACGGTTAATGCAACCGTTTCAGTCTTATAGGCAGCTTTTAGAGCAATTGCCGCCTCCAGGGCATAGGTATCCACCTCGTTGATATAAAATTCCGTATCCCTATATTGAATATCCCCATCGATAATCTGGACCGATTCCAACATCGGATCGACTGGTACCCCTTTGCAACAGACTGCAACGCGCATGATCTCTTCTCCTTAACCTAAAAGGATCTCAAAAAATATTCTTCAGGGGTCTCCTTAACCCTCACTTTCCTAAGTTGGCCACGGCCTCTGCTCCTGCAATCCGGCCCATAACCGCCCCTCTCACCAGACCTGTTCCACTTGGGTAATTATGGTAGAAGAATCCCCCCGTAACCTCTCCCACAGCATAAAGCCCTTTGATCGGTTGCTCTGAGGTATCAATCGCCTGAGCCCTCTCATTTGTTTTTATTCCCCCATAGGTCATGGTCAATCCGCAGACTACTGCATAGGCCTGAAATGGAGGGGTATCGATCTTTTGTGCCCAGTTCGTTTTATCAGGGGTTAACTCTTTCGTTCGTCGTCCATCAAGCTTATACGTCAAAAAGGGCTGATCATCATTGACAATAGCTTTATTAAAGGTATTGACCGTTTGTAGGAAATTTTCAACATCGATATCCAACTCCTCTGCCAGCTCCTCAAGAGAGTTACTCTCCACTTTCAATGCATTCTGATATTCGGGCCTTAAAATGGGAATGACTTTCGCATCATAAATCTGAAAGGCAACGCCTCCTGGCTGTTTCAAGATTTCTTTTCCAAATTTGGCATAGGTATAGACCATGAAATCTTCACCTTCATCAAGAAACCTTTTCCCATCCCGATTTACCAGGATACAGTACTGATAAGAATACCTCTCAGAACCTGCAGAGGCCGCTTCAATCATCGGAGAATCTTCGCTGACGATCGACGCATGACATCCTCCCCAGTGGCCCACCAGTTGTGCCCCTACCTGAAGAGCTAACTGGATCCCATCTCCCGTGTCGTAGCGTGTTCCTCTGAGTTTTACCAAGTCCCAATTCTCACCTAAATAACGTCGCCTCCATGCCGGGTTCGCCTGAAATCCACCACAGGACAAAATCGTGTTTTTGGCCTCAATTTCGAGAAATCCATCCGATCCTTTAGCCACTGCGCCACAAACTTTTCCATCCGAATTCAGAATGAAGGAACGGGCAGCGGTCTCATAGAGAATCTCAATCCCCTTTTTCTCTATGATCCCGTATTCCATCTCCACCAACCCTTCTCCGACGCCATTGGCAACGAGCACGGTTTGACCCGCTGGCCAGAATAGACGATCACCAATTTTGGACATGTGTGCTGGGTTGAGGTCCCATTTTACCCCTTGTTCTTTCATCCATCTCACAGTGTCCAAAGATCGATTGACAAAAATCTCTGTCAGTCTTTGATCGGAGCGCCCCTGGGATAATCGAAGCACCTTATTATAAAAGTCATCTTTGGAATAGGGCTCAATGTCAATCTGTCCCTTGGGTAACTGCACCCCCTCCAATAGGGGAAGATAGTCTCTGTTGCCGTCCGCTGCTATCCTAAAAAGACCACCTGAAAGTCGGCTGTTTCCTCCACGCGCTTTCTTAGGGGCTTTCTCGATCAATAAAACATGAGCTCCTGAATTCTTGACCTCCATCGCAGCCACTAATCCAGCATTGCCTCCTCCCACAACCAATACATCACAATTCATCTTTTTCTTTACATCCATCCGTTTCTCCTTCCACTGGGGCATTGAATTTTTTTATTAGTTTTTATCCGTTTTTTCGATCAATGATTTTGTCCGTTTCCCTGTATATTGAATAAGTCTTTTCATGGCAGATAAGGCTTTTTCAAAATTTTTTTCTCTGATGTATTTTAAAATATTTTTCTTACCTTCAAGGATCTTTTTTGAATGTTCGGAAGGACTGCTGAATTTCGAGAGAAAGTGTCTTAAGATATCCAACAAGGCATTATGGAGCGATATGAAGACAGGGTTCTTAGACCCCTTCGCAATCAACTGATGAAACAGGAGATTCTGTTCTCTGGCCTGAAACCCTGATTTCAACAATCGTTCGATTTCCCGAACGCATCTTTCCAATCCCTGAATATCTTCTTGACTACCTCTCTCAATGAAATATTTTAAATTGATTAAAGCAATCTCCAGTCTTGCTTCTGTCAGTTGATCGATGCTGACATCACTCAACTTCAACATATCAGAGAATTTCTCAGTGAGATGCTCCACTCCGATCTTGGTCACATAAGTGCCCGAGTGGACCCCATACCGAGTTTTGACGATGCCCGACGCCTCCAGGATACGAAGACCTTCACGGAGCGACAGCCTTCCCACACCAATGACTTTGGACAACTCACGTTCGCTGGGAAGTTTATCTCCGGGTTTTAACTTTCCACCTAAAATAAGGTTCTTGATCTGTTCTGCGACTTGGTGGGAAACTCGATTCGGCCTTACTGAAAGGAATTCTACGTGTTCCATAGGGTAAATCAGGCTGCGGTCTATTTATGGTATGACCATATATTATAATAGAACCATTGTCAAGCAGAAATGCTTCTGCGTTTATTTAAAGCCTTACTCCTATATACTTTTTACTTTGAAGATTATTTCTGCCAAGGATGAGAAGAAGGAGGCGGTCCCCACACGACAAGATATTTCAAGGTCTTATCTCCGACAGAAGTTATTTGATGGGGTTGCTTGGAAGGTATAAAAATAATATCACCCCCTCCTAATCGATACTCTTGGTCCCCTACCCTGAAGACCCCCTCCCCTTCGAGTACAATAAAAGCCTGTTCCATTTCCTCATGGGCATGGGGTTCAGCCATGCCTCCTGGTTCCATTTCACCATGCCAAAGGGCAAAATGCCGGGCGCCAACGGATTCATCAATGAGCTTCCTATTCGTAGTCGTCGTATGGTGAGGCGGAGAAAATGTCGATAGGTCATGCAGCTTTCTTATGTTGAAAACGTATCTCATCATTCACCTCCTGCCCTTGATGCTGACTAACGAGCCTGTAGAAAAAGTCACTTTTTTAAAAACTGCTCCTTCTGCTGGCTCGATAATAAGAGATTATAATTTTTTTCACTGACTTTTTGCATCCCTCGATGGAATTTTCTTATTTCAATGATACACTTCACACTCCAACACCCATCTATTGATCCGCTCACACAAGCCCCTCTCCATATCTGTGGACCTTTGTCAGGTTATGCACAATACAGTAGAACAGCCATTGCGTGTTCACCTTTGGTTTTCCCCGCAAACTGAATCTATCCAACCCCAATATGGAACAAATATGTGCAAACGGAGGCTCCGCTGTCCCAAGTCTTCTATTGTAGATAAGACGACCCCTGATCGAATCGATCTTGCGTTTCATCTTCTGTGTGAACGTCTCCGGCTTGGACCCCGCACTGCCCTGAAAAAAGTACACCTGTCTTGCTTCTGTCCTGTCCGGATGTCTCAGGCATCTCTCCCGTAGCTCGCAGATCCGGCAGTCGGTCTTTCTCCCATGAAATTTGATGGCCCGCTGGCCATTAACCACCACATTGCCCCCATTGCGGTAAAGTCGCTTGCCCGCAGGACAGATGCAGTGAGTCTTGTCTTCGCTTATCGTAAAATCTCTGTGCGGCCTGTAGAGGTTGGCCACTCCGTAGTAATCGGCCCTCTCTTTTCTGAATCGCTCTCTGTATTTGTCAACGTCCGAAAACCGGGGATCCCGTTTCCGAAACTGTGTGTCCGCAATATACGCATCAATCCCCTGCCCCATGACCTCCTTCATGTTCGCCTCAGTATGAAACCCGCTGTCGGCTGTGAGTTTTGTTTTTTCGAATACATCCTGTTTATTGCCGATTGCCTCGAAGTTTTCCCTCGTCCCCTCTATCATAGGAATAAGCAGATCATGCTCCTGAGCTGCTCCAAAAGCTTCGGCATGCACGATGACCTGATGCTTGCCGTCAACCACCGCCACTCCGTCATACCCCTGGATCACTCCGTGAGAGGTCTTCATCTTCGCACTGTCATTGTCCGTGATGTTGCTCTTAATGGGTTTGCCACTCTTGCCCGGCTTATCTTCATTGACCCTCAACCATGCCCTTATTTTCTTCACCTTCTTCTTGAGCGTATCTACATACTGCTCCTCTTGTTCAACGATGCCCCTGTTCGTCTCGGTTACATCCATTTCCCGATGCCGCTTCACCATCTGACGGATCGCCTTCTCCATCTTCTCTTTTTTCTTCTCCAGCTCTCCTCTCGTCCCGCTCCATTCCTTCGAGGCATTGGAAGGTAGCTTGCAACCATCCACCGCAAACATCTCTTTCCCAATTAGCCCCATCTCGTCACAGATCAATAATACTTCAAGAAAGAGATGAATGATCTCCTGGCCCGACGTCGAGATGAAGTCTGAAATCGTCGTAAAGTGAGGCTCTGTGTTTGCCGACAACGCCATGAAAATAACGTTCTCCCGGCAGCACTGCGCTATCTTACGGCTGTAGGTGATCCCTCGTGAGTAAGCATAGAGAATGATCTTTAACAGAATCGCAGGATCATAGGCAGGAGCCCCGGTCTCGTCGTTTCGGTACCGGGCATCAAATATGGAGAGGTCTATCTCGTTGTCAATGAGGTAATGAAGGCTATACTCAAAAGTCCCGGGCAAGATCTGCCGATCAAAATGAATCGGTATGAACTTCCCCTGGGAATAATCATACTCCTTGTATCTCGCCATATCTCTCCTTTTTTTACTAAGCGGTCTCTGGGTGTTCTACGATCAAGTATATGGCGATATTATCATGCTTTCAAGACTTTTTCTACAGCCTCAACGCTTGAGATCATCTGAGCACCCCATCTGCTATCAGATCGTCATATGCTTTATCTGAGAAACCAAGTATCTCTTTACACACATACTCATTATGTTCACCCATGCAAGGACCTGGCATCGTAAGCTCACAGGGGGTTTTGGACAGCCTATACGGCGAAGCTTCATAATGATGTCTTCCAATCTCCTTATGTTCGAGCTTCCGGAAAAAACGACGGTGGGCAAGTTGAGGGTCATTCTCTAAAAGATCTTTACCCGTCTGCGCGACACCCGCAGCAATACCAACTTCCTGCAACACACGCATCACCTCCTCCGCAAGCCGCTCCGTTGTCCACCCCGAGATGAGGCGGTCGATCTCATCCTCATTTTCTTTTCTTTGTTGAAAAGAAGCAAATCGAGGAACCGTTGCAAGCTCGGGCCTGCCCATAACCTGGCAAAGTTTTTCCCATTCCTCATCGCTAAATATGGCAATAGCGCACCACCGATCCTCGCCACGACAACGGTAGACCCCATGAGGAACACCGTGGGGAGAACGATTTCCATTCCTCATCATAACCCGGTGGTTCACAGCGTAGTCCAACAAAACCGGAGAGATAAAATTCAGTGCTGCTTCAAATTGGGAAATGTCAATATGTGTGCCTTTCCCTGTCCGACGTCGATGAATAAGGGCCGTCATGATTGCGGCTGTTCCTAAGGATGGAATCGTGGCATCGGTATATGGGCCGTACGGCCCTGTAGGCTCTCTGTCTGGCCAGCCCGTTAGAAACGAGAACCCAGCAAGAGAGACCAGTTGAGCACCATAGGCAGCGATGTTAGCACGAGGCCCTGTCTGTCCCATTTGGGAAGTGCTGAACATAATAATATCGGGCTTGATTCTTAGCAGATCTTCATAACCGAGACACCACTTTGCCATCGTTCCCGGAGCAAAATTCTCAGCCACAACATCAGCCCAGTGAATGAGTCTGTGCAGCACTTCCTTTGCCCTGGGATGATTCGTATTTAGACTGAGTCCGTATTTATTATTATTAACGCAGGCATTATAGGCACTGCGGTTGAGACCCGGTTCCCTATCTTTGAATGGAGGAAGTAGCCTTAGCAATTCAGGCCGTATAGAGGACTCAATATGGATCACTTCAGCCCCATGGTCGGCCAAATGTTTAATCGTCAAGGGACCCGCCACCACCCAAGTAAAATCAGCTATTTTCACTCCTGCCAGTGCGTTTGCTGCCATAGCATTCTAAATGACGCCAGATTGTTTCAGGGTAATTAATTCTTCCTTTGATATCCCTAACTCGATGCAATAAATGTCCTCGTTATATTCCCCAATCATTGGGGCCTGGCGGATATTTGATCTCTCCCCCGAAAAAACAAAGGGTGAACCCGGGAAATAGGTCACCTTTCCAACCTCCGGGTGAGTGACACTGTTCCAAAAACCCCGTGTTATCAACTGAGGGTCTTCTTGAATTTCCTTCGCTCCATAAGCTGGATAAAGCATAATTCCTCGTTCAATCGCACCCTGGTACAACTCATCCATCGTATGATTTTTGAAGAAGCAACCGATCGAGCTTTCAACACGATCGAATTGTTCTTGTCGGGTAGTTGAAAGATCAAACTCCTCCCATCGAATGCTACTTAGATATTCATCCCTTATCCCTTCACTTTCCATCCATTGTACAAGTTTAGCATTACTTCGTGCACCTCCCACCGTAGCATAAATTGGGAAATTGACATATCCGTCTTTGCAACGCCAGATGAGCCTCTGGTTAGCCGCAGTGCTCAGCCCTGTACGAAAGGCCCCTGACCTTTTCAGAATAATCCCGGAAACATCCCAGAATTGAACAACGTTCATCAACGTATGAACAACCGCTTCTTGTATGGACACATCCACCCACTGGCCTTCCCCGGTCAGCTCTCTGTAATAAAGCGCGATGAGGGTCGCCGCCGCTGCTGCTGCAGCCCCATGGAGATAGGACTGGGGGGAACTCACTTGCACCGGTGCGCGATCTGGATCACCACTCATATAAGCCATGCCCCCAAGACACCAAAGCGTCAGGTCACTTGCTTTAAAATCACAGTATGGACCATTTTGTCCAAATGGACTAATCGATGTCATCACAAAGCGAGGATTGACCTCTGAAAGATCTTCATAGCTAAGTCCCAGACCTTTCATGTACCCAGGAGGAAACGACTCAAGAACCACATCCGCTTTCTTCACGAGCTTCTTAAAAATCTCCTTCCCTTCAGTGCGCTCAATGTCTAACGTAATACTCCGCTTATTTGAATTATAGGCGAGCCCGAACAAATTCTTTTCACGACTTGGGTCATTACCGGGTTTCTCCACCTTAATGACATCGGCGCCTAAATCGGCGAGGATTCTCCCACAAAAAATTCCTTTCTCATCACAAAGATCTAACACGCGATAAGAGAGCATCGGTTCGTGGTGTTTACCTTTCATCTCTGGGCTTTGTGACTATCGGGTATGCAACGAATTTTGCCTTTTAGCGGGAAATAGCAGTGGCCCTGTCCGGCATGGGTGGAAGCCCGATCATCTTGCGGTACTCGTTGCCAGTCGCTATTCGGCGACCTAACAACTCGGCAATGGCCTTTGTCTGCTCGAACAACTCGCGATTCTTTGTGGCGATCTCAGAGCGATGTGGATACTTCCACCTCGTGTCCTCCGTGCCTATCCGTACGTGCAAACCGAGCAACATGGCGAGTGTCGTGAGATAGATCGAGGCGCGGCCGGCCTGGCAGACCATGATGAAGCTCTCCGGATCGATCTCACGGATTCGGTTGACGATCATCAGCAACCCTTCGCACATGGCACGCTGGTTGGGCATATACTCCATAATTCGGATCGCCCGTGATGGCGCGCCGGCCAGTACGATCCACACGTATGGTTTCCGGACCAGACCCGGTCTTATCAAAAGGCGCTCCGCCAGTTCGATATCCCCAGTGGTGTGTACGATCAGTTCCGGACGGCAGTTGTTAGCCTCCATCAACTCAGCTGCCGCTTGGACCCAGGCTCGTGAACGAAAGGCGCCCAGGCACGACATTTCAGCGAAACCTCCCAGCACCGCTCCCAGCTGTTCCTCGAATGTATCCCCAAACACTGTGTTACAGTCAGCGACGAACGAGTTCCCATAGCGTTCCCGACAGGGCTCAACGAGCTGGCGGTAGGCTTCTAATCCGCCGATGCGTTTGCCATCAGGGCTGGTAGCGTTGAAGTGAACGCCGCTCACGCCGGCTTCGATGAGTTCCATCACCGTGCGGGCGTTTTCGCTAAATGTCAAAGGCTGCAAGGGGTTATCCTGTTTCTGGAAGAAGCTACCTACCGACGCAAGTTTGACCACAACTTGCTCTGAAATATCCCAGGGCTTGCTTTCATAGAACTCAATCGCTTCATGGAAACTTGGCTCGTCACCAGGAATGTCCCGACTGAGTTTACATGGAATGTTACGAAAACGAGCTGATAGTTCCATAGCTTATTCTCCTTCCAATTTATAGTGCTAAGAGTATATGAAAATAGTGCTCATGTGTCAAGAAAAGCGTTGCTTTTTGTTACGGAAGAATCGTTTAGCCACTTTTAACAAAGATCATTTATGGATATAGGTGAGTATAAAAGAAGGAGAGGGAAGGCGAGCCAGAATAAGCTCTTTTGTTGATCGGAAGCATTGCAATAGAAAGGGCCAAGGTTACGACTTGGGTCGCCACCAGGTTTTTCCACCTTAATGACATCGGCGCCTAAATCGGCCAGAATTCTGCCACAAAACATTCCTTTCTCATCACAAAGATCTACCACGCGATAAGAAAACATCAGTCCGTTGTGTTTACCTTCCACTACTTTCCCCGGTCATATTCTTGATTTTGACTTCCCTGCTCTTGGCGCATGGGGAAAACGACCCTCTCCAGCACACTGTTAGAAAATCTTCGCTTTCTCAAGAAAAGTGAGGTTAACATATTTCGATGGGGTTGAGGAGGGATCTTTTTTCAAAAGTTTTGCTTTGACAAGAAGGTTGACCAAATTTCCCAGTTCACTCAAGGAAAATTTACATCCAGACGATACAGCTTTAATTTTTTGAATCACATATTCGTATGTTTTTTCAGCGAAAGGGTGGAGTACATCAACGTTCTTCTCTAATATGGAGATCGCTTCATCTCTATTCTTTTTTTCATAGATCCAATTTGAAGCCATGATCATTGCTTTTAAATACCTGATCACAACTTGAGGTTTCGATAAGGCAAAATCCATATTTACATTGATGGTCAAAGGATAAGATGGAAAGTGTTCCGCATAGTCGGCCAGAAGGGTATATCCTTCTGCTTCAGCCTGAAAATCGTATGGAGGAGATAAAAAAGCAGCAGCTACTTCTCCTCGCTTGAGAGCCTCATAACGCTTTGGAGTCCCTCCCAGGTGTTTCACGTTGTAGTCGCTATCTTTCAATCCTTCTTTCCTCAATATCTCTCTGAGGATAACGGTACTTCCGGACTGGGGATCGATCACTGCCACGCTTTTACCCTTTAGCTGTTTAATCGTTTTACATTCCGAAGTGGCCACGATGTGTCCAAACCCTGTCCTGACAATGCTTGCGATAATGCGAATATTTGCGCCTCTCTCTATCTCAAGGATAGGGGTATCGGCCATGGCGGTCACAATCGGGACTTTCCCTTCGATCAATTGATCCATACCTTCTCGCATGTCCCGCATGGTGACATAATCATGATTCAGACCTTCTTTTTCAAAAAAGCCCTTTTCTTGGGCTACAAAGTTGGTCCAATTCTGGCTCGTTTTAGAAGTAATTCCTGTCGTCAAAGCTATTTTTTTATTCGTCATTTTCGATGGCCTCCTCCATTTATTCGAAATCTACTTGGTGGCGCAAACCTTCCAATATCTTTTCTGGCCTCGCTGGAAGTGAATGAATCCTAACCCCAACGGCGTCAAAAATAGCATTGGTGATAGCTGGGGCTGTCGGAACCAGAGCCACTTCAGACATCCCTTTTGCCCCGTAAGGCCCTTCAGGTTCTGGATCTTCCACAACGATAATCTCCATCTCAGGGGTTTTATGGATGTCTGGAATACCACACTGGCGCAATGTTTTGGTTAGATTGAATCCTTCCTTCATCTCAAACTCCTCCGATAGGGCATAGCCCATTCCCATGACAAGACTTCCCTCCAACTGTCCTTTAATCTTTTGAGGGTTTAAAGCCTTCCCCACATCATGAGCAGCAATCATTTTCTTCACTTTCACCTCTCCATTATGTGTATTTACTTCCACAATGGCGATCTGGGTCACATAGCTATAGGTAATGTAGTTTCTGTAAAGTTCCTGATCATTTTTCCGATCTGTTTTATCACCAAACTGTTGTTGGTAGATCAAGTAAGTGGGGGCCCGATCCCCTCGGATAGGACTGGTAGGGGGTAAATAGTAATGGGATTCGACTTTAATCGTCTCTTCTTTTCCCTTCAATCTTTCATAGAGTTCTTTGAGAGATAGGCTACCCGAATCTGTGGGAGATTGATAAAGCACATGATCACCCCGCAGTTCGAGATTTCCAAGATCGACTCCCATTTCTCGGGATACGGCTTCTAAAATTTTATCTTTGAATTTTTTTGCTGCTTCTATGGTCGCGTTCCCTGTGATGTAAGTCTGCCTTTGTGCTACTGCCGCCACCCCTTCCGGGACTAAAGCCGTATCGCCCGTCGTGACCTTGATCTTTCCATAATCTACCCCTGTTTCTGTGGCCACGATTTGACTCAAAACCGTTCTTACTCCCTGTCCCATATCGATGGCTGACACTTTAAGCCAGACGACCCCTTGATCCATCAGTTCAATAATAGCTCCACCGTGTTCGCTATATCCCCGCCCATATCCTACGTTCTTATATCCTGAAGCAATCCCAATTCCATACTTTTTCCAAGGTGGCAAGGGTGGTAATTTAGGGATCTGTCTCTCCAGGGTCTTCTTTGCCTGTCTTAAGGTCTCTTTTATTCCAACACTCGATCGGAGGATTTCCCCCGTGCTGGTTTCAAGCCCTACATCCAATGCATTTTCTAATCGAAAATCGATTGGGTCTTTACCTAACTTTCTTGCCATCCGGTCCATTTGTGTTTCTATTGCAAAATGGACTTGATTGATTCCAAATCCACGAAATGCTCCACCCAGAACGTTGTTGGTATATATGGCGAACCCCTCAATCAGTAGGTTCGGCCAAACATAAGGTCCACATGCAAAAATGGTGGCCTGTTCTAACACCCCCGGGCTAATGCCGGCATAAGCCCCTACATCCATGACTATCTTTGCCCTCAAGGCCATCAACTTTCCATCTTTGGTCGCACCTGTTTTGTAACGCATATAGAAGGGGTGTCTCTTTGTATCGATCCTCATGGATTCACTACGCCCCAGACTTATTTTTACCGGTTTTTGTGTATGGAACGCCCCAAGGGCTAAAAGAATCTCTATCGTCACATCGGTTTTGCCTCCAAAGCCTCCACCTAATGGGGTTGTAATAATACGAATTTTCTCCTCGGGCCATGCTAAACTATCTGAAACTTGTTTTCTGACGTGAAAAGGGGCTTGTGTTGGGAAATGAATGCTGATCCGACCCTCTTTATCCAGATAGGCCAAGCCGGCCTCGGTTTCCATAAAGGCATGTTCAACGAAAGGTGTATAGTAGGTGCCCTCCTCAATAATCTCTGATTTTTCAAACCCCTCTTCAATATTACCCTTCTGATTGGTCACCGATTTCATCAGGTTACCCCCTTCGTGTATTTCAGGGGCACCCTCTTTTAAAGATTCCATAGGAGAAAAAAGACCCTCTTCTGGCTTAAGATCAACTTTTATCTTTGACAATGCTTGCTCTGCGATATCGATTGTTTCTGCAAAAACGACAGCAAGGACATCCCCAATAAAGCGAATTTTTTTCTCAACAAGAACGGGTTGATTTGGAATCATTCTGCCAAAAAGATTTTTTCCTTGCACATCCTTTGATGTTAAAATCTTAGCGACTCCGGGGATTTTTTCTGCCTCGGCGGTATCGATATTTATAATTTCTCCACAGGGGACCGGAGAAAAAAGAAGTTTTCCATGGAGCAACCCTTCCATGTACAGATCGTCAGCGAACAACAACCTTCCGGTCACCTTATCAGAACTATCCTTATCCATCGCCGAATGACCAATTTTGATTTCTTCAATGGACTGTTTTTCAAAAGTTGCTTTTTCTTCTGATGCCATTATTTGTGCAGCTTTTCGAACTGCCTCAATGATGCTCACATATCCTGTACAGCGGCAGAGATTTCCTGATAAAGCCCGCTTGATCTCATCGTCTGTAGGATTTGGATGGGCATCCAGAAGCGATTTTGCCGCCATGATCATACCAGGGGTACAGAACCCGCACTGGATTGCATCCTTAGTGATAAAGGCCATCTGTAAGGGATGGAATTCTCCATCTTGTGTGAGTCCTTCAATCGTACCTACATGTTTTCCAGCCAGACTCCCCACCTTGATCCTGCATGCCCGTACTGCCTTTCCGTCAAGAAGAACGGTGCAGGCCCCGCATTCACCCTTATCGCACCCACACTTGGTACCGGTGAGTCTCAGATGATCACGGAGAAAGCGTAGAAGGGAGAGGTCGCCGGTAACTTTAGCCTGAATTTTCTTCTGATTGACGAAAAAGACGATATCCGAATTACTCATCTTCAAATTCCGACTCCTTGGGAAGGACTCTTGGTCCCTTGAAAAAGTATATGAACAACGGTGATAGGAAGAAAAAAGCAGCCAAGCACAGGAAAGTGAGGGAAATGGGACGTTGTAAGAAGATCTTGAAGCTCCCTCGGGAGATAACCAGAGAATGGCGGATTGCGACTTCCATGATGGGGCCCAAAATGAAGGCCAAAACAAAGGGGGCAGCCTCAAAACGCAGTTTTCGCATCATATAACCCACGACGCCGAATATCACCATGATGAGTACATCTACAGGATTACCATCCACACTGTAAGCTCCGATCAGGCAAAAAAGAAGGATGAGTGGGAAGAGGATGGGATAAGGGATTTTTAGAAGCTGTACCCACATGGGTATGAGGGGAAGATTTAAGACCAGAAGCATAACGTTCCCCACATACATACTTGCGATAACCCCCCAGAAGATATCAGGGTGTTGGGTCATGAGGAGTGGTCCGGGCTGGATTCCATGAACCAGGAGAGCTCCAAAGAGAAGGGCCATAACGACGTTGGGGGGTACCCCCAGTGTCAATAGCGGGATGAACGCACCCGTCGAAGCCGCGTTGTTGGCCGATTCAGGGGCAGCCACCCCTTCGATGACTCCGGTACCGAACTTCTCAGGGTGCTTGGAGAGTTTCTTCTCCAAGGAGTAGGTCACAAATGTAGGTATGATGGCCCCGACTCCGGGGAGGGTTCCCATGAAAAAGCCGATCACTGTTCCCCGGGCAATGGGAAAGGCTGACCGCTTCCAATCCTCCCTATTAGGAAAAAGACCTTTCAACTTGGTCTGAAAGATCTCTTGCTTTAACACTTTCTCAATATTCTCAAGGACCTCGGGAATGCCAAAGAGACCCATGACCACAGGTGCAATATTGAGGCCGCTCATGAGGGTGCTGATGCCATAGGTGAAACGAGGACTTCCCAGCATGGGGTCCACACCAATGGTTCCAAGAAGGAGTCCGATCACAGTCATTATAAATGCCTTAAGCAGCGACTTACTGGAGAGGTAGACCACCATGGAGAGACTCAGGACGATAAGGCCGACATACTCTGGAGGACCAAACTTGAGGGCCAGGGCTACCATCAGCGGCGCTATAAGCATTACAAAAAGTACCCCAAACGTTCCAGCAATGAAGGAACCAAAGGCGGAAATTCCCAGGGCAGGCCCAGCCCTCCCTTTCCTGGCCATTTGATAACCGTCTAAGCAGGTGACCACTGAGGCGGATTCTCCAGGGATATTCATCAGAATAGATGTGGTTGACCCTCCGTACATTGCACCGTAAAAAATACCGGCAAGCATGATGAGGGAAGCAGTGGCAGGCATCTTGAAGGTTATGGGAAGCAGGAGCGAGATGGCGGCTACGGGCCCCAGGCCTGGAAGGACCCCTACCAGGGTTCCCAGAAGCGCACCAAGGAAACAGACGAAGAGGTTGAAAGGCTCCAGGCAGACCGAGAACCCATAAAGCAGGTTCTGAAATATAGACATATCATTATATCCTAAGAAATCCTACGGGGAGTTGGATCTTCAGCCAGATCTTAAAGACCGCATAGCATAGGAGCGTTATGACCAAGGAACCGCCATAGACCCAATACCATCTCTGCTTATCCACCCACTGAAAGAGGGACATCAAAAGGAGAAAGGTGCATAAAAGAAAACCTCCTTTTTCTAAAAACAAGGCATAAGAAAAAAGGGTGGCAAACACCAGAATCACTTTTCCCCAACGTAACCCTCTCCACAAGTAGATTTCCTGCTCATGCCGTAATGCCCTCAAGGTCTTAAAAAAATAGATAGATGAGAGGATAAAAAGGATAGCGCCCAGAAGAAAGGGGACTAACCCTGATCCAGGATTACCAGGAGGTCCTAAGGAAAGTTTGTAAGCCTCCCGGCAAACGAAGAGGGAAAAAATGAGGAGAAAAATGGACCCGAAAAACTCTAATCTCCTCATCGAATATCCACCTATTTAATGAGCTTGGCTTTTTTAGCCACGTCTTCAAGTATTTTATATTCCTCATTGATAAACTTTAAAAAGGTGGGACTATCCTGGTAATCCAGCACCTGCCCTGAATCTTCAAGGTTCTTCTTCACTCTAGGGTTATTAATCGCCTTCGCAAAAACTGAAGCAAGCTTGTCCACGATAGGCTTGGGTGTTCCCTTGGGAAGAAAATAACCGACCCAGACACCAAGGGTTGCCTTCGGATACCCAAGTTCCTCCATCGTGGGA
This sequence comes from uncultured delta proteobacterium, assembly GCA_963739325.1. GTDB lineage: Bacteria > Desulfobacterota > BSN033 > BSN033 > UBA1163 > CAVTZZ01. The sequence goes on along the minus strand of CAVTZZ010000028.1, from coordinate 29,753 downwards.
ACATTTGGAAACCCGGGGATCTTCCCGAAGGTGCTGGCCAAACCTACTAACTCCCCACTTTGCATAAGGCCCAGAGCCGAAGGAAGACCTTGAGAGGCAAAATCTACATGCCCTCCCAAGAGAGAAGTCACCACTTCCCCTCCACTCTTGTAAGGCAAATGGGCGATGTCAACACCCGCCTGGATTTTGATCATCTCTAATGAGAATTGAGCAGCAGTCCCCATGCCGGCAGTAGCACAGGTTAACTTCCCCGGGTTTTTTTTAGCATCAGAGATGATGTCATTGAAGCTTTTATAGGGGGAAGCTTTTCTTACCAGAATCAGGTTGGGTGAATTGGCATATTTACATAAAGGGATGAAGTCTGAAAGTTTATAATGAAGATCAGGAGTCAAGAAGGGGAGGATGTTAAAGACTCCAATCGGTGCAGCCAGGATGGTGTAGCCATCCGGTTTGGCATTGACCGCATACTCTGTGCCAACAGCGCCGCCTCCACCTCCTTTGTTGTTCAGGATGGCCGGAACCCCCAAAGATTTTGAGAGTTCTTCTCCCATAATGCGCACGGCTAAATCCAGGGTGCCTCCCGGTGCAAAACAGATGATTATCTCAACAGGGCGGGAAGGATATTCAGCGGCATACCCTATCTTATTTCCTGATGAAAAAAGGATAAACCCAATTAACATAAAAATTCCGATGACACTTAAAATTCTCGATCTCATATCATCTCCTCCTTTCAAGAAATTTACCCCGTTAGAAACCCCCGCCATTTATGGCGGGGATAATATAAAATAAAGCTTCTCGTAGAGTCGAGTCTACGACAATTCCTAACAGAAAGGGCGGGGTTAATGCCCCGTCCTTTCTAACGGGGTTTGCTTTCATTCATTTTATCATTTATGAGTACAAAATGATACTCCAAAATTTCTGGTTTCTCGCTCTAAAATCTTTTAGCCAATGACCACTCCATTCATCAAGCTCGGATCGTGGAGCGGCAAGATAATATCCGCCTCTCTTTTGATGCGAAGCAAGCTATCGTATCCTTTGAGAAGATCCAGATGAATCCCCGGGGCAACCACCTGTTGTGAGGGATCCGGAGGTGCAAAATTTTCGGGCAAAGAACATGCTCCACAGATGACCGCCCGCCCTTTCGCTGTACTGACGGCGACAGACTGCGTCCCCGCAGAATGCCCTGGAGTCAATAAAATATCGATCCCGTCCATTAAAGGGTAATCGCCCTGGATCGTGGTAAAATGGATTCCATCGAATCGTCCTTTAGGAAAGAGATTGGCGTAAATGGGATGGGGATTTCTCGCAAAGTTCAGTTCCTCTTCCTGAATGTAGATTTTGGCATTTACAAATTTTCTGAGATTCAGAGCATGATCTCCATGGAGATGGGTGATGATCACTGTTTCAACCGTCTGTGGCGATAGGTCAAATTTCCGAAGGGCTTCCTCAATGGTGGTGATATTCTCGTAAGGGGCCCCCAGAGCGCTGGCTTTTTTCATCTCTTCGGCATCACAGGCAACGTCGACAACAATCTTCTTTCCCTCTCCCTCAATCACCCAGACGTAGATAGGAAACCACTTTTTCTCTCCGGAAAAATTGAGGTAATTGAACGCCCCAATGTCCACAAACAGCCGGGCGATGTAGAGAGGATAGATTTTGTAATTGGCTGACCCCATGCCTTCTCCTTTTATCCCCACCCTTCAAAGGCTTTCTCATAGATCTCAGCCAGATCCTTCTCTGTGCTTTTACGTCTATTGAATTTTGCCATCGGTCTCGTCATGGCCTGTTTGACCATATTCGGTATCTCTTTTTTATTGACGACATCAGACGGTATCTTCGTGGGGAAGCCTACATCGATGAATAATCTCTTAACTCGGTCGATGGCCCTTTGGGCCAATTGGGTTACGTTCACCCCGTGATCGCTTTCTCCCATACCCATAGCCATCTGAGCAAATTTGTCCTGGCACACCGGAAGGTTAAACTCCATGACATAGGGGATCAGGATTCCGTTCGCCAGACCATGGGGCATATGATAGCTTCCAAGAGGATGAGAAAGGGCATGGATCAAGTCGAGTTTGGCATTCCCGCAGGCCATATTGGCCATGACGCTCGCGATTAACTGCTGGTTCTTTGCCTCTAAATCTTGGGTGAGAACTGAAGGAACCAAATGCTTCATCATGATGGCAATCGAAGCCATCGCCAGAGAATCCGTAATAGGTGTGGCATCGTTTGTGCAGCAAGTTCCGATGGCATGCGATAGGGCATCCATGGCTGCATTAACCCCTGGCCAGAAAGGGATATTGAGTAATAGGACAGGGTCCAGAACTGCAACATTTGGAAAGACTCTCGGACCAGCAATCGACATCTTATAATTCCGCTTCTCATCCGTAATAATAAAGGTAGCGGAAACCTCACTCCCTGCTCCTGCAGTAGTGGGTATTCCGATGACCGGTAAGGGGGGGACTTTGTATTTTTCAATACCCTCATAATCTGCGATGGAACCACCGTTGGTCGCCACTAAGGCGATCCCCTTTCCAGCACACATCGGGCTTCCCCCGCCCACGACAATGACGCCATTACAGCCTTCTGCCTTGAGCAAATCTACTCCTTTCGCCACGGTTTTTGTGCCTAGGATCCTCTTCAACTTCGCTAAAAACAATGGCAGGGATACCGGCCGATTCCAGACTTTTCAATCCATTATCAATTAATCCAGCACCCTTCACACCGGCATCCGTGACGACCAATGCTTTTTTTATTCCTAATCGTTTCGCTTCTTTTCCAACTTGAATGATTGCATTGAAGCCATGAACCACTTTCGTTGGCATATGGAAGGAATAGGTCACATCATCGTTCATTTCAATCCCTCCTATTTAAATTTCTTGAAGTAAACCCCGTTAGAAAGTCTTCCACTTTCTAACGGGAAGGCTCACACGGGGCATTAAACCCCGTGTTCGCTGAAAAAGGAACATCCTTTATCCCCGCTGCGAGCAGCGGGGCTTTCTAACGGGGTAAAAAAGAACCAGAGAATTCAACCTGGCGCACCACCAAATGTTTTAAAAAACTACTTGATAAACTCCTTATATTTATTCAGAAGCTCATAAAACTCTAAAATGACCTTATTAAGTTCAGAAGAGGGTTTGAAATCTATAGTAATCCCGATATTTTCAGCCACCTTATTGAATTCGGGGGCAGCCATTGAACTGCTGATAGCCTTTTCCAGAATGGGGATAAATTCCTTGGGGGTATTGGGGGGAGCCGCAAACATACCGTAGATAACCAACAATGGAACTTCCATATGTCCCAATTCCTTGAAATTTGGCACTCCAGGGAGGATGGGGTCAGGCTTCGAGGAGAAAACCGACAATGCTCTGAGTCTCCCTGCCCGGATCATAGGTACCGGAGAAATGGCAAATGTGAGAAGAGCATCTACATGTTTTCCCGCGACAGCGGTCATACCTTCTGCAGAAGAAGAATAAGGAACCCAATTGAACTTTATCCCTAGAGCGGTCTCCAGGAGAAGACCTTGGATATTCGCAGAGCCCCCAGTGGCTGCCAGGCTGATTTTCTTTTGCTTTGCGTCATTTAAAAATTCGGCAAAAGTTTTCCAGCTATCTGCATGAACAGCCAAGGCATGATTTTTGACATTCCAGGACACGATAGGGGTGAGATTTTTTACCACATACTTGGCCGTCTCCCTTGTCAGTTCAAGTGATATTGCGGAGGATAGGTTAAAATAAATAAGGGTATGACCATCCGGCTTCTCTTTATAGATTTTATTATAGGCGATGATCCCATCCGCTCCCACCACATTTTCGATGATGATCGATATTCCAAGATTTTTCTCAAGAAAAGGGGCTATCCCTCTGATTTCCCGGTCTAAACTTCCTCCGGCCCCGGCAGGGATGATGATTCTTATGGGCTTGGAAGGATATTTTGTTGCTTTTGCAGATTCACTTGCATAAGGATTTTTTGCGCCATGAAATGAGGGCAGAAAGAACATCATGACCAACAAACTTATAAGAGAGATTTTGTACAGTTTGATTGTATACTTCAATATATTTTCCATACATTACCTCCTGATGATGATTTGATCCCTTTTTACTTTTTTCGAATCATGACGCGATCTTTTAGAATAAATTCCAGCGCTTTTTCAAAGCAATCTTCTGTAAGCCCCTGCGCATATTCGAATTTGCAACTTCTCAAGGATTGTAATTTTGCCTCGTCGCATAGATTTTTTAATTCAGCTCCTGAAAAACCATCGGTTTTTCTCGCCAGGGTTGCGATAAGATCATTCAACACTATCTTTGGAGACAGGGGTGTATATTTGAGATGGATTTTTAAAATCTCCACTCTTTCTTCTTCATCGGGGAGGGGAACGAAGAGATGAGTTCCAAATCTTCCCGAACGGAGTATCGATGGATCAACCATATCTAAGCGGTTGGTGGCCGCCAAAACGATGACCTGACTCCGAGATTCAATACCATCTAATTCTGTCAAAAGTTGGCTGACGACCCTCTCTGTTGTTTTAGACTCGCTTTCCGTTGCCCTCGTTGAAGCGATGGCTTCAATCTGATCAAAGAATATGATCGTGGGTGCGGTTTGACGAGCTACGGTGAAGATGTGTCGCAAGGTCTCTTCAGATTCTCCCAGCCATTGGCCGAAGACTTCAGGACCTTCTACAGAGATAAAATTGATTCCACATTCATTCGCGACGGCTTTAGCCAATAGCGTCTTCCCCGTTCCCGGAGGCCCATAAAGAAGGATTCCATTTTCCGGGATCATATTCATCTGTTGAAATATTTCCGGTTTCTTGAGAGGCATTTCTATAATTTCCCGAAGCTTCTCTTTGACAGAATGCAATCCCCCCACATCCTGCCAGCTGACATCGGGAATGCTGACGAGGACCTCTCTCATGGCTGAAGGGCGTATCTTTTTTAAAGCACATTCAAAATCTTCCCTTCGAACAGAGACCTGTTTCGCTTCAAAACGGATGGCCTTTCGGTAGTCCTTCAATATCTCGGAATTTCTTCGAAGGGCTTGTAAGCCCGCTTCTCTGCAAATTTCCATCAAGTCCGCACCGACGAACCCGTATGTATTCTCTGCGAGGATAGGCAGGTAGTCGAGTGCATCTTGTTCAAGGGGCATTTCTCTGGAATGGATTTCCAGTATTTCCAGTCTCCCTTTCACGTTTGGAGGAGGAAAGAAGATTTCTCGATCAAAGCGTCCAGGTCTTCGAAGAGCGACATCCATTGCCTCCAGCCTGTTCGAAGTTCCGATCACGATCACCCCGTTTACTTTTTGCAATCCATCCATTGCCGAAAGCAATGTGGTCACTGCCCGGGTATCTGAAAGCGTACCGGTTTGGCCCCGTTTGGGGGCAATGGCATCGATTTCATCGATGATGACAATGGAGGGCGCGTGATGGGCTGCCTCGTTATACAGCCTCCGTAGGTTTCCCTCCGTTTCTCCAGAAAGGGTCCCGATGATATCAGGCCCGTTAATAAAGAAAAATCTGGCGCCGATCTCATTCGCCACCGCACGAGCGAGATATGTTTTCCCCGTACCGGGCGGTCCATAAAAAATAATTCCCCGTGGGGGCTTAATGCCGAGTTGCATATAGGCATAGGGAATCTGAAGGGGAAGCTGCACCAACTCTCTGACCAATCGAATTTGATCTTCCAAACCACCCACATCTTCAAAGGTGATGTCAACCGCTCCTTCGACGACATGTGCCTCGTGATAATCCAACTGGATTTCTGTTTCGGGGGTAATGATCCCCGGACCCTCCTCCAGTTCATGAACCATATAAGTAATTCCTGCCGTGCTATGGGGAAAATTGATATAGAGGATCGAATCGATCGCCACCGGTGTCTGATGACTGACTAATGTCTCTCTGATGTGGCTCTCCAGGTCGTGTGCCGTTGCCACATCGATCGCAGGAATGAGTACGATTTTTTTGACAGGGCCACAGGAGATTTTTTTTGCTTCGATAGTTTCATTTAATTTTGCCTTCAGAGCCTGCTTTGTGAATCTCTCCAGACGGATAATGTTTGTCCCTGTATCCTCTTCTAAGGGGGTGGCCAGCCTGACCAATACCTCTCTTCCCCGGTAAGACTTGAGCATTAAGATATCCCCTGGTTGAAGGCCCTGTTCGACCATCTTTTTTTTATCCATGCTCGCCAAACACTTGTTGCTCGTTACATCTTCTGCTTGAGCACGATCCACAATTAATTCAAAAACCATCACCCCATCCCTTCTTATTTGGAATTATAGATGAGTCCATTATTGAATAGACACTCCCCTTGCTTTGTCATTCCTCGCTTGACCAGGAATGACGCTGTGTTTTGCCAATTATGGACTCCTTAGTAAATAAAAGCGATAGCAATCTCACAAAGAATTCTACATTTATCACTTATTTTTTCCCTTTTCATATTCCGGACAATTTTCCAGTTGTTCAAAACCACAGCCTCTGTCCATCCCTAACGCACCTGCCGTATTTGCTTCTACCGAGATCACCCGAACTCGATTCTTCAAATCACCATTAAAATGCTGAAAGATAACCCCCATCGGTTTTAAAGGGATTTGAACAACATCACCCGCCTCCCAATAGTGTTTCACCCCATCCATCACAGTATATCCCTTGCCCTTCCAGATGTAAAAGATCTGACTCCCCTGAGTCTTGACACGTCCACTTCTGCTCCCTGGCGGGATTTCTTGAACATAGAATATGAATGGATTGATCACCGTATCTTCCATGATCGGGTGTAGATACCAACACATGATACCCTGTCGGTTGATCTCCCAGGGTAGATCCTTACCAAAGAGGTTAACCAGAGCATTTTTCTTATTCATTCTATCCTTGTCACGTAACTCAAAAAGTTTATCCCAGAAATTGATCTTTTTAAATCTTTCTGTTCTTGATTCTTTCATCGTCCTCGATCTCCTGTTTTAAAGAATGAGGTTTATGGTTTTTCCAATCAAATATTACCTCGGGTTATAATCGGGAGAGAGTTCTCCCTGTGTCATTTCACTGGCTAACATATCCCAGTAAGGCCAGTAAATAAATGCGATCCATTTACAGGGTTTTCCGGGTTCCAGGTTAAAATGCTGATGTTCCACTCCCCCGGGTTTACAAGGGAGAAGCAGCAAATCCCCTTCTTCCCAATCATGGCGTACTCCATCCACAACGGAGTAGCCTTTCCCTTCCAGACAAAAGATGACCAGTCCTCCTTGATGTTTGTGGCTTCCAGAATGCTTGCGGATGTCCTGTTTAAAGACCTGCCAGTCCCGTAAGGCATGATCTGAAAAGGTATGGGCCTGAAGGTAATACTTGAGCCTTCCCTGACGGCTTGGCTCATACTCCCGATCATTTTCATGGATGACCACCTTGCCCGTCATCTGCTGCTCGACAAATTTTTTTCTCTGGTACAATACCATTTCGTAGGTGTCGTTAAGTTCCAACTCCCTATCCCGCTCTCGCACTCTAACCTTTGCCATATCGATTTCCTTTCAATTCATAGGATTCTTTTACAATTCCTCAAATGGGTTTGTTCTCTTCTAACCTTTTTTTCAAATACCCTACTGGATCTGGGGCATAATCTTTCATGTAGTCTCCTTCGCAGTTGATGCCAGGAAGTGGGGGTACCCAATCAAAACTGAGCAACTCATCAGGATCTCCATATTTGACAGCCAAAGCCCTGATTTCTGGATCATCCATAGCAGAAGGTCGCCCTTTGTCTATAATTTTATACCAATAGTCCGACCCCTGTAATTTTATCTCGAAGGTAGCAAAATAATTGTGAACATGGATATGGCCCATCGGTAATTTATTCTCTTCGGCATACTTGATGTACTCGTTGCCATGCCTTCGAGTGCCAAACCCCATGTGGAATATTCCTGCTCTGTTCCGCTCCGCAAGGTTTGCGTCTCTCCAGTAGCTACCAAACATATCTGACCTTCGCCTAAACGATTTTACCACAGTACATAAGGCACAGTCACAATACCAGAAAAATCCTTTATCAGGATAACCCGGCCAGTGAACATTCTTGTGCCTCTCCATCTTTTCCCTAATGAGATCTCCGTATTCACCCCCACCTTTTACTTGAACCAAACGTCCGTGTTCAAAATAAACTTCTATCCGGGGGAGAAACCCCATATGATTCGCAGTTCCCGCTAAAACCCCATTGACATCAGAAAGAACAGGAGGCACTTTTGGAGAAATCATCGCTATCCCATGCATGAGGCGGTTTCGGTTTTCTTCTGCAGTTGCCTGCAATGGATTGAGAAGAAGGTGCCCTGGTAGCCACGCATTCAGTTGCCATCTCCTGGCCTCTTCAGCAGTCAAAGGATATTCCAAATGGGTCCCCTCAGGATCCGTTATCCTCACTTTAGAAGCCTTCCCCAAGGCGTCGATAATCCTTCTCTCAATTTCTAATTCAATTTCATCCGGATAGCTCCATGCCTTCGATAAGAATTCCTCCCAATTGTTAAACAACCAGCAACCTCTAAACTTATGGCTTTGTTCTTTCAGGTTCCCTCTTAGCTTACTTCTTCCCCCTAAACCGTAGAATACCCCTGTATAATTCCCCAAATATTTAAGCAAGGGTTCACTGATATCTGAATATAACTGCATCCCTGATAAATCCGCATGGCCATATTCCATCGTCTCGGCTTCTTTCCACCCATCTTCAACACTAAAGATTCTGGACTTTTTTCCGCTTACTTGGTCTTCCGTTAAGAAATCGACTTTCCCAGCCCCCTCTTCCTTTAATGCTTGAACTACGGCCTCTTGTACATACCGATCTTGATCGGGCAAGGATACGATGATTATTTTATCACCTTTCTTTACAGGACCCATGGCCGTCCTACCATGTTCCTTTTTAGCCATGATCCTTGCTTGCGGAAGACAATCCTCCACACTGCTTGGTTTTTTATAATTTGGAGCCTTGGGTGCAGAATAATTGTAAATAGACATAATCATCCCCCTTTCTTGAATGTTTTGTATCTATTCCTGCTATAATGGGAAGGAAATATCGCACTCCATTTTTTTTGTCAAACATTTTTTCAACTGTTGGGAAACGCAGAACCTCTAACCTTCCCTACCCCCCGTATAGCATGGATATGAATGTAACTTCGTCGCCTTCCTGTAGGATGGTAGTGGACCGCTCGTATGGATTGATCATACGACCATTGAGGATAACAATGATGTTCGTTTCGATCATCTGATTTTTTTCGTCAAAGATGTCTTGATGGAAGACAACATCTTCTGCAGCAAGACGGCGGACTAATAACCTTGCCCATCCTCCCTGCATAACGATAGCTGGGTTTGTTGCACGATAATCGGTATTGAGGGTTTCAAGGGACAGTAGCTCTTTAGCGACTTTGCTGGTTTATCCTACTACAATAGTATTCCCAGGCTCTCCCGTAGACGTCATACTCAGGCATGTTCCAATAGACTTCGTTTCTCCGGTTCATCTCCTCTATAGGTAGATAGATAGGTTCTCCAATTAAAGAGGCTTTGTATTGGATTCTTGCCGATTCTTCGAAAAACATGGCTCTGACACAAGCATCAATAACATTTGTTCCGAAGGTGGCAGCTCCATTACCACGGAAGATGACTCCGTTGCTATCGGATATCAGTTTTCCCATCGCTTCGGTCATTGCCGGTGTGTGGCGGATATCAGGAAAATGAAGTACTCGCACTTCAGGACCCAGGACATATCCTAAGGCATGAACGACCTTGACACTGCGATTCAGGGCTCCGAAAACCGAGGCCATCTCTGAGTGAAAACGGCAAATGGCCCCCACATCCGACCGCTTCTTGTAAATTCCCAAATGCATGGCTATTTCGCCAAGGGGAGTCGCTTCCCCTTTTACTTTTTTCCCCTGAAGGTCAACAATGACCAGTTCCTCTTCTTTTGCGAGCCCTGGCGGTTTCTTGGGGGTCACAAGGATATTGGTCGTATCGGGCAAGCGTGACGTCACGTGCCCAAACCCCTGGATTAAACCGAAGGTGTCCATGATCTTGCAAGCCATTAACATGGCCTCTTTGATCTCCTCAAAGGTTTTCAATTCTTTCCTCACCCGTACAATGGGTCTCTCCATTCCCTCAGGTCGTATCATCAACGGTTCCTCCTTTCAATTTGAAAACAAAATGGAGCCCCAGCGGCAAGTCCGTAGGACTCCATAAACTCTTTTTTTACGAGAACTCCCTTTGTTACTTAAGGTATCTTTTAAGATTGCTCTCCCATGCTTTGATAATATCTTCTCTTATTGAAGATATTTTTTCAAAATCGGGGTCATATCATCATAATATTTAAAGAGCTTTTGTGCCTGCTGCTCGGCATCGACCCCATAAAGGGGATCCGGGTCAAATTCCAATTTATCCGCCGTAGCTAAAAACTCCTTATCACTCAATACCTTCTTGAGACCTGCAATTAAAATATCAACAGCTTCCTTGGGAAGGTTGGGGGGACCAACCAGTAGACGATGTTGTCCGAGGGGGCCTGTCAGTTCTGGATAGCCTAACTGTGCAATCGATGGAACACCTTTATATTGGCTTTTGTCAGCGAAGACCGTTAAAACCCGAAATTCTCCGGCTTCAATCAATGCTTTAGCGGATGACTCAGAGGTAGTTAATATCTGGACATCACCTCGTAGTAAGGCATTGACAGCTTCTGCCGCCCCTGGAAAGTTAATGATCCGTGCCGGTATCTTGGCTGCCTCCTTCAGTATAATGCACGAGACATGGGACGACCGACCAAAGTTTGAAGTTGCCCATTTTATCTCCTTCTGTTTACCCACGGCCATCATCTCTTCCCAACTTTTAACGCCGTCCTTACGGGCGAGAAGGAGATGCAAAGAGACACCTGTTCTCGATATATAGGTAAATTTATTATAATCAAACTCGACTTTGGAAGTAATATTTTCAGTAACAAAAGCATTATTAAAATCGCCAATGGTATAACCATCGGCCTTGGAAAAAAATATCATGTTATAAGCCTTGTTTCCCCCGGCCTCCGGCACATTCTTCATCACCACTTCTCCTCCCTTTGCCCCTTTGGATACCTCTTTGAGATATCTTCCCAAATAGAGGGCAATGCTCCTGGCTACCAAGTCAGATCCACCGCCTGCCTTTGTCGGATTAATCCAGGTAATCTTCTGAGCTGGATAGATCTCTGCAGCTAAGGCTAACGAAAAATGAACTCCGCTTAATAAAATTAAAATAACACCCACACCCATTCCAGCAACCCTTAACAGATTCCTTCGTCCTTGTTTCGATCTCTCCATACTTTCTCCTCCCTTTAAAAAAAATGCTGATAGCCCTTAACGAAATCTCTTTCAATTCTTCCGAAAATTACCAACAAATTGTTATTTTGTCAAGCGATATATATTTAATTATAAATATAAAATATTTTCTCCTTGACAAATTTTTTAATATCCAATTAAATCTATTTTAATAAATCTGCTGAGGAATCATTTTAAATTTTATGCAAAAGTTGCTTAATCGCTGCGAGAATCTTTTGACCTATTTGGCCACGATATCGACCTTCATCATTATGGGTCTGACGACGGCTGATGCAGCCGGTCGATATATCTTTAACCGACCGATCGTGGGTGCCTATGAGATTACGGAAAGGTATTTAATGATTGCTGCTGTGTTTCTGGGAATCTGCGCTGCCTATCGAGGAGGTGCCTTTATCAGGGTAACTTTTTTTGTGGATCGCCTTCCGCGGAAGGGGAAGGTCGTTCTAAATTATTTTGCCCAGACCTTTTCTATTCTATTAAGTTTATCGTTCCTATTAGCATCGATCGATCAGACTCGCCGCAAAATTGCCAGTGGTATCATCCTAGGCCTCTGGTCTATCCCGATTTGGCCGGCTTATATGATAGTCTCAATAGGATTTTTTTTCATAACCTTGTTGTTAATCCTTGACCTCTGGCGAGTGAGAGAAGGGAAGTCCAGTCTCTTTAAAGAGGAATCTACGAATTTATAAATCGCTTAAAAATCCGAAGGAGGGATTTCAATAATGATCGATTCTCTCCCTTTGATAGCAATGGTTGTAGCTCTCTTGTTGGGTGTACCCATTGCCTTTGCTCTTGCAGGGGCTGGTATTTTAGGTATCTGGCTCGTAACAGGCAATTTGACCACGGTGATCAGTATACTGGGGACAACGTCCTTCAGTACTGCTGCTACATACATCTTCACGACAATACCTATGTTCATTCTTATGGCATTTTTTTCGTCAGGAGCGGGTCTTGCCGATGACCTTTACACTGCTTCATCCAACTGGCTTTCACACATACGGGGGGGCCTTGCCATCGCAACGGTTTTTGCCTGCGGAATCTTCGGGGCCATGTCAGGGGCCAGTGTCGCTGCTGCATCCGTTATGTCGAAAGTTGCCATGCCGAGCATGCGTCGATTTGGTTATTCTGAGGAACTTGCAGCGGGTGCGATTGGTGTGGGAGCAACCCTTGACATTCTGATCCCGCCGAGTGTCGCAATGGTCATTTATGGCATTGCAACAGAGACTTCGATCGGGAAATTGCTCATCGCTGGAGTGATACCTGGAGTCGTTCTCGGTATTTTCCTGGCTTTATCCATTTTCGTTTGGGTTACCATCAGCCCATCGCACGCTCCCAAGACCCATCGGGTATCGTGGGCTGAACGGTGGAAGAGCTCGTATCGCATCTGGCCAAGCCTTCTCCTCATCCTCATGGTATTGGGCCTTCTCTACACCGGCATCGCAACCCCCACTGAAGTGGGTGCCATTGGTGCTTGTTTGTCAGCATTAATCGGTATACTCATGGGGCGTCTTACCTGGAAAGGGGCCATCGAAGCATTGGAGGGGACCGTTCGCATTACGGCTATGATTTTCATGATTATTATCGGAGCTTCCATCTTTGGTTACTTCATGACCTTAAGTCAAGTGCCACAACATATGGCCAAGGCCATCGCTGAAATGAACCTCAATCGCTGGGTTGTTGTTACGGGCATTATTGTGGGCTATTTCATTATCAGCATGTTCATGGACGAGATCCCCCTGCTACTCATTACTTTGCCATTGACATTTCCTCTTGTTACCTCGCTCGGTTTCGACCCGATCTGGTACGGTGTTATCTCGATCATGATGGTTTGTATGGGGCTTGTCTTCCCGCCGGTGGGGATGGTTGCATTCGTCGTTAGTGCAACGGCAAATGTCGACTTGGTAAAGGTCTATAAGGGTACGAGTATACTGATCATCGCCATCTTTATAACGACCCTGCTGGTCATGGTTTTCCCTCAGCTTGCGCTCTGGCTCCCTTCACATATGTGATGAAACCAGTCTCATGATAATTTACCACACTAAAAAAAATCCCCGCCCCTGCCTTCCGCAGGCAGTCATAGGGCGGGGATTCCGGATTTTTAAAATACTATCCTTTATTTATATTTCGCGAGCAGGTTTTTACATTCATCCATAATTTTCTTTCCAGGCGAGCCCCTCTTCTCTGCTGTAGCTACCCATTCATCTTCTACAGGTTTCATGAGACTAAAGGCTTTCGCTTTTTCCTCTTCGCTCCAATAGATAAATTCATTGCGAGTGTTTTTCTTTAACCATTCAAGGGAGTAATCGTCATATTTGTCCCACATTCCGATTCCCGCAACCTCTACAAAACCATATTTTCCACTGTATTTATCAATTACCTTCTTCACGTCATCGGGTAGCTTATTCCATGTATTAAGATTCATAGTGGCAATAAATAGCCCCCCGAGACCGAAGTCTGACTTCATATGATAGCGTACGACTTCATACCATCTGTAGCTGATCGCTGTTTCCCAAGGGTGAAGATCAGCATCCAGCGTTCCCCTCTCCAAAGCAAGATAGACATCCGGCCCTGCCATAGTTACCGGAATTCCTCCCAGCGCCTTTACTTGAGGAGCCTCGGAAGGGGGAACTCTCACTTTCAACCCCTTTAAAATCTTCTACACGACGAATGGGCACTTTAGAATGAATCTGCCTGGGTGCTGACGGCGAGAGCCATAACAAATGGGTATCTTTGAATTCAGCTCTGATTTCAGGGAATTTTTCGTAAAGATCATATATTACTCTGGAACCATGTTCAGCATTTTTAAACCCCAAATATTGGACCACTACCTCAGATAGATGAAATCTACCCATCGAATATCCAGCGAAGGTCCAACACATATCCGCCACACCGGTGACAGTCGCCTCATAGGTATCTTCAGCTTTAGCAAGGGTAGCACCGGGAAACAGAACGAATTTGACCTTGCCCCCGGTTTCCTTCTCAATCAACTTTCCCCAGTTCTCTAACATTTCATTTGACTTATGGAGGGGTGGCTGAAAGTTAGCCACCCGCATTTCTATAGGTGCCCCCATTGCCGCTTTAGCATTTATTCCTACAATAAGTACACCAATCCATACAAACGCCATAATTAAGAAAAGTGCTTTTCTTCTCATCATCCCACCTCCTGTTAAGGATTCTTAGCTATCGCTAAGAGTTTACCCCATCAGAAATTCCAACTGGGCACTAAACCCTGCCCTGCCTACCGGCAAGCAGGCAGAGTTACTCTTAAATCTAACCCCGCCGCAGATCAGTGGAACATTATTTCTCTATCACCCCCTTTACACTCTCTTCTTTTCCGGTCAAGAAGTGCCCCTCGACACCGCCTAAAAGGCGGGGCTTGCGGGGCACTTGCCGGTCAAGTTGTGCTCTCCTCGTATGTTTTCACCTTATAAACTTTGCACAGGCCGGTTTTAAGAGGCCAGCCACCATGTATTTTGTCACAGACGTCAGGGTTATCTTCGGTAAGGACATTGGCGTTGGATTCCCAGACGCCATGAAGCCACGGCTCCTCTCCAGGTAGCTCAGGGAACCACCAACCATGCTCTATATGCACCACCCTGGGGTCTATCCCCTCTAAGTATTGGCATTTCATCCTGATTCTACCCCTTGGTGTCTCAATCCATGCCCAGTCGCCATCTTCAATACCAAACTTGGCCGCTGTTTTGGGGTTGATTTGCACCAGTGGGTTGGGGTGCCTTTGGCGGGCGGTAGAAATCTGACGATGCTCTGAGTGGAACATGGGGTGGAATCTGCCTCCCGTGATTAACATCAATGGATATTCCTTAGCCAGATCCGGTCTACTTTTTAGCGTTTCAAAGGGCTCTACATAGTGAGGGAGCGGGTCGTAGCCCAGCTTTTCATATATGGTTGAGTATAGCTCGCACTTGCCGGTGGGGGTGGCAAAGCCTTGCCTCTCGTACTTTTTGTAATCAGGCGGAGGAAAGTAGTACCCTCCCTTGTCCATAAACTCTTTGAATGTCACTCCCATGGGCTCAATTTTCCATTCAAAGACCTCTTCGAGGTTCTTCCACGGCCAGTGTTTCTCCTGTCCCATCCGTATCCCCAGTCCGCGCCAGAACTCGTAGCCGGTTCTATGTTCGTACTCACCTGGGATTGTGGATGGTAACCCGGCCTCAGCGGCATATATATCATTGTCCTCATTGTACTGATCCCATAGCCAGGGCCTTTCCATCCAGCAGGCACAGGGGAAAATGTAATCAGCCAGTTCAGCGGAAGGCGTCCGCCAGTAATCATGAACCACATAAAGGTCTAAGCTCTTCAATGCCTTGTACACCAGCTTAGTGTTTGCTTGCGTAACCATAGGATTGCTGAAAACGGTAAAAAACGCCTTAACCGGATATGGCTTACCTGTAATCATAGCCCGATATACTGTTGGCATATGAGAGTCGCAAGTAAGACCCACTTCACTACATTCCCTACCCCATACCTTTCTGGTATAGGATTGTATCAAGTCGCGTCCCGGCCAGGCCATGAGTTTGAACCGATCAGACCCCAGTTGTTTTGCCTTCTGCTCCGGGGAAAGCATGCCGACAAGTTCCTCCTCTTCAGGAGCTCCCCTAAGTTTGCTCGGCCCAGGCATGTAGTCGCCTCCAGGTGCATCGATTGTGCCGTTTAATGCACTCAGGATAAACCTGGCTTGAATAGCTCCAGCGGCATCCTGCAGGTGCTCCATGCCCATCCCGTGTACGATTTGGGCTGGACGGTTTTGCCCAAACATCATAGCCGCTTCCCTGATTTTCTTTGCTGGCACCCAGGTAATTTCGGCGACCTTCTCCGGTGGATACTCGCGAACACGTTCGGCGACTTTATCGAAGCCATAGCACCATTTGTCAACAAACTCTTTGTCGTAAAGCCCTTTTTCAATGAGCACATTTATCATGGACAGTAGTAAAGGCGTATCCGTACCTGGTCTATGCTGCAAATGCAAGTCCGTGAGTTCTGTTACCATCGTTGCCCTGGGGTCCATCAATATCACCTTCACCCCCATCTTCTTCCCCTCACGTATTGATTTCCACAAGCGCGGGTAAGCTTGCGATGGGTTTATACCAATTAACATGACACATTTCGTTACGAGTTTGCCGCCGAGACTGTCGATGGTCACACCTGTCCTGTGTCGGACTGCCCAGCCAAGCAAAGCATTAGCGACGACTACCGCCGGGCCGTGGCAGATGGCAGATGCTCCACCTTGGTTTGGCGATCCTATGAGATGCAAGAAACGAGTCAAATATTTATACCAGGACCTCCCGGTGCCGGTGGAAGCCCCTACAGCCTCGGGCCCATATTGGTCAATTATTTTCTTCAGTTTTGCTGCTACCTCATCCAGGGCCTCCTCCCAGGGAACCTTCTGCCACTTCCCTTCCCCCTTTTCACCCACTCGCTTCAAAGGGAAATTGAGCCGGTCGGGGTGCTCCATAAACTCCTTAGCCCCTTTCACTCTCATACATTCGCTAATTGACGGGAACACAACGTCCCACCGAGGAAATGTCTTGTCTGGCTCAATCTTGACCAGATGCCCATTCTTACTGTGCACCTCTACCCGGCATCGAGCATGACAGAATTGGCATACCGTACGTTTCACTACTACTTCATCACTTCGCTTAGCCATCTTGTAAATCCTCCTTTCTCCATTAAATAAGTGTTGGTTTTGTATTTATACTTTACCCATGATATTAGCCGGCAGGCGCTCCTTTAACATACTCCCATGATATTAGCCGGCAGGCGCTCCTTTAACATACTCCCATGATATCACCCCGCACGGGCATTCCTTTACACATACTCCGCAACTCCCGCAATACGTTTTGTTGATGTTGATAGCAACATAATTTGCCCCACTAACAGGTTTGATAACTTCGATGGGGCAGGCAATGTAACATTTCTTGCATAGATTACAACGCCCACAATGGAAACACCGCACAGCTTCTTCTACGGCCTTGGTTTTTGAAAGTCCCAAACTGACTTCATTAAAATTCGATGACCTTGTCTCAGCAGGAAGCTCATCTACTTGAGTCCGAGCCAATTTAGAAAAGTACTCGGTATTTAGGTCAGTAAATGCAACTACGTAATCATTCTCAGCCGTGTAGTCTCCTGCCAAATATTTCCCCATAGAGACGGCGCCATTCTCTCCCTTTCGGACAGCACTCACAATCTGCTTCTCATCGTTACCCTTCAAAAAGATATCAATACCCAAAGCGGCCCTCTTACCTGACCCAATGGCTTCCACTACTGACCCAGCAGGCATGGTAGCATCACCACCGGCATATATGCCCGTCACAGATGTCCTCCCTAGGTCGTCTACCTTTATTAAGCGACCTTTCATTTCAATTGTCTTAGGCAAGAAGGGGGCCTCTGGAGCCGCCCCTATGGCTACTATAATCGTGTCCGCATCCACCATAAAATTTGTGCCTTCAATGGCCTTTGGCCATTCACTCCACCCTATCTTGTCTCTCTTCCCCCCTCTCACCTCCTTGCATTCCAACTTCAACCGTTTTCCCTTGCCCTGAATTTGAACCGGCATGGTTTGATATGATATTTTTATCCCTTCTTTCTCAGCTCCTTCCACCTCGGTCCAATATGCCGGCATTATTTCCCTTGACTCAAGACAGACAAGTTGAACTGCTTCAGCACCCAGTCTTTTAGCTGTCCTCGCTGCATCTACGGCTACATTTCCACCACCTATCACGACCACTTTTGCCCCTAAGGTGATCTTCTTACCAAACGTGACTGCCTTCAAAAAGTCTAATCCCGCGAGCACCCTTTTACTATCCTCTCCCGGGATGTTTAATTTCATGGAGCGATGGACACCAGTAGAAATGAAGCAAGCATCATATTCCCCCATAATATCTTCAAAGGAAATGTCTTTCCCCACTTCTGTATTTGTTCTAACATCAATACCGAGTTCAATAATCTGCTTTATCTCTCTGTCAATTACATCTCTGGGAAGGCGATATTCGGGGATTGCCACTCTGGGTATGCCGCCTGGCACTGACAATGCCTCAAATACAGTCACATCGTGACCTAAAATCGCCAGGAAATAGGAACAGGCCATTCCCGCTGGGCCTGAGCCAATGATTGCCACCTTTTTGCCCGTTTTCTTTCTCTTTACTGGCTTCTTTATTTTCTTTGTTCTCCCATACTCAAATACTGATCTTTCCAAAACATTGATCGCCAATCCTTCATCATACTCTTTCCTGTTACAACGCTCCTCGCAGGGATGGAAACAGACCCGGCCACAAACGCCAGGGAATGGATTTTCGGCCCTTACGTTTTCCAAGGCTTCCTCAAACCGGTCTTCCTTGATTAAAGAAATGGTTTCCTGAATTCCATGGCCTGCCGGACAATTAGCTTCGCAAGGAACCATCTTAAGTTTAAATACTGGGTGCCGCTCTACAGCAATGTCGTGACCCTCTTCCTTAACCTCATTCATACTTAGTCTCCATTGGCCATAAACTCCTTGAGTGTTATCCCCATTGGAACCAACTCACCATTAGAAATTCCCTCAAGGTTCTTCTGAGGCCTTCTCCTCTGAACAAAGCAGGTGATTAAATTAATGTAGCATGTCAGCTCTTTGACATGCTACCCAAAGTTGACTTACCGGACGTTTTACTACAATGATAACTCTCCTCTCTTCAATTTTCTTTTCAAGATAGGAATCTCTTTCTCTGCCATCGCGCGTTTCACTGTCTTCATCGCACTCATAACCATTAAAGTAGATCTCGAACCAGCAATGGAGACGCAAAAATCAAAT
Organism: uncultured delta proteobacterium; assembly: GCA_963739325.1. Lineage (GTDB taxonomy): Bacteria > Desulfobacterota > BSN033 > BSN033 > UBA1163 > CAVTZZ01. The sequence continues at coordinate 10,642 of CAVTZZ010000028.1, read as the reverse complement.
GCCGTTGATATATAGCATTTCAATTTATATAAAATAATATCCTTTCTTATTCCAGATATTTTTTTAAGATCGGAGTTTTATCCTCATAATATTTAAAAAGGTTTTTAGCCAATCGTTCAGCATCCTCGCCGTAAATGGGGTTGGGGGGAAAGTTCAATCTTTTTGCATAGGCTAAAAAATCTTTATCACTAAATACCTTCTTGAAGCTTGAAATTAGAATATTGATAACCTCCTTAGAAAGGTTAGGAGGGGCAATTACAAAACGTTGCAGTTTGGTAGTCTCTGCCAGTTCTGGAAAACCTAACTGTGCAACCGTTGGAACACCAGGAAACTCGCTCTTTTCAGAAAGGACCATGATCACCCGAATCTCTCCTGCATCCAACATTGGCTTGGATGATTCCTCAGTCAACATGGCTACCTGGACATCCCCCCTCAATAAGGCATTCACATTCTCCGCTGCTCCAGGAAAGTTAATCAGACGTATCGGTAATTTGGCTGCCTCCTTTAACAAAATGCTAGAAACATGATACCCACGGCCAAAATTTGAAGCTGCCCATTTCACTTCCTTCTCTTTCCCTGCCTTGATCATCTCTTCCCAGTTCTTAAAACCATCTTTGCGGACAACAATGTATCGCTCAGAAGCACCAATCCTGGCTAAAAAAGTGTATTTACTTACATCAAATTCGATCTTTTCCGTAATATTATCGGTGACAAAAGCAGTATTAAAATCGCCTATGGTATAACCATCCGGCCTTGCATAAAATATGTTATTATAGGCTCTTGCGCCCCCAGCCTCTGCTACATTCTTAATCACTATATCTCCGCCCTTAGCCCCTCTTGATACCTCCTTAAAGTACTTTGGTAAATAAATACCCATACTCCTTGCTATCAGATCGAATCCACCACCTGCTTTAACAGGGACAATATAGGTGATCCGCTCAGATGGATAGATCTCTGCACCAAAAACCAGCGGAAGGCGGATTCCAACCAATAGGGCTACCCCTGCAACCATTCCTGAAAGCATTAAAATATTCCTTCGGTTTTTTCTCAACTTTTCCATAATCATTCCTCCTTCTATGATATATCCTCCTCTCATATCTTTTTTCTTTCCTGAGCCATTTCCTCACCGATCTTGTAATGCTCCCCCCTAAGGGCCATCTCCGCCTCTCTCCTATTTCTTTCTGTCCATCGTCCCAGTTCATAGCCATGCCAGGGGCCTTTTGGGACGAGTGGAGGTAATCCTTCCTCCTCCCATATTTTTTTAGCTCTTTCCATAAATTCCTTAGCGGGAAGAGCTGTTGGGGGATAGGGCCATTTCCGTGTTGCATTAATCAGGAGGGATGAACCAGGAACCCTTTCCGATCGACCTTCAACTTCTGGAGCCACTGAAGGATCAGTAATATGAAGCTTTCCAGGGACAATACTGATATCGCGATCAGGTTGCATCCGGTAACACAAAGCCCAGATCACAGAATCTGAATCGTAAATATCGATATCTTCATCGACAACAATGATGGTCTTGCCCACACGTGGCTCATAAGCGGATGCTGCCAGTAAGGCCTGCCAGGGTTGGGCTTCGTTACTCTTTTTCATCTTGATCACACACCACTGGTTAGAGCCAACTTCCTGATTCCAATGGACATCCAGTACAGTGGGTATATTGCACTCATATCTTAAGAATTTGTGGTAAACGGCATCAGCAGCTACCCCCCTGAGAACGCTACTCTCACTCGGCGGAAACTGACTAAAAAAAGCGGCGTAGATAGGATTTTTCCGATGCGTGATACAGGTCACATTCATGAATAGGTTGTAAAACTCTCCTGAGATATAACCGGTGTGTTCCCCGAAGGGTCCTTCTCGCTCCAAATAATCGGTGGGGATCTCACCCTCAATGACAATTTCAGCCGTGGCTGGGACTACAAGATCAACCGTTTTGCATTTGATAACCGGTACAGGTTCTCCTGCAATTCCGCCTGCAATAGCGTATTCCGATGTGCCGTAAGGAATCTTGGCTACTGAACAATAGGCGATATTAGGAGTCGCTCCAAGAACGATAGCTGCCTGAAGCATCCTGAGTCCCCTGTCTTTACATTTCTGCCAGTGTTGTCGCATATGTGAAGGTTGCTGACAAAATATACCCACCCTTGTGGGGCTTTTTATCATGGTTCGGTATGTCCCTATATTGGATATGCCGGTTTCCGGGTCTTTACTCACCCAAAATGGAGCCGTTAAATAAGGACCATTATCGAAGCCTGGTGTAGAAATTGGCACCGGAAATTCATCTAATCCACCCTGTTCTAACAGTTTATCACCAACATATATTACCTCTTGAACCGGACCATTTTCCAGTAGCTTAGGCTCTATAGGATTGGTCTGGGCTTGTGACCATTTCTCCATAATCTTGTCTTGATCACACCTCATACCAAGAGAGTATATCTTCTTTGTTCCTGCATAGCAGGCAGTTAAAACAGGTATATTGTACCTCTTGCCTTTGACATCGAAGACCTTTTCAAAAAGGAAGGCCTTTCTATCTTCTTCCTTAAGTCCTCGGTATTGCCATCTGACCAATGGCATTAACTCCGTATCTTTGTTTATCTCCCTTTTGATTCTCACCAAATTCTTCTTTTCTTCCAGGACCTTAATGTATTCCCTCAGATCTTTAAAGTAGGTCATCTTCTCCTCTCCCAAGATATCCATTTACCCCGTTAGAAAGCCCCGCCATTTATGGCGGGGATAATATAAAACAAAGCTTCTCGTAGAGTCGAGTCTACGACAATTCCTAACAGAAAGGGCGAGGTTAAAGCCCCGACCCGTTAGAAATTTGAGTAAATCTCAATTAGAACTCCACTTCCCCGAGGGGTTTAGCGGTATCCGCTCAGTGAGACTTTTTTCTAACGGGCCCCGTCCTTTCTAACGGGGTTTACTCTGGTCTATAGACGCAGCAGTCGCTTTGCATTCTCTTCAAATATTTTCTTCTTATCAACTTTAGATATATCCATCTTTTCTATGGATCCTATGGTTTCGCGAATTTTCCTCTCTCCCAATTCATTGTCGTAAGGCATATCGGTAGCAAATAGCAGATGGTCAGTGCCAAAGAATGAAGAGACACACATCAATCCTGGGGCGCTTCCGTAAGCGGTATCGCAGTAAAAAAGGCGATAATAATCGATCGGCCGCTTTATCAGTTTTTGTGTAAAGTTCTGACCCACCAATTGCTCATGGAGATCGTATAAGCTGTCAATCCTTTTTTCGAGAAAGGATACCATACCTCCGAAATGATGGGTGATGATCTTAAGGCCGGGATGCTTTTCGAGCACCCCGCTGAATACCAGACGAGTCATAAAGGCAGAAGTCTCGTACTCCCTGCCAAAGAGGCTCGAGATTAAATATTTCGACTCCTTCTCCGTGCTGTAGTCAGGACCTGGTCTCTCCCTTTTCGGATGAACCCAGATGGGAAGATCATAAGCAGCCATCTTTTCATAGATGTCCATGAACTCCGGAGAGTCGAGGGGCTTCCCGCTAATGCTGGTATCTAACTGGATCCCCTTCAGGCCGAGCCTGCCGACCGCCCTATCTAATTCTTCAAGGGCAGCATCAAGATCGTTCATTGGCAAAGAGGCAACAGCCGCAAGAAACCGGCCCGGGTACTTGGCCACCAGTTCAGCCATCTCTTCGTTAGCCATCCTTGCGAATTCTACGGAATCTTTTGGCTCAAATAGTGTTTCAATGGCAGGAGAAGCCAGTGTTAAAACCTGGGTAAGGCCTTCAAACCTGTCCATGATTCTGAATCTTCTATCGAGGTCCCAGAGGGTTGGGAGAACGTCCAGGTATTTATACCAGACCGATTGACGAAACGAACTCGGTCCCCTTTTTACCAGAGCCTCTTTAAATTTAGGCGGAAGGATGTGCGGAAAGACATCGATCTTCATGGTCTCAAGGTCTCCTTTCAGAATAGTGACACCCTTTGTATCGGTCTGTGGAAAAACGTCCAATCCTCCTCTTGGAGGAATCATCATTGGCCAATTCCTATCTTACTCTCCCTCATCGCCAAATTCGTAGTAAAGGTAGGGAAAGACCCTCTTTGCGATCGGCTGGAAGACCTTGGACCGGAGTCCATAATTCACCCGGATATGTCTGGCTTCAACCTTTCCCGTATTGAAATGCTGGTGCATCGTCTGTGGTCCGGGAACATGGATGAGTGTTCCTTTTTTCCAGTCGATTCGCTCATAATCCACGACGGAGTAGCCTTCTCCTCCCAGGCAATAAAGAACAGCCTCCATATGCCCGTGTCTCCCTGAATTTGCTCCAGGGCTGTCATACATGATTCCTGAGATCTCAACCTCCCTCGCTTTAAAACCGCTATCCTGCCACCTCATCAGACGCACCATCTTCGACCGATGGCCTTTTGCCCCGGGAGTCCTCATCTCCCTGGCAAGGGACTGGGAGTACTCGTCCGTCTGTTTGGACCAGACCTCTGCCATCTTATCGCCCGCAACAAGGGGGGCATCTTCTTTCCTCATGATGATCCTTCCAAGCTCGGGGTGGATACTGGATTCAGCCTTGGGACTATTATCGAGGGCATGAAGGTGGGTCTCAGCGGCCTCCTCAAACTGAAAGAACTTGGCCACCCCTGTGAACATCTCGTGGGCAACGGCCATGACCGAAAAGTAGCGGGCCGTATCCTCCCCAAGATTAAAGTGCTGGTGGACGACACCAAAAGGAATGAACAGGCAGCTATCTTCTGCCCAGTCATATCGGAGGCCGTCAATCACGCTGCATCCTTTTCCCTTTGTAATATAGATGGCTTCCTCTCCGTGATAGTGTTTCCCTGTGTTCCATTGGGGTGGAATCTCTCCCAGCATGATATCACCAGCTGTAAGAAATCCATTCTCACGGGAACAGAGCAGTGCGGCCCGATAGTCCTGCTTTGTCCTCACCCATTCCAGTTCCTCCTCGTGGATGTATTTTCTTGCTTTCGCGCACTGCTTCTTCCAGTCATCCGCTAAGTTTAACCACCGGTCATAAAAATTATCCATCAACCTATCCTCCTTTAACAATGTTTTTTGATACCCATAGGTATCAGCATCTTCTGCTCATACCTTCACATCATTTATGATGTCCAAACGACTCCTCACTCCTTATAACCGTAATAGTCTTCTGGCATTCTCTCCAAGTATCTGTTTTTTGTTCTCTTCATCTAAATCGAGCTTCTTGAGGTTATCAATATAGGTTTTTATTCTCGTTGGATTTTCTATAAAATTCTGAGGATAGTCTGTGCCAAAAACCAATCGACTGGGATGGATGGTTGTTAGAGCACATTTTACTGCGTTCATTCCGCCAGCAAAGCCAGCTAAGTCAAAATACAATTTTTCGAAGTAATTCTGGAATGGCATGCTCATTCGGGTGCCGGTCATCCCACGGGGTCCGAAGTAATAGTCGATCCGTTCCTTGATGGCTGAGATGCCTCCTCCCAAATGGCTCATGACCAACTTCAGATCAGGAAAATCCTCCAAAACACCACTCAAAATAATCCTGGTCGTCGCCACCATCAGGTCCATTTCTCTTCCAATATTCCTGCCAAGCTCATAAGGAGCATCCAGTACATCGTAACCCAACTGTACACCGCTGGGATGGATGAATATGGGCACATTCAATGTCGATACCTTTTTATAAAAGGGATATAGCTCTTTCGAATCTAAGAGACGGCCTTCGACCTGGGAACGGATCACCACACCCTTTAACCCCAGGGACTCTATCGCTCTATCCAACTCGGCAAAAGCCTTCTCCCCACCCAGAGGAGGAATGGGAGCTAAACCCACAAACCTTTTTGGATACCTTTTGATCAGCTCTCCGACGTTATCATCCCAAACTTTACATTCTTCTAATGCAGTCTGCGTATCATCATTGGTAACAGCCATTGAAAGCACTGCCACGTCAATACCGACCGCATCCATGATTCTCAGATGCTCCTCAATATCATGGAGTTCAGGATGGAGGGTGCCTCGAGGTTTCCCGTGTTCATAAAATGTCTCCCTTTCTCCCTTTTTCCCTCCCTTTTTAAGCCATAACTCCTCAGGTATATAATGATGTTCCCAATCGATGATCATCAGTCAAGCCTCCTCTATTCCTGCATTCATGGATTGCTAAGAAAATAAACGGGTCTCGATTAATAAACGTAGGGGAGCCCCTCCGTGGGCTCCTCTTAAGGCGGCCGCACCTGCCTGCCGGTAGGCAGGGAGGGCCGCCCCTACGGTTGATAAATCAATTTTCATGGTTCGTGCCTGCCTGCCGGTAGGCAGGGGTGGTCAATTGGCCATGACTCATTTATTTCAAATACTTTTCTAATATTGGCTTAAGATCTTGCTGGTAAAACTTAAAGATCCTTTTGGCCATCCTGTCTGCTTCATCCCCGAAAATCAGATTTAAGGGGATGTCGCTTTTTTTCACCCAGGCCTGAAATTCCGAATCATTCATCGCTTTTTTAAAAGCTGAAACCAATTGGTTGCTGATCTCCTTGGGAAGCCCCGGAGGTGCAATCACAAAGCGATGACCTTCTATTGTCTCACCGAGGTCAGGAAATCCCAAATCCTTACTGGTAGGGATGCCAGGGTACCCACCATAACCAGTAAAATCAGCTATAACTCTTATCTCCTTAGCATCTATCAGTGGCTTCATGGAATCCTCAGAACCCAATGACACTTGAACATCGCCCCTCAGCAAGGCATTCATACTCTCAGCCGTACCCCCAAGGCAAATCAAGCGAGCCGGAAGCTTCAATTTCTCTTGAATGATAATCGCAGCGATATGTTGAGCCCGTCCAAACGCCCCTACTCCTATTTTTATCTCTTTCGTCTTAGCCGCTTTAAGCATCTCCTCCCAATTGGCAAAGCCGGTTTTGTTGGTCACAAGGACCCGGGTGGTCGTATTTACCCGGAGTAGAAAGTTGAATTTTTCGATCTCAAAATCCAATTTTTCCATTAATGTTTCGGTGGCAAAAGAGATATCAAAACCGCCGATCGTGTAGCCATCCGGTCTGGCGTGATACACCATACTGTAAGCCCTTTGGCCCGAGGCTCCGGCTTCGTTTCTGATGAGGACATCGCCACCTTTAGCACCTGGTGAGAGCTCCCGGAGGTATTTCGTCAGATAAGGGCTGATGGCCCGAGCCAGCAAATCATAGCCGCCACCTGGTTTATAAGGAACAAGCCAAGTAATCTTCCCAGAAGGGTAAACATCTTTGGCAAAGCTAAGGGGTATATGACTCCCTTCAACCAGAGCCAATACGACAACAGAAAGAATAAAGATTTTTAAAAAATCCCGACGATTAAAAGAATCTTTTCCCCCTCTCATGGCTTTCCTCCTTTCTAAATAGTCATTAAGATTTGATGGGTGCCCTTTTTGGTCTTTTATAGATCCTCTCAATATAGGGCCAGAAGACGACTGCTACGATACAAAGGAAAATAATCAGACTGGGGATACGGGTGAAGAATATCAATATCCCATTGTCAGAAATGGAAAGGGCTTCGAAAAGACCAAATTCAGCAATTGGACCCAGAATGATTCCCAGCACCAGGGGTACGGGATGAAATCCACTTTTCTTCATATAGTAGCCCAGGATACCAAATATAGTAGTGACCAACATATCCTGCCAGTACTCTCTCATAATGTAGGAACCGATAAAACAGAGAACAACAATGATCGGAGAAATAATCTCAGCTCTTGTCTTGGTCAGCTTTACCATTGCATTGGAGAAAAAAACTGCCATGAGCACACTGATGACGTGGGCAATAAAAAGAACATAGGCAATCGTGTAGATTAAATCTGAGCGGAGTTTCACGATCTGTGGCCCTGGAGTAATGCCGTGGAGGATAAAGGCTCCCAGAAGTATCGCCATGGCATTGCTGCCAGGGATTCCCAAAGTCAACGTGGGGAGAAGATCCCCGCCTGCACAGGCATGAAGGGCACCATCTCCAGCAATCACTCCCCGTACATCCCCTTTGCCAAAGGTCTCCGGGTTCTTACATGTCTTGGTGGCCGAGGCATAGGAGACAAATCCAGCTACCGTGCTGCCAGCTCCCGGTGCCACTCCGACGACCCAGGCAATTAGGAAACTCCGTGCAACAAGGCCCATGTTCTTGAATACAGCTTTAACACCTTCTATATAACGACCGACCAAAGGAACACCCTCACCAGCGATAGAGCTTCCCTCCATCCAGAGCCTGATTGCCTCGCTCATTGCCAGCGCCCCCAGGATGACAGGGACCATATTAATCCCCTCCTTAAGATAGAGGGTACCGAAGGAATAGCGGGCCTGCCCGACAAGGGGATGGTAACCAATATTGGCAATCATGACGCCGATGCCACCCGCTATCAGGCCTTTGACAATCGAAGATGACGAGACTGCTGCAATGGCTGATAAGCCGAATAAGGCCAGCATAAAAAATTCCGCTGGTCCGAAATTTAAAATGATCTGATACATGAGGGGCATGAAGATTACCAAGGTAACGGAGGAAAAAAGTCCCCCAAGAATCGAAACCGTGGCCGAGGCACCAATGGCTTGCTTGGCTTGACCATTTTTCGCCATGGGAAAACCGTCGATCAGAGTAACAGCATTCGGGTTATCTCCAGGGATATTAAAAAGTATTGCGGTGAGGGAACCACCAAATTTTGAGGTGGCATAAATGGAAGTAAGGAGGATAAAGGCAGGAATCGCATCCATCTTCCAGGTCAAGGGAATCATCAAGGCCATCGCATGGCTCGCACCGATGCCGGGCAAAATCCCTACGACCACCCCGATGAGGGTTCCGATCAGCATGAGTATTAAATTCTGCGTATGAAAAATATTGATGAGAGGTGTTAGAATTTGGTCCATCTATTCCCCCTCTCTTTAGCGGATTATACCAAGGGAACTTAAGATCGGCTCCAACAATATCCCAAAGTCTTCCGGGGCACCTAATAACTTGTAAAGGACCAGATAACAAAGCAAATACATCGAAACCAGACTGATTAAGATCTTCACCTTTTCCTTATAGCCATAATAATAACTGGTGCCCACAATCACAAAAAACATCGCCACCAGATAACCAAAAAGAAGGAAGGCGACAAAGCAACCGATCAGGGCCAAAAAGGCCTTCCCCTCATCACGAAAGGTAATCTCCTTGGCTGGCGCCTCTTCATACTTCCCCTTGAGCGTCTCCTCCGCAATTTCATCCTTAATGCTATCAAACTCCCCGGCCAGGCCCGCCTCCTTGAACTGGCCGATCTTGCTTTTTGGAAAAATAATATGAAAGAGACGCATCCCGCATAATATGAGTGGTAACAATGCCGATGAGCATTGGCACGGTTCTCGCCGCCAATTTATATCGGAAGCTTCCGAGAAAGATATAGAGAGCGAAAATAAAAAAGGGAAGGACAACCCAGAGCTCCTCACGGAGTTTTTTTAATTCCTTTAGACTCATCTCCGGTTTCTTTGTTCCAGAAATATCGCTCATTTTTGCCTCCCTTATGAAGGGTATCTATTTCGGCAGATTTTCCCGCAAGACCTTCTCCTTCTTTTTATAGAACCCTTGAACCGTTTTGATCAAATTGTCAAAGTCTGAACCAAAAACCGGATCATAGGTGACCTTGGCTTTTTGGTTCCAGGCAAGGAATTCTTTGTCTGCAAAGACCTTCTTCAAGGCATCTTCATATATCCGCTTGATATTGCCCGGCAAACCAGGAGGGGCGATGAGGTATCGCTGTGACCTTACCGGCTCGATCAGTTCCGGAAATCCGATTTCCTTGATTGTTGGAACACCCGGAAACTTGGTTTGGTCCGTAAAGGTCAAGAGGGGCCGCAATTCATTGGAATCAATCAATATCTTGAGGGAGTCTTCAGAATTGATGCTGATCGGAACATCTCCCCGAATCAAGGCCGAATTGGCTCCAGCGGTTCCGTCGAAGATCACCGGTTTTAATGCCAGCCCGGTAGTATCCATAAAGAATACGAAGGCAATATAGTTGGAACCACCGAAACCACTGAGAGCCAGTTTGACCGGCGCGCTCTTGGATGCTTTGACAACGTCATCCCAAATGGAAAAATTCGATTTCTTGGTCGCCACAAGAATCTTATGGCTTGAGGCAAGCCTCGCAATGTAGGTGATTTCATAGAAGTCGAACGGCAGTTCGCCCGTCATGGTCAAGATATGGAGTCTTTCCCCTCCATTCCCTATCGTATAGCCATCGGGTTTCCCATGATAGATATCATTGATGGCCCTCACTTCGCCGCCCCCGGGGAGGTTCTTGATCAAGATAGCAACCTTGCCAGGATTGGAAGAGACCGCCTTGAGGTATTTTTCCAGATAGGGAGCAATTCCACGGGCCATGATATCTTCTCCGCCACCTGGCTGGAACCCAACGATCCAGGTGATCTTCCCTGAGGGAAAGGTCTCTGCTGCATAACCGAGGGGGATACCGCCTCCCCACGAACCGACGATCAGCCCTATCCCGTAAAGGACAGAAAAGAGGAGTATGTTCCGACGATCATGTCTTGCTTTTTTCAAAACCTTCTGCATGCTCATCATAATCCACCTCCTTTATCAGAGCTATTAGGTCAGCTCCTTATAGTAAACCAATGAAATCTCTTACTCTGTTTAATTAATAC
>CAVTZZ010000027.1:0-46624 GCA_963739325.1 uncultured delta proteobacterium | reverse complement strand
TTACGCTGGAGGATTTTCGGGATCAACTCCAACAGGTTCGAAAGATGGGGTCATTGGAGTCGATCTTAGGAATGATCCCAGGTCTTTCAAAAAAGATGAAGGGGATGGGGAGCCTCGATTTCGATGAGAAAGGACTGGTTAGGGTGGAGGCGATCATCAATTCAATGACGCTAAAAGAAAGAGCCAACTATATGATCATCAATGGGAGTCGGAGATTGAGGATCTCTCGAGGAAGTGGAACGAGCGTTCAAGAAGTGAACCAACTTTTAAAACGGTATGCCCAGGCTCGGAAAATGATGAAACAGTTTGCTAAAATGGGAGAAAAGGGATTTGGAAGGGGAAGAATGCCTTTTTTCTCATAATGGTGATCATACACTGGAATGGTGGAATGATGGAACAATGGAATAATGGGTTAGTTCAAAATTTGTTTGATAGTTTTTCACCCATCATTCCAACATTCCATTATTCCAGTATTCCAATTGCAGACAGAGGAGGTGGTTAAAAACAATATGGCTGTATCGATGAGACTAATGAGATTTGGTGGAAAGAAGAGCCCTTTTTATCGGATTGTGGTTTCGGATCGTCGTACACCAAGGGATGGACGTTTTATTGATCAGGTGGGAACTTATGATCCTAAGAAGGATCCAGTAGAGGTCCGATTCAAAGAAGAGAAGGCGATTCAGTGGCTGAGAAAGGGAGCTCAGCCCACACCGACTGTCCGTCAACTTTTAATACGTTCGGGTGTTTCGAAAAAGTTGGCGGAAGGAAAAATTGAATAGGTTGCCTTTTACCAAACCTTTGCTTTTTTTGGATCGCTGTCAGGACCGCTGTAGGAAGTGGAGGTGGGATGATGAACACGAAAGATTTAATCGAATATATTGCAAAGGCATTGGTCGATCATCCAGATCAGGTGAGGGTTTCCGAAATCGTAGGGGAGAGAACTTCGGTCATCGAACTCTCCGTGGCTAAGGAAGATTTGGGGAAGGTGATCGGTAAACAGGGCAGGACAGCCAGGGCCATCCGAGTCATCCTTGGGGCTGCCTCCGCCAATGTAGGGAAACACTCTGTTTTAGAAATCATTGAATGATGATTCATGGAGAGAGATCTTTTACCCATTGGAAGAGTGATTAAACCCCATGGAGTGAAGGGAAAGATCAAGGTTGATTATTTTGGAGAGGATCTCAATCGTTTTCATCTCTATCGAGAGGTCTTCATCAAGAACCCCGTGGGCAAGCTGCAGACCTACGAAATCTTAGAGGTGATCCCCCAACCACCCCGTCTCATTCTCCGATTGAAAGGGATTGAAAGGATAGAAGAGGTTGAGTCCCTGGTAGGAAAAGAGATTCTTATTGAGAGAAGGTCTCTACCCGACTTACAAGAGGGAGAGTATTATTGGTTCGACATTTTGGGAATGGTGGTTGAGACTCCAGAAGGCAAGAGGATCGGAAGGGTGAAGGAGATCTTTTCCACGGGAGCACATGATGTCTACGTCGTTGAAGGAATGAGGAAGGAGATCTTTCTGCCCGCGACGGAAGAAGTAATCCAGAGCATAGATATTAAAAAAGGGAGGATGAAGGTTATTCGAATGGAGGGATTGTGGGAGGAAGGGGATGAGGTTTGATATCCTTACCCTTTTCCCTAATATGTTCTCTTCTCCCCTTCAAGAAAGCATCTTAGGAAAGGCCATAGAAAAAGGGCTCATCCAAATCCGAACCATCAACATCCGAGATTTTGCTTTAGATAAACACCAAGTGGTGGATGATACTCCTTATGGAGGAGGTCAGGGCATGGTGATGAAAGTGGAGCCTATTGCCCGAGCGATCGAGTGGGTGAAGTCTCAAAACCCATCTGCATGGACGATCTATTTGACTCCACAAGGAAAACAGTTCAATCAGGAGATAGCTCTCGCCCTTTCATCCAAATCCCATCTGATTCTCCTTTGCGGCCGGTATGAAGGGATAGATGATAGAGCCAGAGAACTCTTTGTCGATGAAGAGATTTCGATCGGAGATTATGTCTTAACCGGAGGGGAATTGGCAGCGATGGTTCTGATCGATGCAGTCTCAAGGCTTTTGCCTGGAGTTTTGGGATCGGATCGATCCGCAGAGGAGGATTCCTTCTTCAACTCCCTTTTGGAATACCCTCAGTATACCCGGCCTTTCAATTTCAGGGGAAGTTCGGTTCCGGAAGTTCTCCTTTCTGGAAACCATTCGGCCATTTCTCTCTGGAGAAGAAGAGAGGCGCTCAAGCGAACGTTGGTGAGAAGGCCAGATCTTTTAGCTAAAGCCAAACTCTCCAATGAGGAGCAAAAACTCTTGGAGGAGATCCTCAATTCAAATGATGATTGCGCCTGCCTACCGGACAGGCAGGGATTGCGCCCGCCTGCCGGACGGGCAGGGAATGCGGGTGATGAACAAATTTTGAAAAAGATTAGGAAAAAACAAATTGGTAATTGATAAGAGTGGGGATGGAGTCTAACCTCTATATTGGTTTGGTCCACCATCCAATTTATGACAAGAGAAGAGAGATCGTGGCCACAGCCGTCACCAACTTTGATGTCCACGATATCGCCCGTTGTGCAAAGACATTTGGTTTGGGAGGTTTCTTTGTCATTACTCCTTTGGAGAGCCAAGTTCATTTAGTAGAGAGACTGATTTGGCATTGGGTGGAGGGCACAGGATCGGTTTACAATCCAACGCGAAAGGAGTCCCTCTCTTTGGTTCGGGTCTCCCGAACGATTGACGAGGCGAGTCAAGAGATCTCCGATCTCTGGCAAAAGAGAGTAAAGAGAGTGGCCACAGGGGCATCCTATCATCCTAAAAGCATTAGTTTTGGAAATATGAGGGAGTTATTGGAAGATCGAAGCACGCCATTCTTCATTCTATTTGGAACAGGATGGGGACTGACACAGGAGGTGAAGGATGGTTCTGACTACGTCCTGGCACCGATTGAAGGGAAAGGATATAATCATCTTTCAGTTCGTTCAGCAGTGGCTATTATCTTGGATAGACTATTAGGAGACAGAGCTGAATAACTCATTTTGTCTATTTTGTTTCTTTAGTTTATTTAGTCTCTCTGGTTAAACCAAATAAACAAAAGAAACCAAAGAAACCAAATTAACAGGTAAGAGGGAGAACAACATGAATCCAGTGGAAATGGTTGAAAGAGAACAGCTAAGAACAGACCTCCAAGATTTCAGGGTGGGTGATACGGTAAAGGTCCATGTGAAGATTGTGGAGGGAGAAAAGGAGAGAGTGCAACTCTTTGAGGGAGTGGTGATTCGTAAGAAGAGAGGGGGAATTCGATCCTCCTTTACCGTGAGGAAGATCTCTTACGGAATTGGGGTGGAGAGGATTTTCCCTTTGCATTCACCCAGGATCGATCGGATCGATGTGATCAGCCGAGGTAAAGTGAGGCGGGCCAAACTCTTCTATCTAAGAAATCTGAAGGGGAAGGCAGCTCGAATCAAAAGCCAGAAAAAACAAGCACAAGCCTAATGGAATAGTGGAACATTGGAAGACTGGAATAATGGGTGTGAGCTCAATAACCAAGTTCTAAATTCTAAATGAAATGCCATGTCTTCTGGCCATCATTCCAATATTCCATCATTCCAGTATTCCATAAGAAGGGGGTCTGATGCTCTTCCCTTCCCTTCCAACTCAGCCCAAGGACTATTTTGAAAAAATGTATTATGGTCAGGGCTACCAAAAGATTGCAGGGGTGGACGAAGTTGGAAGGGGGCCTCTGGCCGGGCCAGTGGTAGCGGCCGCTGTTATCCTGCCCAAAGATGGGATCGGAGAGGAGCTCTTCGATTCAAAAAAAATTTCGTCGAACAAACGAGAAGAGCTATACGAATTAATCCTATCAAAAGCGCTGGGAGTGGGCATTGGAACGATTGGGCAGGAAGAGATCGATCTCCTCAATATCTTACAGGCCACGTTAAAAGCAATGTCCTTGGCAGTTAAAAATCTTCCCACCCCTCCAGATTTTCTTCTGATCGATGGTCTTCAGGGTCTCACGCTTCCCATCTCTCAAAAACCCATCCGAAAAGGCGACCAACTCAGCAACTCCATTGCTGCAGCCTCCATTGTGGCCAAAGTGACTCGAGACCGGATGATGCTGGAATGCCATCAGAAGTACCCCCAATATAATTTTGCGAAACATAAGGGATATGGGACAAAAGAACATCGGATGGCCATTGAAAAATTTGGCGTCTGCGAACTCCACCGGAAGACATTTAGGGGAGTGAAAGAATATCGTATCAGGAGGCAGAAAGCAGTAAGGCAATATAACGAAGTAAGATAGACGAAGGATGAGAGGACGAATGAAGAAAAAAACCGTCCGTCGTCGTAACGAATCACGCGCTTCGCGTGATGAGTGGGCGTCCATCATCCCTCTATACTGAAACTATTATGGACACGGATCACGGACACGGACCACGAACAGAGAAAAAAGAACTTGGTAAGAAGGGCGAAGATTTAGCCGTTCGATTTTTAAAGAAAGGAGGATATCAAATCATCGAGAGAAATTATGTCTGTAAAATGGGCGAGATGGATATCATTGCAAAAGAGAAAGATACTCTTGTTTTTGTCGAAGTGAAGACTCGAACCTCCACCACTTTCGGTCCTCCGCAGTTAGCAGTCAATCCTAAAAAGCAATCGCAAATGTCAAAGGTTGCCCTTAATTTCTTAAAGGAGAAAAAGCTTGAAGATGTAAAGGCGCGATTCGATGTTGTTGCCATTCTCCTTGGACAAAAGGGAGCCGAGATCGAACTGATCAAAGATGCCTTCGATTTGAGATATACCTAATCACCCTTCCCCTCTCCCCAGCGGGGGAGAGGGAGGGGGTGAGGGGGCAAAGAATCCCAATATTATACGAACTTCGTTTTTTCTCCTATTGCTTAGAAAATAAACGGGTCTCGATTAAAAAACGTAGGGGAGCCCCTCCATGGAATCCTCTTAAGGCGGCCACAGAGGGCCGCCCCTACGGTTGATAAATTAATTTTCATGGTTTGAGGGTGACGCTCCGTCATGAAGGATTACATTGAAAATGCGAAATGCAATCAGCAAATTTATAGACAGCATGGGTAAAAAGTGGTAAAAAAAGGGACGTAGAGGAGTGGATTGGAAACAAACCGGAACTTCGTCTATTAATCGTTAGCCAGAGAGAAAATGGGGGATCAATATGAAGAATGTCGAGAAGTGCATTGATACGCTCCGGGCGCAATTGGAGCGCCATCGCCCTTCCCGTCTGAAAGAGTACCCAACCCGCACTATCTTCATTGACCCGCTTCTTTTGGCACTCGGATGGGATGTCCGCGACCCTGATGAAGTAGAACTTGAATACCCCACAGTTGACGGGAAATCAGTGGATTACGCCATGAAGATCAACCGGAAAGTTGTTCTACTCATGGAGGCAAAACAGCTTGAAGATCCCCTTGACGACGTCAAATCCATAACTCAGGTTGTCGGCTACGCGGCCAACGATGGGATTGAATGGTGTGTCCTCACAAACGGCGTCAGATACAAGGTGTACAAAGCATCCGAGAGGGCCAGCGCACCCGACAAACTGCTTTTCGAAGTCAGCATCGACCCACGCTATTCGGCAGGATTGTCGGTCGAACAGATTGCTGCACAACTCAGCCGCCTTTCCCGAGAGTCCCTCGCTGAGGGTGTCCTCGACAAATTGGGAGCGGAGATTTTCACGACCGGCAAAGTAAGAAAGGCCCTTGATCGTCTCTTTCTCGAAGCCCCACAGCCCCTTATTCGGCTAATTCGCAAATCCATCGGCGACAGTTCCGTTACTCCTTCGCAAATCCAACAGGCGCTCGGTCGGATTTGGGATGGAGGAAAGTCCACTGCCGTTCCGGCACTGGAGCCGAAGGAGAAGCGACCTACAGAACGGCCCACTGCCGAGCACTCCGAAGCCCACCATACCGAAGGGAAACCAAGCGAAGTTGTCGAACTCTACCGGGCATTGGATCGTATCTGCCAAGATCTTGCTCCTGGCCGCATAACTCGCGCGTACAAAACCAAGTACGTAAGTTGGGCGCTCGAAAAGGCTATCTTCTGCTGTGCTCATCTGCAGCAAGGCGGCCTCCACGTCTGGGTGAAGACTAACCCAAAAGCCCTCGATCCCTCTGTGACATTCGCCAGAGACGTATCTAAGATCGGGCATTGGGGCGTCGGGGAAGTTGAGTTGGCAATCGACAGTTTGGAGAGGCTTCGCGAAGCAGGGAGGTTCGTCCGGGAGTCGTTCGATAACGCAACTCGTAAGCAGATGCGATAAACCAGGCGAACAAGACGGCCACAGACGACAACACAAATATACATCAGTGGGGTCACATCAGTGGGGTCTGACTTGATTATTGACTTCAAAAGGATGAACAAAGCCTAACACCTATAAGGCCTCCGATGTCAATAGGAAAAACTAATCCAAAACAGAAAAAATATCTATTTTTCGTTTAGCCAGGCAACGATATTCTTAGACTTGTAGCAATTTATTTCCAGATAGAGTAGAATGGGGACATGAAACAGGATATTGCCGAAATCCTAAAGGAGGCGTTGAAACTGCCCCCAGAGGCACGTGCGGGTAAGAGCCGTTGCTGATTTCTAGGGTTGGCCCATGATATCCGATAGGAGGAAGAAATGCTTAAAACCGAAGAACTCCTTGTCAAGATTCGAGAACTAAAGCCTCTAATCAAAAAGCAATACAAGGTAAGAAACATAGAGCTGTTTGGCTCAATCATTCGAGAGGATAAAACGGAGAACAGTGATATCGACATCCTGGTGGATTTTGAGGAAGGGGCGGACCTTTTCGACATGGCCGGTTTGGCAACTTTTTTAGAAGAAGAGCTTAAACTAAGGGTAGACGTAGTGCCGAAGAGGGCATTAAGAGAGGAACTCCGGGAGTCGGTCCTTAGAGAAGCCGTGCCCATATGAGAGATTACAAGCTTTATCTGAAAGACATTTTGGCTGCGATGGAAAGCATCGAATCTTTTGTGGAAGGGATGAGTTTCGAAGAATTCCGTGTGGATGACAAGACAGGTAGTGCTGTTATCAGGAAATTTGAAGTTATTGGAGAGGCGACCAAACAGATACCGGATGAGGTTCGAGAGCGGTATCCAGAAATGCCCTGGAAGGAAATGGCTGGCATGCGAGATAGGTTAATTCACTTCTATTTCGGGGTGGATTACCAACTGGTATGGGCGGCTGTTAAGCAACGTTTGCCTCGTTTAAAGCAAGAGATCCAGAGAATTCAAAAAGATTTGGCCTAACCCACCGTTCCAGCCAACCACCAAAAGCGGGGACTGATCTTTGTCAGGTTCACTTTCGATCGAAAATACCGTATTTTGCTACAGGCTTATTCCCACCTTTTGCAAATAAAAAAATGCCCTCACCCCTTCTTGTAGAGTTGAGGGGCAGACTTAAATATTGACTTTTAAGAACAAAACGAAAGAAAAAATCTCAATAATTAAGTCTGACTCTGGAAACCTTAAAGAGGAATGGAGGAGAGCCCGAGAAACAAATCGGGCCGGAAACCAGCAGCGCCTTGCTGTAGAACGGGTGGCGGTTCAGCTTACTGCATTCGTTATTTGAACAAAATAATTGACGGCCCGCTTGACAAGTCCATATAATCTGTACATACTAATACATATAAAAATGAATATCGCTTGGAGGGCCATTTATGAGAACCACACTCAATATTGAAGATGAATTGCTTGATAAGGCAATTAAATTGACCGGCATTCAGGAGAAGACCTCCCTGGTCAGGCTCGGCCTGGAAGCACTCATCGCACGGGAAAGCAGTAAGAGACTCGCCAAATTGGGGGGGACCGAAAAGAAATTGGAGAGGATACCTCGTAGAAGGGCAGGAGACACATAAGATGGTCCTTGTTGACACTTCGGTGTGGGTAGCGCATCTGCGAGAAGGAGCAATTGGGCTTGGAGAACTGTTGATCGAAGGCGATGTGGTCTGTCATCCATTCATTGTCGATGAACTTGCTTGTGGAAATCTAAAGAACAGGGCTGAGATACTCTCTCTTTTGAAGGCACTTCCGATGGCTGTTGTTGCACAACATGAAGAAGTGATGGTGTTTATCGAAAGCCATAACCTTATGGGAAAAGGTCTTGGGTATATAGATATGCATTTGCTCGTATCTGCAATCCTCACCAATGTCCCCCTGTGGACAGTGGACAAGAACCTTAACCAGGTTTCTTCGAAAATGGGGTTACGGTATTGATCTTCACTTTCAATCATAAATCATAAGATCCCCTGATAGGCTTATTCTCGTCCTTCGAACCCAACTCAATGCCTTTGCAAATAAAAAAATGCCCTCACCCCTTATCGAGGCGAGGGCATTTTGATAGATCCATTCACACGTTGAACCCTATTTCGGCACCTATTTCAACACAGCAGCTTCTTCCAGCGGTATTCTCATCTTGTAGAATGAACGCCACACGAAGATAAGCCCGACAATGAACACTGGAAGAGCGATGTAGGGAGCGTAGTTCGTGGAATTGGCTTCCTTCGCGTGTACCGCCATCTCGATCGCGATTTCGGTCGCGAGCAGGCCGAACAGAGTCGAGAACTTGATGATGGGGTTCATGGATACGGAGGAGGTATCCTTGAAGGGGTCGCCCACCGTATCGCCAATGACCGTTGCGGCGTGGAGCGCCGAACCCTTTTCCTTCAGGTCGACTTCGACGATCTTCTTCGCGTTGTCCCACGCGCCGCCGGTGTTTGCCATGTAGATGGCCTCGAAGAGGCCGAAGCAGGCGATGGAAATCAGATACGCCACGAAGAAGTTGGGGTTCAGCAGAGCGAAGGCGAGCGTAATGGAGATCAGGATCGCGATAAAGATGTTCCACATACCCTTTCTGCGCATATTGGGTGCAGATCCTTACAACCGTCTTGGAATCCTCGATATCGGCTTCCGTCTTGTCCAGGTTCATGTTCTTTTTAATGAACTCGACCGCCCGGTATGCACCGGTGGTCACCGCCTGCATGGAGGCCCCCGCGAACCAGAAGATCACCGCGCCGCCGCAGATCAGGCCGAGAATGATCGGCGCGTCGGTCAGCTGGACATGCAGCATGTTCTTGCTCTGGAGCAGCAGGATGATCGAGAAGATCATTGTCGTAGCACCGCACACCGCAGTGCCGATGAGCACCGGTTTGGCCGTCGCCTTGAAGGTATTTCCGGCCCCGTCGTTGGATTCGAGGTAGAATTTACCCATTTCGAAATCGGGGGTGAACCCGAAGTTCTTCTTGATATCTTCCTTGATGCCGGGGATGTTTTCGGTCTGCGCCAGCTCGAAGATGGACTGAGCGTTGTCGGTGACTGGGCCGTAAGAGTCGACGGCAATATTGACCGGGCCCATGCAGAGGAATCCGTAGGCAACCAGGCCGAAGGCGAAAATCGATGGATAGTTGATGACTTCAGCCGGTATAAAAAGGCTGACGAAATACGCGCCGGCCAGAAGACCAGCAATCAGCATGCCCATGTAGAAGGCGCTGAAGTTACCGGAAACGATACCGGACAGTATGGTAAGGGATGCACCGCCCTCGCGCGACGCGGTCACAATCTCTTGCACGTGCTTCGACTTGGAGCTGGTAAATATCTTGGTGAACTCGGGGATGAGAACTGCCGCCAGCGTACCGCAGCTGATGATCATGGCAAGTTGCCACCAGACATGGGGCATGGGGGTAAGCACGCCGTCTTTTAGAACCTGGAGGTCGCTGATCAGCAGGTAGCTCATCACAAACGAGGTGCTGATACACAAGGTGGCGGCGATCCAGATCAGTCTCATGAGGGGCTCTTCGAAATCGATCTCTTTCTTCCCTCTATATTTTACGGAAGAAATGCCCTGATTGACAAAATAGGAAAGCCCGGAGCAGAAGTCCATAAGGAAACGCATTGCGAAAATCCAGACGATGAGTTTGCCCTGGATGGCTTCTTTGGTCGCGCTGTCAGGGCTCACAACGGCGAGCGTGATAAAAGCTATTAGCGCAACGCCGGTAACGCCATAAGTTTCGAAACCGTCTGCCGTGGGGCCTACGCTATCGCCTGCATTGTCACCGGTACAGTCAGCGATAACACCAGGGTTACGGGGGTCGTCTTCCTTCACCTTGAAGACAATCTTCATGAGGTCGGAGCCGATGTCGGCGATCTTGGTGAAGATACCGCCGGCGATACGGAGTGCCGATGCGGCCAGGGATTCACCGATGGCGAATCCCAGGAAG
Source organism: uncultured delta proteobacterium (assembly GCA_963739325.1). Lineage (GTDB taxonomy): Bacteria > Desulfobacterota > BSN033 > BSN033 > UBA1163 > CAVTZZ01. Next base: position 36,382 of record CAVTZZ010000027.1, on the reverse strand, counting down.
CAGTACCCGACGATGTTGCGGGGTACGAAGAGCAGAATGATAACCATCATGACAAGTTCAAGGGAAATGAGGAAAAGTCCCACGCTCATACCGGAGCGCAGGGGAATGTTCACCACGTCCCAGGGCTTCCCCGCCAGCGAGGCAAAAGCGGTACGGGCATTGGCATAGGTGTTGATCCGGATGCCGTACCAGGCCACGCTGTAGGAACCGCCCATACCCACCACCGAGAAGAGCAGGACCAGCAACAGAGTGGAAATCCCCTCGCCCTTCAGGGCCAGGAAATAGAAAGACATGGCGGCGGCAATGAACAGGAACAACAAGACAAGGAATTTGCCCTGCTGAATCAGATACGTGCGGCAAGTCTGAAAGATGGTTTCAGCCACCTTGAGCATCGATTCATGTGCTCTCAACTTCTTGACCTGGTGGCGCAGAAACAAGCTGATACCCAGTGTACCAGCGATGATACACGCGCCATACAACAGGAGATCCCATGGTTTTAAATTGAACATCAGGGTGTATCGAGCACCCTTATGCAAGTCGGGTATCGCGAGATCCGCCTCGCTCGCAAATACTACGAGCGGGATGAACAGGTATGCAACCACCATCAACAACATTAGCTTCAGCCTTACATTTTTCAGTCTCATAATGTTTTCTCCTGAAATCGAAAATATTGGATAAATATAATTTAATGTTTTTGGGAAATCAAGAATTTTTTCACAAACTTTCTAAGGATGTTAAAAAGCGAATATAAAACAACGATAATATATTGAATTTAAATAAGGTTTTATATTATGATAGCCTCTGCGCTTTGAAGGGAATTTATGCTGTTTTCAAATGGAGAGAGGTGCGTAAATATTCTTCTTTCCTCACCTAAATCCTATTCCTCTTTCAGGAATTGGGCAGTCTCCTCCGGAAGAGAGACATTGATAAAGATTCCGGATCCCATTTCAAATCCTGCGGGGGTGGTCAATCTCGGGGATAATTTGGAGATGCCAATGGTAGTAGTCCTCCCCTTCATCCTTAATCGGAGCGGTATGGATGACGAAATTATAATCAGGATCGTTCAGTTTTGAATAGAGCTTGAATAAGGTGGTCCTTAAAATCTTTGCAAATTTTTTTGAATCCTCCATAGAGATTAAACCGAAAGAAGCCTGATGCTCTTTGGGAATGATCCAGGTTTCGAAAGGGGATCGTGATGCAAAGGGCTGAAGGACGACAAACTTTTCCGTATCCATAACGATCCTTTTTCCAAAACTGAGTTCCTCCTCAACAAGATCACAATAGACACAGCACCCATGATCATCGTAATATCGGGCTGCCTCCTCCAATTTCCCTCGGATATTGGATGGGACGACCGCGGTCCCGACAAATTGGGAATGGGGGTGCTCCAAGGATGTCCCTGCGGCTTCACCATGGTTTTTAAAGATGATGATTAATTTAATCCTCGGATCCTCCCTCAAGGCAAGATACCTCTCACGATAAGCAAGAAGAACCTCCTCTACCTGTTTATCCTCCATCAGGGGAAGGAACTGATTGTGGAAGGGGCTTTCGATAACCACTTCATGGATTCCTACTCCATCCATCATCCTGAAAAATTCCTTTTCTTCCTTTCTCTCCAAGCTTCCCTCTGGAGAGAGGGCTGGAAATCGATTGGGCACTACTCTGACCCACCATCCTTTGCTATCGGCATGACCACCGCTTCGATAAGCGAGGGTTTCATGAGGAGTGAGATGCTCATTGCCTGCACAGAAAGGGCAGTCTTCTTTATAAATAGGTCTTTCAGCCACAGGCTTGCCCTTTTTAAAATCATGGGGTCTCTTAGAACGCTCCGTTGCAATGATGACCCATTCTTTTGTTGTACGATCCTGTCTTAATTGAGACATGCACAATTCCCTCCAATGCGGATTGCAGATTGCGGATTGCGGAATAAAATAATTTGAGATTTCAAATTTATTGCAATTTCAGATCAACGATATAGCCTCCATACAAAAGCCAAAACTAATTCTCAATCTTTTTCAATCCGCATTCAGCATTCGGAATTCCGAATTTGGGAGGCCTTAACCTAAGGCCCAGACCAACCCCAGAACAGCACCCAAGGGGGTGGAGATATAGGGGTTACAGGTGAGGGCTCAGGAGCTTCCCATAGACCGAGTGAAATAGCTCAAGCCGAATCCAGCCAAACCACCGAGGACCACACCCAATAGGATTTTGAGAACCATGAATACCTCCCTCTTTTAAAAAGTTTATCATCTCATTTGTCCTAAAGCAAGGAACCCGGAGGATTTGATTTTGATTTAGACATTAGACCATAGACTTCAGACCTGCCTACCGGCAGGCAGGCATTAGACTGAATAGTGGAATGGCCAGAGACTACACAAAGATAATGGGGAGATGGGGTGATCGGGAGGTTGGGAAAATAGAAAGTCTGGTGTCCAAAGTCTGAAGTCCAGTGTCAGAATTGCGAAGGATTTACCTTGAATAGGAGCCCCAATTGATATAAGTTTAAAGCCATGGCTTCCTTTATTATTCTTCTTTTTATTGGAATCATAGCGATCTCCACTGCCTCTATTTTTATAAAGCTCTGTGACGCGCCAGCCTTGATCATCTCAACCTACAGGATGGTCCTGGCCTCTCTGATACTGATGCCATGGGCAAGTCATCAGAAGGTCTGGAGAGGATGGGAGAAGAAAGATGTCGCATGGCTCATCTTTTCTGGAATCTTTCTCAGCCTCCATTTCGCCTCATGGATCACCTCACTCAAATATACGTCTGTGGCCAGTTCTGTCGTCCTGGTTACGACTCATCCTATTTTTGTTGGAATTGGAAGCTGGGTCTTTTTAAAAGAGCGACCGGGTTTGAATTTAATTTTAGGAATCGGACTCTCGGTGATCGGCAGCGGATTGATCGGATATGGAGATATGGCTCTATCGAAAGAGGCAGTGGTGGGAGATGGATTGGCTCTTTTAGGTGCCCTTGCTGCATCAGGATATTTTTTAGTGGGGCGAAAGATGAGAAAGAATCAAGATCTCCTTGCTTACGTCTTTCCGGTTTACTCTACGGCTGGATTGGTATTGATTCTCTTCTCCCTCTTCTTTCAAAAACCCTTCTTTGGATACTCCTCTTCCACCTACCTCCTCTTTCTCCTGCTCGCCGTAATCCCCCAATTGATCGGTCACACAACCTTCAACTGGGCTCTGAAATACCTTCCGGCATCAATCGTGGCGATCACCATTTTAGGTGAACCGATCGGGTCAACCATCCTGGCTTATTTTATCTTGGGTGAAGGATTGACGACCTGGAAAGTCATAGGGGGAATATTAATCTTCACTGGAATTTTAATTGCTCTAAAGAGGGAGAGATTGAAATCCTGAGTGAAATACAAATTCTTATATCATCTAAAATTCTTATTGACTCATATATACTAATTCATTAGACTTTTCATATCATCCTGAGCCATTCGTTCGACTGGTTGAAGGATCGAAATGGAGGCCTTTTATTCATGACTCTTAACCTATGTAGGAGGCCATGTGGAGATAAATTCAAAACCTCTTGTCTTTAATTTTATGGGCTGGCAAAAAAAGTGAGAGAGGTGCTGGATACTGGATAAATGATTTGTCAAGAAGAGATAGAATCGCCATGAAAAGATCGTTCCACTTAGAACCCAACCTGTTGACAAAATTCTCACTGATCTCATTTTTCATCCTTCTCTCAATTGCCATCGCTTTGGCGCTGGGGATTCAATGGCGGATGGAAAAGGGCGCACTTCAACAAGAAGCTGAAAATGCAGTAGTCCAGGTTTCCGCCTTTCTCACCCCCAATCTTAAGACCTCTGATTTTACCGGCCCCTTAAGTCCAGACCGATTTGCTCAGATAGATGCCCTGATCCGGCAGAACATTTTACAAGAACACTCTATACACGGGCGCATTGTCCGAATTAAAATCTGGAATCGCGATGGGGTGTTGATCTATTCAGACGAGAAGGATCTGTTGGGACTTCGCTTCACTGACAATGAGGAACTCAAGGAGGCCCTCTCCGGTAAGATCGCCATGGAGATCTCCTCCTTAGAAAAGGAAGAGAATGTTGGAGAACGGGGACGTTTCGCCCGGTTGATGGAGGTATATGTCCCCCTCCGGCCCGCGGATTCGCCCCATATCATGGGGGCTTTTGAAATCTATCACGACCTAACTTTTCTTGAAAATCATATCGCTCAAACCCGTCGGTTTATCTATTCGAGCGTCAGTTTGGGGTTTCTCATTCTCTATGCTTCCCTCTTCTTCCTTGTCCGTAATGCATCGCGTGAACTCATCCGTCGTAACGACGAGAACGCACGCCTGTACGAAGAGGTGAAGCAGCAATTGACAGAACGCAAGGCTGCGGAAGAGAAATACCGTGCTATCTTCGAGAATGCAGTCGAGGGAATATTCCTAACCACCCTTGATGGACATTACATTAACGTCAATCAGGCGCTGGCACGGATGCATGGCTACGATTCTCCAGAGGAATTGATCGAGAGCACTACGGATATCCAGCATCAGATAAATATGGACCCCGATCGCCGTGATGAATTCAAACATCTTTTAGAAACACGGGGAGAGGTAAAAGGATTTGTGACACAGTTCTATCGCAAGGATGGTAGCATCTTTTGGGCCTCAATGAATGCACGGGCCATTCGCGATGGAAGCAGTACTTTGCGCTTCTATGAAGGGACTATCGAGGATATCACTGAAAGAAAGCAAGCAGAGGAGGAGATCCAGTGAAACTATGATACTCAAACTACGATGAACTCGATTCTTCGCCTCTCGTTGGAAAATATTCCTCCTGAAGAAATCTTGAAGCGTACCCTTGCTCTTATCCTTTCAATCCCCTGGCTCGTCTTTGAATCAAGGGGGTGCATCTTTCTTGTTGAAGATAAACCTGGGGTTTTGGTAATGAAAGCCCAAAATGGGCTTGCGAAACAAATCCAAATGTCTTGCGCTCAAGTTCCCTTTGGCAAATGCCTTTGCGGTCGAACAGCATCAACAGGGGAAATATTTTTTTCTGACCATATTGATGACTCTCATGAAATAACCTATGAAGGCATCATTCCTCACGGTCATTACAGTGTTCCTATTATGTTCGGTGGCACGATATTTGGAGTATTAAATATTTATGTAAAAGAAGGGCACAATCGACAATAAAAGGGAGGAAGAATTTCTAACTGCCATTGCCAATATCACTATCTGGTATCATTATACGCAACCGTAGAGAGAAAGAAATGGCCACCCTTCAGGAGCAGCTCCGGCAGTCTCAGAAAATGGAAGCAATCGGTCAGTTAGCAGGGGGGATTGCTCACGACTTTAATAATCTCCTCACCGTTATAAAGGGTTACAGTCAACTTTCTCTCATGCAACTTAATGAAGGTAACCCATTGAGGGAAAAAGTCGAAGAGATCCAGAAAGCTGCCGACCAGGCAGCGTCCCTAACCCGGCAGCTGCTTGCCTTTAGCCGGCGTCAAGTGATGGAGATGCGAGTTCTCGATCTCAATATCCTGATTAAGGATTTGGAGAAGATGCTGCATCGGATCATTGTTGAAGATGTGGAACTGATTACCTTTTTGGCTGACGATCTTGGAAGAGTCAAAACCGACCCTGGCCAGATCGAACAGGTGGTGATGAATCTTACAATCAATGCCAGAGATGCCATGCCCAAGGGAGGGAAGCTTACCATTGAGACGACAAATGTGGAGTTAGATGAGGAATATGCCCGTGACCATGTTGCTACCAAGCCAGGCCAATATGTGATGCTCTCCGTAAGTGATACAGGGGTGGGAATGACTCAGGAAGTAAAAGAAAGGGCATTTGAACCCTTCTTTACGACGAAGGATAAGGGTAAAGGTACGGGGTTGGGATTATCGACTGTCTATGGAATTGTGAAGCAGAGTGGAGGGAATATTTGGATTTATAGTGAGTTGGGAAAAGGCACGACATTTAAGATTTACCTCCCAAGGGTGGACGAGCCTCCTGAAGAGATGGTGGAAAAGGTGATGAAAGAGGAACTTCCACGGGGGAGCGAGACAATCCTCATTGTTGAGGATAATGAGGAGGTACGTAAGCTTGCTATGAGAGTCCTGGAGAAGCAGGGTTACAATGTTTTAGAAGCCTCTAATGGGGATGACGCATTGCATCTTCCTAAAGAGCGAAAGGAATCTGTTCACCTGATTTTGGTCGATGTGGTGATGCCCGGTATAAGCGGTCGTCAATTTGTGGAGCAGTTCAAAGAAGTTTGCCGAGATTGTAAAGTTCTCTACATGTCAGGTTACACGGACAATACCATTGTCCATCATGGTGTTTTAGAGAAGGGAATGAATTACATCCAGAAGCCTTTTACAGTGGAAGGACTGGCAAGGAAAGTGAGGGAAGTGCTGGATAAAGTATAGTTCGGAGTAATTAGTTCGGAGTTCGGATTGTAAATAATAATAAGAGGGAAAAAATGAGATTTGTTGTTCATGAACATCATTCAACTCGTCTTCATTTTGATTTCCGATTAGAGATTGCTGGGGTGCTCAAATCCTGGGCCATCCCTAAAGGACCTTCCATGAATCCATCTGAGAAGAGACTCGCCGTCATGGTAGAGGATCACCCTCTCGAATATGGGGGATTTGAGGGGATCATTCCTCAGGGACACTATGGAGCCGGGCCAGTCCTCATCTGGGATTCAGGTGAGTTTCAACCAGAAGGAGATCCTGAATCTGCTCTAAAAAATGGGAAACTCAGTTTCTCTTTAGATGGAAAGAAATTGAAGGGTATCTTTTCTCTTGTCTTAATGAAAGGAAGGGGTTCGGGAAATGATTGGCTTCTCATCAAAGGAAAGGATTCATTTGCCAAGGAGGACTGGAAGATAATAGAGGAACTTACACCAACAAGGAGAAAGAAACTTATCGAAAAGATTCCACCCTGTGAAACCAGTTAACCCCTTCGTGGTAAGCACCAAATCCCAGGCACCAAATAAAGTTATTGTGTCATTAGGTCAATAAGTCATTAGTCATTGAATGACTTAATTACCAAGAGGAGCTTGGAATTTATCCTTGGAAAGGACTATCAGCATTGAAACAATGACAATTGTGCCGTCGCTTTCCTTTTCAATACAGCCTTCACGGAAAAAAAGATACTTACACATCCATGATGTCATATTGCTTTTCGGATGAAGAATCATTATATTTAAGCAAATTTAGCCGGATAGAGAGATGGAGCATAAAGAGACAAAGAAAATATTGGTTGTCGATGATGAGAAGGACACGGTTGAGATGATCACCACCCTTCTTGAATTGGAGGGGTATAAAGTTTTTCCTGCTTTCTCTGGAGTGGAGGCCATGAAGTTTTTAGAGGTGGAAAGGCAGGGAGCTTCGGAGGCCGAAACACCCATCGATTTGATCCTTCTCGACGTGATGCTGGGTGAGGAAGACGGGAGAGATATCTGCCGTAAGATTAAAGAAGACGAAAAGATGAAATTCATCCCGGTCATTATCCTTACGGTCCGATCGAGCCTCCAGGACAAGATCGATGGCCTGAATCTTGGGGCGGATGATTACCTTACCAAACCATTTATCAATGAGGAGTTGTTGGCTAAGGTCAAGGTGATGCTCCGCATTAAAGATCTCCATGACGAGCTGAAGAGGGAAAAGGATAAGAATATCCTCCTCACTCAAGCGTTGGAGAAACGTTACAGTTTCGGAAATATCCTTGGAAAGAACACCGGGATGCAAGCGATCTATGAATTGATCTCAGACCTTTCAAACACCGATTCGACAGTACTCATCCAAGGAGAAAGTGGTACGGGAAAGGAGTTGATTGCAAGAGCCATCCATTTTAATAGCCATAGAAAAAACAAACCCTTTGTGGTCGCCAACTGCTCTGCCTATTCCCAGAACCTTTTAGAGAGTGAACTCTTCGGTCATGAAAAGGGTTCTTTCACCGGTGCCATTCGGCGAAAGATCGGCCGATTTGAACTGGCCCACGGAGGGACAATCTTCCTGGACGAGATCGGTGAGGTTTCACCTCCCACACAGATTCTCCTTCTCAGAGTCTTACAGGATTATCGGTTTGAGAGGGTGGGCGGAGAAGAGACCTTAGAAGTCGATGTAAGAGTGATTGCTGCCACGAACAAAAATTTGATGGGGGAGATCGGGAAGGGTACCTTCCGAGAAGATCTTTATTATCGTCTCAATGTCATCCCCATCTTCGTCCCGCCTTTGCGGGAGAGGAAAGATGACATTCCACTCCTGGCATCCCATTTCCTACAGAAATTTTGTCAAGAGAAAGGGAAGGAAGTGACAAGTATCTCCCCGGAAGTCATGGAAATCCTTCTCGCCCATTCTTGGCCCGGAAATGTTCGTGAATTGGAGAATGTGATTGAGCATGCGATCATCATTGCAAAACAGGAAAAGATATTACCCAAAAACCTTCCCCAATATCTTCTGCAACAGCCATTGCCCACAAAACAACTGATTTCCCTCCAAGACCATGAAAAGAACCTTATCATGAAGACACTGGAGGAGACCAACTGGAATAAGCATCAGACAGCCAAAAGGCTGAAGATTAACCGTTCCACGCTCTATGGTAAAATGAAACGTTATGGATTGATCAGGGCATGAAATCAATACATAAATGTCCAAAAAATATACAGATATATAACATCTTTAAATTAATAAGTTTTTTGAATTATAAAAATAAGTTTTACAAAGTCATGATCTAAAAATGGACACCTTCCTACCTCATCAATATCTTTGATACCTTCTCTAATTCTTGAGATTTACTCATTTACAAGCATTCTGATAAATTTATACTTTTGGTATAAAAATTGCTGATAATTTTATGTAATTTAACAATTGGAGGTTTATTATGAAATGTCATCGTTGTGGTGGGACCATGGTCTTCGAAAAATTCTATGGTATTTGTGAAGAATTTTTCGGATGGCGATGCATTTTTTGTGGAGAGATCGTTGACAAGGTGATCTTAGAGAATCGACTTGAGCAGAGGCGATGAAATCCCTTTCCAAAGAGTGGAGATATGAATCGATTTTGGAAGGGGATGGATAATGAAGGGTAAGATCTGCATCGTCGATAATGATCTCGCTAACCGTGGTTATCTTAGAGAATGTCTTGAGAAGGTAGGCCATTATGTGGTGACATTGGATAATGGTTTACAGGTAAAGGCTTATCTTTTGGAAGGAAATTTCGACATTTTCATCTTAAACATCGAAACCCCGGGAGTCAGAGAAAAAGACCTTCTTCTCGAAATTAAAAAAGCCGCCCGACCCAGAATACTACTTATCGTCTCAGAGAGAGGGGATGCCTTCCTCAAGGAGGCCATCGATCTGGGGGTTTATGGTTTTATTTATAAACCCTTCAAAATCGATGAAGTCTGTACCATGGTCGACCATTTGACCAAGCAAATAAAGTAGGTAAGAATGAGAAAAGGAGCTACTCTATCATGGAGGATTTATGGAAGAATGTTCCAGAATTTCCACAGTTTAAAGATTTATCTCTCGAAGAGAAACCACTTTTCGACACTCTCTTCAACCTCTTTCCTCCTGTCATTTCAGAATTCACCTTTACCAACCTCTTCATCTGGCGATATGCCTATCAATTAAAAATCAGCCGTTTTAAGAATTTTCTCTGTCTTTTATCGGATCAAGGAGAAAAATCCTTTTTCTTCCCTCCTATTGGAGAGGGAGATATGGTAGAATGTTATCGAATTTTGCTTCAATATCTTAAGGGAAAAGGAACTCATCCTAAAATCGCCCGGGTTCCTGAAGCCATGGTTACTCAGATGGATTGGAAGGGAGAAGGTTTTGTAGCTGAGCTTGATCGAGCTCAAAGCGATTATCTCTATCTGATGGAGGATTTAATTAAATTGGAAGGGAGGAAGTATCACCGCAAGAGAAACCATATTAAACAGTTTAAAGAGAAGTATTCCCATCAATACATTCCGCTCACCTCCGAATGGATTTCGGAATGTCTCCGATTAGAGACGGAGTGGTGCGATCTCCGTCAATGTGAGGTCATCCCAGGTTTGCTCAACGAATCCATCGCCATCAAAGAAGCGTTCACCCACTTTGAAGAATTAGGGTTGAAAGGAGGAGCTATTCTGATCAATGAGAAGTTAGAGGCCTTTACCCTCGGAGAACCGCTCAATCGAGATACGGTCGTTATTCACATTGAAAAGGCCAACTCAGCCTATGAAGGCATCTACTCATTAATCAATCAAACATTCTTAGAAAATGAATGGTCAGAATATACCTATGTCAATCGGGAGCAGGATCTTGGTGAAGAAGGGTTGAGAAAAGCAAAGGAATCTTACTTTCCTCACCATAGGATCAATAAATACACTATCACCTTATGATGAGGGAGAAAGGGGGAGAAGATGGAAAAGAGGAAGAAGGGGCGGAAGATCGGTCAATTACCATTTTCCTATTCACGGTTAAAAAAAGAATTTCCAGAAGTTGAAAAAGAGTTTGACAAACTTGCAAGAAGATGTCATGCCTCTGGCCCCCTTGATGAAAAAACACGGAGGCTGATCAAGCTGGGGATAGCCATTGGTTCGGAGTCAGATGGTGCTGTCAAATCCCATACCCGAAGGGCGATGGCCATCGGAATCTCTCCTGAGGAGATTCGACATGCCGTGCTCTTGGGTTTAACAACCATCGGATTTCCGAAAATGATCGCTGCATTGAACTGGGTCCATGAGGCCATAGAAGAGGGCCCGATGAGACATCGACGAGGTGATTAAAAAGAGAGGAGTTTAATATGGCAGAGAGAAAAAGTTTCAAGGATGAAGATCTATGATCCAATGGGAATATCAGGTTACAGTCCATGAGCTCCCCCATCAACCTCTGGAAGGAAAAGAGGATGTCATTGAATGCGATCAAGAAGGGCGGTGTTTTGTCCACGATACCCTTAGAGGGAGGCTTGGATGGTTGGAAGAGATTTTCCGTGAAAAGGGTGAGAAGGGTTGGGAACTGGTTCAATCGGGATACCATAATCGGGAACTCTTATGCATATGGAAGAGGAGAAAAGAGAACGAGGGGAAGGGTTGAGGAGATTTATTCTCTCTCACATTGAAGAGAAAGGTCCTATCCCCTTTGTTCAATTTATGGATTGGTGCCTCTACCATCCAGAATATGGGTATTACCGATCAGAGAAAACAAGGATCGGGAGGGATGGGGATTACTATACCAGCCCTTGTGTCCATCCCATTTTCGGACATCTGATTGCCAAACAACTCTTCCAGATGGCAGAGATATTGGGAAAAGAGACCTTTGATGTGGTCGAGATGGGAGGGGGCCGAGGTTTTTTATGCATGGATATCTTAGATTGGGCGAAGAAGAGTTCCCCGACTTTCTACAAACGTCTCCGTTATCACCTCCTTGAGACCGCTCCTCATTTTTTAAAGGAACAGAAGGTGAGACTTTATGAATATGAAAGAGAGGGAAAGGTCTTCTGGTTGATTCCGGAAGCGTTGACAAACGGTGAGTTTAAAATTGAAGGTTGTTTCCTCTCCAATGAGCTTGTCGATGCCTTTCCTGTTCACCGAGTGGTCTTCGACCAAGGGAGTTTAAAGGAGATTTGGGTCAACCATACAAACGACCAATTGGGGGAGGAATGGAAGGAACCTTCTGATCCAAGGATTTCCGATTATCTCAGGTCGATGAATGTGGCTTTGGAAGAGGGCCAGAAGGCAGAAGTCAATTTACAGGCCTTAAACTGGATGGAAAAGGTAGGAAGATGTTTGAAGAAGGGATTTGTCTTAACGATCGATTATGGTTACCTCGCTGATGAACTGTACACCCCTTCTCGTCGCGACGGCACACTCCTTTGTTCTTATCAACATCAGGCATCATTCAATCCTTATGAACGATTGGGAGAACAGGACATCACTTCCCATGTCAACTTCACCAGTCTGATCAAAAAGGGAGAAGAGATGGGCCTTCATTTCACCGGTCTTGTTCCCCAATATCGTTTCCTCATTGGGCTGGGTATCCTTCAGGAGATGGAGTTTCTGGAGAGAGACCTCTCCGAAATCGATGGATTAAGATTGAGACTTTCGCTAAAGCATTTGATTGAACCAGAAGCGGGGATGGGTGAGGTTTTCAAGGTATTGATCCAACATAAAGGAATCGAGAAACCTCCATTGGATGGCTTGAGAGAGTTTGGTTCGATTCCCTGGACATGAAAATCTCCTTTCTTTCCCCCTTTTTTAGGAAACGCCTGCCTGCCGGACAGGCAGGGTTTTAAACCGTTCCCTACGGGAGATGGGGAGATTAGGAAGTAGTTGGAGGAAGTGTTGAAGGTTTTAGGGATTTTTGGAAGTCCAAGAAGAGGAGGGAATACAGATCTCCTTTTAGAAGAAGCCCTAAAAGGGGCGGAAAAGGAAGGAGCAGAGGTGGAGCGTCTCCGTCTCATCGATTTCACCCTCACCCCCTGTAAGGAATGCCACGGTTGTGACAAAACCGGTGAATGTGTCATTCTGGACGACATGCAGAAGATCTACCCAAAATTGTTAGAAGCAGATGTCATTATCCTTGCCTCTCCGATCTTCTTTTATGGCATCACGGGTTGGGCGAAAGCCTTTGTGGATCGGTGTCAAGCCCTCTGGGCGAGAAAGTATCTTCTCAAAAGTCCATCGTTAGGGAAAGAAGGTAAAAAGAGAAAAGGATTTCTCATTTCTGTCGGAGGGACAAAAGGGCAGAGGGTCTTTGAGGGAGCGATCCTCACCGCCAAATATTTTTTTGATGTCCTCAATGCGGAATATGTCGGTGAGCTAGTCTTCCGAGGGATCGATGCCAAAGGGGATATTCTGAAGCATCCAGAGGCAATCCAGCAGGCATTTGAGGCTGGTAGGAGGCTCGTTAAAGATCAATGAAGTCAAGACTCAATGTGGTATGGAATGAGATCTACTGCAAACGATGCCTTCTCTGTGTAGAAGTCTGTCCAGTTCATATCCTATCACTCGAAATGAATGAGATCAGGGAGAAAGATGGCTGTATTCGGTGCTATCAATGTGAACGCTATTGTCCTGACATCGCCATTGAGGTGATGGACCAGCAAGGGAGCAGGTGATGAGACGACTCCTCTCTGGCAATGAGGCTATCTTTCAGGGAGCGATCCAGGCCGGTGCCAGCTATTTTGCTGGTTATCCCATCAGTCCAACCTCTGAGATTCTTCAACAGGCTGCGGCCTATGCTGAGGAGGAACCGAAGTTTCAATTCCTTCAGGCAGAGGATGAAATCGCAGCAGCCATTGCAACCCTCTCGGCCTCATTGGCTGGTGCCAAAGCCTTTGCCTCCACTTCAGGACCAGGATTCACTCTCATGCAGGAGGCCATCGGATGGGGCCATGTGGTAGAGGCTCCTTGTGTCTTTGTTAATTCGATGAGAGTCGGTCCATCTACAGGTATGCCCACTCAACCTGCTCAGTCCGATCTGCTTCAGATCAAAGGTGGGAGTGCGGGGGACTATTATCCCATTGCCTTTTACCCCAATTCAGTAGAAGAGAGTTTTCGTTTAATCATGATAGCCTTTAATGCATCTGAGGAATCTCTTTCACCGGTCATCCTCCTCTCGGATGCCTTCCTCTCCCACCTCTACGAAATTGTGGACCTGGATGCAGTTGGAGTAGAAGTAGTTCCCCGCTCAAAAGAACCTTTAGGAAAAGGCCAGCGGCTCTTCACTGGAACTGCTCACGATAAATTAGGGAATGTCAAAACGAATGACCCGGTAGTCTATAGAGAGTGGCTTACAGAATTGAAGGATCGTCATCTTCGCATCGCTGGAAAGTACCCTCTTTTCGAATACCTTCCCTGCAAAAAATCCTCTGTCCTCCTCATTGCCTTTGGTATCACTTCGAGGATCATTTCCTCGTTAAGAGAGCAATTCTCTATTTTTAGGCCGATTCGAATTTTTCCTATTCTTGAAGAGGAGTTGAAACAGGTGACTCAGTCTTACCGGCACATCATTGTGGTTGAAGGGAACGATGGGCAATATGCGAGTTGGGTTGAATGGGCTATCGGAAGAAAGGTGTTAAGGGTTCCTTGTCTTGGAGGAGGATTTAAACTCCAATGGATTCGGAGTCAGATTGAGGATCGATTGAAGGGAGGGGAAGGATGATCGATCGCTCTTATAAAGAGCTCCTAAAGATGAGACGTTTTCCCCACACCTGGTGTCCAGGCTGTGGCATTGGTGCTGTATTGAAGAATGTAGCAATGGTCCTTAAGGAAATGGGATGGAGTTATCAGAATACGGTTGCGGTTTCTGGGATCGGATGCTCTGGAAGGATGGGTGGGTACATGAATCTGGATGCGGTTCATACCCCACATGGCCGAGCCCTCACAGCGGCTGAAGCAATCAAGGCTGTCAGACCAGACGTAAATGTCATCGTCCTTTCAGGAGATGGGGATTTGGGCAGTATTGGAGGGAACCATCTGCTGCACACTTCCCGAAGAAATCCGGATCTTACTGTCTTCTGCAATGATAATGAAATCTATGGGTTGACCGGTGGTCAGGCTGGACCTACAACACCCAGAGGTACAAAGACGATCACTTCGCCGAGGGGAGAGCCCTACTCACCCCTTCGGTTGGGTCACATCCTCACTCAACAAGCTCTTTATTTCTATGCTCGGACAACGGTCTATCACCTCAACCATCTTAGGACGTGCATCCAAGAAGCATTGTTATGGAAAGGGTTCAGTTTTGTTGATATCATCAGTGACTGCATTGAGCTGAATGGAAGGAGGTTGGGGTTCAAAACCGCTTATCAGATGTTTAAATGGTTTGACGAAAGATTTCATATCGTAGAGGGAGTGAGAGACCGTCTCGCCGAGGACGAACTGGGCATTGCGAGAGTGGAAGGTGAAGAAATTCCGAAGGCAGTGGAGAAAGTGGAGACCCAACCTGAGATTCCCATGGAAGGCTTAAAACCTTTCACCCTGGAGGAGCACGAACCTTTTAATGGGACAGAAGGGAGGCCAATCTATATTGGCTACAAGGGGAAGGTCTACGACCTCTCCTCCAGTCCACTTTTTCAAGGCGAGAAGAGGATGCGTTGCCACATCGCAGGTAAGGATCTGACGAAGGATATTGAGATGGCACCGCATGGAGAGGACCTCATCTTTAAGTTTCCAGTGGTGGGGAAAATAGAAGGTTAAGGTCAAGGTTTAGGCTAAGGAATGATTTTTCTTCTTATCCTTAACCTCAGTCTAAACCTTTGGATTTTATCAGGAAAGATTTTATGAAGCGAATTGTCTTTACAGGGGTGGGAGGACAGTCGGTGAGGGTCATCTCTCACATCCTTGCCATGGCCTTGAAAGAGTTGGGCTATGAGGTAGCCCTTCTCTTCGACTATGACTCCTCCATCCGGAATCAGAAAATTACTGCTTATCTCACCTATGATAAGCATCCCATTCAAAATCCAATGATCGATGAGGCAGACATTCTCGTTCGACTTCATGAAAAGGGAGACCAGCTCATCGCCCAGAAGACGATTTGCGATACCGGGCTCTGTACGGACGAAGAGGTTCCTTTTGGAATGATAGGAGTTGAAAAGTTTGGGCAAGTGATCTTCGGCAATATGATTGCCCTCGGTCGGCTTTTTAGATTAATCGGTCTCGAAATCTCTCATATGGAATTAGAAAAGTTATTACCCAAGTCGTATCTGAGGGAGAACCTAAAGGCGATTCAATTGGGTTATGACCTCAATCTCTATGAAGACTGATATCAAATGCGGAATTCGGAATGCGGATTTCGGAATATTTTAATTCTACATTCCGCACTCCGCAATCCGAATTAGGAGGAGGTGAGATAGGTGACACAATGGAAGTGTTCGAATTGTGGTTATACTTTTGGAGTGGATACAGTACCTGATCGATGTCCTTCATGTAAACAGATCTGTACCTTCAGCGATGTGACCTGTTACATTCCAGATTGTGGAGGACCAGGAAATATCGATTCGAGATTAGTGGGTAAGAAAGTTAAGCCTATTAATGAGTAAACCCCGTTAGAAAGGACGGGGCTTTGACCCCATCCTCAATAAGGAGCTAATACTTTCTATTTATACCATCTCCAGTATAAATGCTGGGGTTTTCTAACGGGGTAAAGAACTATAATCCCCCTTTAGAAAAGGGGGAGAAAATTGTTTCTCCCCCCTTTCTAAAAGCCTGCCTGCGGTAGGCAGGGGAGGTGGGGAGGGATTTTTTAAGGTATTTTTAAGTAGAAAGGAGGAAAAAGATATGCGACTCAAAGGTAAAAAAGTGGTTCTCCTTGCAGAGAATCTCTATCAGGATTTGGAGCTATGGGTTCCTTACTATCGGTTGAAGGAGGAAGGCGCGGAGGTTACGGTCGTGGGATCCGGAAGCAGCCGAACCTTCACCAGCAAGTATGGCTATCCGGTTGATGTGAATAAGGAGGCAAAAGAGATTGATATGTCCCATTACGATGGAGTCGTCATTCCTGGAGGCTATGCGCCAGACATGATGCGACGTTATCCGGAAATGGTAAGGATTGTCAGAGAAGCCCATCAGAAGGGAAAAGTGATTGCAGCAATCTGTCATGCTGGCTGGATGCTTGTTTCAGCAGGAATTTTGAAGGGAAAGAAAGTGACAGGTGTCTCTGCAATCAAGGATGACCTAGTCAATGCCGGTGCAAACTATGTGGATCAAGAAATGGTCAGGGATGGAAACTTGATCACCTCGAGGAAACCCGATGATTTACCTGCTTTCTGTAGGGAGATGATCGAGGCTTTAGCCAAGTGACAAAAAGGAGGGAGAAGATATGACAAAGCAGGTGAAGGAGACCTATGCGTGTCAGCACTGCGGTGCTGAAGCGGACATGACCCTCGAAGGGTTCGAAGGTGTTGAGGATGTTATTAAAAGGGGAAGAAAAGTAATATGCAAAACCTGTGGCCAAGAGATTGAGATGGATACGAGTTCAAAAAAAGCCTTTGCCTGTCATCATTGCGGCGCTGAGGCAGACATGACGCTCGAGGGCTTTGAAAGTGTGGCAGATGTAATCCAAAGGGAGAAGAAACTTCTCTGTAAAACCTGTAAGAAAGAGGTTTCGTGGACAAAGAGGGAGGACATAGAAGTAATTAAGATAGCTATGGAAGCCGAAAAGAATGCTTATCAGGCCTATTCGAAGGCTGTGAAGAAGACGAAAAACCCCAAAGGGAAAAATATGTTTCAACAACTTTCGGAATTTGAGATGAACCATTACCAGAAATTGAAAGAACTTCTTAAATCCCTCCAGGAGAAAGGGGAATGGATTCTCTATTCTGGGACCTCTCTTAAGAAGAAGACAATTCCCTTGAAGGTGGAGAAGGCGAAGGGTCAAGAGCAACTGACCGATATGGATGCTTTAAAGATGGCGATTCGGGAAGAGAAAAAAGCACAAACTTATTATCGTTCGATGGCCGCGTTGACAAAAGACCCCCGTGGCAGGGATATGTATAAACGTTTGGCAGATGAGGAAATCCTTCATGAGAAGCTTTTAAATGACCAATACTACAGTCTCCATAATACCGGTGTATGGAGTTGGGGAGACTAACTCATTCAAATGCGGATTTCGGAATGTGAATTGCGGAATGCCCCTCACCCCCTCCCTCTCCCCTATGGGGAGAGGGCTTCGTCGTGAGCTCAGCCGAATCGGAAAGGGTGAAAGGGAGAAGAAGGATGGAAGAGAAAGAAAAGAAGTTCGAAGGTAAGTCGAAGATCGTCGTCAATATCGAGAGCATCCATTGTGGTGATTGTGCCCTCAATATCGAACGCTCGGTGGAGCATGTCCCCGGAGTCCTCTCTGCAGAGGTAAGTTATGTCCTCTCCAACGCTACCATTTACTATGACCCCCATCGGGTAGAAGAAGAGCGGATCAAAAAAGCAATTACCAAACCCGGTTATACGGTCCGGGAGACCTTCACGGAAAGAACTCGGACTTTCTGGAAGGAGAGAAGGGCCTTCATCTTCCTAAGCCTCTCGGGAGTTACGCTTGGTCTCTCCTGGATTTTTGGGTGGATTGGTTTGGGTCCTCCTAACCTTCCGACTATCCTTGCTATCCTCTCCTTGGTCATTGGAGGATACCCTATTCTGAGGAGTGCTATTCAAACGCTCCTCATTCCAGATTTGAATGTAGACACCCTTGTCTCCATTGCTGCCATTTCAGCCACTGCAGTGGGTGCCTATCGAGAAGCAGCAACGGTCATCTTCATTATGCTTCTCGGTGAATTTTTGGAGGGACTCACGGTTGGAAAGGCTCGGAAAGCCATTGCCTCCCTGATTCAACTTTCTCCGAAAACAGCCTGGGTGAGAAGAGAAAACAACGAGGTTCAGGTCCCGATTGAGGACGTGAAGCCCAAGGAGGTGGTGATTGTCAAGCCTGGAGAGAGAATCCCTGTAGATGGCAAGATTATCTCTGGTTGCGCTTCGATCAATCAGTCCAGCTTGACTGGAGAGTCAATTCCAGTCGAAAAAGAGGCCGGAGATAAGGTTTACTGTGGAACCTTCAACGAGTCTGGTTCTTGCGAAATCGAAGCAACACAGGTGGCTGAAGATACAAAGTTGGCCCAGATCAAACGATTAATTTTAGAAGCTCAGGCAGAAAAATCCCCTACCCAACGGGTGATGGACCGTTTCTCACGGTACTTCATCCCAGCCATCATTCTGATCGCCTTTGCCACTTTTCTTGCCACAGGAGAGATCATTCGGGCGATCACCATCCTTATCGTCGCCTGTCCATGTGCACTGGTTCTGGGCACTCCCACAGCTGTCGTGGCTGCCATTGGAAATGCAGCCCGGCAGGGAATCCTAATCAAGGGAGGTGCCTATCTGGAACAGATGGGAAGATTGAAGACTCTCTTGATGGATAAAACTGGAACCCTGACATATGGAAGGCCGAAAGTTATAGAGATAAGGGCTTTAGATGGAATGGATGAAAAAGAAATCCTTTTTTGGGCGGCGATTGCGGAGAAACGTTCCGAACATCCATTAGCAAGAGCCATCACGGAGAAAGCAGACGAATTAGATCTGAGCATCCCTCATCCTATGTCCTTCGAAAATTTTAGAGGGAAAGGCGTGAAGGTTCAGTGGAACTCCAAGACAATAATCGTAGGGAGTTCTGAAATCATGAAAAGTGAAGGGGTTGAAATTCCGGAATCGGGGAGACAGTTGTTGGAGTCAAAGCAATCGGAAGGAATGACCTCCCTCTTCGTCACATTGGATCGTCGTCTCTTGGGAATCATTTCCATTGCCGATACATTGAGGGAAGGAGCTAAAGACGCTATCCACAAGATCAGGGAAGAAGGGGTATCGGAAATTTGGATGCTCACAGGCGACAGTACGCTGGTCGCCGACCGCATTGGAAAAGAATTAGGCATAGGATACGAAGCGAAACTACTTCCCGAAGAGAAGGTCCTGAGTGTAAAAGAGTGGAAAAGAAAAGGACGTGTAGTGGCGATGATCGGGGATGGAGTGAATGATGCTCCAGCTTTGGCAGCTGCAGACATCGGTATCGCCATGGGAGTCGTGGGTACGGATGTGGCCATTGAGACAGCCGACATTGCTCTGATGACCGATGAACTTGAAAAAATCCCTACCGTCATTCGAATCTCTCGAAAAGCCCTTCGGGTGATTAAGGAAAATCTCCTCTTTGCCATCGTTTTCAATACGGTGTTGGTTCTCCTTTCCGCCCAGGGATGGATGACGATGATTCTGGGGGCCGTCATGCACCAGGCGAGTTCCCTCCTTGTTATTCTCAACTCGATGCGGCTGTTACGAAGATATAGATAGGGAGATAAGGAGATAGGAAGACCTGGAGAATATGGAATTCACCCCATTACCCTATCACCCCATCGCCGCGTCAAAAATTATTTTCTCCTTGACCAGAGAAACATCATTTCTTAAAATGTGACAGATTTCAGAATCTGAAAGGAGCGCATATGGATGAGAAACGATTTAAAGAGACCATTCAATTTGCTATCGAGAGGGAGATCGAAGCTTTCAATTTTTACACCCGGGCAAGTCAGATGGCCAAATATTCCGGGGGGAAAGAGCTCTTTCTGGATCTGGCAAAGCAAGAGGAGGGACATCAGAAATTGCTTAAGAATATCAACATAGAAAAAATTGCCCATTCAAGAATTGAAAAGATTCCTAATCTAAAGATCAGTGACTATATGGTGGATGGAGAATTGAGACCTGATCTTTCTTATGCCGAGGTGCTCCGGATTGCCATGAAGAGAGAAGAGCGTTCAGTGAAACTTTATGAAGATCTGAGAGGGTCAAACCCGGATGAAGATTTTAAGAAGCTCTTTACTTTCCTGGTTCAGGAGGAATCCAAACACAAACTGAGGTTGGAAAAAATCTACGACGACGAAATCCTCAAATAAAAGCCGTAAGGCGTTAGGTGTAAGGTGTGATCACTTTACGCCTTACGCTTCACGCCTGGCGATTTGATGTTAATGGAGGTTGAGATGGAAAAATGGACATGTAAGGTCTGCGGTTATATCTACGACCCAGCAGAGGGCGATCCCGAAAATAATGTTCCTCCGGGTACCCCCTTTGAAAAAATCCCTGAGGATTGGGTCTGTCCAGCGTGCGGTGCCCCCAAAGATATGTTTGAAAAGAATTAATTTTTACGCTATTTCGAGATGGAATAATAGTGCCGCTTACCGGGTAGATTGATAAATCTTCTTTAAGTCTTGGTAGTTCTTTATTGTCTGCCGGATCAATTTGAAATCTTTTTCTTTAAGAGGTCGAACGGGTTTGGCCGGATTTCCCAGGGCAAGGGTTCTTGGTGGGATGATGGTATTGGGTGTGACTAAGGACCCTGCACCAATGATCGATTTTTCTCCGATCTCAGCTCCGTTTAAAACAATCGCACCAATTCCAATCAGCGAGCCCCTTCCAATTTTGCATGCATGAACCACTGCTCGATGGCCCAATGCCACTTCATCCTCGATGGTCAGAGGAAGATCTTTTTCGACGTGGAGGATGCATGCATCCTGAATGCTGCAATGAGAGCCGATCCTGATATAGTTCTGATCCCCCCTGACGATGCTGTGAAACCAGATATTGGTTCCTGGTCCTATTTCGACATCGCCAATGACCATTGCATTTTCAGCGATAAAAGCGGTGGGATCCACTTTGGGATATTTTCCCTTAAAGTCCATGATCATTTTTTAGCCCCTTTAGATGACTACTTTCACCCCGTTAAAAAGCCCCAGCGTTTATGCTGGGGATGGTATAAATAGGAAGTATTAGCACCTTATTAAGGGTACGGTCAAAGCCTGCCCTTTCTAACGGGGTTCACTTCCACAACTCATCTGCCACAAAATCCAATTGAAGCTCATAAAGCTTTTCCTTCATTGGAATGCCTTGGTTCGTCCAACCACGGAGACGATAATACTCATCCAACATCTGGTTTAGCTCTTGAGGGGTACATCGCATCCCCTGGTGTGGTCCGTCGAGAACCGGTTCTTCCATCACTCGATAAGGGAGCTTGTCGTCTTTTCGAGAAATACCTTCTCGAACATTGAAAGCCCGCTCTAAATTGTATATTCTCTCCCCGATCCGCTCTACGTCTTCGATGGTCAGGTTCCAACCTGTGACTCCGTTGATCATTTCTGCATAAATTTCTTTAATGGTCATACCAAAGCCACGCTCGCTCACAAAACGGCATTGGGTCAGTGAATCTCCTAAGGCTGTAAAGTTTTGGGTTCGAATAGCGTATTCAGGCTGGCCTTCTGGATGAACATGATCTTGTTCATTGCTATATTGCATGGTAGGTCGTGTGTCGTGATGACTCCCTCCCCGAGTACCCGTTGGATAACCTATACTCATCCCTTTAAGAACCCTCGCCGAATGGCCAGGGATTTCAAGTTTTTTCACGGTATAGAGAAATTCAGTCGTTTTTGGATTCAACTGAGCCGCCATTCTATCGGATCCCTCCGATAAGAGTTTACCTAATCCTTGCCGATGCGCTGTATCCCTTATCAACTGATGAATCACATGGATGTCTCCAAACCTTAAGGTGAGCCCCCCTGTATCTTTCAGAGACAGATACCCTTTTTCAAAACATTCCATGGAGAAGGCTAAGGTCACTCCCATGCTGATCGTGTCCAAACCCATTTCATCACACAATTTATTGGCCTGAATAATTGCTGGTAAATCATAAGTTTCCAGCATGGAGCCAAGGGCATAGAGGGTTTCATATTCCGGCATCTTCCAAGATAGTTTTGTATCCGGTCCTGTTTGAATGGAAGAAATTTTTCCACAAGCAACAGGGCACTGCGCACAAGCGATGTTTTTTTCAAAGAATTTTTCCTTTAATACTTTTCCACTAATCGCCTCAGCTTCTTTACAAAATTCCCTTTGAAGGTTCCGGGTTCCCAGTGCCCCCATGGTGTTGATTAACTGGACCAGGACCGGAGTCCCAAGTTCAGAAAGGGCAGCGGTACCTTTTTTCAATGTCTCTCGTTGTCGTGTTACTAAAGCCTGTAATTTTTCTGGATGAGCCACTTCTGTTTTCTATTCCCTTGGATCACAATGGCCTTTAGCCCTTTGCTTCCTAAAACTGCACCCAGTCCCCCTCGGCCAGAAATACCATTCCTTCCCTTCCAAAAATGGCCGATACAAGCAAACCGAACCAAATTCTCACCCGCTGGCCCAATCGCAGCCACGTCAACATTATTCCCATGCCGAGCACACAGAATCTCTGCTGTTTTTTCAGGGCTTTTACCCCATAAATCAGCTGCACTCTTCACCTCTGCCTTGTTTTCGTCTACATAAAGATATACGGGTATCCTTGATCTCCCTGTGATGACGATCGCCTCAAAACCTGTACGTTTTTGAGTAATGGCGAACCTTCCACCAAACGTGGAATCAAAGTATAGGCCGGTCAGAGGAGATTTAGAAGCCACATATCCTCGACTGGTACTTGGGATCGCCGTGTCGGTTATAGGTCCGACCGCAAAGACGATTGTATTGCTTGGGTCAAAGGGGTCGATTCCAGGCCTTAATCTATCAAATAATATTTTGGCCGCAAACCCATTACCGCCTAAATACATTTTAGCAAAGGGTTCATCGTAGGTTTCGATTCGAGAAGTACCGTCTGTCACATCCACGTTTATGATCTTTCCATGGTGTCCGAACATGATAGACTCCTTAATCCCTAAAAAACTTCTTTAGTTGCTTAGAAAATTGCTTTCTTAAATCCCTCCCCACCTCCCTTTGCTAAAGGGAGGTGTAACCTCCCCCTTTGTGTCTTTTTCCTGCCAGGGCAGGCAAAAGGGGGATTGAGGGGGATTTTCATGGTTCGAGGGCAACGCTCCGTCATGAAAGATTGCTTAGAATGTCATCCCCATCGGTCTCTTTCCCTATGGCGATTACTGAGAATAGGCTATTTCATAAAGCTCTACGATCTCTTCCTTTGTCGCCTGCCGAGGATTATTTCCCGGACTACCACTCGCAATCGCATCCTCTGCCATCTTAGGGCCCAATTGCTCCAACTTCCCTTTATCTACCCCCAACTCTTTTAAAGAAGGAATTTGGATGTCTTTAATTAACTTTTTGATAGCCTTTCCTGCCAACTGAGCAGCTTCTAAATCGTTTAATCCTGCAATATTTTCTCCCATAGCTTTAGCAATATGCCCATACCTCACTGGATTGCCAATCAGGCTAAACTCTGTCACAACGCCCAAAAGAACTGCATTGGAAGCCCCGTGGGGGACATGAAAATATGCTCCGATAGGTCGGGACATGCCATGAACCAAGGCTACAGATGAGTTGCTAAAGGCAATGCCTGCCTGAAGGGCCCCAAGCATGGTTTTCTCCCTCGCCTCTATGTTATTTCCATTCGCCCAAGCCTGTCTTAAATTGCCGGAGAGGAACTCAATGGCTGAAAGGGAGAAGATATCGCTCATGGGTTGTGCCTTTACTGAAACATAGGCTTCAATTGCATGAGTCAGAGCATCGATCCCCACAGTTGCAGTTAAGCCCCGAGGGCAGGAAAGGGTCAATAGTGGATCGACGATGGCTACTTTGGGGATGATGAATGGACTGCCGATCAGCATTTTCACATCGGTTTTGGTATCGGTAATGATGGTGAACTGTGTGACTTCACTGCCTGTGCCACCCGTTGTTGGAATGGCGATGAGAGGGACTCCTTCTTTGGTGACCTTACCCAGTCCTTTGTACTCTTCCATAGAACCTGAATTGGTAACCATTACCGAAATGGCCTTCGCTGTATCGATGGCACTTCCCCCTCCGATAGCTAACAAAAAATCACAGCCATTTTCTCTGTAGAATTCTACCCCTTCCCTTACATAATCCACGGTTGGTTCAGTTAAGATTTTATCGTATACGGCAAATTGGATCTTGTTTTCTGAGAGTGCCCTCTTGGCTCCTTCCAACATTCCCAATTTGGAGAGAACTTGATCCGTCACAAACAAGCCCTTCTTCAACCCCAATTTCTTACTCTCTTCCCCCACTTTCTCTGAGGCCCCAGACCCCATAATTAATATAGGTGGAACAAGAAATGTTCTTATTGGTAACATGATAGCCTCCCTTCAATATAAAAATCCCTTGGTATCCATACAAGTACTTCCTCACCCTTCAGAGGGGAAAGTCATCTGGCCCCCGTAGTAACCCAGGAGGGCGACGATGGGTGTGAGGATGAGCATCATGATGAAATAAAATGGATTTGAAATTGCTGTGTTCGAACTCCGCCAAAAGATAATAATGATCTCAAAGATGAGGAGTAAGATGGAGAGTTGAATCTTTCTTTTGACGAAAAGAGTGAGTTTGAGTCGATAATTAACCCACCATGTGAAAAGGCCGGTAGCCATTGCAAAGGGAGAGGAGATGGCTCCCAAGATCAGGAGATAAAAACTAACGATCTCAAAAGAGAAATTTTGGGATAGGAGATGGAGAAGAACGAAGAGAGAGGCACCCATCAAAAAGGCGATGGGGAAGTGGACGATCATGGGGTGGGGATGTCGTCTCGCCATTGGGAATCGCTGAACAAGATTTTGAAGAATGGGTGGGAGATGTTTTAATTCCTCTGGTGCCCCTTTCTTCAAGATACCCACTTGGGGATAACGTTCCAGTACCTCCTGCCCATGGGGAGCTGCAGATATTTCTCCAGTGAGATCCTTTCCAGAGGGATGTCTTTTCATGTGAGAACCTGAAGACCAGAGAGGGCTTTTGGAGACATCGTAGATCTTTCCTTCAAAGGCAATATAAACGGGATTGCCGTCTTTTCCGTTGCAAGAGAGTAATTCTTCAGAAGTGATCTCTTTCATCTGTCTTCCTGCCTAAGATAATATTTTAATCCCTCCCAACCTCCCTTTAGAAAAGGGAGGGAATAATTATCCCCCCCTTTAATAAAAGGGGGGAGAGGGGGATTTTTTCATTTCTTCTTTGCCGGTGCCTTTGGCACTGCAAACCCTTCCACGTAATAGACCAATGCCCACCGTTCTTGCTCAGGGAGGTGATCCCATTTGACCATGGACGAATTTGGAATTCCCTTTGTAATCACATCGAAAACCTTTCTCAGATCCCCTTTACCAAAAGCCCATTGATTAAAGGGTTTGGTAAAGTCTGAGGGAGCAGGTTTGAGAGAAGCTCCGAGTTGACCCTTCCCATCTCCCTTGGGACCATGGCAGGTCACACAGTTCTGATCATAAAGTTTTTTGCCCAGGGTCAATAATTCAGGACTCTTTTTAGGAACTTTCTGAACCTGTCCCAGGACAGAGCCGAATGAAGAAAGGAGGAAGAAACATCCAATGAGAATCAAATATATTCGCCTTTTCATTTTAACCTCCTTATACGCCCCACCCTTCCCTCCCTCTAAGGGGGGAGGATGAGGGTGGGGGTCTTCGGTCATTTATCTTTTCTCTTTTCTTCTTTTTCCATTTCCCAGATCGAGATCACAGGAAAGAACTTTGAAAAAAGAACGAAGGCTAAGGTGAAGCCTGCAAAGAGACCTGCGGTCATTGACCATTCCACCCATGAAGGCATGTAAGCGCCACGGGGATAGGGGAGACGGGGTTCACAAAAAGTTGGGATGATGATGAGAAAACGTTCTAACCACATCCCGATGACAATAGAGATGGAAGCGATGAGCAGTCCGGGAGTGGTGCGTCTGAATACCAGGATGGGGAAAGGGATCACGAAACAGAGCGTCACCATCGTCCAGAAGAGAGGAGCATATTTTCCAGTCAATTTGCTCCAGAAGACCGCCAGCTCAAAGGAATCCCCTCCATAAACAGCAACTAAGTGTTCGGTGAAAGTAAAGTAGAACCAAAGCAATGTAAAGACGAGGAGAAGCAGACCGAGGTTGTTGAAATGGTAAGGTTTCATGTATTGCTCCAGATGGTAAACTTTTCTGAGGGCAATCGTCACAATGATAATCGTTGCAATGCCTGAGAAGATAGCACCGGTCACAAAATAAGGTGCGAAGATCGAGCTGTGCCACATCGGCTGTGTCTGCATTCCAAAGACCCAGGAAACCACTGTATGAACGCTCACTGCTATGGGAATGACAGCGATACATAGGAAGCCAATGACTTTTCCTAGAGATAGCCATTGCTTTTCTGTTCCGACCCATCCCAGGGAAAGGAGTTTATAGAACCATCGCCGACCAGGCATTCGATCCCTGAGGAGAGCGATATCCGGGATCATGAGAACGTAAAGAAAGATATTGCTAACCACAAAATAGGTCATGATACAGGTAAAATCCCAGAGCAATGGCGACTTAAATTGGGCATGGATGGCAACCCAGTAGAACCGAATGGAGCGGCCTAAATCAAAAATGATGTTCGTGGGTCCAGCGGCTAATGCAAAGACCGTCACGGCCTCAGCCGCACGACCGAAGGGCGTCCCCCATCGGGCATGGGTAATCCTCAACACTGCTGAGACCAATGCACCGGCATGACTGATCCCAATAAAAAAAACGAAATTGACAAGATAAAAAGCCCATGATACAGGATGGCCCATTCCGGTCTCACCCAGGCCCCAATAGTACTGCCAACTAAAGGCGAAGACAGACCAGAGGACAATTGCCGAGAGGGAGCTTGCCACGGTCCAAAAAGGCCATCCCGCTCGTGCCAGCGGGGCTAGAATGGGGGCGTATTTCTGCGCAGCGGCCTCGCTATCCATCATACCATTCCCCTTCTTTGAGATAGTAGACCTTGGGTTCTGTACCCAGGTCTTCCATTAGTCTGAATGCCCGGCGGCTCTTTGAAAGCTTGGACACCTGACTCTTCGGGTCATTGAGATCACCAAAGAAAAGAGCCTCACTCGGACAGGTTTCCACACAGGCAGGAACCACCTCACCCTCTCTGATCTTCCGCTTCTCCTTTTTCGCCGCCATCTTTGCGCTCCGAATCCTCTGGATGCAGAAATTGCACTTCTCCGTAATGCCCTTTCTCCGGGGGTAAACATCCGGGTTCAATCCTTTCATATAATCTTTAGGCCAGGTCGGTTCATGCCAGTTGAAATATCGAACCGTGTAAGGACAATTGGAGATGCACATTCGAACACCGATGCATCGGGGGTAAACCTGAGCAACAATCCCTTCAGGATTCTTATAAGTAGCGGCTACAGGACAGACCTTGGTGCATGGTGGTTTATCACAGTGCATGCAGGGAATGGGAATAAAGTTCATTTTCACATGGGGGTAGGTCCCCTTCACTTCCGAGACAAGATTCATCCAAAACTTTTCCCTTCCCAGTTTTGCCTCTTTCTCTCCCGCAAAGGAGATATTATTTTCTTGGCGGCAGGCCACCACACAGGCCTGACAGCCTGTGCATTTATCAAGATCAATCACCATTCCCCAACGGTACATCCTTTACTCCAACTGGGGAGATTGGGTGATGGGGAGATTGGGAGAGCTATCCTTATGCATTCTCCCCATCTCCTTATCCCCCTATCCCCCTATCTGCTTCACTAAGCTTTATAAATTTTTACTCTCGTTGAAAAGTAAGAGACAAATCCACCCAGGTGGTCATATTCCCTCACGAGAAGTTCATTTGGGTTGATCCCTCTTCCCTTTGCCCAACGGCCATAAGCCTTGTGGCCTTGGCCATAGGGGATGTGAATGCATTTTGGATTTGTCCCCGGGAAGAGCCTCGCCTTTCCCTTCAACTTTCTAACCGGAGATTCCACCCATATGAGATCTCCATCTTTGATCCCCATCTCTCTGGCAGTTTCTGGATTGATCTCAATCCAGGAGTCCCATCTCTCTTTCAAATGGGGGCCATAAATCTCTTGAAGGAAGGGTTGATTGGCCCCTCGGCCCTCTGCCGCCGTCATGGGAACATAAGGGATGAGGTGAAAAGGATACTCTTTCTCATCTCCGATCATGCGAGGTTTTTCAAAATGGGGAAGAAAGACCTTATCTCCTCTCACTTCAATCTTCAGCTCCTTAAGGATTTGATCCATTCCCTTTGAGCTCCTCTTCGATATTTCTTTGAAGCCCTGTTCCATGGCTATAGAGAAGAATTCAAATTTTCCAGAGAGGGTATTAAACTCTTTCTTCCATTCTCCAAAAGGATAGTGAGTGTCCCACCAACCCCCTCTTTCGATCAAGGCGTTCCAGAATTCATTAAAATCTTTGGACTGAATAGAGCCGCGTTTCGAGAAAAAAATCCCTCTCATCGCATCTTTTAAGGCTTCTTGAAAATCCTTCCAGGGAAAAGATTTGGCTATACTTCCAGCCAAACCTTTTGCGATTTCGATGAGAACATCACCTGTATTCCGGACATCATAAAGGGATGGTTGAATGACTGGGCTTCTTAACCCAAACATTGGGAAACCTAACCCCGGTTCCACATAGTCATCCTGCCAGCGCTCGAAATAGGTCGCGTCGGGCAATACAAGGTCAGAAAACATGGTCGTCTCATCCATAAAAGGTGAGAAACTGACGATGAAAGGAACCTTTTCTAAAGCGTTGCGGAGCTTTTCGGATTCTGGAAGATTAAAAAGAGGGTTGGTATAGTAGACAAAAAGGGTGTCGATCGGATAGGGCTCACCCTTTTGAATTCTCTCTGAGAGGGTGTATGGAAGTTCTTCAGTAAATGGGAAGGGTAGGCTTCCCGCTCCATCGGCTCGAGGTTGAGAAAGACCTTTTTCCATAATGGCATCCCTTTGAACAGGAGGCCATTTACTAAAAGGAGGCTTTCTTTGAATGAGGAGGCCTCCAGGGGCATCGATCGAACCAACGAGTGCATTCAGAGCATCAATGGCCATCTGACTGTATATTCCATTGGTCTGCATGCCAACCCCTCTTCCGGAGATAGCGATCGAGGGTCGGTGGGAAAAAAATTCTTGAGCCATCTGCATAATGCTCTCTTCGGAAATACCTGTGATGAGAGAGACCTGTTTAGGCGAATATTCTTTAAGTACAAGGGTCTTAAAACCCATACGGGTCTTACCATCGGCGTCTTTCCAATCCTCGAATCCAAAGGTATGGTGATGGACAAAGTCGTGATCGTATTTATTTTCCTTTATGATCCAGTGGGCGATTCCCAGAGCCAAAGCTCCGTGGGTTCCTGGATGGATAGGGATCCATTGATCGGCCTTCGATGCCGTCACAGAGAATCGAGGTTCAATCTGTACTAACTTTCCCCTGATCCCAGGTCTTCCCCTCCTGAGAAATCCATAACCCCAGAGGTTTCGGAGTAAGGGTCTCGATGCCTCCAATAGACTTTCTTCGAAGGAGAGGACATAATTTACCTCTTCCCAGTGGATCGCAAGAAATTCTTTGATTCCCATGGTGAAGAGATGGCCCTTTCGAATTCCTTCAGAATCCCTTGCTGGATTCCCAAGATGATTGGGCGAGCCATAGGCCTCCATGAATCGAGCCATCAAATCAGCCATATGACCGCGATACCGTCCTCCTAAAACCATAAGGTGATGTGGTTTCGTCTCTTGGCGAAGTGTTTTTAGTCTATCAGTAACGAGGCGAATCGCCTCGTTCCAAGAGATCTTCTCCCAACTCTCTTCCCCACGCTTCCCTTTCCTTTTTAAGGGATGGCGAATTCGATCCGGATCATAGAGGACTTGAAGCCCAGACTGCCCTTTTGGACAGAGTCGGCCTCGATTGATCGGATAATCCTTTATTCCTTCCAATTTAACAGGCCAATGCATAACTGATCGAATTCGAAGACCGCACCCACTCGGACATTGGAGGCAGATCCCTGTTGACCAGGACTCTTCATAAGGGATCCATTCCCCTTCTTTTGGAAGGGCTTGAAGGAGTTCGTCAGGCAGGGCCATTCCGAAGGTGGCTGCTCCAATCAGTTTTAACAACTCTCTTCTATTAATCTTCATCGTACCCACTCAATCCCATTACGAAGATTTGGGCACCCCATCACCTCATCGCCCTATCTCCTTATCAATTTTTTCATTAGCTGGAGTGGCAACTATAGCAATCATTGTCTGCTCCTCTTTTTTTGTGACAGTCCACACACCACTCCATATAGTTACGGTCAACCATTTTTACTGGTCTTTCTTTCAAACCCGTTAATCCATGGCAGATGGAGCAATCCACACCGCTCTGGATATGAATCCAGTGGGGAAAGACGACAAAGCTTGGAAGTTCATACATCCTCTGCCATGGGATCTCTTCACCTGCCTTTACATATTCGACGACTTTAAGTGCCTCTGGTCTTTTACTGATCGCATCGCTCGAATGGCAGGCTCGACAGAGCTCAATGTTTGGAATCCCCGCAGCACGATACCTTTCGACATAGCGGTGGCAAAAAGAGCAATTCAAATGGACTGCTTCTTTGTGATGAATATGATTGAAAAGGATAGGTTGATCGACCGATTTCCAAGAGAAGATTGGAAAGATAGAGAAGAAAATAGTTTTGGTCTGGACCTGAAATCGATAATAGGCAACAATGGCAAGAAGAAGAAATAAGACAATAGGAATGAAGAAGCAAAAGAATCTCCTCATATTTATAATCTATATTGGATGGAGCTTCAGTCTGTCAAGTGAAAATCTCTTCGACGAATTGACAGGGTTTTAGAAAATTGGTATTTTTGTAATATTTTAGAACTTTGAAAAAGGCCATCTAATCCCCCTTCATCCCCCTTTGTCAAAAGGGGAAACATTTCACCTCCCTTTGAAAAGGGAGGCGGGGAGGGATTTAGGGAGGTTCTAAAGTGTTATATATTTATTATTTATTGGAAGGATGGGTTCAAAAGGAGTTAGGGTCTTGAGTAAATCGTTCTCCAGTGGAAAAAAGAAGTTAAATATGTCGAAAATATTATACCCTCTCTTGATCTTATTACTCGTTATCTCCGTTTCAAATTCCATTGCTCAAGAAAAGAAATCTAAAAAGTTGATCAAGATTGGCATCCTCCAGTCTGTTTCTCGTCCAGACCTTGATGCAGATGCAAAAGGGTTTGAGAAGGCCCTTGCCGAGGCAGGGTTTAAGGAAGGGGTAGAGATCACCTTCATTCGAAAGAATTCTCAGGGGAAGGTAGCCAATGCCCAGGCCATTGCTCAGAAGTTCGTCAGTGAGAAAGTGGACTTGATCCACAGCATCGATATCCTTACTTCCCAAGCTGTCGTGAAGAGAATAAAGAATATTCCCATCGTCTTCTCCTCTGTTTCAGACCCTGTGAGGGCAGGATTGGTCCCCAAGGTCAGCCTTCCTGAAACAAAAACCTGGACGAATGTGACAGGAGTCGGCGACCGCTGGCCTGTCCATCTGCAGTTTGAGATGTCTACTAAATTTATCCCCAGGGCAAAAAAATGGGGAACCATCTATAATCGCAGAGATGCGAACTCCATTGCCCATATCAAAGAACTGAGAGAATCTGCTAAGAAATTAGGAGTAGGACTGATCGAAGCCAAGGTCTCCATTCGTGGCGAGACCATGCAAGCGGCTCAATCTCTTTCTAAAAGGGTTCAGGCCATTCACCTCAGCCATGACCATACCGTCGCGTCTGCCTTTGGGGTCATTGTGAAGGTATGTAATGAGAAGAAGATCCCTCTCTTCACGGGTGATGTTTACAGTGTCCCGAGAGGTGCGATCGCTGCCTATGGATTGGATTATTTTCTTATTGGCCATTCTGCCGGAAAAAAAGCGGTTCAAATTTTGAGAGGTGAAAAGCCAGGAGATATTCCTTGGGGACTGGCAGAAGAGTGCCTCCTTGTGATTAATGAAAGGGCTGCAAAGGCACAAGGAGTCATCATTCCTCCGGACATTCTGAAAAAAGCAGACAAAATCATTGAGAAATAAGGTGTCCTTCTCCCTCTCTTAGAGGCGGCTAACCGGTACGCCGAATCTCGAATGAGAGAGATCCACAAATTGAGACGCCTCTATGTGCCAAAATAGCAAATGACCATGCAAAGAGAAGTTTCTCTTACCATCACGGATGATTACCGTCGCCGATTTCCTGACCTGAGTTTTGGAATTGGAACGATTCAGAGCTGCACCTATTTCGAAAAGAATGAATCCTTCAAACTCTACAAAAGGGAGCTTCTTCGTAAGATGAAAAGGAGAGCTAACCTCGCCCAAATCCAGGAATGGATCAACCATTATGATCAATTCTTTAAAGAATGGGGTTATCCCTGTCCCCTCCCAGGCCACTTTAAACGGACAATCGAGATGGGATTCTCCGATTGTGAACCTCTATATCGATACCCATATCATCGCAGAGATGTGTCATGGAATTTTAATGGCCATTCAGGATCTGGATCGTTTCAGGCGAACTCCCAGGCCATCTGAAAAGAAGCATTGAAATGGGATTTCCCATCATCAATCTCTATATTGATACCCATATCATCGCAGAGATGTGTCATGGAATTTTAATGGCCATTCAGGATCTGGATCATTTTCAGGGCAATTGGAAACTTGATCTTGCCAATGAGGGAGAGACATTTCAGGGAGTCTCAGGAAATATGATCCGCTGTAAAAAAGAGGAGATCGTCCTCCGTGACCAAAAGGAATCGTTTGCTCTCTCTTTCAAGGTCTGATTTCAGAACGAAGATCGAAACGTCAAGCAAGAATATCGTCGTCTATGTCTTCATGGCACCGGGGATCCAGGAGGAACAAGTCGAAAATGGTTCTCAAGTTAGCGATTGAGATTTTGGGAGAATTTGGTAATGGAAAAGAATCCTGGTGGAAGGTCGTTAAACCATAGCCCCCCTCGCTCCACATTTTTTTTCTCGATCTATTCTTCCCTTAATCTCTTTGAAACCTCTGCCGTGACTCGGCAAACCCTTTCAGCCAAAGGGATAGAAAGGGAGGCAGTACCGCAACTCGGGGTGAGGATTGCTTTTTGAAGCAGGTTTGGATCGATTCCCTCTTTGGAAAGTGTCTTCACTCCCTCTTTGAAGCGCTTGATCAGACTCTGGGCGTCCTCTTTCAGGATGGCTTCACTCGTTGGGACAATGCCCCAGGCCAGGATCCCACCTCGCTCTAAGAAGGCACTCAACTCTTTCGGATAGAGGGAGAGCGTCTCCAGATAACCATAGGCATCGAAGCTGAGAATATCAAGGCCGGTTGAAAGAAGAAGACCCCAGTCCGTATTTCCGCAACAGTGAATCCCTTTTAATCCTTTGATCACGTCAAAACATTCGTTCAGTGAATGAATGACATCCTCCCGATTCAAGCTTGAAAAGGCAGAACCATAAGAAGAGAGGGAGGGTTCATCAAAGAAGACAATTGTCTTTATGCCGGGGAGGAGATCGTTAAACCTCTTTTCCATCCATTGGGCCTTCAAAGAGAGGTGTTTGATGAGAATCTCTTTTAAAGTGGGGTCGTAAAAGATCGGTTTTCGTTCCTGGTCTGTTAATGAAAGGCCGAAGGTGATAGGTCCTGTGATCTGGCCTTTGATATATTTTATCTCTTTTCGATGATTCTTCGAAGGGAACTCTTCAATCAATCGAAGCCCTTTGGCAAAATCTTCTGATATGCGGAAGGGCTTCAATTCCCCGTTTTCTAATGATTGATAGAATCTCTCTACTTCCTTATCGAACCCTTGTGAGGTATCAACCCAAGCCTTCTGTTCCCTTTCATTCAGCCTAAAGGATGGGAAACCTTCGGAATACTGGACCACCATTCCTTCCAGAAAGGATCGCTTTGGCAATTGAGGCCAAAATGGGATTTCAGGGAAGCTTTGGAGAACAAGATTACAAACTTCCTTCTCATCCTTGTGAGGGAAGGATCCGATCCCAGTTGCGATGAAAGTATCATCAAATTCCATGATTTTTTCTACCACTTTTTATTAAAAAAATCAAGAGAATTCAATAGATAGAGTCGAAAAAGATTTTGACCCCTATAGTTAGGAGACTGTTTCATAACTCCTAAAACCAACCGGTTGTCATTCTGAACCCTTCGCCACCTGTCACCCTGAGCAAAGCCCTGCACCGCATGGTGTTCAGGGCAAAGCGAAGGGTCTCGGTTTTCGGCTCAGGATAAACTCCGTGAAGAATCTAATAATAACAAAATGTTACAAATTTGAGATTCTTCCCTGCCTGCCGGAAGGCAGGGGCTGACGCCTCATCATGACGTTACGACTCAATCTCCAGGAAGGAGGAATGGAGGTTAACCCCTGTCTGCGGCAGGCAGGCTGAGCGATTGAACTTTAGGTTAAGAGTCGAAGGGTTGACAACTCATGATTTGATGATTATCTATAGTTTTTAAATTTTAAAAGGAAAGGAGATTTTTTATTATGAAGGTAAGGCCACTTCGTGACCGGGTCATTGTTAAGAGATTGGAGGAGGAAGAAAAGACAAAGGGGGGGATTATCATCCCTGATACCGCTAAAGAAAAGCCTATTGAAGGAAAGGTGATCGCCGTTGGAGACGGGAAGATCAAGGAGGATGGAAGAAAGATCCCGATGGAGGTAAAAAAGGGGAATCGTGTTTTATTTGCGAAATATGCAGGGACTGAGATAAAGATCGATGGGGAAGAACATCTGATGATGAAAGAGGATGATATCCTCGCCATCATTGAATGATGGATCGGAGAAAAAGAAAGGAGGAGTCTTATGGCGAAGGAATTGAAGTTTGATCAGGAAGCGAGGAATGCAATTTTAGAAGGTGTCAATATCTTGGCGAATGTGGTGAAAGTGACTTTGGGACCCAAAGGAAGGAATGTGGTTCTGGAGAAGTCTTTTGGCGCTCCTACGGTGACCAAGGATGGCGTTACGGTTGCCAAAGAGATCGACCTGGAAGATCATTTTCAGAATATGGGTGCCAAAATGGTGAAAGAGGTGGCCAGCAAAACCTCGGATACGGCTGGGGACGGAACGACCACAGCCACGCTCTTGGCGCAAGCCATCTACCGGGAAGGATATAAGATCGTGGCCGCAGGTGTCAATCCCATGGATCTCAAGAGGGGGATTGATTATGCCGTTGAAGAGGTTGTCAAGGAACTGAAGAAACTCTCCAAACCTGTCAAGGAGCAGAAAGAAATTTCTCAGGTGGGGACGATTTCTGCTAATAATGATCCGACGATTGGCAACATCATTGCCGAGGCCATGAATAAGGTGGGAAAGGAAGGCGTCATCACCGTAGAGGAGGCGAAGGCCATGGAGACCACCCTCGAAGTTGTTGAGGGGATGCAGTTCGATCGGGGTTACATCTCTCCCTACTTTGTGACAGACCCGGAAAAGATGGAGGCTGTGCTCGAAGACCCCTATCTTCTCCTTTTCGAGAAAAAGATTTCCAATATGAAAGAGCTCCTTCCTATCTTGGAAGGAATTGCGAAGACTGGGAAACCTCTCCTCATCCTTGCAGAAGATGTGGAGGGAGAGGCCTTGGCCACTTTAGTTGTGAATAAACTCCGTGGAACATTGAAATGTGCCGCAGTGAAGGCCCCTGGTTTTGGAGACCGAAGAAAGGCCATGTTGGAAGATATTGCCATCTTAACGGATGGTAAAGCGATCTTTGAAGATGTTGGGATTAAACTCGAGAAGATGAAATTGGAGGATCTGGGCAGAGCGAAGAAGGTGGTGATCGATAAAGACAATACGACCATCGTGGAAGGAGCAGGTAACCCTTCTGCGATTGAAGGCCGGATCAAACAGATCCGTGTCCAGATCGAAGAGACCACATCCGATTATGATAAAGAGAAACTTCAGGAGCGGTTGGCAAAAATGGCAGGAGGGGTTGCTGTCATTAAGGTAGGTGCAGCCACCGAGACGGAAATGAAGGAGAGGAAGGCTCGGGTTGAGGATGCACTCAATGCAACCCGGGCGGCAGTAGAGGAAGGTATTGTTCCTGGTGGCGGAGTCGCTTATTTGAGATGTTTGCCCGTCTTAAAGAAAGTCAAACTGGAAGGTGATCGGCAGACAGGAGTTGAGATTATCAAGAAGGCCCTTGAGGAACCCATTCGTCAGATTG
>CAVTZZ010000026.1:0-30750 GCA_963739325.1 uncultured delta proteobacterium | reverse complement strand
AGAAAAAGTCTTGAAAGCATGATAATATCGCCATATACTTGATCGTAGAACACCCAGAGACCGCTTAGTAAAAAAAGGAGAGATATGGCGAGATACAAGGAGTATGATTATTCCCAGGGGAAGTTCATACCGATTCATTTTGATCGGCAGATCTTGCCCGGGACTTTTGAGTATAGCCTTCATTACCTCATTGACAACGAGATAGACCTCTCCATATTTGATGCTCGGTACCGAAACGACGAGACCGGGGCTCCTGCCTATGATCCTGCGATTCTGTTAAAGATCATTCTCTATGCTTACTCACGAGGGATCACCTACAGCCGTAAGATAGCGCAGTGCTGCCGGGAGAACGTTATTTTCATGGCGTTGTCGGCAAACACAGAGCCTCACTTTACGACGATTTCAGACTTCATCTCGACGTCGGGCCAGGAGATCATTCATCTCTTTCTTGAAGTATTATTGATCTGTGACGAGATGGGGCTAATTGGGAAAGAGATGTTTGCGGTGGATGGTTGCAAGCTACCTTCCAATGCCTCGAAGGAATGGAGCGGGACGAGAGGAGAGCTGGAGAAGAAAAAAGAGAAGATGGAGAAGGCGATCCGTCAGATGGTGAAGCGGCATCGGGAAATGGATGTAACCGAGACGAACAGGGGCATCGTTGAACAAGAGGAGCAGTATGTAGATACGCTCAAGAAGAAGGTGAAGAAAATAAGGGCATGGTTGAGGGTCAATGAAGATAAGCCGGGCAAGAGTGGCAAACCCATTAAGAGCAACATCACGGACAATGACAGTGCGAAGATGAAGACCTCTCACGGAGTGATCCAGGGGTATGACGGAGTGGCGGTGGTTGACGGCAAGCATCAGGTCATCGTGCATGCCGAAGCTTTTGGAGCAGCTCAGGAGCATGATCTGCTTATTCCTATGATAGAGGGGACGAGGGAAAACTTCGAGGCAATCGGCAATAAACAGGATATATTCGAAAAAACAAAACTCACAGCCGACAGCGGGTTTCATACTGAGGCGAACATGAAGGAGGTCATGGGGCAGGGGATTGATGCGTATATTGCGGACACACAGTTTCGGAAACGGGATCCCCGGTTTTCGGACGTTGACAAATATAAAGAGCGATTCAGAAAAGAGAGGGCCGAGTACTACGGAGTGGCCAACCTCTACAGGCCGCACAGAGATTTTACGATAAGCGAAGACAAGACTCACTGCATCTGTCCTGCGGGCAAGCGACTTTACCGCAATGGGGGCAATGTGGTGGTTAATGGCCAGCGGGCCATCAAGTTTCATGGGAGAAAGACCGACTGCCGGATCTGCGAGCTACGGGAGAGATGCCTGAGACATCCGGACAGGACCGAAGCAAGACAGGTGTACTTTTTTCAGGGAAGTTCGGAGTCCAAGCCGGAGACGTTCACACAGAAGATGAAACGCAAGATCGATTCGATCAGGGGTCGTCTTATCTACAATAGAAGACTTGGGACAGCGGAGCCTCCGTTTGCCCATATCCGATCCTTATTGGGCTTGGATAGATTCACGTTGTGGGGAAAACTAAAAGTGAATACGCAATGGAAGCTTTACTGTATTGTGCATAACCTGAGTAGAAAAAGTCTTGAAAGCATGATAATATCGCCATATACTTGATCGTAGAACACCCAGAGACCGCTTAGTAAAAAAAGGAGAGATATGGCGAGATACAAGGAGTATGATTATTCCCAGGGGAAGTTCATACCGATTCACTTTGATCGGCAGATCTTGCCCGGGACTTTTGAGTATAGCCTTCATTACCTCATTGACAACGAGATAGACCTCTCCATATTTGATGCCCGGTACCGAAACGACGAGACCGGGGCTCCTGCCTATGATCCTGCGATTCTGTTGAAGATCATTCTCTATGCTTACTCACGAGGGATCACCTACAGCCGTAAGATAGCGCAGTGCTGCCGGGAGAACGTTATTTTCATGGCGTTGTCGGCAAACACAGAGCCTCACTTTACGACGATTTCAGACTTCATCTCGACGTCGGGCCAGGAGATCATTCATCTCTTTCTTGAAGTATTATTGATCTGTGACGAGATGGGGCTAATTGGGAAAGAGATGTTTGCGGTGGATGGTTGCAAGCTTCCATCCAATGCCTCGAAGGAATGGAGCGGGACGAGAGGAGAGCTGGAGAAGAAAAAAGAGAAGATGGAGAAGGCGATCCGTCAGATGGTGAAGCGGCATCGGGAAATGGATGTAACCGAGACGAACAGGGGCATCGTTGAACAAGAGGAGCAGTATGTAGATACGCTCAAGAAGAAGGTGAAGAAAATAAGGGCATGGTTGAGGGTCAATGAAGATAAGCCGGGCAAGAGTGGCAAACCCATTAAGAGCAACATCACGGACAACGACAGTGCGAAGATGAAGACCTCTCACGGGGTGATCCAGGGGTATGATGGGGTAGCGGTGGTAGACGGCAAGCATCAGGTCATCGTGCATGCCGAAGCCTTTGGTGCGGCGCAGGAACATGATCTGCTTATTCCTATGATCGAGGGGGCGAGGAAGAACTTCGAGGCCATTGGCAACAAAAAGGATGTCTTCGAAAAGGCGAAACTCACAGCCGACAGCGGATTTCATACCGAGGCGAACATGAAGGAGGTCATGGAGCAGGGGATTGATGCGTATATTGCGGACACACAATTTCGGAAACGGGATCCCCGGTTTTCGGAGGTTGACAAATACAAAGAGCGATTCAGAAAAGAGAGGGCCGAGTACTATGGAGTGGCCAACCTCTACAGGCCACACAGGGATTTTACGATAAGCGAAGACAAGACTCACTGCATCTGTCCTGCGGGCAAGCGACTTTACCGCAATGGGGGCAATGTGGTGGTGAATGGCCAGCGGGCCATCAAGTTTCATGGGAGAAAGACCGACTGCCGGATCTGCGAGCTACGGGAGAGATGCCTGAGACATCCAGACAGGACTGAAGCAAGACAGGTGTACTTTTTTCAGGGGAGTGCGGAGTCGAAGCCGGAGACGTTCACACAGAAGATGAAGCGCAAGATCGATTCGATCAGGGGTCGTCTTATCTACAATAGAAGACTTGGGACAGCGGAGCCTCCGTTTGCACATATTTGTTCCATATTGGGGTTGGATAGATTCACTCTGCGGGGGAAACCAAAGGTGAACACACAATGGCTGGTCTACTGTATTGTGCATAACCTGACAAAGGTCCACAGATATGGAGAGGGGCTTGCGTGAAGGGGTCACTGGGTGGGTATTGGGGTGTGAGCTATATCATGGGAATAAGAACATTGCATCAAGGAATACGAAAGTTTCAACGAGAGCAAATGAAAATGTCTTATCTTGGAGCTGGCCAAAGGAACAGTTTTTAAAAAACTGACTTTTTCTACAGACTCGTTATGTCATCAGAAAAGCTGATAAAACAGAAAATTGGTGTCAGGTCTACACTCTTGACAGTATCAAATATATGAAGGTATTTTGGGAATTGTTATGTTAGAAGTAATTATGCGTGAAGAGTGTAGACCTGACACCCAAAGTTTCTGACTATCGTTATGGGGAAATAATAATGATACCTTCCAAGATCAATTTTTCAGAAAAATTCTCGAAGCTCCCTAATGATTATAGTGTACGAATTGTCGCGAAAATGAATGACTATGAAATCAAAATAGTCAAGTTTAAAGGAGAGTTTATTTGGCATAGCCATCCAAATACGGATGAAACCTTCATAATCCTGGATGGCAAGATGCTGATGCATTTCAGAGATAAGGTGGTTGAACTAAATGCGGGAGAAATGATTGTCATCCCGAAAGGAATGGAACATAAACCGGCATCCAGAGAGGGTTATAAAGCAATTCTTATTGAGCCGGAAGGTGTCCCTAACACTGGCGACGTTGAGAGCGAGATGACGATAAACAAAATAGAATGGATATAGTAGCTCATAATCTGCTTCTACAAGGGGCGGCTTGTACCCCGCCGCCTCTGAGAAACCCATTCTCATTCTCCACAATTTTAAATCTTGATGATCTCTCCTTCGATCTTCTCTCCGATGTGTAAAATACCCAGAGTGCCTCGATCAATAAAAGAACGTGTGGGGGATCCCGGATTGAAGAATAAAATATTCTTTACCTGATGATTGACTGGCGTATGGGTATGGCCGTAGACAATCGCATTCGCGTCATTAAACTCTCCTCGGATTCGTGACTCTATCCCAAATGGAGCCCCCCCTCCATGAATCAAGCCGATGCGGAATCCCTCCAGTTCGATCATCCTCTTAGGGGGAAAGACTTTTCGTATATCCGGTGGATCCATATTCCCACAGACAGCGATGAGTTCTTTCAGACTTGAAAGATACTCAACAACACTCCAATCCACAAAGTCCCCTGCATGAAGGATCTTTTCCACATCTCTGAAATGGAATTCAATCACCTTCTTGAATTCAGAATGAGGTTCCTTTAAGTGGGTATCCGAAAGCACACCGATCTTCATTTCAAACTCCGCTTGAGGCTAAAGGTTTGAGGATCGCTTCGCTTGAGGCAAAACATTTTACACTTTGAACTCCTATACCTCATCTTCAATCTCAACCTTAACCTCAACCTATATCTTACCTATTTTGCCAATTCCACAATGGAATGAAAGATCCCGATCGCTACCTTTTTCAAAAATTCAAAATCAAGTGTATTGATCGTATCTGAAGGAAGATGGTAATTCGGATTTCTTAGAAATGCTGTATCTGTAACCATCAAGGCTGGAAACCCTTGATCCCAAAAAGAACTATGGTCACTTAACCTAACTTCCTCCATTCCTTCCCCATTTTCAGGGATGAGAAGAAACTCCGTTGGGAGCTGGGGAATGTGGATCCTGAAAGACTGATACACTTTTTCCAATAATGCCTTTGATCTTTCGTTTCCAATGATTCCAATGAAGTCACCCACATTGGGATAATATTTAGGATTGATGTAAGAAGGATAATTTTGCCTCGAGTGAGTGAAACCGACCATTTCTAAGGAGATCATTCCTATTATCTTCTCCCCTTCTCTTCTCGCCCGATCTACGTAATAGGTGCTCCCAATATAGCCATATTCTTCGAGGCTAAAGGCAATCAATCTTATCGTGGAGCCTAAATTGACCTTTTGAATATTCCTTGCCACTTCAAGAAGAACGGCTATGGCACTGGCGTTATCGTCCGCTCCTGGAGAACCTGGAACGGTGTCATAGTGGGCTCCCAGGATAAAAATTTTATCTGGTGATCCAAAGCCTTTTTTCTCTGCAACAATATTATTGTAACTTCTCCCCTCCCACTGAAAAGATTCCTCCCATACCCTTAGGCCAATCTCCAAAAACTCATTACGAATATATTGAGCCGCCTTTTCCAACCCATGAAAATGGTCATAAGGATTCCGATCAAACTGTAGACTTTGTACATGCTCCTTGAGATTTTCCATGGAAATCTCACTCTTCATGGTATAGGTTCTCTCATTCCCTATCAATAAAAAGGGTAAGAAAAATAAAGGTAAAAATAAAAAAGGTGGCATTCGAAATCCCATGATCCTTTGTGGGTTGGGATTATGTTATTTAAAAACGTATATTCTGTCAATCTTACCCACCCATCCTTCTTACAACAAACCAATGAACTTTCAATACATAATTCATTTTTATTTTCAATACGGTTTGCTTTATAATGAATAAGGTGGTAAGAATGGTCATCGGTCGAAAGAAAAAGGCTCTTATCCATATCGCCAAAGATGACCTCCATCTCGATAAAGAATCCTATCGCCAGATCCTAAAGGGAGTCGCGGGGGTGGAAAGCTCAACCCGGTTAACCAAGGAAGGTTTTGAGAAAGTGATGAAACGCTTTCAAGAGATGGGCTTCAAAGCTCTTCTCCCCTCTCCCTACCATCCCGTACCTAAAGGACGGCTTATTCCTTCTGGCAGCCCTCAAGGGTTAGAATCGATCACCTCGAGCCAACAGGATTTCATCTCTTACCTTTTAGAAAAATTGAACTGGGATGAGGGACATTACCATGCCTTCTGCCATCGGATTATCAAAAGATCTGATCCCCTGACCAAGCGGGACGGACAAAAGATCGTCATCGGTTTGATGGCTGTATTGAGACAAAGAACGATGAAGAGGAAAAAATCATGAGAAGATATTTGAAGATCGGTCTTGCAGGTTTTTTACTTATCTCCATTGCACTCGTCATGATCACCGTCGGTAAGGAAACGCCTTCCGCCTTTATTGAAATGGAGGTAAAAGGAGTGAGTCTGGATGCCATCGGACAGACCCCGGTCGTCATCCTTGCCGATAAGGAGGGGAAAAAGGCCCTCCCCATCTGGATCGGAATTCTTGAGGCAGATGCGATCGAAAAAGAACTAAAGAACATCACCTCCCCAAGACCCATGACACATGACCTTCTCTATTCTATTTTAGGAGAGGCTGAAGTGAAGGTGAAGGAAGTAAAAATTGTCGATTTAAAAAACCATACCTACTATGCAAGGCTTTTTCTAACATTGAATAAAAAGTTGATCGAGATTGATGCTCGACCGAGCGATGCGATTATCATCGCATTGAAATCTAAAACTCCGATCTTTGTCTTAGCCACGATTCTCGACGCCCAAGGAATCACCTTTGCCAAGTCGAAAAGACCCGACTACGGGAAGAATATGGGAGAGAGATATGGGATTCGGATCCAGGAACTTACACCTTCTTTAGCCTCCCACTTTAACTTCAAAGGCCAGAAGGGTGTATTGGTTTCAGAAGTCATTTCAGGCAGTGCCTCAGAGGCTTCTGGAATTAAATCCGGGGATATCATCATCAAAGTCGACCTCAAGGAGGTTGGGGATGTTCAAGAATTTGAAGAAGCCTTTGATGCACTCAAGGAGGGCAGTTCCGTTCGCATGACACTTTTTAGAGATGATAAATTTCAGGAAGTAAATTTATTGCCAAAACTTTAAACTTTGCAGTTAAAAAATTCGGACCTCGGAATATGGATTCTGGAATTATTCAGTTGTCCTTTTAAGTTTATTCGCTATGCGCTATGCTCTCAGCCCTTTGCCTCTTTTTTTTGGGCCTCAATTCAGCATTCGTTTGATGATCGGAACTTTAAAAAACTGGACTCCCTCTTCCTTTAGGATAACCTCTTCCTCCGTTGAGGCTGTTCCTTTTATATTCCTCTTTTCAGTCTCACCGTAATGAATTTTGAGAGCCTCTTTGTAAAAATCGGCCCCTACGTCTTCAAAATGTTTATCGATATAATCGTTAATTATCTGAAGTGCTTGATAGGCCTGTTGGGGATCTATCTCCTCTCTCTTCTTTTCTCCATTCTTTTTAATCCTAAAAGGGGAGAAAGCCTTTTCAATCTGATGATCGTTACAGATAGGGCAGGTGATCAAACCCGAAGACTTCTTTTCCTCAAAAGAGGAACTGTCCTTGAACCAGCACTCAAACTTATGACCCTTTGAACAGAAAAGATCGAAAGCAATCATTTCTTAC
Organism: uncultured delta proteobacterium; assembly: GCA_963739325.1. GTDB lineage: Bacteria > Desulfobacterota > BSN033 > BSN033 > UBA1163 > CAVTZZ01. The sequence goes on along the minus strand of CAVTZZ010000026.1, from coordinate 23,255 downwards.
CTCAATGGTAATTTAACATCTCCCTATTGCTTTGGCAAGCCGTTTTTATGGAAGCGATGGGGAGTTCGGTTTGGAATTTTAGGGATTAGTTCCTGGGCCATTTCCTTCCACAACCACAGGGAAGGAAGGGGTTTTATTGAAGGCTATCAGGAGTATGCATAGGAGAAAACCGGTTAGGGAAATGATAAGGGTTAATTGAAAAGAATCTGTTAAATCTTTTAAATATCCACCAAAGGTCGTCCCTAAAAACTGCCCAATGCCATGGATCAGAGTAACCAATCCATAAACAGAAGCCCTCTTTTCAACCACCTGATCCCCATACCTGCCTGATTCATCTACACCACCTTACCCCTCTGTATTGACGATGTCAATCCTTTTTGGTATGGTTGAGGAAAGCTTCAAAAGAGAGGGGTTTGAAAATGAAAGCAACAATTCAGCAATCCACTTTAGAAGTCGTCCAAGGCGATATTACCCTTCAGGAAACAGAGGCTATCGGTAATGCTGCAAATTCTGCACTTGCAGGAGGTGGGGGAGTAGATGGTGCCATCCACAGAGTCGGTGGGCCTAATATTATGTCTGAATTGAACGCAAAGTATAAAGGTTGCCCAACCGGATCAGCTGTGATCACAGGGGGCGGCAATCTCAAAGCCAAATATGTGATTCACGCGGTGGGTCCAAGATATTCCGGATCGGCCAAAGATGCTGAACTTCTTTCCAGCGCTTATCGAAAGAGTTTGGAGTTGTGCACCCAGAACAAGATTTCTTCGGTTGCCTTTCCTTCAATCAGTACAGGAATTTATGGCTATCCAGTGGAGGGAGCTTCGCGTATTGCCTTGAAGACCGTCATGGACTATCTGAAGGATCACCTTGAAATTAAGCTCGTCCGATTCGTTCTCTTCGATTCAAATACCTACCGTGTTTATAAGGAAATCCTGAAGGAACTAACCCAGAATCTTCTTTAAGGTTTCGTCGGTTTTTCTTCCTCTTGGCCCATCTCCTGGAAGATAGAGCATCACCCCTTTTCTACCCCTTATTGGGATGATCTCGATCTTTCCTTCTGAGACCATCTTGCTTGTGAATTCGATCGGGTCTTTGTTGAAGTGTTTTCGGAAGGCTTCATTGAACCCGCTGAAGACGCTGCTGATCCCTTTGTAAGGTTCTTTTCTCAATTTTTTTATTCCCTCGATGACAAACTCCTCTTCGGAAAGGTTCCGATTTCCGGGCTCCAATATCAACTGTATGATCTCTTCTGCTGAAAGTCTTTTGGGAGCTTCATTTGGAAGAAAGAGCATTGCCCCTCCCTTAAAGGGTCTTATCTCTATCTTTCCCTCAGCGGCCAATCTGGAAGTCGCCTCGACCGGATTGGTTCCAAAATATTTCCGGAATGCTTCATTGAAGCCACTGTAGACACTGTGGATGCCACGGAAGGGCTCTTTTCTCAATCTTTTTATCGCCTGGACGACAAATTCTTCCTCGGTCATCTTCCTTTCCTCTTCTGCCATAGGCCACCTCCATACCTCAAAGTAAGGGTAAAAGATTAAAAAATTTTAATCCAATTTTAATCTTCCTTTAATTTGATTAGTGTATATTAGCATTTAAATAGAAGAAAAAAACTCTGACCTCCTCTTAACCCTTTAACCTAAAAAAATCCACCGAATTCAATGAACTCGGTGGATTTTTTATTGCTCATTTCAGTCTTTTAAAGTCGAAACCCTCCTCCAGAAGGGAATCCTTTAGTTCCTTCACATCGATCTTTTTTTCGATGGCGTTCAGTATCTCTGAAACACCCTTTGTTCTTCCTAAGAAAATGCAACCAACGATTTGATTCTCTTTAAAGGTCACCTTGCAATAATTACACTTCTCTCGGTCACGACTCACGACGGATTCTAACTTTCCCTCCGGATCGATCTCACCTGCAGCAGTGAGATCGATACCCACGACTTTTAGTCTATTCGAAACAACTGTCCCTTCATAGACTAAATTTCCTCCTGCCATGTTAACGCCAGCAATCTCCCCTTGCCTTTGGGCAGCGGGCCAGATTCCGTAGCAACGACCTCGATGCTCTGCAACATCTCCTGCTGCAAAAACCCCTTCCCTCTTCGTCTCTAATCGGTCATTGACCAAAATTCCATTCTTCGTTTCCAAACCCACTGTTTTAGCAACTTGAATGTTTGGCTTTACCCCTGCCGAGATGATCACCATCTGGCCCTCAACCATTCGACCGTCTTTTAAGCGTAGCCCTTCCACCCTCTCCGTCCCCAGAATTTCATCAGATTGCCCATTGAGAAAAAAGGAGAACCCCATCTCCTCCATTCTCCCTTGGAGTATTTGGGACCCTTCAGGATCCATCTGTCTTGGAAGGATCCTGGGATTATGCTCAACGACCGCCACTTTCACTCCTCGCCTTAACAAAGCACCTCCTGTCTCCAACCCCACGAGTCCCCCTCCAATGAGGATCGCTTGAGTCACTCCTGTTAAAAAATCCTTCATGCTTACTGCATCCTGCATTGAGCGGAGGGTAAACACCCCTTTTTTCTCTCCCCCTTTAATCGGAGGCACAAAAGCAGTGCCACCCGTTGCGATGAGGAGCAGGTCATAAGCATAGGTCTTTCCTTTCCCGCTGACGACCTCTTTTTTCTCAGGATGGATCTCTTCAATCCGCTCCTCCAAGCGGAGAGAGACCCCCTTGCTTTTATAAAACTCTTGGGTATGAATGGTGAGGCTTTCCATCGTCACTTCTCCTGCGACGAATTCGGGAAATCGAACCCGGTAATAAAAAGGGTAAGCCTCCTCTGTGAAGATTTGGATTTCACCGTTTGGATCTGTCTCCTTGATCCTTACCGCCGCCCTTGCACCAGCAACACCATCTCCTATGATGAGATATCGCTTCATCCTTATCCTCCATCCTTTTTCAGACTTTTATGGCATCCCGAAGTTCCCGGGCGAGGAGCTCTACGGTGCCCCTTGTTCCTCCTGCCAACTTTTTCCGCCACTCTCCATCGGTCTCAAACCGTCCCTCTCCGATCCTATCACCCCAAGGGTTGACCGCTTCTCGAATTCCAAAATGGTCAAAAGGATCCTTCTTCAACTCTTTAGATCGGGCCATCACATCCGGGCTCACTCGAATAAAGGCCCGGAGAGCAGCTCCGGTCTTAATACTATATTTTCGACCTGCCCAAGACTTTGGAAAAAGGGTTTGAATAGCCTTAAAGTAGTTCAGAAAAAAACGTTTCCCATTTTGCTCGAATTCCTTGAATCGGCTCGTCCCTCCAATCTTCTCGATATTGCTAAAAAGGTCTACCATCTCATCAGCGAGTGAGGCCTGAGAGACCCGACCCTTTCCCACACCCAATATTTTGATGTCTCCTCGCAATGGAGAGTCTTCATCTTCATTGAGTCGCCGAATGATGTCATGGGCTAAGGCCTGATGGAGATCAGCATAGAGCCTTCGTCCGGCCAAGGAGATCAGGTGAGAGGGATTGAGTCTCGTATGTTTAGCGTTGATCGTGACAAAAAGCTCGACCGTCTGGCGAGGGTCTAACGTATCGAAGACAACAGCAGGGACGTCGATCTCTATATCCTTCCCCGTTTGGGCGCTGAGGGCTAACAGTCGGTGCTGACCATCGAGACATCGCATGATCCCAGGATCCTCAGGAATTTGAAGCATGCCTAAGTTGGGATTTTTTCCGACAGGTGAGAAATTGAGTCGTTTTTCTGTAATCATGATCACGGCTCCTGGGATGGCAGGCAGATTTTGGGCCTCCTGACAATCCAAATAATATTGGACTAATTCCCGAATCTTCTTTCGGATCATCGGCCTCTGAAAGGCAGCCTCACTCCGGGCGATTCGTTTCTCCAACATCTCCCAGTTGACGGCCAATGTTTTGAGGGTTTTCCGTCTTTTCTCTCCCTCCTCTAAGGCCGAATAATTTAATACCTCGAATTTCACCAATTTCTGAATATCCCCAGATGTAAAAGAGGTCTGATAGAATTCCACGCCAAATTGTCTGACTTTAAGTGCTGGAACAGTAATCATGATCAACCACCTCCTTAATCATTTTTATAACTGCTAAGTGCTTAGCGTCTTTCTACTATTTATAGATACCAAAATTTCTTAACCTAAACAAGTGATTTTTATTATCTGGCCTTGATTTCAGGTGATTCACCTGTTAAATTTTTAACATGATATTTCTCTCCTAAATGGAGGGTGATGATGAAAAAGATATTTTTCTTGGGAACGATATTCATTTTTTTTACTATCGGGGCTACACTGGCCTCATCTGCTGATGCTCCAAGGATGACAAAGGAAGAACTCAAAGCAATGCTTGGCAACCCCGATTTGATCCTCTTAGATGTTCGTCAAGGTAATGAATGGACAGAAAGTAACTTAAAAATTAAGGGTGCTGTTCGAGAAGATCCCGAAAATATAGTAACCTGGGCTAACAAATATTCTAAAAATAAGACCCTCGTTCTCTATTGTGCCTGAATGAATGAAGCGACCAGTGCCTGGGTGGCACTAAGGCTAATGGAGATGGGATTTACGAAAGTTTATGCTCTCAAAGGTGGCTGGGAGGAATGGTCTAAGAATAATTACCCGACCGAAAAGAAGTGAGGAGAGATCTGATTCAACCGCTTCATCTGGTCTCGTTTTCATGTGGCACTCATCACCCATTATCCTCAACGCAGGAGATCCATCTAAAATCTCATTAGAACAGCCTATCGATATCGCCTTGACTCTTTCGATGGCAGAATTGAAGGCGCAGTTTATCGACGGAGAGAGTGGTATTGTCCGTTACAGGGCGATTTGTGGCTCCGAGGAGTTTGAAAGATACAAAGAGCTTACTAAGGGATTGCGATCATTCGACCTCCGGGACCTTAAGGCAAGAGAGCAAAGGCTTGCATTCTGGATCAATATCTACAATACAGCCGTGATTCACGGCGTGATCGAACTGGGCTTCGAGCGGTCTGTCAAAGAGTTTCCCCGGTTTTTCGATCGAGTAACCTATGAGATTGGAGGATTCCGTTTTAGTCTGAACGAGATGGAACATGGTATCCTTCGTGGTAATCGAAGACACCCCTATCGGTTCCTAAGACCTTTCTGGAAAAACGATCCTCGGTTAGAGGTTATGGCCATTCCTCTCGATCCACGAATCCATTTTGCACTGGTCTGTGGCGCTCGTTCATGCCCGCCCATCGGCTTTTACGAAACCGCGCAGATCGATTTCCAGCTCCAGCTTGCGGCCTTGAGTTTTATCAACAGTCCACAGGTAAAAATCCTTCCTCAGGAAGAAACACTTCTCATTTCAAGGATCTTCAAATGGTATCGAGCCGATTTCGGGGGGAGTCGTGAGGCCATGCTGGATGTACTCCTGAACCTCCTGGACGAAGGGGAGAAAAAGGACTTCCTAAAAAAGAACAGGGATCGGGTTCGGATTAAGTATCAGCCTTACGACTGGAATTTGAATCAATGAAGAACTGATTAAGCCAATCCTCCTGCTGCCCCCTTCTGTCATTGCTGGAGCTGGTAAACCCCGTTAGAAAGTCTTCTACTTTCTAATGGGGAGGCTCATACGGTGCATTAAACCCCGTGTTTGCTGAAAAAGGAATAGCTATCATCCCCGCTGCTCGCAGCGGGGCTTTCTAACGGGGTAAATCCAAAATAGAATAAAAGAACTTACCCCAGAACTTGAAAAATAGAACCCTTTCAGTTAAAAGAATCTAAAATTTTGTGATGGGGGAATGATGCCTATTCGGGACGACTGGGACCAAGACCCGTCCGTACAAAGTATGCGGCGGGTGTTTGCACACATGGAAACAGCCCAGGAAAAACTATTGGGGCGGTTGAACATTTCACCCTATGACAACAGGCTCCGGCGATGGCGCGAGGAGGCACGCACATTGTTCGAACGAGCCTACGCCCTGGCAGCCAAAAGAGGCGTCGCTCTGAGTGAAGAATATCTTGCCTCTATCTATTTACACTGCTTGGGACAGGCGCTGAGTTTGGACGGGATTGAAATTCCGAGTGATGCCCTGACGATCGACAAGGGGATCATCAGTTTTATCTCTGAGGGGAAACTATGATCCGCTTTCGCTTATTCGGCCGTTGCCGCATCTACCACGACCCAGTCAGCCCTGTACTCCATGCACCGGCCCATATTGGGTGGGAGGCCTGGTTTCGCAATATAGACCTGGTGACGCCCCAGAAGCTGAAGGGGGAAGAGCTACTCTTGCGTACACGTGGCTGGTGGACGGTGGAGCCTAATGATGTGGCTGATGTGGTCAAAAGGTATGGCCGTCTGGTCGTAGGCGAAGGCGGTGAGCTCATGGTTGAGCTCACCGATCAAAAGGCCGCCGAGGCACTTTCGGCTGCCTTATCCGAACATTTTGGAAACCAGATTCTAATAGCCCCCTGATTTTAAGACGGTCTAAGATAGATCATCCAGCCGACCCCCTTTATTTCGTAGGAGGCATTGATATGAGAACCAAACCTTTTCGAATACATAAGAAGCCAACTCAAAAAATAGGCAGTTATGAATCGATTGATAAGGCTCTTGAGGAATTACAAAAACCCGGCGTCAAAGGGAGTGATTACAGGGAGCGCTCACTCAAGATACACGGCCTTATCTGTGCCAAGTGTGGGAGAGAGTTTGATGAGAAAACAAGGCATCTCCTGACAGTACACCATAAAGATGGCAATCACATGAATAATCCCCCGGATGGATCAAATTGGGAGAATCTATGCATCTACTGCCATGATGACGAACATAGCAGAGATCTCCTCGGTGAATATCTAAAAGATGAAAAATAGGGTTTCCAATATATCACCTATATTGCCATGAATGGTTGGATTTATGGGATTGGAGCAGGAGGGATTACAATGCAATGCGGTTCAGAAGAGTGATTCCTGCATAATAACAACAGCAGGTGCTATCGAAACTATTGTCGAAGACCCTCTTCTTTCCATCCTGGAATTGGATCCGAACATAACACAACCCCCCGGGCAAATCAGAAGACCAGGTCTCGATGACAATCCCGCCTCCCCAGGATTTAAACTTTTTATGAAAAACCTTATCCCCGACGTGAAGGTAAGTGTGTTTCTCGACCCTTGGTTTCCGTGTAGACGAATTCTCTACCCATTTTTGGGGGAGTCTATTCAACGGCTTTTTTCCTCTTAAAAATATTATACCATTGAATAAGACTCATGTCATGCCCCATGATGTCTCTTATGAGTACTTCTTTTCCTCTCCCATCTCCGATGCACCCAGAACCATTGATCAGGATATTGGCGGATCATGGACTCAAGGGTATAATTAATAAGCTGTGTGTTGACCTCCACATCTTTCTTTACATTTCCGGTACGAATCAATTCAAGCGGTTCCTTGATCAATAGACGATGCTTTTGAAATCCGTTTCTTACCATGAAAACAGGTAAAACAGGCGCCCCGGTTTTCAATGCCAGGAGGGCCAGACCAGGGGTCGTGGGAGCCTTTTTCCCGAAGAAGTCAACCCATACCCCTTCGCTTCGCTTCGCCCTTTGATCGATCAAGATTCCAACAGCTCGATTTTCAGCGAGGGTTTGAATCACCTTTCGGCTTGCTTTTTCAGGAGGGATGACCTCGAGACCTGCTGCCTGCCTTATCCCCGTGATGAATTGATCGACATATCTATTCTTCATAGGTTTGGCAATGACCACGATGGGATTTCCGATCACCTTCGACATCAAACCCATCAATTCCCAATTCCCAAAATGGGAAACGAGTAGAAGAGCCCCCTTCTCCTTCTTACGTAACTCCATGGCCTTATCAAGCCCCTCCACAACCAGTTTTCTCTTAAAATCCTCTACGCCCATTCTGGGAATCCGAAAAAACTCTATGGCCATCATTCCCAAATTTTGAAAGGTCTTTTTAGCAATGGAGTGGAGTTCCTTTTCAGATTTTTCTTGGCCAAAGGCGATAAAAAGATTCTGATGGGCTACCTTTCGATGCTCTCGATCTAAATAATAACCCAATCTTCCAAGTTCTCTCCCCATCCAAAGGGAAAACCCTTCCGGAAGAAGATTGATGAAGATGCTAAATCCTTTGAGAAATAAGTATGTGAGATAAGCCATCATTTAATTTCAGATTTTAGATTTCAGGTTTTAGATTTTGGTTGAATCCTTAATTCCGCAATCCGAATTCCGAAATCCGAAATACTCATTCTTCTCCCTGATAAGGGAGGGCTTCATCGATGAGCATCACAGGGATATCTTCGCGAATAGGGTAAACCAAACGACACCCTTTACAGATCAACCCATCTCCTGCCCGGTTCAAGAAAATATCTCCCTTACATTTAGGGCATGCTAAAATCTCCAAAAGTTCCTTACTGAGCGCCATATTCCTCCTCCTTTAGAAACCGAAGCTTTACTTATAACCTTTCACCTTTGACCTTTCACCTTCCTGTTGGAGTATCCATTGAACAGCCTCATAAAGATCCGGGGCAACATGGTCAGGTTTTACACTCCACTGATCTCTCAAAAATTCCCATTCCCCTTTCCCATATCCAGTGAGAACCAGGATTCCTTTCGCTCCAATCTGATGAGCAAATTCGATGTCTAGGCCTCGATCACCGATCGCATAACTTTTTGAACAGTCGATATCTAAATCCTTCACTGCCTTTTCGACTAACCCTGTGGCCGGCTTTCGACATCGGCACTTCTGGCGATAGGGGGAACTCCCCACCTCAGGATGATGGGGACAGTAATAGACACCATCGATATGGGCACGTTCCATTTTTAAGAGGTCTTGCATCTTGTGGTGGATTCGATGGACCAACGATTCTGGGAAATAACCCCTTGCCACTCCAGATTGATTGGTGATGACCACTACTTTGAGGCCATTTTGGTTCAATAATCGGATGGCCTGACCCACGTGGGGAAGAAGAACAAATCGTTCGAGGTGGTTCATATACCCCATTTCTTCATTGATCGTTCCGTCTCGATCGAGAAATACCGCCCTGTTTCCCATACCCCTTCCTTGAGACGCGGAAATGGCATGATGGCAAGACAGGGAGAAATCTCTTCACCGCGTCTCCCTATCTCCTTATCAGCTCTTGGTCTCCTTATCCCCCTATTCCCCCATCACCCTATCTCCCCATCTCCTTATCTCCTTATCTCCTCATCTCCCAATTTCCCGCCTATGCAAACCGTTCCAATTGAAAATGTTCAGGGGGAGTGAATCGCAAAAAAGATCGGCGCGTTTTCCAATCCCCGACATTAAAATAAAGACATCTCCTTCCATCGATCCATTCCTCGACCTCCTCAGGGAAATGGGAGTGGCCGAGGATGACAATCTCAAAACCCTCTAAAAACTTCTGATGGGCAAAGGTCTTGAAGGCCGGAGGTGGGTTCGGGTCAGCATCGACATGATATTTTTGGTAGCTCATCTCGCTCAGTTTCTGGGCGATTCGACGTGTGAGGCGAGGACCTGAGATATGGATGAGATGATAGGTCCATCGGTTTTTAAGAATTCTTCGGAAGACCCGATATCTCCACTGTTTCGGATTCGATAAATCGCCATGGGCGACGAAGGTTCTCTTCCCCGCCAACCTCTCTTCATTACCATTGGGGTAAACTTCGACTTCCATCCCTAATTGTTCCGAGAAGAAAGAATGAAGAAAGAAATCATGATTTCCTTCGAAATATTTAATCCGAATACCTTGGCGATCCAACATCTGAAGGCTTGTTATAACGGGCAGGTATTCTGTAAAGACGTTTGGCTTCTTTGCGGAGGGAAAACTTTTAAAACCAAAAAAGAATTCGAAGAGGTCACCCAGGATCACGAAATGATCCATCCGTTCCTTCTCCATATCTAAGAATCTGAGAAACAGCTCCATCTCTTCGGGATTTCGTCCGGTGAAATGAGCATCTGAGACAAAGATCCAATCCTTTCGAGCACCCGTCAAAAGAACCCCCTCACCTTCCAACACCACAGTAGTTAAAACCGAGCCGTCTCATCTGATCCGGATCGTAGACATTTCTCAGATCGATGAAGATCGGGCTCTTCAGCAGATTCTTGATGCGTTGTAGATCCAACCGCCGAAATTGATTCCATTCCGTCGCTAAGACCAACGCATCCGCTCCCTTGGCCACATCGTAGGCATCCATCCCATACTCCAACTGAGGAAAACTGTCTTGGCCTCATCCATCGCCGCTGGATCAAAGGCCCTCACCTTCGCTCCCATAGATAGAAGGCCTTGAATGATCGCAATGGAAGAGGACTCCCGGATATCGTCCGTATTGGGTTTGAAAGAGAGGCCTAAAATCCCGATGGTCTTTCCTCTAAGATCCCCTACTTTCTCTTTGATTTTCATCACCATCCTCTGCTTTTGTTCCTCGTTCACCTCGATGACTGAGTCCAGAATTTTAAAGACATATCCTTTCTCTCGGGCTATCTTCGAAAGCGCCCGAGTATCCTTTGGAAAACAGGAACCTCCATAGCCCGGACCGGGATGGAGAAATTTTTTTCCTATCCTCCCATCCAGACCCATGGCCCTGGCAACATGGTGGACATCCGCCCCTACCTTTTCACATAGATTGGCAATCTCGTTGATGAAAGTAACCTTGGTGGCTAAAAAAGAATTCGCAGCATATTTGATCATCTCTGCCGTCTCTAAAGAAGTGATGACGAAAGGGGTTTCAATGAGGTAGAGGGCGCTGTAAATATCTTTCATGATAGCAATCGATTGTTCACTCTCCGCACCTATGGTGACTCGATCCGGCCGCATAAAGTCTTCAACCGCAGATCCCTCTCTCTGGAACTCAGGGTTAGAGACGATGTCGAAGGGGGAAGGGTTTTTCTGATGGTCCCGGATCAGTTGTTTCAACCGGCGACAGGTTCCTACAGGAACCGTTGATTTAACCACGACCACTTTGTAGCCATCCATATGACGGGCGATCTCTTTGGCCACCTCTTCCACTGCCCGGAGGTCCGCAGAACCATCATCTTTGGAGGGTGTCCCCACAGCAATAAAGATTACCAAACTCGATGCCACTCCATCCTGAATGCTTGTGGAGAAAGAGAGCCTCCCCTCTCTCATATTTTTCAACACAAGGTCTTCAAGCCCTGGCTCATGGATGGAAACCTTCCCTTGTTGAAGGAGATCAATCTTCTGCTGATCGTTATCCATGCAGATCAGATTCATTCCAAACTCTGCCAAACAGGCCCCAGTCACCAATCCCACATAACCCGTTCCGATAATACAGATATTCATAATGAACTCCGTTTCTCCCCTCACCCCATCCGTTCGGCTGAGCGTTCGACTGAGCTCACGCCGAAGCCCTCTCCCCGCAGGGGAGGGTGAGGGGGAAAATTTATAAAAATTTAAAATGAGTCCATAAAAAATGCAAGGTTTAAAAAACGACCTGTAGGCGGTCTGTCAACGGACGGATAGAATAAAATCCTTCAGGGCTTCGGCCCAAGGTCTCAACGTCATCCCTGTCACCTGCCTCAACTTCTGACAGTTGAGAACGGAATAAGGAGGTCGAACGGCTGGTCGACCCAGTTCTTTCGAAGAGATGGGAATAACCTTCACTCTTTCCATCCCTGAAAGTTTCAAGATCGCTTGGCCAAGAGTATACCAGGTGCAAAGATCACTGTTGGTTACGTGGAAAACCCCGCGGGCATCATACTTAAGCAAAACGGAAATAGCTTCAGATAGATCGACCGTATAGGTAGGCGAGCCAATCTGATCATTGACGATCGAAAGGACCTTCTTCTCTCTTCCCTGACGAAGAATGGAGCTGACAAAATTATTTCCAAATTTTCCGTAGAGCCATTGAGTCCGGATGATTAACGCATCCTCCAACAGCTCTCGAACATATTGCTCCCCCTTCCATTTAGAACGACCATAAACATTGAGAGGATGGGGAGGATCATCTTCCAGGTAGGGTTCCTTTTTTTTCCCATCGAAGATATAGTCGGTACTGAGATAGACCACTTTCGCACGGCACTGTAATGCTCCCAGAGCCACATGTTTCATCCCTTCTGCATTGACGGCAAAGGCCTTCTCTTCATTCGATTCGCACCCATCCACATCGGTGTAGCCCGCCACATTGATCACAATATCTGGATGGAAACTCTCGATTTTGGCCACTGTTTTTTTCTCTTCCCGAATATCGATTTCATCGATATCCCATTCTAAAACCTCCCAGTCCGACTGTTTATCGGTACGAAAAGTGGAATAAAGGACCTTCACCAAATCTCTTCCCAACATGCCCTTGGCCCCAATCACCAATGCTCGTCTCATCTCCTTAAAGAATCTCCAACTTTTTTAACGATTTTTATACATCCTGTTGTAATAAATTAAATATTCCCCAGTCTTAATCTTTTTCCACCATTCCCGATGGATCAGGTACCATTCGATGGTGCGACTGATCCCCTCTTCAAAGGAGACGGTAGGGGTCCATCCTAACTCTCTCTCAATTTTCGAGAAGTCGATGGCATAACGCCGGTCGTGGCCTGGCCGATCCGCGACCAGGCGGATCAGGGCGTGAGGTTTTCCCAATCGGTCCAGAACGGTCTGTGCAACAACAAGGTTCGGCCTTTCGTTCCGACCTCCTATATTATAAACCTCGCCTTCTCTTCCGTGGTGGAGAACCACATCTAAAGCCCGGCAATGATCTTCGACATAGATCCAATCCCGGATATACATTCCATCGCCGTAAATGGGAAGCTCTTTATCTTCGATCGCATTAGAGATCATTAAAGGAATCAGCTTCTCAGGGAATTGATACGGTCCAAAATTGTTGGAAGATCGTGTGATGAGGGTGGGAAGCCCATAGGTTCGATGATAGGCCCTGACTAACATATCCGCTGCCGATTTACTCGCTGAGTAAGGGCTGTTTGGCGCAAGCGGTGTTTCCTCTGTAAAGGCCCCTATCTCACCCAGGGAGCCATAGACTTCGTCCGTCGAGATGTGGACGAAACGGATCTGCTGTTTTGGAAAAACCTTTCGTATCGCTTCCAGGAGGACAAAGGTGCCGAAGACATTCGTCTTCATAAAAGCGCTGGGATCTTCAATGGACCGATCTACATGGGATTCGGCGGCAAAGTTGATGATGGCATCCAGGCCCTTGTTGATCAATTCCTCCATCCGGGGGGCATCTGTAATGTCCCCCCTGATAAAATGATAATGGGGAGATTGAGAGAGGTCTGAGAGGTTCTCCACATTTCCGGCATAGGTCAACTTATCCACATTGATCAGGGTTTCATTCGGATAGGATTGTAAAAAATAACGAATGAAGTTACTTCCAATGAACCCGCAACCACCCGTCACTAAGATCTTCATCGCTCACTCCTACTAGTAAATCGCATAGCGCATAGGGCATGGGGTAAAAAGATTTAACGCTATGCTCCATGCTCTCTGCCCTATGCGGGCAAGTGTTAGCCATCTTTTCTCGACCAATCATAAGGAATATCTTTTCCATGGGGAGGAAGACGGTATTCATCGGGTGCGCTGTAGACATAGACCTCTGTTGGGATGTTGATAATGATCGCCTCCTCCTCACTGACGCATTTCCACCCATGATAGATCCCATTGGGCACTTGAACCAGTAAGGGATTATGGACACCGATGAAGAACTCATTGATCTCTCCTTTTGTCGGAGAACCCTCCCTTGAATCGTAGAGGACCAGCTTGATCATTCCTTCGATGGCAACGATGTGGTCGGTTTGTACTTTGTGATAGTGCCAGGCCTTGACCACCTGAGGATAGGTGGTCGTGACATAAACCTGTCCGAACTTTAGAAACAGATCATCATCCGTCCGGAGGATCTCCATCACCCTCCCTCGTTCATCCGGGATCACCCGCAATAATTTGGTTTTCACTCCGTCGATCATCACGCCTCCCTAACTCAATTTCAGATTTAAATTTTAGATTTTATTTTCAATTTACAATCTACAATCTGAAATTTGCAATTTCTATTATAGTTTATTAGCCCCCGTCTGGGCAACCAACTGGTTTGCACGAAGCAAGGACCCAAAAGTCCCTGCATCCGTCCACCAGCCCTCTAAGAGATCCCATGTCATCAGCCCTTTTTCAATATAACAATTATTGACATCAGAGATCTCCAACTCTCCCCGATCGGAGGGTTTAAGGGTCTTGATGGTATCGAACACAGCTGCATCATAAAAGTAAATTCCAATCACTGCATAATTCGATTTTGGTTTCTTGGGCTTCTCTTCAATCTGTATAACCTGATCTCCTCTCAACTCCGGGACTCCGAATCGCTGCGGATCAGGAACTTCCTTCAATAGAATCTTTGCTCCACCCTTCTGTCTACGAAAGGCTTCGGCTGCCTTCTGAATATTTTTTTCAATGATATTATCCCCCAAGACAACACAGATCCTGTCTCCAGCAGCGAAGAATTCTGCCAAACCCAGGGCTTGAGCAATACCCCCTTCTCCCTCTTGATAGGTATAGTTAATATGTCTGAGCCCAAACTCCTTTCCATTTCCTAACAATCTTAAGAAATCCCCGGCATTGTTTCCACCGGTCACGATGAGGATGTCATCGATGCCCGCATTAATCAAGGCCTGAATGGGGTAGTAAATCATTGGTTTATCATATACAGGAAGAAGGTGTTTATTAGTCACCTTGGTCAATGGATAGAGTCGAGTCCCTAACCCTCCTGCCAGAATGACTCCTTTCATCTTCGTCGCCTCCTTCCTGTCTGCGCTTGCCTACCGCCTGCCTGTAGGTGGTGTTAACCATTCGGCAGGTTTGAGGCCATATGAACCAATACCCAGGAGATTAAAATAGAGTTGGAATTTCAGTTCTCTCTTCAGAGTCCCATCGGGAGACCGGTTCTTATCTTCGACGGTCAGATTTAATGTCCAACACTGGGCCTGATATTCTGCACTAAAGATATTCTCCACTCTCATCTTCTCCAATATATTATAGCGCATTGAACCAGAAACGTATAAGGGTTTGATCGTCCTTAAACGGGTATAGAAATTGATCTCATTGGTACTATCCCGGGTATACCGATATTGGGCTTGAAAAGTATCGGTTCTTCGATCTTGAACTGAAACGAGGGCATTCCATATATTAAATTCCCATCCATAAGGATTTAATTCTGCATCCCATTGTGCGGAAATGGTTGGACTGAAATTCCACCAAAGTTCTCCCTTGATATTTGAAAAATCCCTCTCCTTGCCTTTTGAATCTATCTGAAAAGGATCCCCAAGGCTATAACTCTGAAAAACCTTCAACTTCCCATACTCATAAGGCCCGGAACTGATTCCTTCCTTTTCAGGTCTTCCCACAATGCGTTGGGTGATCCCATAGGTGAACTGGTTCGTATAGGGAATTCGATCTACCTCATCGAAGATGGGAAGGTCTTTCTGCTTAACCCGTGGGCTGTAACGGTAACCGATCGTAGGCTCAATGGTATGCATCCATTTGGCAACTTTGTAAAGGTTGGAAATCTTCGAAACAGCTGTCGCATCATACACTCGGTAAAATTCAGTGGACATCTCCATGCCTGCTTCTAAGGTCTCCCTCGATTTCCACTGATTGCTTTCATGGTTTGGATCATGATAGGGTTGGTAGAAAGTCTCTCTCAATCCGACATTCGATTCCAGTTTCAAAACATTGAAGAACCTCACCGGATAGGAAATTCTGGGAAGGAGATCCCCTCTGTGTGCCCCAATACCTTTCTTCCGCCAGAAGTTGGTATAGGAGGATGGCAAGGTCGTAGAAGAATGGGGTTTTAAAAAGGGATTGGGGATGGGCATGAAAATTGATCTGCGGAAGCTTCTGAATCGTTTCGTCATTACTCTCCTTGGTCAGATCATTGAAAAGCTGCACCTTCCGCTAAGAAACTAAATTGATCCCAATTCTTTCCTCCAAAGAGGTTTGACTTCAACTGCCCCTTGCTCCACGATTCAATCCTTGTTGCTGCTTCTGGCAGATCTTCGCTAAAGTCTTGGGTGTAATGACGGTCGCTCACGTAATTGATATTCCCTTTAAGATAGAAATCAGAGGGAAACTTCTGTTGATGACGGAAAAAGAAGGCATATCGATTCTTATCGAGGAATGGATCATCGGTAAAATAGAAGTTAGCTCGTCCCCTCATATCTTGGGTAAAGGCATACCGATACTCAAGCCCTTCTTTAACCCCTCTCTCTTTAAACCAATCGACATAGAGCGTCGCATCCATATCTTTGTCAATCGCCCAGAAAAAGGCATTTTTCACCCCCGGTCCATACCTTGTGGAATACCCTAACCAGGGCATGAGGAATCCGGTTTGCCTTTCTTTTTTCAAAGGAAAGATGCCTATCGGAGAGTAAAGGATTGGGATGTCCTCAATGAAGAACACGGGGCCTTTCGCAATCCCATATCCTTCTAAGGTCACGTCTAACTGCTTCATCGTAAATTTCCACGGTGGACGTTTGGCATCGCAGGTCGTGAAGGACCCATCTCGAATTCGATAACGATTCTCCCCTAATTTCTCCACCTCTTGGCCGGTGATATGAAAATTTTGATCCTTCAAAAAGAGTTTGGCCTGGTAAATCTTCCCCAATCGTGTATCCAAATTGACTTCCAGTCGTTCGCACTCGACAACATCTTCTCCCTCTCTCAATAAAACATTCCCCCAAGCGACCAATTCTTTGGTCGCCATATTGAGTTGAGCATGATCTGCTTTGAGAGAAAGGTTCCCTCGGATCACTTCCACATTTCCGTGGGCCTGGTAGAGTTTCGTATCCTTGTCATAGATGAGTTGGTCTGCCTCGATATCGACAGGTCCTTCCTCTTTCGTCGTCTTCACCTCGGGCATCTTCGCATGGAGAGCAAAGGGAGAGCAGATGATCAAGAGGATAAAAATGGAACACATCATGAATCGATGATACCTCATGATCCCCCCTGGGGATGGAAATAGGCTCTGGCCTCTCCCACAGTATAAAGGGATCCAGTAATGCAGAGGAGGTCTTCTTGCCCGGTGATAGAGAGACCTCTTTCAATGGCCTCCTTAAGATCTTCGATGATCTCCGCTCTCTTTCCATTCTTTCCCAATGCCTTTTTGAGTAAGGATGGAGGGGCTGCCCGATCATTATTCGGTTTGGTGAGTATGATGTGATCTGCCAATGGGGTCAAGAGATGGAGGATGGATTCAAAGTCCTTATCCTTCAACACCCCGATGAGAAGAATGAGGTGCTGATATTGAAATGCTTTCTTTAAAGACTCCCTGAGGACGAGGGCCCCGGCCGGATTATGGGCCCCGTCAAGGACAACCTTCGGTGAGGAGGTAACGATCTCCAACCTTCCTGGCCAATCCACCTCTCTCAACCCTTCCACCATTGCATCCACCGATACGGGATACCCCAAATCTTCTAAGACCTCCATCGCTCCGAGTGCGGTCGTGGCATTGATGACCTGATGAAATCCCTTGAGATTGAGATGGAGGCCCCATAACTTTCGGTGAAGACCTTCGTAATGGAAGTCCCCAGCTTCCGTCGATATATATCGGAACTCTTTTCCAACCCGGAAGTAAGGAGATCCCTTCTCCCGACAGATCTTTGAAAAGAGACGGAGTACATGAGGCTGCGTGGCAGCGGTGATCAAGGGTCGACCTTTCTTAATAATGCCCGCCTTCTCTCCGGCAATCTTCAAGATGCTTTTGCCCAAATAGGCTTCATGGTCTTTCGAAATATTGGTGATGATGGAGAGGAGTGGGTCAACGACATTGGTTGAATCGAGTCTTCCACCCAAACCGACCTCTAAAATGGCTAGATCCACTATCTTCTTTGAAAAGTAATAAAGAGCCATCGCAGTGGTGAAATCAAAAAAAGTGAAAGGAGGGGTGATGCCCGCTTCCTCTATTCTCTCTCTCATCCATTCTGCCAATGCCGCCACCTCTTCTTTCTCGATCTCCTTTCCATTCACCTTGATCCGTTCGGTGAATTGGATGAGATGAGGGGAAGTATACAGTCCTACTCGGTAGCCCTCCTTCTGTAGGATCGAGGCGATCATCGCGGCCGTAGACCCTTTTCCATTCGTCCCCCCGATATGGATGGCCTGGATCTCTCGATGGGGATCTCCTATGGCTTTCAGGATTCTCTCTACTTGGGTCAGGCCGAAGATCATCCCGAACTTTTCAAGACCGTAAAGATAGTCCAGTGACTGTTGATAGGCGTTTTGTCCCATGGATGAATTAATTCTTTCCATCCTCTGCCTTGAGCATCTCTAACAGGGAGGCAAGCGTGTGTCGGAGATCTTTTCGTTCCACAATGAGGTCAACCATCCCATGTTCGAGAAGGAATTCGGCTCGCTGAAACCCTTCTGGGAGCTCTGCCCGAATCGTATCCTTAATCACCCTGGGCCCTGCAAATCCGATCATCGCCTTCGGTTCTGCAATGATGACATCGCCCAACATCCCGATGCTGGCTGAAACCCCGCCCGTGGTCGGATCGGTCAAGACAGAGATGTATGGAATCCTTGCCTCATAGAGTCTCGCAAGGGCAGCACTGGTTTTGGCCATCTGCATCAAAGAGAGGATACCCTCCTGCATCCTTGCTCCTCCTGAGGCACAGAAGATCACCACACCGATTCTTTTTTCGATGGCCCGTTCGATCAGGCGAGTGATCTTTTCACCCACCACTGACCCAAGACTCCCGCCCATAAAATTAAACTCAAAAATGCCGATCATGGCTGGCTGGCCTTCAATCTTTGCCTCTCCACAGATGACGGCATCTCTTCTGTCCTGTCGTTTCCTGGGATTCTTTGATCCGATGGGGATATCGTTTCAAATCTTTGAATTCCAAAGGATCGGTGGAGATGAGATCTGCATCGTATTCGATAAAGGTAGCCGGATCGGCCACACAATCAATTCTTCTCCGAGCAGGGATCTGAAAATGGTAGTTGCATTTTGGACAAACTTGGAAGTTTCGTTCGATGACCTTTCGATAGATGATTTCATTACAAGAATTACATTTAATCCAAAGATGGTCGGAGAGCTGTAGTTCTTCCCGTTTCTCCTTTTCTTCCTTCTCTTCCTCGTCTCTTTTTTTAAACCAGGGCATCTCTTTAGATCTCCCTTATCTATGAGTAAACCCCGTTAGAAGGTTTTTGGCCTCCCAACGGGAGGGCTCACACAGGGCTTTAAACCCCGTGTTCGCTCCAAAGGGAATCTTATCTTCACCCCGCTGCAAACAACGGAGCTTTCTAACGGGGTAAATAAAACTAACAAAATCAAAAAGAGAAGTCAATTAATTCCATTCGTTGGCGATCACCCTTGAACGAAAGTTTCAAGTGATTGAATCCCTTTCCACTCCATGCTATTTATAAATGATGATCGGAGAAGTCCAGGCCAACATTGAGTCAATGGCATTTAAAGGGTATGGCGTAGCCCGGGTCGATGGCAAAGTTCTCTTTATCCCCTATTCAGTGATCGGAGATAAGGCATGGGTTAAAATGATCGAAAAGAAGAAGAATTATTCCATCGGAAAGTTGAGCCAGCTCATCGAGCCATCCCCTTGGAGAGTGAATCCCCCATGCCCTTTCTTCGGGCATATGCGGGGGTTGTCAGTGGCAGCATATCGACGATTCGATCCAGTCAATTTAAAGAAGAAATTTTAAAGGAGATCTTAAAGAGAATAGGAGGGCTGAAGGAATTACCTCCTATCACGGTGACTCCTTCACCTCAACCTTATGGCTACCGGGCAAGAATCCAGCTCAAGGTAAAAGGAGAAAGGATGGGTTATTACCAAGAAAGATCCCATCGGGTAGTGGATATCGACCACTGTCCCATTGCTCATCCCTTAGTAAATCAGATCATTTCATCCCTTCGAAAAACACCTTCCTCCTTTCTTCGAGTGGAGGAGATCGAGATAAACGTCTCACCAGAAGAAGGGAAAGGGGTCCTCATCCTCCATCCTCTTTCACTTCATTCAGGGATGAAACATTTCATAAAAGAGTTTCTCGAAACCCATCCCATCCTGAAGGGCATCGCTGTCATGGGGAAGAAGGGATTAACCCTCTTTGGCGAACCCTATCTGAATTTTACGATCTCTTTAAATCAACGAAGGGGGAAAAGCGTTTTGCGGTTTCGAACCTCTCCAGAAAGCTTTTTCCAGGTCAATCTTGAACAGAATCAGGCATTGATTCAAACAGTCCTTGAATTTTCGGATGTGAATGAGGGTGAGAGGATTTTGGATCTTTATGCTGGGGTTGGTAACTTTACCCTTCCATTGGCCATTGCATCGAAGGAAGTCTGGGGGATTGAAGAAAGCCAGGCGGCAGTGGAAGATGCTCGGTCCAATGCAGAAAGAAATGGGATTAAAAATTGCAACTTTATGCACGGAAGGGTGGAAGATATTTTAAAACATTGGGTTGAGGAAAGACCTGATCTGATTATCCTCGATCCTCCGAGGACGGGCTGCAAGACGGTCTTGGATCAGGTGGTCAGATTGAAACCAAAAAAGATCGTCTATGTCTCTTGCGAACCCACGACCTTTGCGAGAGACCTTCGACTCTTTTCGGAAAGGGGATTTCATCTTCGAAGGCTCAGCCTGGTGGATATGTTCCCACAGACCTACCATATGGAGGTCGTGGGATTACTAACTCAAGGTTAAGGCTGAGGTTAAGGTTAAGGAAAAATATTTTTCTTGGTCTTAACCTAAACCTGAACCTAAACCTTAACCTCATATTACTTTGTTGAGTGGATATTCGATGATCCCCACCGCTCCACGCTTCTGCAATTTCGGAATGAGTTCCCGGACAACCTTCTCAGAAATGATCGTCTCGATGGCGAACCAATCCGTCTGATAGAGAGGAGAGATGGTAGGTGCGGTGATGCTGGGGAGGATCCCCATCACGTTCTTGAGGTCCTTCTCCTGGACATTCATCTTCATTCCTACCATGCCCTCGGCTCGAAGGGCTCCTTGAAGAAGAAGGGAAATCTGTTCGATTTTTTCTTTCTTCCAAGGGTCTCGATAGGACTTATGATTGGCAACCAGTTGGGTATTGGTCTTCATCAATTCTTGAACGATGCGGAGTCCATTGGCCCGCAGAGTACTCCCGGTTTCGGTCACCTCTACAATGGCATCAGCCAATCCTTCGATCACTTTTCCTTCCGTCGCTCCCCATGAGAACTCTACAGCGACATGGATCTTTCGTTCAGCAAAGTATTTTTTTGTAAAGTTGACCAGTTCTGTGAAGATCTTTTTCCCTTCTAAATCTTTAAGTTTACGGATGGGCGAATCTTCAGTTACAACCAATACCCATCGCGCAGGAGAGGCGCTGGTTTTAGAGTAGACCAAATCCTGGACGACCACCACATCAGAACCATTTTCCAAAACCCAATCCTTCCCGGTTAGACCCACATCCAGTGTTCCCATTTCCACAAATCGTGACATCTCCTGGGCCCGGACTAAGGTACAGCGAACCTCTTCATCATCTACCATGGGGAAATAACTTCGGGAACTCACCGAGATTTTCCACCCTGACTTTCGAAAGAGTTCAATCGTGGCATTCTCCAGACTTCCTTTTGGAATCCCGAGCTTCAGCACTTTCACTTTCCGTATACCTCCTTCGGTTCGAAGATTCTTTCTCCTAATGTCCTCCATTCGCCTTCTTCATACCGACGATGGAAGCAACTTCGAAAACCCGTATGGCAGGTTGCCCCTCCCACTTGGTTCACTTTGAGCAGGAGGGTATCTCCATCACAATCGAGGTAGATCTCCTTGACCTCCTGAAAATGGCCTGAGGTTTCTCCTTTCACCCAAAGTCTTTTACGGGATCTTGACCAGAAGGATGATCGCTTCGTCGCGAGCGTCTTTTCCCATGCCTCTCGATTCATATAACCTAACATCAGAACCTCCTTGGTCGAAGCATCTTGAACGATCACTGGTATGAGACCATCCCCCTTTTTAAAATCGATCTCAATCACCATACCTCCCCTTTCTTAGTTCGGAGTGATTAGTTCGCCTGCCTACCGCAGGCAGGGAGTTCGGAGTTTTTTGATTTTTTTGATCTGAACTCCGAACACCGAACTCCTAACTCATAACTTATTACTTATGTTCTATCAAGAGTTTCGCCATCTGAGCAGCATTTTTAGCCGCTGAACCCGCATGGCAGTTATTGAAAAAGATCAACGTCTTGGCTGTCTTCTGAGAGATATTTTGAATGTCCGGAATGAATTCCTTCAATTGACCCTCGCTGTAAAGGTAGTCATACCTTACCGAAGTAGGGACATTGAACCAGTGGGGATTTCGACCATGAAATCGGAAATAACCAATCTCTGAGGTTGTTCTTGCAAGATAGGGCATCAACTTTGGCAGTTTCGGTTCATCCACGATACAAAATCCAATCTGATTTTTCTCTAAAAATTGAAAGGTCTGTTCCTTTAACCATATCTGATTTCTGAATTCAAAGACCAACGGAATATCTGTCATTTCATTCTTGAATCTTTCAAGATAGTCAAGATTCTCTCGGTTTGGAAAGAAACCATAGGGAAACTGTGCAAGGATGCAAGAGAGCTTCCCCTCTCCAATCAAGGGGGCAAGGCTGTATTTAAACTTCTTAAAGATCTCAAGATTATTGACCATTGCCCCCGTCTCTTTATCCCGAATTTCATGGGTCATCCCTTTGAAGGACTTTACAACAAATTCAAACTGTTGGGATGTCTTTTGGGACATTGCCATAAAACTCTTTTGAGAAGGAAGAGTATAATATGTAAAATTGACCTCCAGGGCGTTAAACCCCAGCTCTTTCTCATAGAAAGACAACATCTCCCTTTCCTTAATTCCCGCCGGATATACAACTCCCTTCCAATCTGGAAATGAAAAACCACTCGTCCCAATCCTAATCATTTCTCCTCTTACAGAGCCTATTGGGTGGATCCCCTGACTTCTATTGTTGAAAGAAAGAAATCGGGCTTAACAGCCCGATCATTTAAAAATTGAGACAAAACACGACCTGAGTTGAAAAGAACTTAGATTGCCCCTTCTCTCACTTCGCCTCTCTTGTAATGGCTCACCTTTTTATTTTTCTCGATTACTAATCGAAATCTACACCTTTTAGTAATACCTGTCAATCATCTGAGCAGGTTCACCAATATTCTTATGTGGGTGACTTATAATTTTCCTTGAGTCCGTCATGGGAATGGCCTATATTATTAACCTGGGTAAGTACTTAACTCCCTGGAGGAAAGCGCATAGAGTAAAGTATGAATAAAATAAAGACGGAATTTCATATCTCTCGGAAGGCACGGGATTTCT